>NZ_JBVJCE010000001.1:471011-583905 GCF_055588925.1 Amycolatopsis sp. NPDC041971 | reverse complement strand
GCCGACACCCCAACAGAAAAGAGGCCAAAAACAAGGGGAACTGTCCGGTCGTGAAAAACAACGAAGGAAACAGACGTGGCCCGGGGAACCCCCCCCGGCCCCGCTTCCTTTTGTCCGCAGAGTTGAAGTTCCCTTCAGCCCCCAGGGGTGAACAGTGCGTCCTGAGCGGCGCCCATCGCGGTGAGTACCGCGCCTTCCAGTACCGCGCTCCCGCCGACGGTCCCGGCCCGTACCTCGGTCCGGAGAGGCGAGATCTCCGCGAGCCGGCGGGTCACCCGGGCAGCCAACGCTTCGCCACCGGCGCGGCCGATCTCCCCGCCCAGCACGAGACATCCCGGGTCCAGTACCGCGGTGACCGCGGCGGCACCGATCGCGATCCGCTCCGCGACGATCTCGAGGAAGACCTCGGCGTCCTCGGCGTCCGCGTCGATCGCGTACCCGACAGCCACTGCGGCCCCTTCGGCGTTGTCGGCGGACGAAGCCGGGATGCCGTACTCGCGGGCGAGTTCGCAGATCGCGGCGCCGCCCGCGAGGGTGTGGAAGCCGCCGTCGCAGTCGGTCGCCGTCGGGAGCCGTCCCGGGCCCAGCATCGGCAGGAAGCCGATCTCCCCCGCGCCGCCCGACGCGCCCCGCCGCAGCGAACCGTCGAGGACGACGGCCGCGCCCACCCCGAAACCCAGCCACAGCAGTACGAACGTGTCCCGATCGCGAGCGGCGCCGAGTCGTTGCTCGGCGGCGGCCGCGAGGTTGACCTCGTTCTCCAGCAGTACCGGGACACCCCGCCGGCGCCGGAGTTCGTCGACGAGTTTCCCGTGCCACGCGGGCAATCCCCCGGCGGGCCGCAGACCGCCGGTCGCCGGGTCGACCAGACCGGGAGCGCCGACGGCGATCGTGTGCAGCGCTGTCGCGCCCGCTTCGGCGGTGGTGGTCTCCAACAGGGCGATCGCCCGCTCGACGGCCACGTCGGTGTCGATGTCCAGCTCGAACGGCAGCGAGGCCTCCGCGCGGGTCCGGCCAAGGAGGTCCGCTACCGAAACGGCCATGCCGTGGGTGCGGACGTCGAGTCCCGCGAGATACGCGCGTTCGGCGACGATGCCGTACAGCTTCGCGTTCGGGCCGCGGCGTTCCGCGCCCGCCTCGCCGACGATCTCGATCAGCCCCGCGTCCCGCAGGCGTTCGACGAGGTCGGCCACCGTCGGCCGGGAAAGACCGGTCAACGTTTTGAGCTGGGCGGCCGTCAGCGAGCCCTCGCGTTGGAGCAGGTCGAGCGCGAGGCGATCGTTGATGGCACGCGCGGTGGTCGGGGAGGCGGACGGCATCCGGATGACACTCACCGGCAGATCCTCCCAGAATTAATTATCAGGTTCCCTTCCTGATAGTTTACGCTGACATCCGTCGAGTCGTCTCATGGACCTTGGGGGCCCAGTGACCAAAACAGTGGAAATCGTCGGCGGGCCGACGCGGCGGGTGCGGCAGGCGCGGGTCGCCATCGCCGCCGTCTTCGCCGTGCACGGCGCGGTGACCGGCAGTTTCGCCACCCGGATCCCGTGGATCCAGGAACACGCGGGGATCAGCGCGGGCCAGCTCGGTCTCGCGCTCGCCTTCCCCGCCATCGGTGCCTCGCTCACCATGCCGCTCGCCGCGCGGATCGGGCACCGGCTCGGCGGCAGGCCGGGGCTCCGGTTGCTGCTCGCCTACTGGACGCTGGCGCTGATCCTCCCCGCCCTGGCGGGAAATCTCGGCACTCTGTGCCTCGCGCTGTTCGTCATGGGCACCGCGGCGGGCACCTCGGACGTGCTGATGAACGCCCTCGGCGTCGACGTCGAGGAGAAGATGGGCAAGTCGGTCATGTCGGGACTGCACGGCATGTGGACCACGGGCGCGCTCGTCGGTTCCGCTGCGGGCACGCTCGCCGCGCACACCGCGCTGGACGCGCGGATCCACTTCGCGATCGTGTCCGCCGTGCTCACCGTGGCCGGTGCGGTCCTCTGCCAGGGCGTGTTCGACGTCCGCAGTGCCCCCGACGAGCATCCGCCACCGAGGTTCGCGCTACCGCCGAAGTCGGCCGTGATCATCGGTGCCGTCGCGTTCTGCGCCGTTTTCGCCGAGGGGGCGAGCCTCGACTGGTCCGCCGTCTACCTGCGTGACGTCCTCGGCACCTCGCCGGGGATCGCGGCCGCGTCGACCACCGCGTTCACCTGCACGATGGCGGTGGCCCGGCTCTCGGGCGACGCGCTGGTGCGGCGCTTCGGCTCGGTCAGGACCGTCCGCGCGGGCGGTGTCTTCGCGACGGCGGGTGGGCTGCTGGTCGTCTTCGCCGCCCATCCGGTGATGGCGATGGGCGGTTTCGCGTTGATCGGGCTCGGCGTCTCCGTCGTCGTGCCGCTCGCCTTCGCGGCGGCCGGACGCAGCGGGCCGACGCCGAGCCAGTCGATCGCGGGCGTCGCGACCATCACCTATTCGTCGGGTCTCGTCGCGCCGTCGTTGATCGGCGGGATCGCCGACCTGACGTCGTTGACGGTGTCCTTCGCGGTGGTCACGCTGTTGGCGCTCGGCCTGGTGGCAGGCGCAGGCGTCCTTCGGTCCCGCTAGCCGAACTGGAGGGAACGCTTGGCGAGGCCGTACCAATAGCCGTCGATGACAGTCCGAGGTTCGTATTCGCGCCGAGGACTCATCGCGCCTTTTCCTTCCGAAAAGCTCGCGCCGAGCGAGACGAACAGCGGGGCGAAGTGTTCGATTCTGGGGTGCGCGACGGCCGCGGCGGGGGCCTTGTGCCGGAAGTCCAGCAACGCGTCGAGGTCGCCGTCGCGCAGCGTTTCCGCACCCCAGTGGTCGAATTCGCTCGACCACGACGGCGGCGCCCCGTCGGTGCCGTCGGTCTGGCTCATCGCGCTCAGGTTGTGGGTGAAGAAGCCGCTGCCGATGATCAGCACGCCTTCGTCGCGCAGTGGCGCGAGCTTCCGGCCGAGGTCGAACAGCTCACGGGGGTCCAGTGACGGCATGGACATCTGGAGCACGGGGATGTCGGCGTCCGGATACATCTCCACGAGCGGGACGTACGCGCCGTGGTCGAGGCCGCGGTCGGGCGCGTCGTGGACCGGCGTCCGGGGCGAGCGCAGGAGTTTGCGCACCTTGTCCGCCAGCTCGGGAGCGCCGGGCGCGGCGTATTTCACCTGGTAGTAGCGGTCCGGGAAGCCCCAGAAGTCGTAGACCAGCGGCACCGTGGTGGTGGCGCCGAGGGTCAGCGGTGCCTCTTCCCAGTGCGCGGAGACGACGAGGATCGCCTTCGGCTTTTCGAGATCCGCGGACCAGCCGGCGAGCTGGCGGGTCCAGGTGGCGTCGTCGGCGAGCGGCGGCGCGCCGTGGCTGAGGTAGAGCACCGGCGTCATGTCAGCTCCAGGTGTTTGAACTTTCAACTACCAGGATAGACGACACCCTGTTCCGCCTTATTCCCGCGCGAGGTTCGCCGCCATCCGTTCGAGCACGCCGACCGTCGTCCGGTAGTCGTCGTCGCTGATGCCTTCGGTCGCGCGTGAGCGGAACTCGCCGACCCTGGCCTTCAGGCGGAGATGCGCCTCCCGGCCAGCGTCGGTGAGGGCTCCTTCGGCGTCGACCCAGCCGCGAGTGCGCAGGTCGGTGACGGTTTTCGCCAGCTCTCCGAACGGCGACAGCGCCTCGTCGACAGAGGCTCCATCGTCGATCGTGTTCAGCACCTGCCAGTGGCGACGGGTCAGTGCTTCGGTGGTGAGGACCTCCTCCAGGGAGGATTCGAGGGCGTGGTGAAGGTGGGCGAACCAGAATCCGATGGGCTTCATGGATACTCCTTCATGTAGACGGCAACTACATGTAAAGATACATGCACTTGGGTGAGGACGGGCAATGACGGACGCCGTGGCCGACGTGGAACGCGCGATGATCGCCATCCGGCGGAGCCAGGCGAGGCGATCGCTGTCGAAACTCGCCCGCGACCGCGCCGAAACGATGCCGGACCAGGCGATACAGGGACTCCTCGACGCCGTCGAGGCGGCGGAGGAGAGGGGCGAACCGGGCACTGTCACCAGCCTCGCCTCGGCGCTGACCGTCGACCAGCCGCGCGCGAGCCGTCTGGTCGCACGCGCGGTCGAGGACGGTTTTCTCCGGCGCGAAGCCGATCAGCGTGATGGTCGCCGCGCCGTCCTCGTGCTCACCGACGCCGGCCGCGCCGAAGTGACGCGTATGCACGAATTCCGCCGCTCGGTGTTCGCCGAGGCGATGGCGGACTGGCCGGACGAAGACCGCCACGAGTTCGCCCGGCTGCTGACCGCGTTCGTCCGGGACTACGGCGCGCTCGGCGCGAAGTAGTCGACAGGTTGCCGTCGGGGTCGCGGAACAACAGCGACCGGTTCCCCCACGGCATCCTGTTCGGCCGCTTCGTCGACGACCTCACTTCACGGCCGGCGGTCCTCGACGAGGAGACGGCCCCATAGTGCTCACTTGCCGCAGAACACCGTCTTGAGCAGCTTGTTCAGCGCTGCCGGGTACGACGGCACCGGGTCCTTCTCGGAATCGCCCGCGGTGATCGACGCGGTCAGCGTCTTGCTGCCGTCCGGTGTGCTGTACATCAGCGATCCGTAGCCGTTGAGGCCACCGTTGTGGTTGAGGACGGTGCCGACGCAGCCCGGCCCCAAGTCCTGTGTGAACTGCCCCAGACCGTAGAAGCCGTAGAGGCTTTCGCTGCCGGGGTGCGTCTCGCGCATCTCGGCCATCAGCCCCGCCGGGAGGAGCTTTCCGCTCTGCAGCGCGGAAAAGTACGTCTGGAGATCCTTGGTCGTCGAGATCATGTCACCGGCGCTGGAGATCCAGGACGGGTTCTGACGCGTGACGTCGATCGTCTTCCACTGGCCGGCGTTTTCATAGCGGTAGTACGCGTGGGCGTACGGCTTGGGCATCCCCGCCCACGCTCCCGGCGACAAGGTGTCACGCAGCTTGAGCGGCCGCAGGATCCGCCGGTCCAGCTCCTCGGCGAAGGGGCGGCCGGTGAGCTTCTCGACCAGCAGCCTGGCCACCACGTAGTTGGTGTTGGAGTAGCTCCAGCCCGCCCCGGGCTCGAAGACCGCGGGCTTGGCCACCGCCAACCGCACCAGTTCTTCCGGCCGGTAGGTGTGGAACCGCTTGTCCACCCACTCCTGGCCCGCCCACGGAATCCCCGGCGTGACCGTCCCGTCCGGGTGGTACTGGCCGGTGTGGTTGAACAGCCCGCTGGTGTGCTGCAGCAGCATCCGCACGGTGATCCGCGAGTCCAGCCCGAACCGCGGCAGGAACCCGGCGACCGGGGTGTCGAGCCCGATCCTGCCCTCGGCCACCAGTTGCAGCACCAGGGTCGCGGTGAAGTTCTTCGACGTACTGCCGACGCGGAAGTGACCGTCGGTCGGCGGTTTCGCGGTCCCGCCCAGCTCGCGCACCCCGGCACTGCCGGTCCATTCACCCCGCTCGTCACGGACGCGCAGCTGCATCCCGCCGAACCCGGCGTCGACGAACTCCTGGACGGCGCGCCGCAGCTCCGGCCGGTCCTGCCCGGCGGAAGCCGTCGGCACGGCCAGTCCCGTCAGCAGTGCGGCGGCCAGCGCGGTGAGGCCGATGCGGCGGAAGGTCTTCAAGGTCTTGTTCATGGTGCCCACGTTGGCGGACCGCGCTGACACGGGACGGTCACGGCACTGACATGGGAGTCTCGACCATGGACGAATTCAGGTTCGAACAGGCTCTCGTGCGGGCCTTGCTGCGAAAACAGCATCCGGATCTCGCGGAGCTCGAACTCCGCGACGTCGACGGTGGCTGGGACAACCAGCAGTGGCGCCTCGGGCCGGAGCTGGGAGTCCGGCTGCCGCGCACCGAGCGTGCTCCCGGCCTCCTGCGCAACGAGCAGAAGTGGCTGCCCGTGCTGGCCGATCGCCTGCCGCTGCCGACGCCCGTCCCGGTGCGCGTCGGTGAACCATCGGCCCTGTTCGAGCACCCCTGGACGATCACCCGCTGGGTTGAGGGTGAGCCCGCGGATCAAACGCCGATCAGCCGCCACGACGCGGCCGAGATCCTCGCGGGTTTCCTCAAGGCGCTGCATCGGGACGCACCGGCGGAAGCCCCGGTCAACCCCACCCGCGGCATCCCGCTCGCCGCGATGCGCGACGGTTTCGACCAGGGGCTGGAGTTCATCGACGGCGATGCGGACATCGAGGCCGCCAGGGAAATCTGGGAGAAGGCAGTCGCTGCGCCCGCTTGGCACGAGGCACCGGCCTGGCTGCACGGCGATCTCCATCCCGCGAACGTGATCGTGCGGGAGGGGACGCTCTCCGGGGTGATCGACTTCGGCGAGCTGTGCGCGGGTGATCCCGCGACGGACCTGTCGGCGGCCTGGATCCTGCTTCCCCCGGGCGCGGCGAGCCGGTTCTTCGACGCCTACGAGGTCGCGGACGAGGCCACCGTCGCACGGGCTCGCGGCTGGGCGGTCCTGCGCGCACTGCACCTGATCGGCATCGGACACAACGGCAGGCTCGGCCTCCCCGGCGGCAAACCGGCTTGGGAACCGGCGGGTCGGGCGGCGCTCGAACGCGCTTCAGCTTGAGAGGCGGGCTTCGATGCCGTCCAGCAGAAATTCGAGGCCGATCCGAAAGGTCTCGTCGGCGTCCAGGTGGACGGCGTCGCGCACCACCGCGGCCAGCGCGGGGAGCTCGCCGGTGGCGAAGGACCGCTCCAGATAGGGCCCGAGCGCGGCCTGCCAGCGCTTCTCGTCCATGCCGGTGGCGCGTTCCGCGCGCCGCTCGGCGATCTCCCGGCGTACCGCGCCGATCGTGTACGCGTTGACGGCGGAGACCACCGGCATGACGGCGTCCACGCCGAGGTCGCCCAGCGCGGACATCACGGCCTCCCCACTGGCCAGCGCGTGCGGGCCGAGCTGGGGGCGGCCACCCAGGAGATCGGCGAGCCATTCGTGCTCGTGAACGGTGCGCCGCATGGCTTCGGCGTGCGACCGCAACACCTTCCGCCAGCCGTTTCCGGCGGGCCGGATCTCGGCGTGGGCGGCGTCGACCATCAGGTCGAGCAGCTCTTCCTTGCTCGCGATGTAGCCGTACAGCCGCATCGGGCCGACGTCCAGCGCGGTGGCGATCTTGCGCAACGAGACCGCGTCCAGCCCGTCCGCGTCGGCGAGCTCGATCGCCGCTCGCACGATCCGCTCCCGGCTCAGCGGGGCCAGGGCCGGCCGATCCGGCGGCTCCGGCCGCTCCCACACCACCATGCCGAGGACAATACAACGCATCGTTCGATACGGTGTATTGACCAATACGGTGTATCGAAGGAGGACGACCATGTCCATCGTCATCGTCGGGGCGGGCCTCGGCGGCCTCACGCTCGCTCGCGTTCTGCACGTCAACGGCATCGACGCCGTCGTCTACGAACGGGAACCGTCACGCGACGCGCGTGGCCAGGGCGGCATGCTCGACATCCATGCCGACACCGGTCAACGGGCGCTTCGTGAGGCCGGGCTGAGCGACGCCTTCCACACGATCGCCCGCCGCGAGGGGCAGGACATGACGCTTCTGGAGCCGGACGGCACCCTGCTGGTGCAGGAGGACACACCCGACGACGCGCCGTTCGCGCGACCCGAAGTCGACCGGGCCGAGCTGCGGGACCTGCTGCTGGACTCGCTCCCCGAAGACACCGTGCGCTGGGGGAACGCGTTCGCGTCCGCCACCGGCGGCGTGCTGCACTTTGTCGACGGGACCAGTGCGGCGTACGACCTGCTGGTCGGCGCCGACGGCGCGAACTCCCGGGTCCGGGCGCTGCTCACCGATGCCCGCCCGGCGCATCTCGGCCACAATCTCGTCGAGCTCTGTATCTCCGACATCGATCGGACCCATCCCGACCTCGCGGCGATGGTCGGGCGCGGCACCTACTGGGCGCTCGGCGACGGGAAATCCCTGGCCGCGCAGCGCAACGGCGACGGATGCGTCCGCGTCGGCCTGAGCTTCCACAACACCGCCGAGGACTGGCTCGCCACGAGCGGGATCCCCTTCGACGACCCGGCCGCCGCCCGGACACGGCTGATCGAGGAACTCGACGGCTGGGACGCCCGCTTCACCGCGCTCATCGCGGCCTGCGACGACATGGTCGTGCCCCGGCCGATCGCCGCCCTTCCGGTGGGCCTGACCTGGCAGGCGAATCCCGGCGTCACGCTGCTCGGCGACGCAGCGCACCTGATGCCGCCGGTGGGGGAAGGCGCCAACATGGCCCTGCTGGACGGCGCTCTGCTCGGCCTCGCACTGGCCGCGCACCCCGACGACTTCCCGACCGCCGTCAAGGACTACGAACACGAGATGTTCGAGCGCACGAGCGCCGCCGCCCGGATGTCCGCACGGGTCCACGAACTCCTGACGGCGCCGGATGCCGGGCAGAAGATGCTCGCGTTCTTCCAGCCGGAGTGAGGCCGGGGAAGCACGCTGTGCGCTGAACCGCTGTCGCGGTGAGCCTCACGGTGAGCGGAGTGAAGGCATGGACCCGGGTCGGCCGCGTTCGACACCGCGCCGGGCAGCGTCTCACGATCACCTCATGAATGAGATCGAGATGAAGTCATCCACGAGAAAAAGTGCTCAACCGGGAAACCCCGCAAGCCCGTTCGCTAGTCGTGCGAAAGGTCGACGAAGCGGCTGTAGTGCAGCTGGTGCGCGACGGTGATCGTCGCCGTCGGCCCGGCACGGTGCTTCGCGATGATCAGGTCCGCCTCGCCGGCACGCGGGTCGTCCCGCTCCCAGGCGTCGGGGCGGTTGACCAGGATGACGAGGTCGGCGTCCTGCTCCAGCGAACCGGACTCACGGAGGTCGGACAGCATCGGGCGTTTGTCGGTCCGCTGCTCGGGACCACGGTTCAGCTGGCTGATCGCGATCACCGGGACCTCGATCTCCTTGGCCAGCAGCTTCATCTGCCGCGAGAACTCCGAGACCTCCTGCTGCCGCGACTCGACGCGTTTGCCCGAGGTCATCAGCTGGAGATAGTCGAGGACGACGAGCTTGAGATCGTTGCGCTGCTTGAGCCGCCTGGCCTTCGCGCGGATCTCCATCATCGTCATGTTCGGCGAGTCGTCGACGAACAGCGGCGCCTCGGAGACCTCGCTCATCCGGCGCGCGAGCCGCGTCCAGTCGTCGTCGGACATCTTGCCACCGCGCATATCCGCCAGGCGGATCCGGGCCTCGGCCGAGAGCATGCGCATGACGATCTCGGTCCTGCTCATTTCCAGCGAGAAGATCACGCTGGTCAGACCGTGTTTGATGGACGCCGAACGCGCGAAATCCAGGCCCAGTGTCGATTTTCCTACCCCGGGACGCGCCGCGACGATGATCATCTGGCCGGGGTGCAGGCCGTTGGTCAGATCGTCGAAGTCGGCGAAGCCGGTGGGGATGCCCTGTGACTGCCCGCCGCGCGAGGCGATCGCGTCGATCTCGTCCATGGTCGGCTGGAGCAGTTCTTCCAGCGCGACGTAGTCCTCGCTGGTGCGCCGTTCGGTGACGTCGTAGATCGCGGCCTGCGCGCGATCGACGACCTCGTCGATGTTCGCGCCGTCGGCCGCGGCCGCGCCGTAGCCGTACTGCACGATCCGCGTGCCCGCTTCGACCAGGCGCCGCAGCACCGCCTTCTCGGAGACGATCTCGGCGTAGTACCCGGCGTTCGCCGCCGTGGGCACCGTCGCGATCAGGGTGTGCAGGTACGGGGCGCCGCCGACCCGGCCCAGTTCGCCGCGGCGTTCCAGTTCGGCGGAGACGGTGATCGGGTCGGCGGGTTCGCCGCGTCCGTAGAGGTCGAGGACGACGTCGTAGATCGCCTGATGCGCGGGCCGGTAGAAGTCGTCGGGCCCGAGGGCTTCGATGACGTCGGCGACGGCGTCCTTCGACAGCAGCATGCCGCCGAGCACGGACTGCTCGGCCGCGATGTCCTGCGGAGGCTGGCGGTCGTATTCGCCGCCACGCGGACCGGGGTCGCCGGGACCCGGGTCGGATTCCGTGTACATCGGATTGCGGTCGTCGGTCAGCGCCACCGCTGCTGCCACCTCCTCAAGACATCGAACACGCGTTCGATTATGCCAGAATTTCCCCGGTCGGTCCGCCCGCGTCCACCGGCCGCCCTCCCTCGGCTCCCGGCGCTCCCCTGTGCACTTCTCCTGCCGGACGACCACCACGGTGCGTACTGGCCCGGCGGGCACGGTAGGCCCCCCGAAAGGACCAGCGCAATTTCGCCTGGGGACCGCCCTGTGGATAACCTGGGGATGACTGGGGGCATCTCTTCACAGGTAGCCCAAAGCCTGTGTACAACTTGTGGGCAACGAGGGAATGGTCTGACAAAAGTGCTGGTCAGCGCCTGTGGAGACACTGTGGAGAACTTTATTCAACTCCATCCGGCGTGTCGGGTAAAACTCGTCGTTCGGCGTGTCGCACGCGGCCGCACAGGAGTGCCCTGTGGATGAATGCCACGGAGAGTGGAGGGATGACCCATCGGGTCGGTAGCGGTGGATTTCAGGACGCGAACAACCTGCCCTGTGCGCTCCGTAGTCGTTCTGCGAGAACCTGCTGGTCGGCGGGGGTGAAGGCGATCCTCGGCTCGCCACTTCCCGGTACCTCTTCGGTCAGCCACCGGCCTTCGGTCGTATCGATGTAGTTCACCGGGCGTTCGATCCGCTGTCGCGCGCCGCTCCGGCCCCGAGCCGCGACGTAGAGGCTGCCGCTCCCCAAACGGCGTAACGCGAGGATGCGGCGAAGCTCGTCGGCCTCCTGGCTTCCGGCACTCTGCCGTCCGCTGCGAAGCACCTCGAAGCCTTCGTCCTGCGCCGTCGACGACGCCCGCGAGGCCTCGACCTGACTCTTCGGGACGGCGATCGGGCGGCCGCGTCCCGGCACGAGCTTCGGGATCTGGTCGAGGAACTCGGTGAGCAGTTCTTCGGTGCGCACCGACGCGAGCGCGATGCCGTCGTGCTCGCTGTGCCGGGCGAGCACGAACCCCTCGCCGCCGGCGCTCCCCGCGAGCAGGGTGAAGCTCAGCGCCTTGCCCTCGAACCCGCCGTCGATCCAGCCGTAGTACTCGAGCGACGGCCTGGCGATCGCTTCGAGCGTCGCCTTGAAGCCCGGGTGCAGCCCCCGCGCGCCGAAGAGGCCCTGGCTCGCCAGCTCCTCGTTGGTCCGCTCGTCCTCGGCCCGCTGCGCTTCCTCGTCGTACCAGGTCGGCGTTTCCGACAGGATCGTATGCGGTTCGCCGCCCCGTCGGCGGATCAGCGTGATGAGGGTGCCGGTCGTGATCGTGACCTGCTTGTCCAGCACCGGAACTGCCCCCTAGTCGTTCTTGTTCGTCCAACCCGGAACAAGACAAGCCGGGCGCGGCCCCAATCTTGGCACGCGCCCGGCTCGCTCGTGCCGACTACTCGCCGATCACCGGCGGTGCGGTGAGTTCGTCGGTCCCGAAGATCTCGTTGGGATCGTCGCCGACGAGGAATTTGGCGCTGCGTTCCTCGTCCTCGGCGCCCTTGCCCTTGGCGCCACCGGCTCCCATACCGCCCATGCCGCCCATCATTCCGCCGGCGCCGCGACCCGCTCCGGCGCCGGAACCGGAACCGGCGCCACCGGCTCCCGTACCGGCGCCGCCCATCGCACCCGCGTTGCCGGGCAGGGCCGCGCCGCTCCCGCCACCGGGACCGAATCCGGGACCGAAGCCGCCGTCCGGACCGAAACCGCCCGCACCGGGGATGTCGGTGCCGCCGAAGCCTGCGCCACCGCCTCCCCCGCCACCGGGGCCGAAACCGCCGCCACCGGCGCCGGGGATCTTCGGTGGGGTGTAGCCGGAGGCGCTCGTCCCGTCGTCCCAGGACGGCGGCTTGTAGTTGCTGCCGGGGATGTTCGGGTTGTACTGCCCGCCGGGCAGGTTGGAACCCGGAAAGCCGGAACCCGGCAGGTTCGAGCCGGGCAGGTTCGAGCCGGGCAGGTTCGACCCCGGCAGGTTGCTGCCCGGGAAGTTCGACCCTGGCGGGTTCGAACCCGGCGTGCCGATGCCCGGCATGTTCGAACCGGGGACGCTCGGCATCCCGCCGGGCGGCATCGAACCGGGCGGCGTCGAGATGCCCGGCATACCGTGGTGCCCGTTCCGGTCGCCCTGACCGTTCCCGTTGCCGTCCTTGTCCCTGTCCTTGCCGTCGCCACCGCCGCCGTTGACGTCGACGTTCGTGTTCTGCCCCTCCATCTTGTTGTAGGTGGGCATCTTCTTGCCGTTCTCGGAACTGGCCTTGAAGTACTCGTTGAACGCGTCGACGTTCGCTTGACCCTTTTGGTTGTAGTCCCGGATCGCGCGGTCGGTGTCGGTGGTCCACGGGGTGATGGAGTTGAGCAGGTTGTTCTTCGGCGGGTCCTGCGAAACCGGCTGCACCTTCGCCTTCACCGTGGTGAACGCGGTGTTCTGCTCGCCGAGGTACTTGTCGGAGTCCACCAGCTTCTTGCCGGAGTCCTCCATCCAGGTCCGCAGCGGATGCGCGCCGGACTGCTGCGCGGCTTCGGCGCTCTTACCGGTCCAGGCGGCGTCCATCTCCTTCGACAGGTTGTCGATGGTGGTCAGCCTGTCCTGGTAGCCGGCCTTGAGCCGGGTCGCCGCGGCCTGCCCCTCCTGGATCGACCCGGTACCGGGACCGGTGACGATCTTCTCCCAGATGTTGTAGCAGTCGATCTTGCGATCGCCGCCCGACGCTTCGAAGTCGCCGGATTTCGTGGTCGCCAGGTTGTAGGCCGAATACCCGGCGATGATCGGCAGCAGGAACACGCGTCAGCCCTCCTTCAACGTCTCGATCATCGCTTCCCCCACTTTGAGCGCGACCGGGCACGGATCGCTCGCGCCGGGCCCGTTGTCGTACTGCACCAGGATGTTCACGGCCAGCTGGTCGGTCACGCCGACGAAAAGGCCGCATTTGCCGTTCTTGCGGCCGTCGAGCGCCGCGGCGTACACCGCCGGGTACCCGGCGACCTCGGTCGGCTCGAAGTACTCGTCGTTGGCCTTTGTGTCGTAGACGTCGCTGAGGCCGTTCTTGTTCGCGAGCACCGGGCTGATCTCGATCTGGTTCAGCCGGTCGTCGGCGGCGAAGATCGAGCAGCCGGGTCCGACGCTCGTCGTCCGCGGCTCGCCTTCGCCGAGACCGAGCTCGGACCGCTTCGCCGCGGAAAGCGCGGAACAGGCGTCGCTCTCGATCGACGAGGTCTTCAACGGGCTCGACACCTTAGGCGCGGAGCCGGACGAACCGCTCGACGCGCTGGGAGAGCCGGTCGTGTAGGACGGCTCCGACGAGGCGGTGCCGTTCTTGGTGCCCGAACAGCCGGCGACCAGCGCGCCCGCGGCCAGGAGGAGAACGAGGGAACGTCGCATCACACGGCCTTGTGCTTGTTGAGCGAAGCCTGCGTTTCGGCCTCGTTCGTGGCGATCTTCTGTTTCGCGGCGGTCAGCTGGTCGATGTAGTTCTTGACGTAGTCCTGCATCTTCTGGTTCTGCTCCAGGAAGGCCTTGCCCGAGGGGTTGGCGAGCTTCTCCCAGTCGCCGCTCGCGAACTCCTTGCCGGGCGCCTTGACGTTCGCCATCAGGTTCGCGTCGTTGAAGTCCCGCTTGAGCTCGATCTGCAGGTCCGTCCACTTCTTGATGATGGCGTCGATCTTGTCCTTGTCGAAGGTGAACCCGCCACCGCCTCCGCCCGACGACGGCTGGTCAGGATTGGCCGGCGCGGACACCGTGACCTTCTCCTGCCGGTTCTGCTCGGCGTTGCTGTCGTAAGCCATTGGTTCCAGATCCCCTTTTGAGTCCCCGTGCCTCGACGTCGAGTCTCGATACCGCCCCGACCCCCGTCAATCCTAAGACGTGACCCGGCCGGCTGGGGTTCCGCGCAAAGCAAAGGGCGGGACCTCTCCGTGATGGAGACGTCCCGCCCTTGCCGAAGCGGTGTTACTTGGCCTTGACCTCGAGCCGCACGTCGACGCGCACGTCGGGGTGCAGGCGGGCGCCGACCGAGTGCTTGCCCACGGTCTTGATGTGGTCCTTCAGCTCGATGACGCGCTTGTCGAGCAGCGGGCCACCCGCGGCCTTGATCGCGTCCACGATCTCGGCGGTGGTGATCGAACCGAAGAGCTTCTTCGAGCCCTCGGCCGCCTTGCCGCTCAGCTGGACGGCGCCGAGGCCCTCCAGGGTCGCCTTGATCTCCTTGGCGTGGTCGAGGTCGCGGATGCGACGGCTCTCCTGCGCCCGCTTGATCGTGCGCACGTTCTTCTCCGCGCCCTTGGTGGCCACGATGGCGTAGCCGCGGGGGAGCAGGTAGTTGCGCGCGTAGCCGTCCTTGACCTCGACGATGTCGCCGGGCCCACCGAGGTTGGCGACGTCGGTGGTGAGAATGATCTTCGCCATTGACGTGCCTCCTTAGCGTGCGGTCGAGGTGTAGGGCAGCAGCGCCATTTCGCGGGAGTTCTTGACCGCGATGGCGATGTCACGCTGGTGCTGGCTGCAGTTGCCGGTCACCCGGCGGGCACGGATCTTCCCGCGGTCGGAGATGTACTTCCGAAGCAGGTTGGTGTCCTTGTAGTCGATGTTCTCCGGGCGGCCCTTCTTCTCGGCCTTGCAGAACACGCAGACCTTCTTCTTGGGCTTGCGGATGGGTGGCTTGGCCACGGTATTTCTCCTGGATTTCTACGTAGTGGTTGTCTCGAGGCGTCTCGCGGAGCTCTCGCCCGCGGTGGATCGCCTGATCAGAAGGGCGGCTCGTCGGAGAATCCGCCGCCGCCGCCACCGCCGCCACCGGCGGGCGGGGCGGAACCCCACGGGTCGTCGGCGGGCGGGCCGGACTGGCCGCCACCGCCGCCGCCACCGAAGCCGCCGCCTCCACCGCCACCGGTGCCACGGCTGACCTTGTTCACCTTGGCGGTGGCGTAACGCAGCGACGGGCCGATCTCATCGACCTCGAGCTCGACGACGGTGCGCTTCTCGCCTTCCTTGGTCTCGAAAGACCGCTGCTTGAGGCGCCCCTGCACGACGACACGCGCGCCACGCGTCAGCGACTCGGCGACGTTCTCGGCCGCCTGACGCCAAATGTTGCAGCGCAGGAACAGGGCCTCGCCGTCCTTCCACTCACCGGACTGCTTGTCCAGTGTGCGCGGGGTGGACGCGACCGTGAAGTTCGCGACCGCCGCACCGGAGGGGGTGAAGCGAAGCTCCGGGTCGGACGTGAGATTGCCGATCACCGTGATGACGGTGTCTCCAGCCATCGGGAAGTCCTTCGGCTCAGGCCTTGGCGGCGACGGGCTTGGCCGGCTTGATCTCGCGGCGCATGACCTTGGTGCGGAGCACGGTCTCCTGCAGCGAGAGCTGACGGTCCAGCTCCTTGACCGCTTCCGACGTCGAGTTCAGGTCGAGGAGCGCGTAGATGCCCTCGGCGTGCTTCTTGATCTCGTAGGACAGCCGGCGGCGTCCCCAGACGTCGACCTTCTCCACGCTTCCGCCCGAAGTACGGATCACGTTGAGGAAGGTGTCCAGGGTCGGGGCCACCGTACGCTCGTCGAGCGTGGGGTCCAGGATGACCATTACCTCGTAATGGCGTGACACAACCACTCACCTCCTATGGGCTCGCGGCCACGGACTGTCCGTGGCAGGAGGGTTTGTCCAGGTAAGCGTACCTGGCGGCGTTGTACCGGTCCCGAAGGGGCGTCAGGAGACGCGGCGCAGGACCCAGGTGCGGACCAGCGCAGCGGTCACGCCGGCGAGCACGAGCACCGCGAGCAGCATCGGCAGCTGGACGTCGCCACCGGGCAGGCCGTCGGTCGCGAGCGCCTCGGCGTTGCCCGCGTTGCGGACGTCGGGACCCTGTCCGGCCTGGCCGTCGGTGCCGTACTGCGGGGCACCCTCGCCGGGAAGCGGGCTGTTGGCCGGGTAACGCACGCCCGGCGCCACCGCGACACCCGGCTGCGCGACCGGCAGGCCGCCGTAGTCGCGCGGCGGGGCGTAGCCGGTGCCGTTGCCGTTGCCGCCGCTGGGCAGCAGGTTCGTGCCCGCCGGGGCGCCGTTGGTGCCGCCGCCGTTGCCGCCCTGCTGCGGGGCGATGGTGCCCGGCGCCGGCAGGGTGGGGGCGACGTAGTTCGTCGCGACCGTGGTCAGACCGCAGCTGCCGGTGACCTTGTGCGCGATGGAGTCGAGGGTCTTCTCCGGGTTGAGCCCGAGGCCCCAGGACTTGGTGTTCTTGACCGCCTGCCGCACGGCCGCGCCGATCGTCTTGCCCTCGACCGCGCCGCCCGCGGCGTTCGGGACCGTGCCGACGCTGATGGTGTTGACCTTGGCGATGTCGTTCGCGGCGACGTCGTAGAGGGCCAGCGTGCCCGCTTCCCTCGCCCCGGCGCGCACCAGTTCCTTGACCGAGGTGCCGGTGATCGCGACGGTGTCGCCGATGCCGCCGTTGACGGTGCCGCTGCACGCGTTCGCCAGCGTAGTGGCCGCCGCCGAGGCGGTGCCCGCCGTCAGGAGCGCGCCACCGGTGACCATGGTCGCGAGTGCGGTGACGGTGAGCGCCTTGCGGGTGGTCTGCCAGATGGTGTTCTTCCGCACGAGCGCGATCCTCCGGGTCAGTGGGGGCGTGTGGCAGTGCAGGGGGATTCACTGCAACGGGGATAACGAGGGAGTGACCAGAAAGATACTAGGCGGTAGGACTAACTTGAAGCGGCCATTCGGCGTAGGACCCAGGTGCGGACGAGGCCGGCGCTGACTCCGGAGAGTGCCAGAACGGCGATCAGCAGCGGCAGTTTCCCGTCCTGAGTGAATCCGTCGCTCACGTTCGGTAATGCTTCGGCCTGTCCCGCGGCCTGGACGTCCGGATTCCCGTTCTCGTTTTCGGTCGTGACGCCGAACTGCGGCGCGTAACCCGGGATCTGGCCGCCGTACCGGAGGCCGGGCGACGGGCTGAAGAGACCGGCCGTCGCCATCGGGATGGAGCTGTAATCGCGCATCGGGGCGTAGCCCGTGTTGACGCCCCACGGCAGGCCGCCGAAGTTCGGGGTGAAGGTGCCGGGCAGCAACGGGCTGTTCACCGCCGGGATGCCGCCGGTCGGAGTGCCGCCCGGCGCCGGAGCACCGGGTCCGCCCGTCTGCGGGCCGCCGCTGCCGGGTGTTCCGGGGGCGGGTTTCCCTGGCTGGGGCTGGGTTCCGGGGGCGGGCTTGCCGCCGCCGGTCAGTGCGTCGTGGGTGCCGGTGACGGCGCCGTTCAGCGCTTCCGCGGCGGGTTCGCCGACGACCGGGACCGGCGCGACGACGGCGTTCACCACGGTCACCGTCACCTTGCAGACCGTGCCGAGCAGCGCGTTGATCGTGCCTGTGAGCACCCCGGAGACCGGGCCCGCCTGGCCGAGGTTGAGGGGAATGCCGAGCAGCGGCGTCTTGCCGAGAATCGTGTCACCGGGCTTCGCGGTCACCGATCCGCCGCAGGGCGCGGTCTTGGTCTCGGCGGCGGCGGCCGTGCCGGGCATGGCGAGGGCGGCCGAGCCCGCGAGAATGAAGGCCGACGCACCCAGGGCGGTCGCCCTCCGTGTCCGTTCGCGCATGCCTTCGACTCCTCCCTCATCGGGGTCACCTACCGGCACAAC
Organism: Amycolatopsis sp. NPDC041971; assembly: GCF_055588925.1. Classification (NCBI taxonomy): domain Bacteria; kingdom Bacillati; phylum Actinomycetota; class Actinomycetes; order Pseudonocardiales; family Pseudonocardiaceae; genus Amycolatopsis; species Amycolatopsis sp. NPDC041971. The sequence goes on along the minus strand of NZ_JBVJCE010000001.1, from coordinate 566,257 downwards.
GACACTAAGGGAGACGAGTAACGCCCGCTCACTCGAAGGAGTCAGGCATTCGAGTGGAAGCGGGCGTCACCGAGGGTGAGAATCAGGCGGGCTTACCCCGCAGCCAAGCACGGACCAGGGCCGCGGCGACGACGGCCAGCGCCAGCACCGCGAGCAGCAGCGGCAGCTTGGCCGGGGCGGCAGGCGCCTGCACGGCCTGCGCGCTGCCGGTGTCCTTCTCGTCGACGGTGGGCGGCGGCACCTCGCCGGGGACGATCTCGGTGATCACCGGCGCCTGGACGAAGCTGCCGGGGAGCAGCGCCGCGTTGCTGAGCACGCCGGCGATCGAGTCGCCACCGATGCCGGTGGAGGAACCCGGACCGGTCTGGATCGGGAGTTCGCTGTCCGGGCCGCCGGGCTGACCCGGCCCCGGCCCCGGTCCCGGCCCCGGCTTCGGGGGTTCCGGCGTCGGGGGTTGGGGTTCCGGCTTGGGTGGTTCCGGGTTCGGCGGTTCGGGCTTGGGCGGTTCGGGGATTTCCGGGATCGGCAGCTCGTCGGCGACACCTTGCGTCAGGTTGCCGACGGCGTTCACCGCGCCCTGCGCGGGCTTGCAGACACCCTGCGCGACGAGGTCGCCGACCGCGTTGTCGGTCAGGCCGGTCGTCTTGACCAAGTCACCGACGGGCAGTGAAAGCAGCGGCTTCCGGCCCTCGGCTGTCTTGGCCTTCGAGGCCAGGCCGACCGTCAGTGTCTCGGGCGAACCGAGCGGTGCCGCCGCGTCGAGAACGAGGCCGTTGCCGGACTTTCCGTTCTGCAGCGTCGCATCGCATTCGCCGGACAGGGTCGGATGCGGTTCCTCGGTGGCCGTCGCGGTCATCGGGAACGCGAGTCCGGCCGTGACCGAAAGCGCGAATCCCCAAGCCGTGATCCGCCCGGCAGTCTTCCCCATCGAGTTCGTCCTCCGCCCCTCAAGACCCAACGCGATTTAACGGAACGCGCTCACGCTACCCCACGAGCGTGACCGACCGGGGTGCGCCGGGAGGAATCACCCGGGGGTAATTCCGCCTTCCTCCCCACCACCGCCCTCAACGGAGGAGCTTCGCTCCGCGTAGATTCCTCCAACATGAAAATCGGTGCTCATGTCCGCGACGACGAACCGCTGACCGCGGTCGCCGAGCGCGAAGCCGAAGTCCTCCAGTTCTTCCTTTCCGATCCGCAGGGCTGGAAGGCTCCCAAACCCCACCCGCACGGCGAAGCGATCAAGGAATCGCCGGTCGAGGTGTTCATCCACTCGCCTTATCTGATCAATGTGGCGTCGATGAACAATCGCATCCGCATCCCGTCGCGGAAGAACGTCACCCAGCACGCGAACGGCGCCGCCGAAATCGGCGCGAAAGGGCTCGTCGTGCACGGCGGCCACGTCGGTTCGGGCGAAGACGTCGAAGAAGGCCTTGTCAACTGGCGCAAGCTTTTCGAGCGTGAACAGGAAAAGGGCGGCTTCGCCGTGCCGATCCTGATCGAGAACACCGCGGGCGGCGACAACGCGATGACCCGCGACCTCGACACGATCGCCCGGCTGTGGGACAAGGTCGGCGAATTCGGCGCGGGTTTCTGTTTCGACACCTGTCACGCGTACGCGGCGGGCTGGGACTTGACTGAGGCGGTCAAGAAGGTCAAGGCCATCACCGGCCGGATCGACCTGGTGCACCTCAACAACTCGCGTGACGAGTTCGGTTCCACCCGGGACCGGCACGCGAACGTCGTCGGTGGCGACGGCACGATCGATCCCGAGGTGCTGGCCGCCGTCGCGGCCGAGGCGGGCGCGCCCGTGATCGTCGAGACCCCGGCCGACGGTCAGGCCGCGGACATCGCCTACGTACGGGAGCGCGTCGCCTCCGCCTGACCCCCACTACCGCATTCAGTCCTCTGGATGCGTGCGGTGGTACTCAGGCGGGAGGTCGTTCCCTCCCCGGCGGGAGGGCCGGGCCCGCCGATCGCGAAAGGCTCGACCTCGACCGGGAAACACCCGGTGCCGAAGGGGAAGCCATGAACATCAAGTCGAAGATCGCCGCGGTCGCCGTGCTCGCCGTCGCCGCGGGAACGCTGGGGGCGACGCAGGCGAACGCGGCGCCGGGGCCGGGAGCGACCGTCGTCGGATCGGCGGGCGGACCGCTGACGTTCCCCGGTTACGAGGGTGAGCCGGTCCGATTCGATTTCGCCGCTTTCGGGGAACCGGGGAAATCGTCGGGCCGGTTCCGCGTCAATCACCTGGCCAAGGACGGGAAGCTCGTCGCCGATTTCGACGGCAAGGTCGACTGCGTCTCACGTGACGGCGACCTCGCCGTCTTGACCGGCGTGATCGAACGCGCCGACATCCCCGGGTTCCCGGTGAACCTGGTCGGCCGCCGCGTCGGCTTCTCGGTACGGGACGTGCCGCGCGGCCACGACCGGATCGGCTGGAGCTGGGCGTACGGCTCGTTCGAACAGGACGTCCTGCCCTGCACCGGGCCGGTGCCGTTCTTCGAAACGAGCACGGGCGGCTACCTCGTGCGCTGAATCGGCTTGACCCTCACGCCACGGGAGGGTCGAACCTGGGTCGCATGAAGAATCGGACCGGGTACCGGGCGGAGGACGGCGAGCACGTCGGCTACGTCGTCCCCGCGCCGGAAACCCGTTGGCAGGCACTGACCGTTTTCGGCTACCCGCTCGGCGGGCCCGCCGCTTTCGACGACTCCGTCGCGTTGCTGGAGGCCCAGGGGCCGGCCGTGCTCGCCGAGCGCTGGTCGGTCAAACGCGGCGAGGACTGGTTCGCCTGCCGCCTGGTCGAAACGTCGCCCGAGGCCGTCGTCGTGCGAATCGACGACTTCGGGGCCGAGGACTTCGGCGCGTACGTCAGGCTGGAACGTCCTGGGCCTGACGTGTTGAAGCGCGTTTGACAGTGCGCGTATCGGGAGCGCCGTCGAGGAAACCGCCGATCGGATCGTCGTCCCCGGCGGCGCGGACCGGGTCTCTGCGCGGCTGGTAGATCTCCCGGATCACCAGCGCGCAGAGGCCGACCACCGCGAGGTCGCGGACGACGACGGCGCCGAGGAACCAGTCTTCGGGCAGTCCTTTGTTGTCGACGCCGAGGTAGTACATCATCCGCGGCGCCCAGACGAGCGCGTCGAGGATCATCCAGCCGAGCAGCAGCCGCCAGCGCGGGATCGCGAGCACCGCCAGCGGCACCAGCCACAGCGAGTACTGCGGGCTCCACACCTTGTTGGTCAGCAGGAACGCGGCCACCACGAGGAACGCGAGCTGGCCGAGCCGCGGACGGCGCGGCGCCTTCAGCGCGACGTACCCGATGCCGGCGCAGGCGGCGGCGAACAGCACCGCGACGACGGCGTTGAGCACGACCGGTGTCTGGCCCGCGGTGAGTTTCCCGTCGAAACCGGCCCAGCCGGAGAGGTGGGAGATCACGTTGTAGAGCGAGTCCGGGTCCATCGGGCGCATCGTGTTGAGGCGGAAGAACTCCCACCAGCCGGTCGGCGCGGCGAGCGCGAACGGGACGTTGACCACCACGAACGTCGCGACGGCGAGCCCGGCGGCCAGCGCCCACTGTCTGACCTTGCCCGCGCGCAGGCACAGGAAGAACAGCGGGATGAGCAGGAAAAGCGGGTACAGCTTCGCCGCCGCGCCGAGGCCGAGCAGGAAGCCCGCGACCTCGGGCCGTCGCCGGGCCCAGGCGAGCAGCGCGGTCGCGGTGAAGGCGGTCGCGATGGCGTCGAAGTTGGTGAAGACGTGTACCAGCACCAGCGGCGAGATCGCGACCAGTGCGGCGTCCCACGGACGGCGTTTCAGCGATCGGCCGGTCGCCCACACCGTGACGAGCCACGCCAGCGCGAGCCAGAGCGCCGAGATGTCGAAGTAGACGGCCACCGGGAGCGCGCCGGGTAGCCAGCCCGATTCCGCGACCGAAAGCCAGGCCTCGGTGAGCTTCGCGTTGATCCACTGGAACAGCCCGGTCGCGACCGGGTACTCCATGTACCGCGTGGTCTCCTTCGCCGTCCCCGCGTCTTCGGTCCACGAAGTCACGTACGGGAAGGTGTCCGGATCGTTCAGCCGCTCGGAACTGTAGAGCGGGATGATGTCCGAGTAACACATCGCGACGAACGGGCGGCCTGCCCGCCAGTCGAGCTGATGGGTCCCGGAATCATCGGTGTACTGCTGGATGCAGGACGCCTTGCCGAACCACGAGAGCAGCAGCGCGAGACAGGCCAGCAGCAGCCCGACCCGCTGCGGCGACCAGAACCAGTGCCGTCCCACGGCCGCGTGCTCGCCGAGCGGGCCGCCGATCGGCCGGGTGGCCGCGGCCACGAGCGGTTCGTTCCAGCTCGGGATGACCCGCTCGCCGGGGGTGAGGGAGAGCGGAGCCTCGGGCTGGGTCGTCTGGTCGGACACCTGGCGGATGTTAGCGCCTGTCCGGGTGACCGCCCGGTGATGTCGCCGCTCGGCGGCTTCGGGCCTGCCTGTGCCGAGGCAGGTGACTCGTGTGTCGTCCGTCTGATCACGCGAAAACGCCGTCGCCGCTGTCGTAGAACCCGCCCAGCACCTCGGCGGCCGCGCCGAACGCGACGACGTCGTCGCCCATCTCGTCGAGATCGACCTGGATTCGTTGCCAGTGCGGCAACGGCAGGAGTTCCCGCAGTCGCGCGGCGACCGTGTCGCGGTACAACTCGGGTTCCGCGCGGATCGAACGTCCGGTCAGCACGATCCGTTCGAGGTCGAGCACCTGGACGAGGTCGGCGAGCCCGATCCCCAGCAGTTCCGCCGCTTCCTCCGTGGTCGCCGCCGCGTTGTGCAGCACTTCGACGCAGCCGCGGCGGCCGCACGCGCAGGGTGGTCCGTCGAAGGCGAGCGTGGTGTGCCCGAACTCGCCCGCGTTGGTCCGCGGCCCGCGGTACAGCCTGCCGTCGATCAGCAGGCCGACGCCGATCCCGGTGCCGACGAGCACGACGGCGGTCGCGGTCTGGTCGCCGCCGGTCCACTGCTGGGCGAAGGCGGCGGCGTTGGTGTTCTTGTCGAGCCGCACGGGCAATCCGGTGCGCTTCGCGAGCAGGTCGCGCAGGGGGACGTGGTGCCAGCCCGGCATGTTCGTGGCGTCGCGGACCACTCCTTCGCGGTGGTCGAGCGGGCCGACGGAGCCGACGCCGAGGCCGAGGACGCGTTCACGCTCGACACCGTCGAGCAGCGCTTCGGTCGCTTCGCCCAGGGCGGAAACTGCCTGGTCGGGGGTGAATCCGGGTGACAGTGGCCCGCCGCGCGACGCGACGATCTTCCCGGTCAGGTCGGTCCTGAGCACTCGGAACGAGTCCCGGTCGAGCTGGGCGCCGAGCGCGTACCGGGCGTCCGCTCGGACGCGCAGCAGTGTGCGCGGTTTGCCGACCCCGGACGCGGGCTGGCGTTCTTCCTCCAGCAGGCCGGCTTCGAGCAGTTCGGGGACGATCTTCGAGACGGCCTGCTGCGTGAGCCGGGTGCGTTCGGCGAGTTCGACCCGGCTGAGGCCACCCGCGCGCAGAATGTGCGTGAGCAGCAGCGCCCGGTTGTGCTGGCGCAGGCCGCGCAGATTGACCCCGGTCTCCGGCATAGCGCGCATCCTGCCATGACTGGCCGATTACGCAACAGTGTTGTTTAATGGCCTCATGGCTGACTTGCGAGTGGGGATCTTCGGATACGGCACCGGCGGGCGCGTCTTCCACGCCCCGTTGGTCAACGCGACACCGGGGCTGACCCCGGCCGCCATCGTCACCTCGAACCCGGACAGGGTGGCGCAGGCAGGCGCCGATCATCCGGACGCCGACGTGCTGCCGGACGCGGACGCGTTGTTCGCGAAGGCCGGCGAGCTGGACCTGGTCGTCGTCAGCACGCCGAACCGCACGCACGTCCCGCTCGCGCTTTGGGCGATCGAGGCAGGACTGCCCGTCGTCGTCGACAAGCCCTTCGCGCCGACAGCGGCCGAGGCTGCGAAGGTCGTCGAAGCGGCGAAGGCCAAGGGCGTCGGCCTCACGGTGTTCCAGAACCGGCGGTTCGACTCGGACTTCCTCACCATCCGGAAGGTCCTCGACGCGGGCCGCCTCGGCGACGTCTTCCGCTTCGAGTCGCGCTACGACCGCTGGGTGCCGAAGCCGCGGGAAAACTGGCGCGAGCTCGGCGATCCCGCCGAGGCGGGTGGGCTGCTTTACGACCTCGGCGCGCATATCGTCGACCAGGCACTGCACCTGTTCGGCCCGGTCGCCGAGGTCTACGCGGAGGTCGACAAGCGCCGTGCCGGGGTGTCGGTCGACGACGACGTCTTCGTCGCCGTCCAGCACACCAACGGCGTGCGCTCGCACCTGTGGGCGTCCGCGCTCGCGGGGACCCGGAACCCGCGATTCCGCGTGCTCGGCGACAAGGCGACCTTCACCAAGTACGGCCTCGACGTCCAGGAACCGCAGATCAAGGACGGGCTGCGCCCGGGCGACCCCGGCTGGGGCGTCGAACCGTCGTCGGACGCCGGCGTGCTCGGTGTGAACGACGACGTCGAAACCGTGCCCACCGAGGTCGGCCGCTACGAGGACTTCTACGCGCAGGTGCGTGACGCGCTGCTCGGCAAGGGTGCTTTCCCGGTCGATCCCGCCTCCGCCGTCGAGGCGCTCCGGGTCATCGAAGCCGCTCACCTTTCCGGTGCCGAACGGCGCGTCGTCACCCTCTAGGCTCTCGCAAGTACATGAAGGCCCCCTTCGTTGCGTCTAGCGCAAGGAAGGGGGCCTTCATGTACTTCGGCTATTCGTTGTCGCCTCTGCCGCCCCCGCGGCCGGGACCGTTGTTGCCGCCTTCTTCGCCGCCGTTGTTCTCACTGGACGGAGGTGGGTTCCGCGAGCTGGGCGGCTGTTCTTCCTCGTTCCGCGAAGACGAAGGCGCGGTCGACGGTCCGGTCGACGGCGTGCCGGTCTCGGTCGAACCCTCGTCCTCGCCCGGCGGGGTCTGCGTCGACGGGACGGTGTTGTTGTCGTCCCCGCCGATGATCTTGACCTTGCCGAAGCGCTCTCCCGGTTTCCCGTTCAGGTACAGGGAGATGAACTTCTGCCAGATCGGCCCGGCGATCGTCGAACCGAAGATCGCCTTGCCGTTCTTGCCCTTCAGCGGCTTGTCACCGTCGCCGCCGACCCACACCGCGGCCGAGATCGACGGCGTGTAGCCGACCATCCAGGTCTGCGAGTTGGAGTCCTTCGCCGACGCGGGCTCGCCGGGCCGGTAGGTGTGCTGCTGGGTTCCCGTCTTGCCCGCGCACTCATGGCCGTTGGGGCACTTGAGCTTCGAGAACGGGATGACACCCTTGAGCGATTCGGTGACGTTACCGGCGATCTGCTTGCTCTTGTCGGCGTCGCCGGAGAAGGCGGGCTTCGCCTCTTCCGGAGCGGAGTACGCGGCTTCGTCCTGCGAGTTGGTCACCTTGGCGACGAAGTGCCTGGTCCGCCGCTGGCCATCGCCCGCGAAGGTCGCGTACGCGGCGGCCATGTCCTCCGGGCTGACGGCCGTCTTGCCACCACCGAGCGCGATGTTGTTGTCGGCGAACAGTTCGGAGGCGCCCTCGGGGGCGGGTTTGATCCCGGCGTCCTTGGCGGCCTGTGCCACCGGCGCTGGCTTGGTCACGTTCACGACCATGTCGTAGAACACCGTGTTCGCGGAGCGCTGCATTGCTTCGGACACCGTGCACTGCGCCGAACACGAGCTGCCGGGACCGGCGTTCCGGATCGTCTGTTTCCCGAACTGCCGGTTGTTGGAGCCGTCGAACGTCGAGTTGATGCCGCCCTTGCCCAGCTGCAGGTACGCGGTGAGGTCGAACGGCTTCATCGACGATCCGGGGTTCTGCGGCGTATTCGCCCAGTCGCGGCCCTTTTGGTCTTTGCCGTCGGGCCCCTTCACGATGGACGGGCCACCGTAGTACGCCTTCACCCCGCCGGTCTTGGGGTCGATCGCGACGAGCGCGTTGAGCAGGTTCTCGTCGGTCTGGCCCTTCATCCCTTCGGCCACCGCCTGCTCGGCCGCGGCCTGCGCCTTCGGGTCGATGGTCGTGTAGACCTTGTAGCCGCGCCGGTAGTAGACGTCGGCGGTGATGCCGTTCGCGGCGAGCTCGTCCTTGACCTTGTCGCGGATGAACGGGTTGACCACGCCGGCCTGCTCCTTGTCGGCCTGCGGCACCGGCGTCGGGAACTGCAGGTTCGCGCGGTCCGCGGCGGAGAGGAAACCGTTCTGCACCATGCGGTTCAGCGCCACGTTCCAGCGTTCGTTCGCGACCTTCTCGTTCTCCGAACGGCCCGGCTGCTGGATGAGGCCCGCGAGCAGCGCCGCCTCGGACGCGTTCAGCTCACCGGCGGGCTTGGCGAAGAACGCCTGCGCGGCCGATTCGATCCCGTACGCGCCACGACCGAAGTAGATGATGTTCAGATACGCCGAGATGATGTCCTTCTTATCGTACGTCTGGTTCATTTTGAAGGATTTGGCGAGCTCGGCCCATTTACGGGCGAGCGACGATTCGTCGTCCCCGCTGGCGACCTTGATGTACTGCTGGGAAATGGTCGAACCACCGCCCTTGCCCGCGGTCACCTGGTTGTAGACCGCGCGCAGGATGCCGCCGACGTCGAAGCCCGAGTTCGTCTCGAAGGAGGCGTCCTCGGTGGCGATGACGGCCTTCTTGACGATGTCCGGGATCTGCTCCGGCGTCAGGATCTGCCGGTTGCCGCCCTTGGGGACGTCCTTGCCCATCTCGGTGTTGTCGGCGTAGTAGTACGTCACCGCCTGGCCCTGCGTGGCCGCGATGGCCTGCGGCGACGGGACGTCGACGGCGAAGTAGGTGATCACGAACGCGATCGCCGGGATGACGACGAACAGGCCGAACAGCGCGAGCAGCACTCGCCGGATGCGTCTCCACCGGCGCTTCTTGCGCTGCGCCGGGGTGAGGATCGGCTTCCCGTTCTCGTCGGTCTCCGGGGCGTACTGCTCGTCCTCGTACGGCTCTTCATAGCCACGACCGCCATGATCGACGGTGCCGTTGTGCTCGTGATGGGTGATGAGGTCCGGCTCGTGCTGCGGCGCGACCGGTGGCCGCTGCGAACGCCGCGGCGGCGGTGGGGGCGGCTGCTGCTGAGGCCCGCCCTGCCGTTGCCACGGTGCCTGCCCTGGGCCCTGCCGACCGGGTCCCTGCTGCTGCCCGTATCCCGGAGGCGGTCCGGCGGGGCGGCGGGGCGGTCCGGCCGGGCGTTGCGGACGACGTGCGGGGTCAGGGTCCTGACCTGGCCATCCGCCGTGGGGATCGTCGTTCACTGGACGTCCTCCGAACCTTCCGTGGGTGAGCGCGGTCCTGCGGTCGCAGGTCTCCTTGTAGTCAAGACGTATGGGATCGGTTCAGGTTCACCGGCGCGAAGAAAAAAGGTGTGCCGGGCGACCGCCCGGCACACCTTCGTTCATGCGTTCCACCCGGTCATCACGGGTCTTCGGCGTTCGGGAACAGCGGATCCGTAGTCCCCGGCCCCGGCCTCGTCGGTTTGGTGGGCTTGGTCGGCTTCGTCGGCCAGCCACCGGTTTCCGTCGTCTCCGTCGGCGTGGTGGGCGTCGTCGTCGGAGTCGGGGTGGTCGTGGGCGTCTCGGGCGGCGTCGACGTCTCCGGCGGCTTTTGGGCCGTCGTGCGCGGCACGTAGCGCGCGTCCTTGCCGATCGGTCTGACGCTCTCGAACTTCTCCGACGGCTTGCCGGTCATGTACCGGGACATGAAGTCTTCCCAGATCGGACCGGCGATCGTCCGGCCGTAGATCGGCTTGCCGCTTTTGTCGTGCAGCGGCTTGTTGCCGTCGCCGCCGACCCACACCGAGGTCGAGATGCTCGGCGTGTAGCCCACCATCCAGGTCTGCGCGTTGCGGTCGCGGTAACTCGCCGGGTCGGTTTCCTTGAAGTCGTACTGCTGCGTCCCGGTCTTGCCCGCGCACTCGTGACCCTTCGGGCATTTGAGCCTCGAGTACGGGATGACCTCTTCGAGCGCGTCGGTGACGTTGCCGGCGATCTGCTTGCTCTTGTCGGCGTCGTCACTGAAGGCGGGTGCTCCCTTGGGAGCCGTTTCGTCGAACTCGACCTCGTCCTCGGAGTTGGTCAGCTTCGCGACGAAGTGCTGCTTCTGCCGGACACCTTCACCGGCGAACGTGGCGAAACCGGCCGCCATGTCCTCCGCGGTGGTGACCGTGCCACCACCGCCGAGCGCGATGTTGATGTCGGGGCTCAACTTCGCCTTGCCACCGTCGGCCTCCACCATCACGCCGGCTTCCTTCGCGGCCTTCGCCACCGGGTCGACCTTCGTCTCATTGCGGACCATGTCGTAGAACACGGTGTTCGCGGAGACCTTCATCGCCTCGGCGACCGTGCACTGGGTGCCGCAGTTGGAGCTCTCGCCCGCGTTCCGGATCGTGCGACCGTCGAACTTGCGGTTGTTGGAGCCGTCGAAGGTCTCGCCGAGCCCCTTGCCCATCTTGAGGAACGCGGTCAGGTCGAAGGCCTTGAACGCCGATCCGGGGTTGTGCGGCACGTTCGCCCAGTCGATGGCCTGGACGTCCTGGCCCTGCGCGTTCTTCGTCCAGTCCGGGCCACCCCAGTACGCGACCACGCCGCCGGTCTTGGGGTCTATCGCGACCAGCGCGTTCAGGATGTTCTCGTCCGTCTGGCCCTTCATCCCCTCGGCGACGGACTCCTCGGCCATCTTCTGCGCCTTGGGGTCGATCGTCGTGGTGACCTTGAAGCCACCCTGATGCAGGCGGTCCTGGTCGTAGCCGCGGGCTTCGAGTTCGTCGATCACGCGGTTGCGGATGTGCAGGCTCAGCGTCCCGGCGTCGTCGGCCTTCGCCTGCGCTTTCGGGATCGGCTTCGGGAACTGCGCGGCGGCGCGTTCACCCGGGTCGAGCCACTTGTTCGCCACCATCTGGTCCATCACGAAGTTCCAGCGTCGCTGCGCGTACGCGTCGTTCTCGGACTTGCTCGGGCCCTGGATCAGGCCACCGAGCAGAGCGGCCTCGGTGGAGGTGAGCTCTTTCGCGGGCTTCTTGAAGTAGGCCTGGGCGGCCGCTTCGATGCCGTTCGCGCCGCGGCCGAAGTAGATGGTGTTGAGGTAGGCGGTGATGATCTCCTCTTTGGACATCTGGTTGTTCATCTTGAAGGATTTGGCCAGCTCGGTCCATTTACGGGTGAGCGTCGGCGCCTCGTTGGCGGTGGCCTTCTTGATGTACTGCTGGGAGATCGTCGAACCGCCGCCCTGGCCGCCGGTGACGTTGTTGTAGACCGCGCGCAGGATGCCGCCGACGTCGAAGCCGGAGTTGGTTTCGAACGACGAGTCCTCGGCGGCGTACACGGCCTTCTTGACCGAATCCGGGATATCGCCGGGCTTCAGCAGGTACCGGCTGCCGCCGCTGGCGGGCGCGATCTTGCCCATCGGGCTGCCGTCGGCGTACATCAACGTGATCGGCTGGCTCTGCAGGCTCGCGACGCTTTCCTGCGTCGGGACGTCCACCAGGAAGTAGGTGATGACGAAGGCGATCGCGGGCACCACGACGAACAGGCCGAACATCGCGTAGAGGACGCGGCGGATGATCCGCCAGCGTCGCTTCTTGCGCTGCTTCGGCGTGAGGACCTTCTTGTCGTCCTCTTCGTCTTCGGCGGGCGCCCCGTCGTCCACGTCGTAGGGGTCATCGCCCTCGGCGCCGAGGGCGGCGCTTTCGTGACGATCGTCATACGGGTCTTCGGTGCCGTTGTGCGCGTGATGCGTGATGAGGTCCGGCTCACGCTCGTACTGCTCGGGTTCGACCGGCCGGACCAGCGCGGTCGGCTGATCGGCGGGAGCCGGGGGACGGCGGTTGCCGGGCGGAGGCGGCGGCGGGCGGTGGCCGGCCGCGCCCTGAGGGGAATGCCGGTCACCGGCGGGGCCTCCGGCAGGCACCGGCGGCGGGGGTCCCTGCCTGCGCGGGGGCATGCCGTTGGGGCGGCGCGGGGCCGCGGGACGGCGCGGTTCGCCCGCGTCGTTGTCGGACGGCCACTCGGGCCCGCCGCCGTCACCACCCGGCCACCGCGGTTTCGGCGGGTTCGGCTGATTCGCTGAGCGTGGCGGGGTCGAGCGGGGAGTGCCGTTGGGAGGTGTCCGGCGCTGGGGACGGCGCTGGGGTTCTTCGCTCGGCCAGCCGGGTTCGTCGGCTTCGCCCGGCCATTGGGCACGGCGAGGTGCATCAGGCTCCTGGCCTGGCCAGGAGCGGTTGCGGTCGTCGTTCACGAATGGGCCTCCCAGACCGGCGCTTCGGGGAACGCCGCTCTGTGCTCAACTGCGTTTTCGATACCTGTCACCGACCCGCTGTCCTCTGCGACCGGGTCCGTGGCCGGGTGGTTCCCGGATCTCCTGTTCCGAGGACGTAGGAGCGCACCAGGTGGTTCCAGTGACAGCTCCCGCAGACCTCGACCTCGTAGACGGTGAACTCCGCGAAGAGCCCATCCATCCGCATCAGTTCTTCGGGCGTCTTGGCCGATCCGGCGGCGTGCTTGAGCTCGTCGCCGTACACCCAGGACACCAGGGTCAGTTCCTCCCGATGACAGACCGGGCAGTCCTGCTCACCTGGTCGTCCGTGGAATTTCGCGGCCCGCAGGAGGTACGGGCCCGCGTCGCAGACGTCGTATGTGCCGACCCGTCCGGAGTGGACGCCCTTCAGCAGCGAGCGCCGCTGTAAGGCGTAGTCCACGACCTGCCGCTGGTTTCGCACGTCAACAGAGTACGGGCTCTTGCTGTGTGGTCCACGCCCTGTTGTCGGCGGGACGGTCCGTGCGCGCTCGGACACGCCGAAGATTAGATAACTCTCCGATGAATTTCGGCCGGATTTCCGGCTACCCGATCGGGGTTAGCTACGCCACTTCGATGTATCGGCGCGATATAGTGGGCCGGTAGGTTGACCGAGCCGGTCTCGGTGGCCAACGCGACCGGTCGCGGTTTGTTCCCGGAAGGGGGTGCGGTGTGCTCGAGCTCGCGATCTTGGGGCTGTTGCACGAGACCCCCATGCACGGTTACGTGCTGCGCAAACGTTTGCATGAGACGCTCGGGATGTTCCGGACGTTCTCGTACGGCTCGCTGTATCCGACCTTGCGTCGGCTGCTCCGCGCCGGTTACCTCGTCGAGGAACTCGAAGAGGTGGAAGACCGGGCATGGGCACGCCGGGGCAAGCGCGTGTACAAGCTCACCGCCGAGGGCAAGGAACGGTTCGCCGAACTGCTCGGTGACGCCGGGCCGCAGACGTGGGACGACGAGGGCTTCGGCGTCCACCTGGCGTTCTTTTCGAGGACACCGGCCGACGTCAGGATGCGAATCCTGGAAGGCCGTCGTCGTCGGGTCGAGGAACGCCGAGAAGGGCTTCGGACGGCAATGGCGCGTGCCGAGGAGAAGATCGACCGCTACACCCGTGAACTGCACCGGCTCGGGCTGGAGTCCAGTGAGCGGGAGGTGCGCTGGCTCAACGAGCTCATCGCGCACGAACAGGCCGAGCAGCGTGGACCGGAGACCTGAGGCGCTCTGGAGTGCTCGCTGCGCACTACCTACAACTGTTGAACTAATGAAGGAGAAACCGGCATGGGCGAGAACCGCCGCGTTCGGGTGGCCATCGTGGGCGTCGGCAACTGCGCGGCCTCGCTGGTCCAGGGCGTTCAGTACTACCGCGACGCGGATGCCGGCACGCGCGTGCCCGGTCTGATGCATGTCGCGTTCGGCGAGTACCACGTCCGCGACATCGAGTTCGTCGCCGCGTTCGACGTGGACGCCAAGAAGGTCAGCCGCGACCTGTCCGAGGCGATCTTCGCCAGCGAGAACAACACCATCAAGATCGCCGACGTGCCGCCGCTGGGCGTCACCGTGCAGCGCGGCCACACCTACGACGGACTCGGCCGCTTCTATCGCGAGACCATCGAGGAGTCCGACGAGACCCCGGTCGACATCGTCGCGGCACTGCGCGAGGCCGAGGTCGACGTGCTCGTCTCGTACCTGCCGGTGGGTTCCGAAGAGGCCGACAAGTTCTACGCACAGGCGTGCATCGACGCCGGTGTGGCGTTCGTCAACGCGCTGCCGGTGTTCATCGCCTCCGACCCCGAGTGGGCGGAGAAGTTCCGCGCGGCCGGTGTCCCGATCGTCGGCGACGACATCAAGTCCCAGGTCGGCGCCACCATCACCCACCGTGTGCTGGCGAAGCTGTTCGAAGACCGCGGCGTCCAGCTCGACCGGACGATGCAGCTCAACGTGGGCGGGAACATGGACTTCCTGAACATGAAGGAGCTGGAGCGGCTCGAGTCGAAGAAGATCTCGAAGACCCAGTCGGTCACGTCGCAGGTCGACCGCGAACTCGGCAAGGGCAACGTCCACATCGGGCCGTCCGACTACGTGCAGTGGCTCGACGACCGCAAGTGGGCCTACGTCCGGCTCGAGGGCCGCGCCTTCGGCGACGTGCCGCTGAACCTGGAGTACAAGCTCGAGGTGTGGGACTCGCCGAACTCGGCGGGCATCATCATCGACGCCGTGCGCGCCGCGAAGATCGCGAAGGACCGCGGCATCGGCGGCCCCATCCTGTCGGCTTCCTCGTACTTCATGAAGTCGCCGCCGGAGCAGTACGACGACGCCACCGCCCGCGACGAGGTGGAGAAGTTCATCGCCGGCGAGGCGTGACCCTCCAGTAGCGCGCCATGAACGGTCCGTTACTTGCAAATTTCGCAAGGAACGGACCGTTCCTTGCATCGGAAGGCAGGGTCACGCGACCGGCGACCGACCCCGCCTTCAGGCCTTCGCGTCCTGAAGGGCCGCCGGCAGGTCCGTGATCGACCCGACCACCGTCGTCTCCGCCAGCACCGCCGGATCCGGCGGAAAGTGCGGATTCGGCACCGCGTACACCGTCATCCCCGCGGCCAGCGCCGCGCGAAGCCCGTTCGTCGTGTCCTCCACGGCCGCGCAGTTCTTCGGCTCGACGCCCAGTAGCTCGGCCGCCCTCAGGTACACGTCGGGCGCCGGTTTCCCGGTGCCACTTTGATGACATACCTGGGCACATGGCTCTCCGACTTCCCCCAAAGATGACCTTGCCCGACTCGCTGCTCGACCGCCTGTTCGCCCTGGCGAAGCGCGACGGCAAACCGAGTTTCATGTACGCGCGGATCTCCATGGACCGAGTCGGCGCGGGTATGGGCGTAGTCCGCCAGCTTGAAGACCAATGCGACCTGTTCGAGCGTCTCGGGCTGAGACTCGCCGGCGTCTACGCCGATAACGACATCTCGGCCTACTCGGGCAAGAAGCGTCCGGACTACCTCCAGATGCTTGATGACGTCGCGCAGCAGCGCGGTACAGCGGTGACGGCTTGGCACACTGACCGGCTTCACCGATCCCCCGTCGAACTTGAGCACTACATCGCGGTGTGTGAGCCGGTCGGGTGCATGACGTACACAGTCAAGGCGGGACATCTCGACCTGTCGACACCCGCAGGGCGAATGGTGGCGCGTCAGCTTGGCGCCGTTGCCCGCTTTGAGAGCGAACACAAGGCGGATCGCATCCGTGCTGCGATGCACCAGAACGCCATGAACGGCCAGTACAACGGCGGGTTGCGGCCGTTCGGCTTCGAGCCGGACGGCGAGACCGTCCGCTATGAAGAAGCGGCCGAGATCATCTCGGGGACCGAGACCGTGCTCGCGGGCGGCAGCGTTCGCGGCCTCGTCATGGATGCGAACAGGCGGGGCGTCTTGACCTCGCAAGGCAACAAATGGGATACCCCTGGTTATCGGGACATGCTTCTACGACCCCGGAACGCCGGTCTCTCGGTCTACCGCGGTGAGATCGTCGGTAAAGCCGTCTGGGCGCCCATCGTGCCCGTGGACACCTGGTACGCGCTCCGTGCGCTGCTTACGGACCCCAGACGGCTCACGAACGCCGGAAACAACCGTGTGAAGTGGCTCGGTACTGGCCTCTACATCTGTGGCGTGTGTGAGTGGCCAGGAATGAAGATCGGGCGTGGTGCGCGCTCCGACTACCGCGGGTATAAGTGCGGCAGCCCACACCCGAAGAACGGGACCCGGCACGTCGTCCGGCACGCTGAGTCGCTCGACAACTTCGTCGAGAGGCTGCTCGTCGCCCGTCTCTCACAGCCGGATGCACGCGACCTCCTTGTCGCGAGCGATCGAGCACAAGAGGTCGATACGGTCGCAATGCACAACGAGGCGAACGTGCTGCGCCAGCGACTCGACGAGCTCTCGGCGATGTTCGCCGAGGGCGCGATCACCGGGGCGCAGTTGCGTACCGGCACGCGCAAATCGCGTGATCGGCTTGAGGCAATCGAGCGTGACATCATCGCCGCGGCGCAGGTCGACCCGCTCGCCGGTGTTGCCGGCGCGCCGAACGTCGCCGACGTCTGGTTCGGCACCAAGCCGGACCGGTCCGACGGGCTCAGCATCGGTCGGCGCCGAGCCATCCTCGACACGATGGTCTCGGTGACCGTGCTCAAGAGCCCGCCTGGTCGTCACGCGAAAGGCTTGTACTTCTCGCCCGAGACGGTGCGGACCGAATGGAAAGAGCGCGCCGCGGCGTGACACCTCGCGTGTGATCGTCGATGTATGACGAGCAGCACGCAGACGGCGGAGCGCGCCGAGGTCGACGAGCACATCGACCGGCTTGTCGCCGAGGCGCCTCCGCTTAGCTCCGAGCAACGCGACCGGCTCGCCGTCCTCCTGAACCCGACTCGGTCAGCTAGCTCACACTGCGGCGCCGAAGGTCCGCCGTAGCATCTACCCACGTGGCTACGGAACCCAACGGGTATGAGCTGACGCGCTGGAAGATCCACGGCGAGCGCCTCGTCGACGACACACGGCGAGACTGCGTGAGCATCGCCTCGGTGGAACTGCCCGACGGCGTGAAGTTCGAGCAATGGGTGTTCCGCATTCGCCCGGCCGCGATGATGGCCGTTCTCGACGATCAAGACCGGGTGCTCATGCTGTGGCGGCACCGTTTCATCATCGACCGGTGGGTGTGGGAGCTGCCCGGCGGCTACGTCAACCCGGACGAAGATCCCGCATTGACCGCCGCGCGCGAGGTCGAGGAAGAGACCGGCTGGCGCCCGCTCGACGTCGAGCCGCTCGGATTGCTGCAACCCATCGTCGGCAGCGCGGACGCCGAGAACCGGCTGTACGTGGCTCGACGATCCGAGTACATCGGTGAGCCCGCGGATATCAACGAGGCCGAGCGGGTCGCTTGGATTCCCCTCGACACAGTCCGAGACCGGATCTTGAAGGGCGAGATTGTCGGTGCGGCATCTCAGGTCGCCCTACTGCACATCCTCGCCTTCTACCGTTGAGCACTACGCCGGCGTAGGAACGCCTACGGCCTTCATCTGTGCGTAGACGGCCACGACTCGGCGGTCGGTCTGGTGCGGAGCAAGACGCCGGCCGACGTCAGCGAGATAGGCGCCACCTCTGATCGACCGAACGTTCTCGCTCATCCGCACTGCTTTCGCCGCCTCGGCACACGCTTCCTCAACGCGGCCTTGGCCGGCCAGGATGGACGAGAGAAGTGCGGTGTTGAACAACCGGCCGCGGTCGTACCCGTCGCTCATGGTGAGCGACCGACGGGCGAACTGCTCAGCTTCCGCGAGGTGGCCGAGGTCGCGGAAGGTATGCGCGAACTTGGCCGACAAGTAGGCGTTGTCGAAGTAGCTCAGCCAAGCCGGCCCGGAATTAGGCACGAACCGCTCGAAAGCCCGTTCGGCCTCACCGAGCGCCGCGAAGCACGCCCCGGTGTTGCCCTTGAGTGCCTGGCCGTGAGCTTCCAACACGGCCGCCTCGGCTTGCAACGCGACCAGGCCGGAACGCTTCGCCGTTCGCCTAGACGCGAGCGCCATGTCGACCGCGACGTCGCGGGACCGGTTGAACGCCGCGTGGTGCGACATGGCGGCGAGCATCTCGGCCTCGAGCGCATCGTCGCCGGCGTCCTGCGACAGCTTCAACGCGTCGCGCAAGTGCCGTTGCCCGTCCGCTGCGTTACCGACGTCGTAAGCGCTCCACCCCGCGACCTGGTGCAGCTCAGCGGCGGCGGCGAACAGTTCGTTTCGAGCGGCTGTCGTCCTGCTGGTGTCGTTCAGCATCGGCGTCACGCTTGAGGTCAAGTAGCTGGTGATCGTGGTCGTTCCGCGGCTGTGTCCGCCACCGAACCGGTTGTCGAGCTGGCGGAACGTCTCCGTCATATGACGGACGATCTCGGCGTCGGTGCTTCTGGGCTTGGCCGATGCGGACGCGGCCGCCGGAGCCGAGCCGAGCAGGGACGCGCCAATCGCTGTGACACCTACGCTTGCGGTCTTGAAGAACTGTCGCCGTTGCACGTCACCGAGGCTAACCGCGACTGTCGGCTCGGCCGATTCTTCGGGCGTATGGGAAACGCTGAACCAGAGCAGCGAGCGCGGCACGTGTAGAGCCCTTGCCCACCGCTCGAGCTTGTGCAGATCGCTCGGAGGTTTGGCGTCGGGAGCCTCGAGGCGGCTCACCTGCGCTTGCGTGAGACCGAGCCACAGGCCGAGCGCGGCTTGTGAGACGCGGGGCTTGTGTTCTTGGCGGTAGGCCGCGAAGAACCAGCCGAAGTGACGCGCCTTGAGCGCGGTGCGGATGCTGTCCGCTTCCCAGAACGGTTCGGGCTGGGGTTGCGCCACGTGGGAGATGAGCCGACGAGTACAGGAGCCGCAGTAGTCGCTTACGCGGTCGCGAGCCAGTCGTGCGCTGCACGCTTCACAGGTTCGCGCTGCTCTCCGCACCGTGGTCACCCCTCGTTCATCGTCCACCGCGCAGTGTATGGGACTGACCACGCTATGTCGCGGATTCCATACGGATGATGTATGGAATCCGGCGTTAAGGCGCTGTACCTGCCGGATCTCATGCGTCGTTGTCGTTTTCTGCGGACCGTCTACGGCGGACGCTCAGTGCATGTACGAGGTAGCTCACGGTAACAACGCCACGTCGCGCTACGTTGCGGCCCTGCTTGATGGGGTCGCCGCGTGAGCGCCGGCGAGGTTGCCGTGCGCGCCGTGATCGGGGCCGTGGCTGGCGCTGCTGTGGTTGCCGCCTTGGTCCCGTATCTACGTCACGTTCGCCGGCACCGTGCACGCTTTCTCGACGAGCAGCGGTCGGCCAAGTCGCGTAACGGCCGGAAGCCGGCAGGCATGTCCGGCGATCCCCTCGAATTCGTGGCGGGTGCGGAGAGAAAGCCCCTCGGCCCTCCGCATCCGCCACGCTCCAACGCTGCGGCCGCTCGCCAGAAGGTTGCAACGACTGGTGAGGTTTTCGCGCACGCGGCGGCGTCAATTCCTGAGCGTGACCGGGTGATGGTATGGCGCGAACTTACCGACGAAAGTCGGCCATTTCGGGTTGCCTACCGGTGGGCGACAAGTTTCGGCAAGCTATTTACGCTTGGCGTCCTTTTCTTTATAGCTTCCATCGTTGCCATTCTTGGTGACTATTCACGTGTCGTTCTGGTGGCAACCTTGTCGGCTAGTGCGATCCTCGTCGGAATTCCGGCGGTCAAGTTGCACCGTATCGCTTGGCAGGCACTCAACCTGTCGGCAGGCGTGTACGTAGTTGCACTTAAGGGAGAAAATCATGTGGACGAGTGAAGATGCTCTTAAAGAGTTGGTCTCCCGCAACTTTCGGGCCTTTAGCCTTGCCGGTTCGCCGGGGCAGCCGGAAATGATGTTGTTCTCGCAGGGCTGGGAAGAACCGTATATGGACGAGGTTATCGTCAGGGGTGAGGATGACGCGACCGCGTGTAGGCGGCGGCTTGCGGACGGCGTCGACTTGCTCGAGCGCAAAGACTACGTCTGGTACAAGGATGGGTCGGTGGTCGAGGTTGTCGACGAACTGATTTTCCGCCTTCCGCACCCGGCTAATCCCGTCGCCCCAAGGCTGGTGATTCCGACTCCGGGAACGCTTTGGCTACCGCCTGGTGCCCGGACCGAAGTCCATTCGTAGTGCTACTCGAATTCAGACTGTGGGGCTCTTATGTCTTTTGTGACTATTGCTGGCGCGGTTATCAGTCTTACGCTCATGGTGTTGGTTGCTCTTTTTCTGCGCGTCTATGTTTTCTCATCGAGCACGGGGCGGCACGCACTCGGTGTCGATGTCGATAAGGGGGAACGTTATGTCGATATTGGCCGTGTCGATGTTGGGGAAATAGTCTATGTGCCAGTCGCCGATGACATCATTGACCAATACGGACTTGGCTTGGACGTTAACGACGACTTCCCAAGTGGTTCGAGTCTGGTGCGCCCGTATCTCGAATACTTCCACCTGAAAAGTGAAAAAACTGTCGAATTTGCTGCCATCAAGTGGTTTGGCGACGACGAATTCGAGAGCGTGAGCGGACAGCTTGAGCTCGTCGCATGACAGGCACACGGTGCGACGTCGCGCGAGCACCGCCCGCGCGAGAATGCCGGTTACCAACACGAGAAGGGCCGAACGTGCCGCAACCGAACATGATGCTTGACCACCCCGGATGGCTGCGTGGCGACGACGGGTGCGCTCGGCGTGTGCTCCGGTCGGCTGGCTCGGTGTGGTCGGTGATCTGTACGCCGGAGCCTGCCGGCGGGCATCTGGTCGACGTCGTTCGGCTTGCTGGCGACACGGACGTCGCCCCGGTCGTCGACACGATCGACCCGCGAACACTGGTGGGCGACGCGACGGTGTGCGAGCCGCTGCGGACCGATGGCCCGGTCGCGCGCGTGCGGACTTCGGATGTGTGGGAAGCGCTCGGCACGGCGGTTACCCGCCAGGTGATCAAGGCCGGGACCGCGCGCGAGAACTACCGCCGGTTCTGCGAAGCCTACGGCGAGCGGTACGACACCGCGGCCGGTCCGGCGTGGTTGTTCCCCTCGCCTGAGACTGTGCTCGCCTTGTCCGACGCTGAGTTCGACGTGCTGCGCATGAAGTTCTTTCGCGGCGCCCTGCGTTCGGCCGCCGAGGCAAGCCTCAAGGCTGCCGAGGACTGGACGGATATGACGGGCGAGCAGCTCGTCGCCGCGGTGCAGGGCGTGCGTCGGATCGGCCCGTGGACGGCCGGCGCCGCGGTCGCCGACGTCACCAACGACTACAGCCTCTATCCCTTCGCTGACCTTGCGGTGCGCACCTGGGCGGGCAAGCTCGCCCCTTCGGTCGACTGGCCGAAACCCGAACCTGAGTTCGGGCGGGTGTGGCAAGCGATGGCCGGCGCGCAGTTGTCCGAGTGGACGCTGCTCACCCTCGCTTGGGGAGTTCGACATGCAACCGGAGTTGCTCTCTGACCTGATCGCCGGCGCCGATCTCCGCCGAAAGATCGATCTGCTGTTCGTCAACGCGCCGTTGCGCGACTACGACGAGCGCCCGCGGGTGAATGACTTCACGTTGCCCGTGCTCGGCATGGCCTATATCGCCACCTACGCGGCCGCGAAGGGTTTCAACGTCGGCGTGCTCGACGCCGAGGCGCACGGGCTCGGCGTTGAACAGACTGGCCGCCTGGTGAACGCAGCCGCGCCGCGGTGGGTCGGGTTCAACCTGCTGGCGCCGACGTACGAGATCAGCGCACGGATTGCCGAGCGCCTCGACCGCGACATCATGCTCATGCTCGGCGGCCACCAGGCGAAAGCCATGCCGGCCGAGATCCTGCTCGACCAGCGGATGAGCCAGTGCGAAGCCCTGGTGATCGGCGAGGGCGAGACCCGGGTCGCCGTCCTGCTTGACGACCACCGCCGACGGACCGAGCTGCCCGGGGTGATGTGGCTCGACCCGATCATGCGCACCCCGGTCACGGGCGGCATGGGCCTCAAGAACGGCCACCACTTGGCGCCGGACATCAACGGGTTGCCATTCGTCGACCGCGGCTACCTCGCGCAGGACCCGCACCACGACGTCGGCCGTCTCGAGGCGAACATGGTCGGCGCTCGCGGCTGCCCCTACGACTGTTCGTTCTGCGGCGCGGCGGTCTCGGCCAATCCGGACATCACCATCCGGACCCGCGAACCGCACAACATCCTCAACGAAATGGACCAGCTCCGCGGCACCGGCGTGAACGCCTTCCGGTTCGTCGACGACCTGTTCCTCGGCGTCCCGCGCGTCATCAAGACGATGATGACCGCGTTCACCGCCGACCACGTCGGCGACTGGGCGCAGTGGGACGCCACCGGCCGAATCAACGTGCTGCACCGCACGAGCGACGCCATGCTCGACACCCTCGCCGCAAACGGCCTGCGCGAGGTCGCGCTCGGCGTCGAGTCCGGCAACGCGCGGATGCTCGAGCGGATCGACAAGCGCATCACTCCGGACATGGCGCGCACTGTGGTGCGGCGGCTCGTCGAGCGCGGGATCAACGTCAAGGGCTATTTCATCCTGGGGTTTCCGACCGAGACCTGTGCCGAGATCGACGACACCGTGCGGCTCGTTCACGACCTGTGGGACATCACCGACAAGCATCCGGGCCGGTTCCGGGCCTCGGCGTTCGAGTACCGCCCGTACCCCGGTACGCCCGACTGGGCCGAGCTGATGAAGTCCGGCGACTACACGGCCGAGGCGCTGCTCAACTACAGCGCCGTTGACCTCACCGCGGCCGGCGTCGACGAGTCGATGCGCGAGCGCGACGAGTTCAATTTCTCCGTCAACATCCAGTTGAGCGAGGCGCCCATCGACTACATCCGGCGCAACCTCGTCACGATCTCCCGCGCGCAGTACGACCGGAAGGCGGCCGCGTGAGGCGATGGAACCGCGGGGCGTTCGTCACCATCGACGGCCCGGCCGGCGTCGGCAAGACCACGACAACCCGCCTGCTACGCGAGTACCTCGGCAGGCGCGGGTTCACGGTGCACGCCACGACGCAGCCGTCGCACGGCGTACTCGGCGAAACCGCCCGGCGCAACACCGACACCTACCGCGGGCACACGCTCGCGTGTCTGGTCGCCGCCGATCGGTATCACCACCTCGAGCAGGAGGTGCGGCCGCACCTCGCCGCGGGGTCCATCGTCGTCTGCGACCGCTACGTCGCCTCGTCCTACGTGCTGCAATGCATGGACGGCGTCCCGCTGCCCTTCGTCGAGGCGATCAACGCGGCGGCCGACGTGCCCGACCTCGCCGTCATCTTGCAGGCGCCACCGGACGTGACGGCGGCGCGGGTCGCTGCCCGCGGCGCGCACGACCGGTTCCACACCGGCGAGGACAGCAGCCGCCGGGAAAGCGAGCTGTACGAAAAGGCCGCGGAACGGCTCGCGCGGTGGCGGTATCCCGTCCTCGCCGTGGACACCGGCGGAGCCTCACCGACGAAGGTCGCTACCTATCTCACGGACCGAATCGCCGAGCTGGTGGAGGGTCCCGCCGCCGAAGTGGCAACGGCGTAGCCTGCCTGCGAGCCCGCCGGCGCGGGCGGGCTCGCAGGTTCAGCACCCGCCACCCGTGAGGATCTTCACCGGATGCCCAACGGCCAACACACCATCATTGACGTGCATGTTCTGCTCGTCCGCGGCGATGATCTCTTGCTCATCCAGCGCCGCGGAACGTACGGCGGCGGGATGTGGCACCTCCCCTCCGGCAAGCTCGACGCCAACGAGTCGCTGCCCGCTGGCGCGGCGCGCGAGGGCAGCGAAGAGGTCGGCGTGCTCATCGACCCGGCCGACCTGCGTCACGTACACACGTTGCACGTCGCCGGGTCCGGACCCGTGCCGCGGCTGGGCGTGTTCTTCGAGGCCCGCCGCTGGTCCGGCGAGCCGTACAACCGGGAGCCCGACAAGTGCTCGGCCGTCGAGTGGTTTCCGCTCGACAACCTGCCCGACGACGTGATCCCGTATCCGCTCGCCGGTATCCGCGCCTACCTCGACGGTGTCCCTTTCGGCTTGCTCGGCTGGGCCGACCAGCCGCGGCCTGTGCTCGCCTGACCGGCTGTTCAGCGCAGTGAGCCCCAGAACTTCTGATTTGCCCTGGTCCACGCGGCATCGTTCAGGTTGAGCGTCAACGGCAACGGGGCGACCTGTCCGGAGCGGTACACGCTGTAGGGGGTTTCGTTGAGCAGCGCGGACGCGCCGGCGCCGGTGGCCGGTGTGGTCGAGGCGAGCCTCGGCGCGGTCCCGCTGCCGGTGGTGAGTCCGGCGAACGCGACGGCGTCGCCGCGGTTGACGGCGACCGTGCCGAGGTTGACCGACTTCATGCCGGCGGTGGCTATCCAGCTCAGCCCGGACACCGTGACCTTGCGGTCGAGGCTGGACACGTTCGGCCCGACGTAGACGCCGAAGTCAAACCCCGTGAGCCCCGTGTGCACGGCGTAGACGCAGAACTTCGCCAACGTCGAGGCGAGCGAGCGCGACGCGATGGTCGCCCACACGGTGAGGTAGCCGGGCGAGAGGGTCTCGCCCCAGATGGCATCGGCGCGCCGGAGCGTCGAGACCTGGTCGCCGTAGAGCGTGGTGTCGGTGGCTTGCGCTTCGGCGGTGGGTAGCTGCCCCATCGTGGCGACGTCGACCCCGTCGACCGGGGCCGGTCCGCGGTACTCGAGTGCGCCGGCCACTACCCGACCACCACCACGCGGTAGGCGCCGGCGCCGCCGAACGACAGTGCGACGTTGTCGGCGTCGGTGAGGTCCACGCCCGTGAGCACGAGCGCCGGCGTGGTGGTGCTGATGTCGTAGACCGAGACGTCGACGAACTGATTTCCGAGCCCGTGCCGGATGGTGACCGGGCCGGCCGCGGCTGGCGTGACGTCGGCGATGACCTTGCGGGCGACGACGGCCGTGTCGACGACGACCGCGTCCGCGGTGACCACGATGCCGGGGCCGGCGCCAACGGCGATCGTGTCCGCGCCGACGGCGAGCAGACCGGCGCCGGCGAGGGTGAAGCCGTCCGACCCGGTGCCGTAGACGGCCCACGTCTGCCCGGTCACTCCGGGCGAGACGCTGCCGTTGGTGGTGAGCAGGTAGAGCCGGTCGCCGTTGGTGGCGCCTTCCTCGACGGCGACGACGGCGCCGCCGCGCAGGTCTCCGGGGTTGTCGGCGTCTGCGGTGCGCGCCCATGCGCCCGCCTTGGCGAGGTAGATGCCGTTCTCGACGGGGTCGGCCTGGGCCTTGACGAGCACCCGGTCGTCGGCGTTGGGGGTGATGCCGTCGACGGCGGCGAGCCCGGTGCGGGTGATGGGGCCGGTGGTGGCCAGGCGTACGGCGGCTTTGAACGAGACGCCGGCGGCCGCGGCGGCTACGGCGTCTTGGAGCTGCCCGTACGTGGCGAGGTCGCCGGCGGCCGAGCCCGGGGCGGCGTTGGTGATGCGCTGGGCGCCGGCGTTAACGGGCGCGGTGGGTGCGGCGAACTCGTCGAGCCGGTAGCCCGTGACGGTCGCGCGCAGGTCGGACACGGTCGAGGCCGGCTGGTTGCCGGTGTGGTTGGCGCGGGCGGTCGGGTCGATCCAGTTGCCGGCGGCGTCGCGGATCTTCAATCGCCCGTTGTGGTAGATGACCTGCGCCTCGGCGCCGGCGGGCAGGCTGGCGACCTTGTGCGCGACCAGGTTGCGGGCTTCGTTGAGCCCGTGGTCGGTGTGGGTGCCGAACTTCAAGTCGGCCATGGTCGGGGCTCTCCTAGCTCAGGTAGGCCACGCCGGAGCACGGCGCGGAAAACTCGATGCGGACGTGTTCGGCGGCCGGGTAGGTGACCACGCCGAGCAGCGGCTCGCCGGTGGACTCGATGACGTGCACGCCGGCGGGGGTGAACGAGAGCGGATGGAAGATGTTCCAGACCGCGGCCGCGATGGTCTGCTCGTGGCGGTGGCCGAACTCGAGGACGTCGCCAGGTTCGCCGGGCGGGGCGGTGTCGACGGGGGCGCCGATGGCGAGCCAGTCGAGCGCGACCGGCGGGCCGGCTTCGGGTTCAAGGGCTGTCACGGGTCACCCCCCGAGACACGCGCACGGTGCCCTCGACGATCCGGGCGACGCGGCCGGTGGGGTCGATGAGCAGCACGTCGTAGATGCCGGCGAGCCACGGCCAGGCGCGCGAGGTCGCCGCGGTCACCGTGAGCGTGACCCGCGAGTCCGCGGTGCTGGCGTTGCCGGCCGCGGTTGACCACTCGTGCAGCACGTCGCCGGCGTCGATCCGCTCTCGGACCTGCGCGCGCACCGTCCACCCGGAAAGGTCGAGCGGCCGGCCACCAGAGGTGACCGGCCACGCTCGACCCCACTCGGCGCCCTTCTCGATCACGACGTCGTCGTGCAGGGCGGGCACGGGTTACTCCTGCGGGTAGGTGGGTGGACGGGTCGAGCCGAGCAGGAATCGCGCGAGCCAGCTCGGCACCCGCGGCTCGAGCCAGCGCAAGCCGGCGTAGACGGCGCCGAGCACGATCGGCACGGCGGCCGTCTGACCGAGGTTGTTCGCCGGCTCGGTGAGCCACGCGGGCAGGCCGAGCGCGACCAGGTAGGCGACGCCGGCGGACCAGAGCGCGGGAACGACGGTGCGCACCCACGACGTGACGCGGTCCGAACGGAGCCACGCGGCGAGCCGCTCGCCGAACTGGCGCTGCGGGGTGGGTTCGGTCATGGTCACTTCGCCTTCTGCGGGAACGAGTAGCCAAGACGGCCGTTGGTGACGTTGCCGGCGGCGTCGCGCGAGCGGTATCGGAGCGCAATGCCCTCGATGCCGCTGGGCACCTGCCAGTAATTGCGCTGCCGGTCGGCGAGCCGGCCGCCCGTCGGCGCGGTGCCGGTCAGACCCACGAGCTTGAGCCCGCTGCCGATGGTGACGACCTCGTATTCGACCTCACCCCACGCGGCAAAGATCGTGAACCAGGCGTCGCCGACCACCGTCGAGTTGACGTTGCTCTCGAACGGAAGCGCAACGTAATTCCAGTCGGCAGAGTGGGGCAGGGACACAGGAATGGCGGGCATATCGACCTCTTTCTCTGAATGGGATGAGGAACCGAGCAAGGCGGCGAACTGCTCACGGGTGCCGTCGAAGGCGTTCGCGTCGACCGGTGCGTGCCCGGCGACGGTGGCCGAGCTGGTGAACTGGAGCAGCGGCGCGGACAATCCGCCGTAGCCGAGCCAGAAACGGCCCGGGATGCGCTGGAAAATCTGAGCCGGGGTGCCGCCGTTGTAGTCCAGGTAACGGGAACTCCACAGCGGAGGCAGGCCGTCGAGAGCGGGAGAGCCCCAGGTCTGCCAGTACCAGCGGGGAAGGTAGATCAGCGGCGAGCGGTAGCCGGCGGCGAGCACCTTGCCGTACAGCTCACGCACGAGCGCCAGAGATGGCGCGCTGACTACCTTGCCGTTCTGCTTGATGGATTCGACGTCGAGAATCAGCGGGACGTCTTTCGGGACAACGCTTGCGATGTTGGCGAGCTGCGCGGCAGCCGAGGAATCGCTACGTACGAAGTGGTAGGCGGCCACGATCAGGCCGGCGTCACGGCCGGCGGCGAGGTTGCGGGCGAACTGCGGGTCGCGCCACGTATTGCCCTCAGTGGCCTTGAAAATCGCGTAGGCGATGCCCTCGCGGGCGGCGCGCGCGAGGTCGAACGAGCCGCCCTGATGGCGGCTGATGTCGATGCCCCAGAGCATCGGATCACCTCTTTTCCTTTGCTGGTTTGGTGTTCGGGGTGTCGGCGACGGCGTTCTCGACGCGGTCGATTGCGTCGCGCAGACTCGCGCCGGAGTTGGGGCGTAGTTCGTGCTCGACGCGGTCGACCCGCTCGACCAGGCCGCGGACGTCGTCGCGGGTGTCGGCGCCGGCGGTTTCAATGGAAGAAATGCGTTCCATGACGCCGGGGCGGGCGGGGACGCCGTCGCGTTCGGGCTCGCCGAACCAGTCGTCGGCGAAGTGCACGAGCCGACGCAGGCCGCGACCGGCGTTACGGGCCGCGGTCCAGATACGGCGGATGATCAGATAGGCGGCCACAGCGACACCCGCCGTCCCGGCGATGTCGAGCGCCGTCAGATCGGCGAGATTCACGGGGCGGTTTCCTTGCGGTGTCAGGGCATGACGAGATGGCCGCATGTCGCGGCCAGTGGAGCGGGAAGAGTTAGAGGAAGTAGCAGCCGAGGACTTGACAGGCCAGGACGCCGGAACCGGTGGCCGAGGCGGTCACCTCGACCTTGACCCAATCGCGGCCGACGAACTCGGCGACGCTGTAGCGGCCTTGCCTAGTGACGACAACGCCTCCGTTGATGTTCCACGCGCCGACTTCGGTTCCGTCGAGCTTGAGCCGGTAGGTGACGTTGGGCTGGTCTACGGCCCATCCCCAGACGCCATCGATGCTCATCCATGCGTGCGAGACCGAAGCGCGGCCTTCCCACAGCGTGGTTTCCCCCGCGAGCTTGCTGACGTTGATGCTCATGTATCCGGAGGCTTCGCCGATGTCGGGATTGTCGGTGTAGGTGTGCGGGATGAACTGCGCGTAGAGCGGAACAGGCAACCACGGCCGGGCGAGGCCGACTCCGGTTTCGGCGCTGTCGGAGACGATGATGCGGCCCGACGAGTCGGTCATCGCCCAGTAGTCGCGGCCGTACTGCGACGCGCCCGCGGTGTACATGAGGGTTGCGCCACCTTCGCGGCGGAGCACAAACCGTTGTTTGCCTTGGGAGTCCGGGCCGACGTAGAGGATTTCGACGCCGTCGGAGTCGGTCATCTTGATGTAGCTGTCGTCGGCGAGGGTCAAGCCGCCGCGGGTGATGATGGCCGAGGACAAGCCGACTTTCTTGCGGACGGCGGCTAGTTCGCGTTCCAGGGCGAGGACGCGGTCGATGATGTTGGAAGGCTGGTTGACCTGCATTAGGCGGCGTCCTCGATGAGCGGGCTCATGGTGATGGTGACGGTTTCGGCGGCTTCGCTCGGCGCGTACTGCGCGTCGACGATCCGCATGGCGGTGTCCAGGCCGCGGCGGATGAACTCATCGCGGATGGCGACACGGACGTCGTCGCCGGTGTCCCACTCCCCGACGTAGGGCGCGGTGTTGCCGCGGATGGTAAGCGTGGGCAGGGCGACGGGCAGCCGGGCGACGAGCTGGTCGGCGTCGGCGTGGCCTTGCAGCGTGTTGGCGTCGGACACGCTGGTGTAGCCCTGTTCCGATTCAAGCAACGGCCAGTGCTGCGTGTACTTGTCGACGTCCTCGGCGACGGCGATCGGGGTTCCCTCGGCCATGCCGTCGCCGCTGGCGAACGTGCGGGTTGCCATGCGGGTTGCGTCCGAGGGCCACGTGTAGTTGACGATGTTGCCGCCGGTCTCCCACACGTGCGCGGTCCCGGTCTGGCCGAGCCGCGGCGTGCCCACGCGCATGACGCGCCGGACGCGACCACCGGTGCCGGGGGCGACGCCGAACATGATGTCGGGGCCGTTGATCACTGCGGCGAGCTGTCGCAGAGCTTCGCCGACCGAGGTCAACTCGTGTCCGGTGTAGGTGCGGTCGCGGTAGATGAACGATTGCGAGTCGTCGAACTCAATGCCGATATCGCCGCCGGCGTGCGTCTGCGCGAGCTGCACCAGTGCGCGGGCGAGGTCGTTTTGCTCGACGTCGTTCGCTGCCATCTTCAGGCCGGCGACGTGGTCCAGCGGGAGCGGTGCGGCCGGCAGTACCGGGAGTACTTTGCGGTGATCGAAGTAGCTCCACCAGTCCGCGCCGGCGACCTCGACCTTGTGCGAGCTGCTGTCGTACTTGCGGGTCCAGATAATTCCGCCCCACATGGGCCGGTCGTCGCGCATTACGTAGAGCGCGCGGCGGGCCGGCATGGTCAGCTCGTACGGGTCGCGGCGCGTGCTCGAGGGATGCCGGGTCAGGTCCCAGGTGCCGGAGAACTTCCCGGAGTCGTTCAACGGCTTGTTGTACTTGACGCCGGTGAGCGGCAGCTCGTCGAGCACGCGGCCGCTGCGCAGGTCGGCGACCAAGTAGGCGTAGGTGGGCAGCCGCATCAGGGACCCCGCCATACCGCGGTAAAGCCGCTGATGAGGTCGCCGGACGATTCTTTGGTGACCGCGCTAGGTGCACCGGAGTAGCCGTAGCACCGGATTTGCGCGCCTTTGTCGAGCCACCTCGAGGTAGAGGCCGAGATGTTGTTGCCGCCGCCGGCGGTGCTGTCCTTGGCGAACAGGTTGCCCGAGGACGAGCCGCCGATCATGGCGTACTTGTCGGTGTTCACGATGGTGTACCGCAGGTTCAGCGAGAGATCCCACCACCCGGGTTCACCGATGGTGAACACCCCGCCGTTGAGCGTGATGCCGACCGGTGGCCGGTTGACTTGCGGGAAGGTGAGCAGGGTCGGGGCGTTCGAGGTCGGTTGGTTGGTGGTGATGGTCCAGTCGCCGCCCGGCGTCGCGCCGCTCATGAGCGCGGCGTACAGCCACTTCTCACCGTTCCAGCGGTAGAGCCCGCCGGTGCCAGCGAGTACGACGAGTTGACCGGGGTATGGGTTGGTGATGTCGGCGAGCACGGCCGCGGTCACCTGCCCGCGCACCCGCCACGCGGCACCGTCGTACACCTCGGTCCACCCCTTGTCGAGCCGGTAGACCGCTTGCCCGGCGTAGGCGGCGACCGCGTTGCGTTCGGTGACGCTGCCCACGGGCAGCAGGCCGCCGAGGGTGACCGTCCACCCGGGCGGTAGCGGGTCGATCATTGCGTCGGTGATCTTGTCCGCGCCGGCGGTCACCCGGACACGGGCGAGGGTGAACCAGTCGCGCGAGCCGTCGACGACGGGGTCGCCCGGCGTCGCCGAGGCGGTCCCGCGCACGAGCCGAACCTCGAACTTCGTCGCAGTGTCGAGGTAGAACGCGTCGGACTGCTGCGCGATCACCAGGTCGTGACGGTCGTTCGCCGGGTCAGCCGGTACGGCGAGCACGTCGAGCGTCTTCGGGCTGTCCAGCGACACCAGGTACGAGCCGATGCCGCGCGAGGCGCGGATGCTGCCTTGGAACGGCTCGACGACGATCGAGCCGCTTGCCGTTCCGGCCGCGTGCACGCGGCCCGGGGTGCCGGGGCCGGGCCGGATGCCATCGCGCGCGGTGATCCCGCTTGGCCCCGGGATGAGCAGTGCGGACACCGCGAGCCGGGCATCTTCGGTGGTGATCAGTGGTGCGGTGTCGGAACCGACGGCCCACGAATTCCGTTCAGGCATGGGAAAACCTCCGTTTCACATCGCGGTGTTGTGCACGGTCACCGACAGGCGCGAGTCGGAACTCGTTGCGGCGGAAGCGAAAACGGCCTGTACTGCGCGGCCGGGCGGGAAGCTGAACCATCCGCGGGTGAACAGGCGGTCGGAGGCCGAGACGTTGCTACCGACGAACAACACGGTTCGGGCGAGCGTGTCGACCTCGACGACTTGGCCGGCCGGAATGATCCAGTCCGGATCGAACTCGAGCGCCTGCCCGGTGTCGCGTCGGGTGATCGAAGGACCGCGGACCGGGCCGGCGATGCGCCAGACCGGCCACGCTTCGGCCGTGCCGGTGTTGGTCCAGGTGATGACGCCGCCGCGGGCGGCCGCGCCGAACGGCATCGGGAACCGCACAGGGAAGCCAAGCCCGCCGGTGCCGACTGCGCCGAGTGTGGTCGAGGCGGTGTAGCCGGGCAGCTCGAGCAACCGCGGATCGGTGGCGACCCACTGCACCGCGCCGGCGACGTAGCCGGCGTCGTAGGCGAGCCCGGTCGGCACCGACCGGCGCGTGCACCGGGCGAGCGCCTGCCAGGTCCGGCCGGCGAGTCGGATCACGAGCGGTTCCTCGTCGGGGTTCTCGGTCGGCGTGGTGGCCACTCGCAGCAGGTCAACCGCAGCGGTGAACTGCTCGCGCGTGGCGCGCCGCGCCGAGATCACGAACGAGTAGGAGATCGTGCGCGACTGTGCGAGCAACTGCCCCGGGAACGCGCCGTGTTGTCCGGGGCGGTCGACGTCGCCGCCGCGCATCTGCGGCAGGTCGAGCCATCCCTCGAGGGCGCGCCACCCGTAGGCCGTACCTGCACCGAGCAGGGTGCCGCGCCACTCGAGTTGTCCATCGCGGGTAATCAGGTGCCCAGCAGCCACTACCCACCCCCGCGGCTCAGCCAGTCCAGCTCGCCGGCGATGTCGGCCGGCGACTGCGCCGGTGTCGCGTGGAACTGGTCAATGTGGACGGTCGCCCGGGTCCCGGTCGCCGAGTACGCGCCGGCCGCACCAGCGGCGCCGGTGCCAGGCGTTCCGGCGAACGCGAGCGCCGGTGTGGTCAAACCGGCCGCCATCGTGTCCGACACACGGGTCGCGAGATCGGACGCCGAGCGCAGCGCGACGCCGGCCGCCTTGTCGATGCCGCCGGCCAGACCGGGCGGAATCCACCGGCCGATACCAGCGAAAACGGTCGACGGCGAGTTGATCCCAAGAATGTCTTTAGCCCATCCCGGGAGCAAGTTGCCAAAGAAGCCGAGAACCTTGTTTTTAAGCCAGCTCGCCGCATTCTGAATCCCGTTCCACAAACCGGTGAGCAAGTCACGTCCGGCGTTCAGCAGAAGCGAGCCGAAATTGCCGAGCCCGTCGAGCACGCGCCCCGGCAAACCGCGTAGCCAGTTGACCAGCTCGGCCGCCTTGCCTATCGCGGCCCGCGTCAGATCCCCGAACCAGCCCGCCACCTTGCCCGGCAGGGAGCCGAGCCACGCGACCGCGTCAAGGACCCAGTTCACCGCGGTACGGACCCCAGCCACGATGGTGTCCCAATGCTTGATGATCAGACCGGGAAGTGACCAGTTCAAAAACAGATCGACGATAAAGTCGACGGCGCCGGAAATGAAATTTCCGATCCAATCGAGAGCGGCGCCAATCGCGGACTTGATCGTGTCCCAATTCGAGATGATCAACACGGCGAGAAGCGCGACGGCCGTTGCGATCAAAATAAACGGGTTGGTCATCATCGCGACCCGCAAGGCGTTAAAAACCGTCGTCGCTGTGCGAAACGCGGTCGAGAGGCCACCTATCAACGTCGTGAGCGGACCGGCAGCCACGGCGACGGTCGCAAACCCGATCGCCAGAGGGCCGAGCCACGTCATGTTGTCGGACAGGAAACCGGCCAGCATCGCCAGAAGCGGGCCGGCCACCTGGAGCGCCGCGGCGAGAACTGTGCCGATCTGGCTCGCGAGCGTGGCCAGACCGGGAGCCAGGGCGACGACGGCCGGCTCGAGCGACGTCACGGCCGAGGCCAGTCCGCCGGCCAAGCTCTGCGCGACCGCGGCGACCACCGGTGCCAGGGCGGCGAGCACGCTGCCCAGCGGGGCGACGGCGGGCGCCAGCGAGGCGAGCGCGGCGCCGAGCTGCGGGCCGAGCGTGGCTATCGCCGGGCCGACGTCGGACACCAGAACGCGACCGATCTCGGCGAACACCGGGGCCAGGCCGCGGCCGGCTGCGGCGATGCCGCCGAAGACCTGGTGTAGCAGGGTGGCGCCTTCGGCGGAGTTGAGGAAGTCCCGCACGGCGCCGGTTGCCTGCACGAGCACGTCGAGGGTCGACACGCCGTTCGTCGACATCGCCGAGAAGACGGCCGAGATGATGCCGCCGACGTTGCCGGCGAGCTGGCCGAGCTGCTGTAGCGCGTTGAGCCCGTTGCGCATCCACGCCTCGAGCTGCCCGGACTCACGAGCCGCGGAGATGAACGCGGCGAACCGCTCGGCGGCCGAGCCAGCGCCGGTGGTGAGGTCGGCGAACACCGTCGACCCGACCGTCGCCACGTCGCGGAACACCTGCGCGAGCGGCTGCACGGTCTGGCCGAGGTTGGCCACCGCAGTCGAGGAGTTGTCGAAGATCGTCGCGACGTCGCGCCCGGTCTGCGCCTCGCGCAGGAACGCGGCCAACCCAGCAGCGCCGACGCCGAAACTCGAGGCGACGTCGGTCATGCCGCGCTTGAGTATCGGCATGTACTGCCCGCCGAGCTGGCGCACCACGTCGCCCATCTCGGCGAACAGCTCTTGCTGTACCGAGCGCTTGACCGCGTCCCACGCCGGCGCCAGGGCGCGCACGGCGTTCGCCGTGTCGCGTGCGGCTGGGGCGAGTTTCGCGGTGGCCTCGGCGAACGCGGCCGGGTCGTCCATCGCCTTCAGGGCGTCGCCGAACCCGGACAGCCCCACCTTGAGCGCGACCAACGCGGCCCCGCCCGCGACCGCGGCGCCCGGCAGGATCAGCAGCGCCCCCGACGCGGTCGCGAGCCCACCGCCGAGCGCCACGAGCGCGCCACCGGCGAGGTTGGCCGCACCGGCGAGCGCACCGACCTTGAGCGCGCTCGCACCGGCCGAGATCGCCATGTCGCGCGCGGAGCGACCCGCGCGCGTGAGCGCGTTGTCGTAGACGTCGGTGTCTCGCGCCGCGGCGGCGAACCGGGCGCGGGCCTGCGCGAGCTTGCCGGCGACGCCCTTGTCGTCGATGCGCAGATACCCGACAAGCTCGCCGATGGTGAGCGCCACGCGACCACCCCCCGCCCGCTGCTCAATCAGGGGCGGGGGCGGTCAGCCTCCGGGTACAGCGCGCGGCGTAGCCGGCTGGCGTCGGTGGAGAACAGACCGGCGATGCGGATGCGCAGCCAGCGCCACGAGCGGGCGCGCAGCAGGCCGGGTGACTCGAGGTCGAGCCCGTAGACCTCGTGCAGGTCTAGCTCGACGAGTGACCAGCGCGCGAAGATGTCCGACCAGCGCGGGCCGGCGCTGGCGCCGCCTTCCGTGTCCGGGTCGTACCACTCCCGGATGCCTGTCGCGGGGTCGATCGGGCCGCCGCGCGACGGCTCGCCCGATTCCCCGCCGAGGCTTCCGGGCGACCACCGGCGTTCCAGTACGCCTCGGCGGCCTCCGGGCTCTGCGTGTGGTGCAGAAACGCCGTCATGCCGGCGACCTTGAACCGCGGCCACGCGACACCGTCGGCGACCATCTCGTCGTAGGCCGGGCCGAGCGACTTGCGGTACATGTCGATTTCCTGCGCGTCGGACAGCAGTTCGCCGCCCGGTTCGGGCACCGACAGCTCGCCGGCGTCGGGGTCGTCCTCGTGCGCCTTGACCGCGGCCGCCACACCGAACATCCAGTCGTGCAACCGCTGCAACCGCAGACCCGTCTCGGCGTCGACCGGCGGTACGGCGTAGACCTTGCCGCCGATGGGCAGCTCGAGCCCACCGTCGAGCAGCTCGTCGAGATCCCGATACGCCATCACTTACCCCCGCTCGTCGACGCGGCCGCGGCACCGCCGGCCGGCGGCGTGGTCACCGGGCTGGCGATCTCCAGCGGCTCGCCCTGGCCCAGCAACGAGAAGTTGAACGGCTCGAGGTCGGTGGTTTCGCCGCCCTTGGTGAACTCCGACACCTGCGCCCATCCCTCGGACGCGTCTGGCGAACCGTCGCGACGGAACCACCGTACGTGCACGTCAGCCTCGAAACCGACCTTGCGCGCGGCCTTGCGGATGAACTCCTGTCCGGGGTCGGGGGTGTAGGCGCTCGCGCTGGTGTCCTGCTTGCGCTTGCCCTCGGCCTCGATCTTCCATTTCCGCTGCGTGATGACGTCCGCGCCCCACCCGGGCGCGTCGTTGGTCGAGTCGTCCTCGGTGTTGTCGTCGGTGGTCTCGGAGAAGTTCGACAGTCCGCGAACCGGTGTCCACTGCGGGGCAGTGGCGCTGCTCGCGGCCGTGTCGACCTCGAGCGCCCAATCGCTGGCGAGCATGGAACGTAAAGGCATAGACGACTCTCCGATCAGTTAATTGAAAAGGCCGAGATCTTCTCTCATGGCCATGGCCATTCGGTTTTTTTCTTTGTGAAGTAGGCGAATCGCTTCGAAGGCTTCTTCCCTGGTTGCCTTGCCCGCGTGATAGTCGAGGCATGGGTTCTGGGTCGAGAGTAATAGATCACAATACTCGGTGAAGCGGTCAAACACTTGCGAATCGGCGAGAACCAGCATTCTGGATCTGAATTTGCTTAGCTGTTTATATTGCTCGATGCTGATGTCATAGTGTTTAAGTCCTTCTTTGGTCCTGTCGTCTGAGAGTACGGACTCAGCAAGATTTTCTGCTGCGTCGTGTGCGAGTTCGACAATCTGACTGTAAATCTCAAGTCGCGTATCTCGCCAGTGGGCAAGGCGGCGGTATGTTTCTTCGCGCACCAGCTTCTTGGACTCTCGCCATGCGTTGACTAATTGACCGGCGATTATGCCGATCATTCCTAGGAGGCCGACGCCGATAGGGACCCAAAGGGGAACTTGGGTGTTTGACATCGGGCGAACATATCGCTCTTAACTCTACTTTCGGTACCGCGTCGGGTGATGCGCCCGAATCCGGTAGGTGTCGGTGTGCACGTGGCGGCCGTTCTGGTCGATGCCGCTGGGGTTCGAGGTCTCGCGCGTGACCAGGTGGACGCCGAGGCCGAGTTGCTGCTCGCCGGCGCCGGCGAGCGCGTCGAACGCGGCGTCGACGAGGTCGAACAGGTCGCGCGGGTCGTGGCCGGCGGAGCGGAAGCGGATGCGCAGGCCGTACTCGGCGTCGGCGTCGGTGTCGTGGTTGAGCGGGTAGAGCAGCAAGGCGAGCGCGCGCGGCGGGTCAGCGGGCAGGCCGCCGAACACGATGCCGGTCTCGGCGGCCGCGTAGCCGGCATCGGCTCGGTAGGTTCCGACGCCGGCCGCGGCGAGGTGGCGGGCGATGAGGTCGCTCAGTTCGGCGACGAACCTCATGAGCGGGTGGCCTTGCGGATCTGCGCGGCGATGATCTGGCGGGCGACGTCGATCTCGTCGTCGAGTGCGGTCTCGAGGTACTTCGCTTCGCCGTCTTCGTGGTGCCAGGTGGTCTCTTCGTGCTGGCGCACGGCGTACTCGGTGTCGAACGAGACAGCACCGGTGAGCCCGTCGGTGGTCGCCGTGCCGGTGTTGCGAAGGGCGCCGGTGTCCTTGGGCGCTCGGTTTGCGGCGACGCTGCGGACGTGCTCGGCGGCGAGCTTGACGCCCTTCTCAGCGCCGCGGGTGAAGTCCTCAAGGACGTGGTCGCCGGTCCAGTGAAGTTCGGTCTTGAGCCGCATGGGGCCTCCTCTGACTGTGAGCCGCACCTGTGACCACAGGCGCCGTCTGATCAAGCGTCGATTCAGCCTTTCGAGGTATCGACACTGCGGCTGTTTGGCTCTATAGATTGCGCCATGCGCATTCTCGGAAAAATTGCCATCTCCTTTGCGGCGGTTGCGGCCACGCTGTTACTGGCCGCTCCTGGGGCCAACGCTGGCCTCCTCGACGGCAGCCTCAATAACCTCGACCTGCTAGACCATGTCGCCGCCTTGAACACGAACATCAATTCAGACCCACAGACCGGCGAGATCAACAACGTGAACACACGCGCCGGCCTGCTCAAAGACACCGCCTCTTTCGAGTTGGGCGTCGCGAGTAGGTGAGCTGGTACGGAACCCTCAGGTAGCGGAGACTCACCACCCGTCAGGTGAGGGTGATCTCGAGGTCCGCCGGCGCGCTGGGGTGGTCGAACGTGCTCGAGGTGATCACGGTCGCTGTGCGCTCGGCCGGCGTACCGGGCCACACGGTGACCTCCGAACCAGCCGGTATCACCGGTCCGGGCCTGGTGATCACGGTCGTTTCGCTGATGGTCTCGGCGCCATCAGTCGCCCGGACCAGGCGCCGACGGTCCTCGACGTAGGCGCGGCGGAGGGTGAACGGCCGGCCGTAACTCGGCCCGTACGCCCCGCTGCCGGTGTAAGGCTTGACGGTCACGGTGTGCGGGAGCAGGAACGCGGGCATGGTCAGCGCCACCGGGCGGCCTCCTGCTCGACCGGACCGTCGCCGAGCAAGCCGGCCGCGGCGAGTATCTGCATGGCCTCGGGTGCGAGCCGGGCAGCCTGCGCGGCGCCGGGTGTGCCGGCGGCCGCGGTGGTCGCCCGGGTGAGGTTCACGGACCCGATGCCGGCGGAGGTGAACCGGGCGGCCGCGCCGGAGTCGTCGCCGGTGTCTTCCCACCATGCGACAGTGGCGCAAGCGGCGTCGCGTACCGCTGCCCGCACGTCCGGGTCGGCCGGGTAGCCGGCCGGATCGGTGAGGTAGACCGCGGTGACGAGCAGCCAGTCGACGAGCTGCGACGCGCGGGCAAGTTGCCGGGTGATGCCTTCGGGTGGGGTGGTGAGGTCGAGCCAGTTCGCGTAGTCCTCGGCGGTGGCGTACACGCGCGCCACGACAGCCCCCTTTCGCTGCTGGGAATCGTGGCCGCCGCCCGGTCGGGAGCACGGGCGGCGGCCACGGCGGCTACTTCGCCGGCGCGCGGCGGGGGGTGCGCTTCGTGCCGACCGGGTCGGCCGGCGGTTCGTCGGGCTCGGCGTCGTCCTCGACTGGGATCACGGTGTAACCGTGCCGCCGGAAGTAGGCGACGGCGTTCTCGTCGTCGGTCTCTCCGCGGCCGGCGGTGAACCGGACGCCGGCGACGGTGCCGGTGTAGTCGGTGACGGGGGTTTCGATGATGTGTCGTGGCATCACTGCACCTTGATGTTGCGGAAGACGGCGGCGGATTTCGTGGCCTTGAGCGCGACGGCGACCGGGCCGAGCTCCACCTCGCCCTTTTTGACCGCGCCGGCGACGGTGAAGTCGGGCAGCCAGCTCTCGACGAGCTGCGTGCCGACGGTCGCGACGCCGTGGAAGCCGTCGAGCCCCACGCGGTAGGCGTAGAGGTCGGTGAGCCCGGTCGCCGCGGTGCCGCCCACGGTCCGGCCGAGGATCGGCACGATCGGGTTGTTCGTGCCGGCCTTGGCGCCGGCGTCGACGAGCAGCACTCCGCCGTAGGTCTCGCGGACCACCGGCCGGCCGTTGACGCCGATCAACCCGTCGACCGGGTCGCGGGTGTACATGCTCGCGCGGCGCGCGGCCGCCCGAACCCGGGCGAGCGACTTCGCGTTGCCGATGATCACCGACGGGGCGCCGTCGAGCAGCGAGAGAAACTCGTCAATGGCGTCGAGTGCCTTGTGCTCGGCGCGGGCGTTGGTGTCGAAGTCGGTCCAGTCGGTGACCTGGCCGGCGCGAAACTCCGTGGTGGAACCCACGAGCGCCTTGTCGAGCCCGTCGAAACCGTTGGTCTCGACTGCGGTATCGCCGTTGATCACGGCATCCTGAAACCGGGTGTTCGCGGCCTTGATCTTCTGCGACATGTTCAGCGACACCGCGGCGGAGGCGGCCGGGCCGACCTTGGCGATAACCCGGTCGATCTCGAACGCGCCACCGAGCACGGCCAGGTTGACCGAGTAGGACGCGGTGGTGACGTTCTGCGGCGCGTACTCGGCGTTGAGCGCGCGGAAATCCGCGGTCGGCTGGGTGATCAGCCGGCGGTACCCGTAGGTGAGGGTCGCGCCCCCACCGGAGGGGTTGACGACGTCGTCGAAGATCAGCGAGTCGAGTACCGCCGATTCCTTGCGGAACTCGTCGATCACGGCCGGGTCGTAGTCGGTCTGTGCGTTGTTCTTGGCCTCGGCCAAGGTCACGGGCATGGAACTCTCCTAGCTGCTTAGTTGCTGTAGTGGCGGGAAATGGCGTCGGTGAGCGACTTCGTGGCGGGCTTCTCGCCGGACCCGCCGGCGTGCTGCCCGCTGCTGCGTGGCGGCGCCTGGCCGGCGGCGCGCAACTTCGGGTTGTCGGTCACGGCCTTGGTGATCGCGGTACCGACCTTGTCGACGAAGTCGGCCGCGGTGGGGTCGAGCTGCTCGACTGCGGACAGGAACGCGCGCGAGTCGACCAGCGCGGCCGGGTCCGCTCCGAGTGGGCCGGCGGTCTTGAACACGGCCAGCTCGACCGCGGCGGCGCGGGCGCGCTGCTGCTCGGCGGTGACCCGCTCGGCGAGCTTGGCCGGGTCGGCCTTGTCGTCGTCGCCGGCGACCAGGCCGAGGGCCTTGCCGATGTCTTGCGCGAGTTGCTGCCGCGCCTCGTCGGCCGCTTTCGTCTTCGCGTTCGTGCGGTCCGCGGCGTTCTCGGTGCGCAGGTCGCGCACCATCTTCGCCAGCGTCGTCGGGTCCAGCGCGGCAAGGTCGTCCGCCGCTGCGCCCTGCTCGGTCGGTGCCGGCGCTGGTGCGCTCGGCTGACCGGTGGCCGGCGGCTGCTCTCCGGTCGCGGGATTGCCGATGGTGCCCGGCTCGCCGGGCGTGCCGGTCGGTTCGCCGGCGCCAGCCGGGGTGATAGGTGCGGACACGGTTGCCTCCTGGGCGTTCGTGGATGGGATATCTCGGTGCTTGGCCGAGAAACAAGTTCGTCCGCACTGTTGACGTTCTAGTCTGATTTCGGCTAAGTTCGTCAACAGTGACGACAAACTAGGAGCGAATGAAATGCAGGCACTCTTCGAAGTTGCTCCGTTGCTCGAGGCTGAAGCGCTGCGGAAGCACATTGCTGACCAGATTCCTGGACAGGTCGACATTTGGCAGGCGTGCGCTGAGGTTGCCGCCGAGCGTGTGACGGCTAAGCCGGCGGCGTTCACTTGGCCGGAACCCGTCGGTGCGTTGTATGCGCGCGATGACTTCAACGGCGCGGTAGTACTCGCATGACAACCGAGCGCTATCTTGGCGCCGCAAGTGTCGCTGAACGACTCGGGGTGAGTCGTTCAGCAGTCAATAAGTGGCGCGAGCGTCACCCTATTGACTCGCCGCATCCGTTCCCCGTCCCCGACGTTGAGATCGACGGGGTCCCTGGCTGGCATGTCGAGCGAGTGGTCGATATTGAGAATTGGCGAGCGGGCTTGCCAGGTCGAGGGGTTAGGTTGCGACCGATTGATGATTGAGCCGCGAACCCTGTAACCAGCGGTGTAGCCCCTGCGACTACGGAGCATGACCAGCACACGACAGCAGACGAACGAGCCGTGCCCCGTTGCCGGATGCGACGAGTTCGTACTCAAGATCACAGATACTGTTGACGGGCACGGTGGAAAGGCGTTACGTACGGATGTGCGGTACCGGTGCCCGGCTGCTAGCTATCATGTGGAGCCCGAGTGGCGTCCAAGTCAGCAGCATTAGAGAAGGCTCGTCCGTGATCGGCTTGCCCGCGCTGGTAGGCCAGTCGCCACACGCGCGCGAGCGCGAGCGGCCCGCGCTCGGCGTTCGCTCGGTGGGCACGCTCGGCCGGCGTCCGTGCGCCGAGCCACTCGGGCGTATGAGGTGGCGCGTAAGGGTTCGGCGTCGGTGGGGCGAGCCCGTAGCCGGCCGCGTAGCCCTGTTCGCGGGCGGCGCGGACCTGCTCGGCAGTTATTGCAGCCACGACTCACCCCCGGTGCGGAACCGCTCGCCGTTGCCGCCGCCGAGCTGCTCGGCGACGAATTGGTCGAACGTGACCTTACCGTTTTCGTCCCACCACTGCTTTAGCTCCTCGGATGCCCAACGGCGAGCGTAGGTCTCGTTCTGGCGCCACAGGTTCCGCGGGTCCAGCCCTGCGCGCTGGCCTTCCGAAGTGAGAAGGAACCCGTTGGTTGCTGCCTCGGCCGTGAAGTAGTCGCGTTCGAGGCGGTCGGCGTAGGCGGCGCGGGCGAGTTCGTCGAACCCGCAGCCGCGGTAGCCCTCGCGCCGAAGTCGAGCGATGGCGTCCTCGCGGCGCATCTGCTCGACGTCCTTGTCGAACACCTCGGCGTACGCATGTTCGTAGTCGAGTCCAGTCTCGACGAGCCGGTCGACCTCGGCCCACTTCTCGGCGTCCGGGTCGTCGGCGACCGCGTCGGCGTACTGCTGGTCGGCTTCGCGCCGCTCCAACTCGGCGATTACTGCGGCAACCGCATCCTCGTCGTCTCCGACTTCGGCGAGCCGGTCGGCGAGCTGCTCGTCGGACAGCTCCCGCAGATCGACCGGCGCGGCCGGCGGCGCGGACCGGCGTTCGATCTCGTCGCGTACTGCCTGGTGCGTCCGGCCGACCTGTCCAGGCTTGCCGAGCAGCTCGACGCGCTCGGCGAACACCCGGTCGGCAACGGCGAGTTCGTCGTCGGACAGCTCGACCGGAGTGCGCTGCTGCCCGGCGAGCGCATCGGCGACGGCGTTGTCGGCCGCGGCCTTCTCCGCGGCGAGCCGCTCGGCCTCGCGCCGGCGGGCCTGTTCGGCGGCGATGGCGTCGAGCCGGTTCCGTTCGGTGTTTCCGTCGGAAACAGTCTCGGCGAGCTGGTCGCGTCGGCGCTCGGCGGCCCGGAGGTCGCCGTGTCCGAGATTGGCCTGTTCGCGGTAGCGCTTGCGGTTGAGCCCGGTCCGCTTCACGTGCTCGCGGATCTCGGCTTGCGTCTCGCGCACCCGGCGCTCGGCGGCCTTGCGCTCGTCGTCGGTAAGCGCGGCCGCGGCTTTGCGCTTGTTGCGGCGCACTTTGCGCTCGAGCGTGCGCAGGTCTTCGCGGTCCTGCTCGGCCTTGGCGTCGTGCTCGCGGATCTCGGCGAGCTTGGTCACCCCGGGCAGGTAGGGCACGAACTGGTGCCGACAGTTCGGGTGCATGAGTCCCTCGAGCCGCGCCTGCTCGACGGTGGCGGCGACGTCGACGGTGACCGTCTCGTCGGTGAGGGTGTGCTCGACTTGGCGCTCGCCAGCCGGGCCGGACAGCGCCAACACCCGCCCTTCCCAGCGGGTACAGAGTCGGCAGGCATGGCGCGAGCGGGTGATCGTGACCAGCTCGACGCCGGCGGAGGCCATGCGGGCGAGGTGCCCGTCGTTCCACGCGCGGCCGGTCGCGGTGCGCACGGCCATCTCGACGTAGCTCGCGAGGTTCCAGTCGCGGCCGGCGCGGTCAACGAACCCGGTCACGCCTTGGG
Organism: Amycolatopsis sp. NPDC041971; assembly: GCF_055588925.1. Lineage (NCBI taxonomy): Bacteria > Bacillati > Actinomycetota > Actinomycetes > Pseudonocardiales > Pseudonocardiaceae > Amycolatopsis > Amycolatopsis sp. NPDC041971. The sequence goes on along the minus strand of NZ_JBVJCE010000001.1, from coordinate 523,518 downwards.
CGGCGAGCCGGTCCCACGCGGCGCGCTGCGCCGAGTGGATCGTGCTGGTACCGAGCAACTGATCGGGCGCGGCCGCGGCGACCGCCGTTTGATAGGCGTCCTGCTGCCAACGCAAGACGCGCAGCGGCAACGCCTCGAGTCGACTGGTGAGGTCCGCGGCGAGGATGGCGGCGCCTGCATTCCGGGCACTACGCCGGCGAGCTGCTCGAGCTGCTCAGACGACAACGCGCCGAGGTCGGCGAGCTGCGCGAGCCCCTGCTCGGCGCCGGCCTGCCACGCGGCGAACACGGAATCGGCGGCCGCCTGGCCTGCCTGCCCGGTGACCTGCGTAGCGATCCGCTCGGCGGCGAGCCGAAGCTCACGCGCCGCGGCGGCCTTCTCCGCTGCCCACTCGGGCACGCCCTGACCGGCACGGACCCGGCGGGCGATGTCGCCGAGCAACCGCGCCTCGGCCTGTGTGTACAAGGCGAGGATGTCCGCGGCGAGCAGCTCGACGACGTCGGCAGGGGCAGCAGATGGCGGCGTTCTAAATCTCACGGAGTCACCTCCGCGAGATTATGTTAAGAAGCTAGTAGGTCTATATGGAAACCAAAAGTGATTGACAAAAAAGCTATCCACCGGACTGGATGACCCGGTCTGCTTGAACTAAATACCCAAGCCATTGTCGAAAGTGCGCCAGGTATAGAGATTCGCAATAGGCGTACTGTGGGCATGCTAAAAGCAAGCAGTAATGGTGTCATGAAAAGGGTAAGTCTCGGATTATCGTTAACCCAGTTCTCCACAGGATCTATCTGGAGAAGCAGCAAAAATTCAAGTATTCCTACGGAGAACAGGTACATTGCCCATGTGACTGCGATTGTCGCGTCGCCGAATAGAAGGCGAAAGGAATGCTTGTGCGCAAGCCTTAGTAGTGTCCGGTAGCGAAATTTGGACACGCGGGCGTATGTTCGTGCGGTTTTCGCGGCGCGTTTAAGGCGATCGCTCCCAATTATGTCAAGTACGGCAATTAGGCCTCCTGCGAACTGCATCATCTTTCCGATTCGCCCCCACCACAACATTGGGAGGCCTAGCATTTGAAGTTCATCGACCTTTTGTCCGGACCACCAAAGCGACCATGCTTCCCAGTATCCGACTGACTGCACGTGTAGACCTCCTGTCACAGCAGTCGGAAGCTACGTTGAAGTGTTACTAGGGGTACCTCGGAACTTCGCCGGGTCGGGCACGGTCCGGCCGGACTCGGTGAGTATGGCGGCAACTTCGTCGCGCACCTGGTCGTCGTCCCAATCGGGATGGACCATCCGCACCCGCACGTCGGTTGAGGCGGCCTCGGCCGCGCCGAACGCCTGCACCGTGCGCGCGAGCGCTTCGGGGTCCGGTTGCGTCCGGTCGGGAAACTCGACCTTCGGCAGGTCGGACACGGTAGCCGTGCCGCCGAAGACGGCCCGGTCGATCTCGACCAGCGCGGCGGAGACGTGCGCGAGCCCGGATGCCCAGTACCGGGCCTTCTTGTCGCGGGTCCGGTTCGACAGCTTCTCGCGTGCGGTGACTTCGGTTGCGGTGATCGAGGCGTCACCGTCGTTATCGCCGAGCGTCGCCAACGAGTAGCCCGCGGCGCGGAGCGCGGTCCGGGTGATGTCCTCGGCGGTGTCGCGGTGCTCGGCTACCCGGATCGCGAATTGGTGCGCGGAGACGGTGAGGGTGTCCGAGCCGCCGCGCGACAGCGCGTTCAACTCGGTGTGGACCTCGCGGTCTTCGTCGAAGCTCGCGCCGCGGCCGGCGCCGTTGTCCTGTAAGTACCCGGTGGGCACCAGTAGCCGGGCCTTGGCGATCCGAACGTCGCGCATCCAACTCGTGTAGACCTCGTCGAGCGCGTCGAACATCGGCTCTACGCCGTCGAAGTCGGAGCGGCCCAGCGGCGCGAGTTCTGGCGTGCCGCGCCACACCCGGTTTGGGCGGACGTTGGGCACGTAGGCCGCGGCGAGTCGGTCGGTGCCGGTGGCGATGCTGCCCTCGGCGTCGACCAGCGGCGCCGCCCACTTCGTCGCCGGCGACTCGGCCAGCGGCACGACGCGACCGAGTTCGGTATCGGTGCCGACGTGCAGCTCGTGCACGATCCGGCCCGGTTCGTAGCGCTCGAGGTGGCGCCACACGGCCGGCCCGTCGACGCGCACCCGCGTGTAGAAGGTAACCGCGGACAGCTCGCCCCAGCGCCATTCGGGCACCGCGGCGTCGGCGTGGACGGCGTCGAGCATGGCGTGCTCGGCCACGTCGGCATCCCAGACCACCCGCAGGTAGGCACCGCCGAGCGCCGAGGCGATCTCGGCCGCCTCGAGCAACCGCGAGTGCATCGCTGGCGAGTTGAGCGCGAGGTCGAGCCGCGCCTGCGCCGCGGTGTCGTCGACGACGATCCGGGGCGGTTCGGAAAACAGGAGATCAGCCGACGCGGTCGCGATGTCCGCGGCGAGCGGCACATGCAAACGCTGTCGGGTCTGGCCAACCGGGACCGGCCGGCCCCAGAAGAACCGAGCGAGCCCGCCCACCAGGCCGCCGCGGTAGGTCGAGGGCCGGAGGCGAGGTGTAACAGCGCGCCGGCGTTCACCGGTGTAGACCTCGACGAGCCGCTCGGGATCACCGGTGTACCAGGCATCCCACTCGCGCATACGCGCGTGCGCGTCGTCGAACGGCGGGGGAGGCCAGGAAGACGGCATGACGCACCCCCTTTCACCGGAGCAGGGAGAAACGTGGGATTCATCAAGCAGGCCAAGGCGGACAACATCGCCGCCGAAGCGCACCGGGCGATCGAGGAAGGCCGCCGGATTTTCACGGCGCGGCTGAACCTGCCCGCCACTCATCACGCCTTGTCCGGCTCCATCGCCGGATGGGCCGAGCAAATCGAGGCGGTCGAGGCGCAAGGCTGGATGTTGGCCGACTGGTCGGTCGTGCAAGACAAGAACGGCAAGCCGGAGGCTTACCCGCTGTTCAGGCGGCGGCCGCCGGCGCAGGCGGCCAGACCGCCTCGGTAAGCCTTCCGATCATGTTTAAGGCTCCGGCCTGGTGTTACGCCGAAAGGGCGTCGTCGTGTGAGCGGCTGCTCGCAGGTCGAGGCAGGCTCGCCGGTTGAGCAGCAGCCGGCGAGCCCTCCAGCTACGCGGCAAGCGCCGGCCGCCACAGAGCCTCAGTGGTGGTCACGGCGTAGCGGCCGCCGTCGAGCGAGTGATCAGCGATCTTGATCGGCTTGTCCTCGCCGGCGGCGGTCGCTTTGTCGTCCCACGAGTAGCCGGGTACCTCGGCGATGAAGCCGCGGCACCGGTCGGCGACCCGTAGCCGGTCCTCGGCGAGCAGGCTCGACACTGTCCGGATGCCGTAGGCGACGTCGTTGTCGGCAGCTTGGGTGAGCACGCCGTCGGACTGGAGTTGCACCCGGAACGACGCGGCGGCGGGGTCGACGACGACGAACTCGGGGCGGCCCTGCTGGCGCGGGTGGTGATCCAGGTCGAGCCACTCGCGCAGGCCGGTGGCGAGCTGGGAGTCGGTGAGCCGGGTCCGCGCGTGCGCGGGATCGTGGCGCCACTCGTCGACCAGGTACAGCCGGTCGTCGGCGCCAAGGCCGAGCAGCAGCGCCGCGGTTGCGTTCGTGGTGCCGTAGTCGACGCCGGCGGCCAGCAGGCGCCGTAGGTCGGGCAGCTCGGCCCACGGCACGACGTGCCGGTCGGGGTCCCACATGTCGAACACGGCACCCTCGGCGGCAACCCACTCGCCGAGGATGAACCGACGGAACCACAACCTGGTGTACTCGCGGCGGATGCTCGCGCGGTACTCGGCGGACAACGAGGGGTTGTCGTCGAGGGTGAACGCGAACGAACGCCAGTCGGGCAGCTCGGCGAGCCGGTCGAGGTAGTCGTGTTTCAACCAGTGCGCGGGGTTGTCCGGGTTGGTAGTGCCGAACAACTGCGCGCCCGGAACCGACATCCGGCCTAGTAGCTGCTTGAAGAACTCGCGGGCAACGACGGTGACCTCGTCGACGTACGCGCCGGCGCAGGTGAGTCCGCGCAGGACCTTCTCGGCCTTGCTGTCGGAGGCGCCGAGCACGAACACTTGCCGGCCGAGAATCCAGCCGGACGGCGCGCCGGCGGTGTAGCGGACGTGGTCGGCGACCGCGCCGAACAGGCTCGGGTCTTGCAGCGGCGCGAACACGTTGCGCGCGACAGAGTCGCGGGTGCGCCCGACAACGACGAGTTGCCCGCCGCGGGGGGCGTGCGCGACGTAGATCAACCAGCGCAACAAGCTCGCGATGGTCTTGCCCGACCGGATGGCGCCCGACCAGATGTTCACCCGCGCGCGCGACTCGCGCATCGACTCGACTTGTGCCGGCGAGAGCGGCAGGTCGAGCGCGGGCTCACCCATTCGCCGGCCCGGTGGCGATGCCGAGCGCGACGGCGAGCCCGCCGAGCATCGACCGAGCGCTCTCGGCGCCGGTGTCGGCGTCGACCTGCTCGAGCTTGGCCGCGGCGCCGAGATGCGTCGACATCGCCAAGGCGAGTGCCTTCTCGTCCGGTGCCGGTACGTGGTCGAGCACCTTGGACTCAATGCCGTTGATCGTGGTCGCGGTGAACGTGTACCGGTCGGCCTCGAGGCGGCCGAGGATGCGCTCGGCGCGGCCGTAGAGCCGGCCGACGATGTCGGTTCGGCGGGCACGGTTGTCGACCTGGCGGGCGTGCGTCGCGGCGGCAGTGGCCGAGCGGTCGAAGGACAAGCCGAGCGCGCGGGCGATGCCGGTCACCGTGGACGGCGAGCGGTTGATCTCCCGGGCGATGTCGTTGCGGGTCTTGCCCTCGGCGTGCAGCTCGCGGACACGTTCCCGGTCGGCGTCGGTGATCAGATTCCGCGGCAAGGTGGTCACCTCGCCCCCGGGCAGCAGACAGCCCCGGACCGAGGGGGGAGGGTAGTCCGGAGCTGTCGGATCGTGGTGCGGGTACAGCTCACCCGCTGCTAATCGCCAGTTTAAGCACAACCGGCCGGTTCGCGGGTTACACGCTTTCGCGCAGGGGTGACGAGCGCAAGGTCGATGACGTCGCCGACGCGATACTGCGGCCGGCCGTGCTCGTCGGGCTCGCGCTTGTCGAGCTTGCCCGCGCGCGCCCACGTGCGCAGCGTGTTCGCCGACAGTTCGCGGCCGAGCAGCTTCGGCAACGCGCGGGCGATCTCCGCCGCGGTCGCCTCGACGTCCCGGGCGGCGTCGAGCAGCTTCTCGTGCCGAGCCTCGACGTCGTGCCGCATCCCGCACTCACGACAGGCGACGACGGCCCGTTCGGGCCGGGCGTAGAGATCGGCCGAGCAGTCCGGGCACGGCCCGCAGTACACGCGCGCCGGCGGGAGGTCGACGGCCCGGCGGACCTGCTCGACGGCGTCGCCGATCTCGTCGACCAGCTCGCCCCCGGCCGGGTGGTACTCGACCCATAACGGGTGTCGACGCAGCCACGCGGCCATCTCGGGCACGGTGTCGTCGAGGTCGAGCGGTTCCAGCTCGGCGACGGTGAGCGGCGAGCCCTCCGGCGCGGTCTCGCCGGTGGGCACCGGCTGGCGTAACCCGTACGTCTCCCACAAGTCGCGCACCCACGTCGAGAGCACGTTGTGCACGACGTCGCGGACCTCGGCGGCGCCGACGTTGAACGGCAGCCCGGTCTCTGCCGGCCGCGAGCCGACCCGCGGCGGCCCGGTATTTGCGAGCCGGGCGACGGTGTCCTCGAGGTAGTCGACCAGCTCGGCGACGTCGACCAGGTCAGCTCGGAGACGGCCGAGGCACGACGGGCACACCGTGCCGCCGGTGGTGGCGTTAGCGCAGAACGGGGCGGCGCACGTGTCGATCATGCACTCGAGCCTCGAGCCGACCGTGTCACCGACCGGGCGCGACGACTACGCGGCGCCGGCCGCCTGGTTGACAAGTACCCACCCGACGGCGGCGCACGGCGCGCACTCGGTGCCGTCGACCGAACCGGCGCCGCGGCACTTGCGGCACACGGCGTCGAACCACTCGTCACCCTCGACCGAGCGGTGCGGTGTGGCGGCGCCGAGTCCGCCGTGCGCCTTCGCGAGCATGCACACGCGGCCGGGCTTGTGCGGGTGTTCGTGGCGACAGTTCACCGGGTCACCGGCGATGAGCGTGCTTCGGGCGAATGCGCGTGCGCTCAACGAACCTTCCTTCGTATCGAGTCCGGACAGCCTACGACCGGTGCCGTTCACGCGGCCGCGCCGAGCGGCTCGTCGAGTTCGGCCTCGGCCGGGACCGGAAGACCGGGCAGCACTAGCACGTACTGACCGGCGCCGGCCCACGAGCGACCACACCGAACAGGCTCGGCGAGCACGTACGCGCGCGGAACCGTCCCGTGCCGGCGAGCCCGCAGACGGGCACGGCGCTCGCGCTCGTACTCGGCGTGCGCCGCGGTGCACGCCGAGCAGCGGCACCGGTGTTTCGCGTACCGGGCGTTCGTGCCGTGCGCCGGCCGAACGGCAGGTGTGGGGTGGCCGTCCTGCTCGGCGACCGCCGCTCGCTCGTCGGCGTCGAGCCCTCCCCAGATCCCCCATACCTCCCCGGCGACGAGCGCGTCGGCGAGACACAGCTCGCGCACCGGGCACTCGGCGCACACGGCCCGGCACTGGTCGACCTGCTCGTCGGCCGGGTCGATGAAATCGAGGTCGAGGCGCCCGCGGCACGCTGCGCGCTCGCGCCACGACGGACGGCGGGTCACTGTGGCGCCCTGCCGTCCACCGAGCCGGCGTCAACGCGCGCGTGCGCGCGGCGGCGCCGGCGACCGGTCGCCGCGGTGGTCTCGTCGTGATGGTTCATCGTTTCCCCCTGGTGGTCAGCGCGTGGACGCGAGCGCGTCGGCGAGCCGGGCGTCGTGTGCGGGCTGCTTGGTGAGTGGCTTGCCACCGGGACCGGTGCACGGTGCGCCCGGTTGGGCCTTGCACCAGGTGCACGCCACGGCGAGGTAGGCGCGCCGGGCCTCGACTTCGGCCTCGGCGTACTCGGGATCGACTCCGCGGGTGATCGCGAGTGCCGCGGTGACCCGGGCGACCCCGTCGCGGATGGCGCGCAGGTCCGGCGGGCGCTCGAGGGCACGGGCTCGCAACTGCGCGTTGTGCGCGCGCTCGGCGGCGTCGCGACGGATCGTTCGCCAGTACTCGACGATGTCGGCCGGCATGACGGTTTCGCCGTTGTGCCGGTAGTGCGCGCGCACGGCGGCGCCGGCGACGTCTGCCGGGACGTCGTCGAGGATGCCGGCCCACATCGTTAGCACGTCCGGATCGGGTTGGGGCACCTTCGGGTCGACGGCCGAGGCGGCGCCGAGCAGGGTCGCGACTTCGGCCCGGTTCACGAGCGCACCCCCTCGGCGAGCTGCTCGGCGTCGACAGGTGCGGGCTCGGCGGCGAGCGCGAGCCACCCGCGGACCTTCTCGCCTCGAGCACTGCGGACCGATGGACGCGCGGCCGGCTGCTCGGCGAGCTGAGCGGCCTTGACCGCGTCGTCGTACAGGTGCGGCAACAGACCAGGACGAGCACCGGCCCGGCGGTTCCACTCGTCGAGCGCGGCACGCAGCGGGACCAGTGCGCCACCGTCGCGCAAAATGCCGTCGGCCTGCTTGGCGAGAGCACGAATCGTCGTCGGCCGATAGGCGGCGCCGGTCTGGTCACGCCAGGCTGTGACCAGGCGATACGCGTCGGGACATGACGCGGTGGCGGCGAGTTCTGCCGCAGTGGTCGTGCCTCGGGTACGTGCGCGCCCACGCGCAGGGCTACTACCCCCGGTAGGGGGTAGTACTTCTCCCTCTCCCTCTACCTCTGGTATCGGGTTGCTACCCGTTTGCTGTGGCTCGTGCGTGGCGTCGGCTATGGCACTTGCTATCGGTTCGGCTACCGGTTTGCCGTCGGACTCGGTGTCGCTGGCCTGGTTCTCGGCGGCGTCGCGCTGCTTGGCCCATCGCTTGGCCGCGCCCTTGCTGCCGGCCTCGCGGCGAGCGTCGCGCAGGGCCTTCGCTTCGCCGGCGGAACGCTGGTGCTCGAGGTAGTCGTGCACGATGACGTGCCCGCGGCGAGGCTGTGGGCAGTCCGGGCAGTCGTGGCCGGGGCGGTGCCAGAGACCGACCTCGGCGAGCCGGTCGGCGAGCCGCTTGTGCACGCCGGCGAGCCGGACGACAGCGGCCGGCGGGATTTCCCCGTCGGTGAGGTGTTGGCCGGCGTAACAGAGCCCGGTCACGTACAACCAGCCGGCGGCCGGCTCGTCGATCTCGACGAGCTTCGGGTGCAACGGCAGGTCGACGGAAAGCCGGATGTACTCGCGCCGGTCCTGTACGCGAACGTTCATCGCGCCCCCGCTGTGGCTTCGTACTCCTCGGCGATCATGAAGAAATCCACGTCCAGCAGCACGGCGACCTGGTCGAGTGTGTCGCCGCGGCGGCGAGCGATCCGGACGACCTCGAACACCTCGCGCGGGTGCAGTTCGTCGTACGTGCGTCGGCCGTTGAGCGCGGCCTCGACGGCGAGCGCGTCGAGCTTGCGCACGGGGGCCGCCACGGTCCGGGTGTCGGGAAATTCGATGATCACGGGTCCCCCTGGGGTGGTGCAGTGGCGGACGCGGGCGCGCTTCACCGCGCCCGCCACTGGTCGGTGACGTGCAATAAGTTGTTGCAGGGCTTGAAAAGACGAGCGCGAGGAACGCTAAGACCGCATCGGCGCGGTTTGTGCCATAAATGGCACAGCGAGCCGCTTTCACTCAATCGGCGTAGAAGCTTCCTTATGCGCGATCCACACGCGGTTGCGGCTCGCACGGCGGCTTCGCCGGCGGCTGCGGTACTCGCCGCACGGCACGATCAACCGGCGTGCGGCCCACGTGCCGAGCACGGACGGAAGGACGTTGGGCGAGTGCGGTTCGACGTCCTTCGGTACGGCCTTGCGGACGTCCTCGGCGGTGAACGGCCGGCCCTCGCGGACCAGAGCGGCGAGCGCGGACTCGGCGGCGGCCCGGTAGTCGCGGTTCACAGCGACCGCGGCGGCAAGGTTGGCCCCGTGGCCGTCGTGCCGGTCGGCGAACCCTAGGGCGAGCTGGTCGGCCACGGCTTGGACCCCTCCCACGGACGCGACCGGATCTCGCGTGCCCACTCGGCCAGATCGGCGAGCAACTCGCGGTGTCCGGACATGTCGTAAATTCGCTGTCTCGGTGTTCGCCCGGCGACCACCGGGCACGTCAGGCACTCCGGGCAGCACGGCGAGCAGTCGGTCGGGTCGCAGCAACCGGCGCCGAGGTGCTCGGCGCAGCAGACGACAACGTGGCCGGTCGCCACGATTGCGGACGTAGTCACGTGGTCACCTCCCGCAAGGCCGAGCGCCTCGGTCGGCTCGTCGGCGGTCACCTCGAGTCCCTTTGTGCTGGTTGCGGTCATCGCTCACCGTCCGCGGTGTCTATGGGCGCGGCTGGCCAGTCGTCGACGACTTCGGCGTCGACGACGTCCTCGGCGGTGGGCAAGGTGACCGGCGCGGCCGGCGGTGTCTCGGGTGGCGGTCCGTCGGGTTGCCAGACGCGTTCGGCGCTGGTCGGTACCCACTTCGCGAGCTGGTGTGCTGCGGACTTGAGCCACATCGCTTTCGGGTTCCACTGCCACGGCGAGAACGGCGAGTCGGCGCCCTCGGCCTTGGACAGAATCACGGCGATGTCCTCGGCGGAGAGCACGACAACGTTGCTCGTCGCGCCGTCGCGCATCTTCGCGTAGGCGTACGCGAGGACCAGGTCGCCGCGGTCGGCGCGCCAGTTGATCTCGTGCACCGGTCGGTCGTGCTCGCCCGGGTTGTAGGCGAACGTGTCGTTTTCGCGCACCACCTCGACCTTGACCGAGGACACCGCGCCGGCCCGGTACATGAGTTCCACCTCGCCCTGATACCCGGTGATGCCGAGCACCTCGGGACCGCGCTTGCTCTTGCGCGGCACGAGGTAGTACTGCTCCGTGCCGGGCTCAAGCCCCTTACGGGCGGCGTCGAGCAGCGCGACGAGCAACGACGTCGGGTTCTTCTCCGCGGCGTTCGCAAGCTGAGGACTCCGACGCAGGGCACCGGTAGCGATGCGCAGCCACGTCTCGGGGCGGATGTGGCTGGGAAGCACGGTCGCGAAGTCCGTCCGGTACTTGCGCACGAGCGCGGCCGGCGAGCTGTCCCGCTGCTGCGCGACGGCGGACGTGACGGTTTGCGTGGTCATGCTGCGGCGCTCACCTTCTGCGGTGTCGAACGGATGGGAGACGGACGCAGCGACGGCGGCGAGTCGCCGGTGCCCGGTACGCGGATGGCGATCGACTCGCCGGCGACCACGGCGCGCCGGCCGGAGCCGAGCGCGTCGAGCACCTCGGCGGCCGCCCGACGCTTGGCGTCCTCGGCGGCCTTGTGCTCGGCGACCGCGGCCCGATACCGCTGGGCCAGCGTCGGGGCGATCTCGACCTCGACGTCATCGATTAGCGGGTGCAGCGCGCGCACCGTGCGGTAGGTCGCGGTGTGCTCGTCGATGTCTGGGCGTTCGTCGCGCTCGAGGGTGTCGAGGAACTCGCGGCCGGCTTCGCGCAGCACAGAGACCTCGGCGATGTTCCAGTCGACGACGTACTCGCGGTAGTCCGCCCCGGAGATCAACACGGCGATGTGCGCGCGGGACAGGCCGAGCGTGTCGAGCTGCCACAGGGCTTGCGTCCGGTAGTAGATCGGCACCTCGTCGGTACCCGGCTCGCCCCACTCGTCGGCGTTGTGCGCGGTCTTGACCTCGAGCAGCGCACGCGTGGTCAGGCTGGACAGCAGCCGGTCGGGTGTCGCCACCTGCCACCGGCGCGCCCGACTGGCCCATGTTCCGGACCGGCGCACGCGGTACTCGGGGTGTGCCGCGGCGAACGCGCGGGCGATCGGGTCCTCGAGCCAGCGACCCCACCGCATGACGTTGGTGTCCTCAGCCGGACCGGTGTGGCCCTTCTTCTTGTGCCAGAGAGAAAACCAGCTTTCCCACGGCGACAGGCCGAGCACCGCGGCCACCTCGGACCCACCGAGAGCCGAGGCGCGAGCGGCAAACCATTCGGCCGAGCCCGGCTCGAACGTGCCTACGCGGACGGCGGCGGCGCTCATCCGGCCACCCCGACGCACTCGAACGTTGAGGCGACGTCACCGCCGGTCACCTCGAACACCACGTCGAACGGGATGCCAAGCCCCGTAATCGTGGCGGCGATGAACTCGTTTCCGGGCCACTGCTCACCGTCGAGCACACGCCCGACGGTGGATTGACTGACGCCGAGACACTTCGCGAGCGCGTACCGCGACCGCAGCCCCTTCGCAGTGGCGACCTTGCAGAGCGCATCCAGTCGGATGCGGACGTGCGATGTCACTAAGCGTTCCCCTCCTGCTTCCGCGTGTGGAAGATCGCAGACCCCCTAGGAAGATCGACCATACGGGCAGGTGGAAGCGAGTTTCAACGCTTCCGTGTACGCAAGTATGGATATCGTCGACCTTCGAGGGGTGTCATTACTTCCGTGTGCGGAAGTAGGATCGTGCCCATGGTTGACGGGCAGTGGTGGGCGTACCTGCAAACCCAACTCGAACAACGGGGATGGAAACCAGCACACCTCGCACGCGCCGCTGGCGTCTCGGAAAGCCGGATCTCCGACTGGCGAAACCGCGGTACACCCCCCACGATCCCCAACGCGCGAGCCGTCGCCGAAGCGCTCGGCGAGCCACTCGTGCCGCTGCTCGTCGGCGCTGGCTTACTCGCGTCGAGCGAGGCCCGACAAAGCCTCGCGGCCTACTCCGTGCGCGAGCTGCTCGACGAGATCGACGCACGGTTTAGCGAGGTCACAACCCAGGTTCCCGGCTCTGGCGTGAAACATCCCACGTCTGACCGAGGTAACTCTCTACAGCTTGTGGCCGACAGCCCAAGTACGGAACCGATCAGAGTTCAACAAGAACGCGAGTGGCTCAGCGAGGCTGAACAGCCCGACGAACCCGGCCCGGACACCGGCGCCTGACTTCCCACCGCCCGCGTGTTGGGGAGGAACACGCATGGAATGGGGCCGTGCCTACGACCCGTATCGACACGCCGAGGTACTCGGCGCTGAGGTGATCGTGTCGTCTGCCGTCATTGGGTGGGGCGACTATCGCGTCGGCCGGATTCGGGTTCACCCGATCTTGAACCAGGCCGAAGCCCGGTGCACCGTCGCGCACGAAATCGTCCACCACGAGCGGCGCGACGACGTCCTCGGCTACTGCGGCGTCGCGTGGCTCGACAGTCGGCTCGAGCGGAGGGTGCACGCCCTCGCCGCCCGCCGGCTGATCATCGTGCCCGAACTCGTCGACGCCCTGCTCTGGTCCGATGAAGCCGCCGAGATCGCCGAACAACTGGTCGTCGACCTGCGGACGCTCTACGTCCGGTTGATCGACCTCTCCACACTTGAGCACCGCGAGATCGGCAGGCAAATCCGTGGCCAGTCGGCGCGGTCACTTGGTGACCTTCGGCGATACGCCGCGCGACAGCTTCGCCGACGCGCTGGTTAGGCGTCGGGCAGGGACTTCAACGCCGCTGGAAGCTCGGTGATGCTCGACAGAACCGTGACCCGTTTGAGGATCTCGGGGTCAGGTGGGAAGTGTGGATTGGGCACCGCGTAGACCGTCATGCCTGCGGCTAGCGCGGACTTCAAGCCGTTAGTAGAGTCTTCGACCGCCACACAGCGTTTTGGATCCACTCCTAGCAGGTCAGCGGCGTACAAGTACACATCTGGCGCAGGTTTGCCCTTGCCTTCGAGCGTTACTCCGTTGGTGTGTAGTTTCCGGGTTTTGGTGTTCCCCGCGCCGACCTGCTCCGACGACACCGCTGTCGGCACCGGCAGCCGGGTGATGTCGAGGAACGCCTTGATCAGCAGCGGCGGTGACGAGCTCGCGATCGCCACCGGCCAGTGCTTCGCGACTTCGCGCACGACACCCGGCGCGCCCGGGATGATCGGCGGTTTCTCCGCGTACCGTCGCGCCATCCGCTCGATCACCACCTGCGCGACGTCCGCCGGGCGGAGTCGCACGCCGAGGTCGTGCGTCAGGTAGGCGGCCCACTCGGGAGTGCTCATCCCCTGCATCGCCCTGGTCGATTCGTCCCGCCAGCCGCCGTGGAACTCGTGGACGACGGATCGCCGGACCTCGTCCCACATCGTTTCCGAATCCACCAGGACACCGTCGAGATCGAAGATCACCGCTTCCACACCTCAAGCCTAGGCCGTGGGAACCTGTGCGGCAGATTACTTAGCTATGCTCAGTACTTTTGGTTAGCATGGCTAAGTGACCACGAAAGTCGCCGACCTCGCCCCTCGGCTCCGCCCGCTGGTGTTCCGGCTGTACTACCTCGTCCGCCGGGAGACGCCGCGGGTGCGGCTCACCCTCGCGAAGCCGCCGTCGTGATCCCGCAGACGGCCGGGCCGTGCTGGTCGAGGTAGCGGCGCTTCCATCGGCGGCTGATCGTCGCCAGGGAGGAATTCCTCCGCGAGCGGCTCCTCGATCTGGACGAGACCGACCGCGCCGCGATCGAAGTCGCGCTCCCCGCCCTCACCGGGTTGCTGCGAAAAGACAAGAAGGAGGAACTGATCCGCGATGAGCGCTGAGCACCACTCGAGTCTGTTGGACGCCGTCAAGGGACAGCCCAAACAGGTATGGATCACCGCGTTCGCCGCGGTCATCGCGTTCATGGGCATCGGGCTGGTCGACCCGATCCTGCTGTCGATCGCCGAAGGCCTGCGAGCGACGCCGTCCGAAGTGACGCTGCTGTTCTCCAGCTACCTCGGCGTGCAGGCGGTCGCCATGCTGGTGACCGGCGCGATGAGTGCCCGGTTCGGAGCCAAGCGGACCGTGGTCGTCGGGCTGACACTGGTCGTCGTCGCCACCGCGCTGTGCGCCGCTTCCGGGTCGATCGAGCAGCTCATCGGGCTGCGCGCGATCTGGGGTCTCGGCAACGCCTTCTTCATCGCGACCGCGCTTTCGGTCATCGTCGGCGCCGCGACCGGCGGCCAGGCCGGCGCGATCCTGCTGTACGAAGCCGCGCTCGGCGTCGGCCTCGCGGTCGGTCCGCTGCTGGGCGCCCTGCTCGGCAGCATCTCCTGGCGTGGCCCGTTCCTCGGCACTTCGCTGCTGATGCTGTGCGGTCTCGTGCTGTGCGCGATCTTCCTGACCGCCGACGCGAAGGAGGAGCGGCCCAAGATCCGCCTGCTAGACCCGTTCCGCGCGCTGAAGCACGGCAGGCTGCTGCGCACCTCGATCGGTTCCGCGCTCTACACCGCCGCGTTCTTCGTGGTGCTGGCCTGGTCGCCGTTCGTGCTGGAGTGGAGCGCCGTCGCCATCGGCCTGATCTTCTGTGGCTGGGGCCTTTCGGTCGCCGTCGCGGGCGTGGTGCTGGCGCCGAAACTCGCCGCGAAACTCGGTGAGCGGCACGCGACCGTGGTCGCCGTCTTCGGCTACGCCGTGCTGCTGCTGGTCATGGCGATCCCGAGCAAGCCGGTGCTGGTGGTCGGCATCATCCTGTCGGGGCTGGTGTCCGGGCTGCTCAACACGCTCTTCACCGGCACGGCCATGTCGATCAGCGGCGCCCCGCGTCCGGTCGCGAGCGCCGGGTACAACTTCTGCCGCTGGCTCGGTGGCGCGGTCGCCGCGACCGTGGTCGGTCATCTGGCCGAGTGGTTCGGCGCCAAGCAGGCGCCGTTCGTCATCGCGGCGATCCTGTGCGTGCTCGCCGGTGCCCTGCTGACCATCCGTGAGCAGACCGCCGACCCGCACACGATCCCAGCCGAAGCGGCCCTCGTGGGCGAAGAGATGTGAATCGGAACAAAAGGTGAACGCCGGACCAACGAGGGGTTTCCTCTCGTTGGTCCGGTGCCTTAGCGTCGACCTCTCGAACTGCCTGACCGGAGGTCCGCGTGAAGTTCCTTCCGTTGCTGGCCGGCCACTCACCAAGCCGGGCGTCAGTGACCTGTACTTACCGCTGTGGCGACGCGTGCTTCCACGACGCGCCGAACACTTCGGACAACCCCACCTTCGCCGACGTGCTCGGCGCGGTGAGCCGCCGTGGCGCGTTGAAGGCGACAGCCGTCGTCGCGCTGGCCGCCGGCACCCCGCTCGCGCTGGCCGCGCCCGCTTCCGCCACCCCCGAGGGACGGCCGAAGCCGCCACCCGGCACCGACTACAAGCGGGTCCGGCCGAACACGCTCGACGCCGTAGTGGTGCCCGAGGGCTACGAGCAGGGCATCGTGATCCGCTGGGGTGACGCGGTGCTACCGGGGGCGCCGAAATTCGACTTCGACCACCAGACCGCCGAAGCGCAGGCGAAGCAGTTCGGCTACAACTGCGACTTCGCCGCGCTGCTCCCGCTCGATCGCTGGGGCCTCTCCTCGCTTCTGGTCACGAACCACGAGTACACGTCGGAAGAGTTCATGTTCCGCGGCTACGACCGGAACAACCCGACCGAGGAACAGGTCAAGATCGCGTGGGCGGCCCACGGGCTGACCGTCGTGCAGGTGACGCGCGGACGCGACACCGGGCATCTGCGGCCGAAGATGTCCCGCTACAACCGGCGGATCACGCTGCACACGCCGTTCAAGGTGACGGGTCCGGCGGCGGGCAGCGACCTGCTCAAGACCGCCGTCGACCCCAGCGGCACGGTGGTGCTGGGAACGATCAACAACTGCGCGGGCGGGGTCACGCCGTGGGGCACGATCCTGTCCGGCGAGGAGAACTTCAACCAGTACTTCGGGAACGCGGACACGGTGACCGATCCCGTGGCGCGCAAGCGGCTCGCGCGCTACGGCATCAAGGGCACCGCGACCACCCGGAAGTGGGAACGGTTCGACCCGCGCTGGGACATCGCCAGGGAGCCGAACGAGGCCAACCGCTTCGGCTGGGTGATCGAGCTGGACCCGAACGATCCGGACAGCACCCCGGTCAAGCACACGCATCTGGGCCGGTTCAAGCACGAGACGGCGAACATCCGCGTCGCCAGGGACGGCCGCGTGGTCGCCTACTCCGGTGACGACGAGCGCTTCGAGTACATCTACAAGTTCATCTCGAAGGGCCGCATGAAGCCGGGCGACAGCGCGCATGCCCGGCGGCACAACATGACCCTGCTCGACGACGGCACGCTCTACGTCGGCCGGTTCACCGGCGACAGCCCGGTCACCGAGATCGACGGCACCGGAAAACTGCCCAGCGACGGCGAATTCGACGGCGGCGGCGAGTGGATCCCGCTGGCTTCGGGCAAGAAGTCCTTTGTGGACGGAATGACCGCCGAAGAGGTGTATGTCTTCACCCGCGAGGCGGCCGACAAGGTGGGTGCCACCAAGATGGACCGCCCGGAGGACATCCAGGCGCATCCGCGCACCGGCCGGATCTACTGCGCGCTCAGCAACAACGTCGAGCGCGGCAACCCCGGCAAGGAAGGCGCCACCGAGCCCAACCCGCGGCTGAACAACAAGCACGGTCAGGTGCTGGAGTTCGAGGAACGTCGCGGGGACGCGCTCGCGCTGACGTTCAGCTGGCGGTTGTTCCTGGTGTGCGGTGATCCCGCGTCGCCGGACACCTACTTCGCCGGTTTCCCCAAGGACCAGGTCTCGCCGATCTCCAGCCCGGACAACGTGGCCTTCGACGACCACGGCAACCTGTGGATCTCCACCGACTCGGCGGGCGCGCTCGGCATCAACGACGGCCTGTACTCGGTGCCGCTGGAGGGCCGCAACCGCGGGGAGCTGAAGTTGTTCCTGACCGTGCCCCGCGGCGCGGAGACCTGCGGGCCGATCGTCGAGCGGAAGATCGTCACGGTCTGTGTCCAGCATCCGGGTGAAGTGGACGGTGCGAACGCCGACAAACCGGCCTCCCATTGGCCGGACGGCGGGGAAACCCAGCCTCGTCCCTCGGTGGTCGCGGTGTGGAAACCCGGGAGGCATGGCCTGTCCGATATCGGCTCTTAAGTCGGTAAGCAACGATCTAGCAGTACTTTTCGTCGATGGCGCGCGGCCGGTCCGGCAGCGCGCCATCGCTCGTTCGCGCGCTGTTCACCTGCTGGCCAGAGCTGGATCGTTTTGGTCGCTTAACGTAACTGCGTTCCCCCGACTGGACTACGTGTACCCACCGCGACCATGGAGGCCCTGTGTCCTTCGAGCCTCAGCGGCTGCTGCCGTTGATCACCTCCCACCCCGGTGGCCGCTCCGCGGTCACCTGCGAGTACCGCTGCGGCAACGCGTGCGCCCACCCCGAGCCCAACACGTCGGACAACGAATACTTCGGTGACGTCGTCAAGAACATGCTGTCCCGTCGTGGCGCGCTGAAGGCGGGCGCCGTGATGGCCGCGGCCGCCGGTGGTTTCGCCGCGCTGTCCGGCACGGCCGCCGCCGAAACCCCGGCCGACGTCTCCGCCGCGGGCCACGGGAAGCCGGGCCGCCCCGGGCGTCCGGTGCCCGGCACCGACTTCGAAGCGGTGCCGCCGAACACGCTCGACGCGATCACCATCCCCGAGGGCTACGAGCAGCGCGTCGTCATCCGCTGGGGCGACGCCGTCGAATTCGGCGCGCCGAAGTTCGACTTCCGCAAGCAGACCGCGGCCGCGCAGGCTAAGCAGTTCGGCTACAACTGCGACTTCGTCGGCCTGATCCCGCAGGATCCGCTGGGCATCCGCAACCTGCTGGTGGTGAACCACGAGTACACCACCGAGGTCCACATGTTCCCGGCCGACCAGTACGACCCGGCCAACCCGACCGAGGAGCAGGTCAAGATCGCGTGGGCCGCGCACGGCCTTTCGGTCGTCCAGGCCTTCCGCGACCCGATCGGTGGCGCGCTGCGCACGGTGCCGAGCCCGTTCAACCGTCGCATCACGTTGAACACCGCCTTCGAGGTGCGTGGTCCGGCCGCCGGTTCGAAGTACCTCAAGACCTCCGCCGACCCGACCGGCCGCAAGGTCTTCGGCACGCAGAACAACTGCGCCGGCGGCGTGACCCCCTGGGGCACCGTGCTTTCCGGTGAGGAGAACGTCAACCAGTACTTCGCCAACGCGGCGAGCGTCACCGACCCGGTCGCCGCCGCGCGGCTGAAGCGGTACGGCTTCTCCGGCACCGCCAGCACCCGCAAATGGGAGCGATTCGACAAGCGCTGGGATCTCGCGCAGGAGCCCAACGAGGCCAACCGGTTCGGCTGGGTCGTCGAGATCGACCCGAACGACCCGAACTCGACGCCGATCAAGCACACCGCGCTCGGCCGGTTCAAGCACGAGGCCGCGAACGTCAAGATCACCAAGGACGGCCGTGTCGCCGTCTATTCCGGTGACGACGAGCGCTTCGAGTACATCTACAAGTTCGTCTCCAAGGGCAAGTTCAAGCCGGGCAAGAGCGCGCACGCGCGTCGCCACAACTCGGCGCTGCTCGACGACGGCACCCTGTACGTCGGCCGGTTCACCGGCGACAGCCCGGCCGGCGAGATCGACGGCACCGGAAAGCTGCCGAGCGACGGCGAATTCGACGGCGTCGGCGAGTGGATCCCGCTGGCCGCCGGCAACAAGTCCTTTGTGGACGGTTTCACCGCCGAAGAGGTCTACGTGTTCACCCGGGAGGCCGCGGACAAGGTCCAGCCGACCAAGATGGACCGCCCCGAGGACATCGAGCCGAACCCGGTCAACGGCCGGATCTACGCGGCGCTGACCAACAACAGCCAGCGTGGCCCCGCCGGCAAGGCGAACGTCGACGAGGCGAACCCGCGGCCGAACAACCGCAACGGGCACATCCTCGAGTGGGAAGAGAACGGCGGGGACGCCGCGGCCACGAAGTTCTCCTGGCGGCTGCTGCTCGTCTGCGGTGACCCGAAGACGGCGGACACCTATTTCGGCGGCTTCCCGAAGGAGCAGGTCAGCCCGATCTCGTGCCCGGACAACGTCGCGTTCGACCGGCACGGGAACCTGTGGATCTCCACCGACGGCAACGCGCTGGGCTCCCACGACGGCCTGTTCTCGGTGCCGGTCGACGGTCCGGAACGCGGGCACGTCAAGCAGTTCCTGTCGGTTCCGGTCGGCGCGGAATGCTGTGGCCCGGTGGTGACCGACCACCTGGTGCTCGTCGCCGTGCAGCACCCCGGTGAGGACGCGCCCAGCTCCGCGAACCCGACGTCGCACTGGCCGGACGGCGGCACGACACAGCCGCGGCCGTCGATCGTGTCGGTGTGGAAGAAGGGCCGCTGGGGCCAGGTCGGCCGCATCGGCGTCAAGTAGTGGCTTCCGGCGCCCCGATCACTCTCGGCGAGACTTCTTCTGCCTGATCGGGGCGCCGGACGACACCGTTCGGTGATGCCGGAATCCCGTCGCGCTCATTAGCTTCAGCCCTGTGAAAAGGGCACTGGTGTTCATGGTGGCAGGCGCGCTGGTGGTGGGCATCGTTCCCGTGTCCGCGCTGGCCGCGACCGTCCCGTCCGGCTGCACTGGCGGCGCCGCGCCGAATCCGAGCGTGGAACAGGGCAGCCCGCCTGCCGGGTACCCGTTCGACCCGGCCGCCCCCGTGCCCGACGGAACGCCGAGGAGCGAGCAGCCGCGGCTGTCGACGGCCACCGACCGCAACCGGGTCGTGCGGGACTGCGTCCATTCGCAGGTCGCCTCGTTCTCGGCCAAGGCGGAGGTGCGGGATCCGGCGAGCGGGGCCTGGGGCGCCACGGCCACGCTGGAGGCGGGCACCACCGCGAACTACCGGTTCACCGTCACCAACGACGGCACCACGACGCTGACCGACATCAAGGCCGAAGACCCGTATTGCGACGTGAAACCCACCCCGATCGCGACCCTCGAAGGCGGCAAATCCGCGACCGTCACCTGTGACCACAAGAACGTCACGGAAGCGGACGACGGCCACGTCAGCACCGTGACCGTCTCCAGCGGCAAGGTGCCGAAGAAGACCGCGACCACGACGATCAAGGTCACCCCGCCGCCCGCCATCGACGAGATCGGCGAGTTCGTCTGGAACGACCTCGATCGGAACGGTCTGCAGGACTCCGGGGAGCCGGGCGTTCAGGGCGTGAAGGTGACTTTGAAGGACGCGTCGGGCACGGCTCTCGACACCCTCGCCACGGATGCCGGCGGCAAGTACCGCTTCACCAAACTGAAAGACGGCATCTACCAGGTCTGTTTCGACATCAGCGGGCTTCCCTTCACGTACACGACGAAGGACGCGGGCGACGACGCGAAGGATTCGGACGCAGACCCGGCGAACGGCTGCACCACCACGACCACGGTCGGCCCTCGCAAGCGCCTGGATCTGACGCTCGCGGCGGGGTTGAACGCGCTGGCGAGCAGGCCGGGCGACTTCGTGTGGCGGCTGGACCAAGACGGTTGTGGCGTACCGATGGCTCGTTCGATGCTCTCAATGGGACATTGTAGGCGCTGAGCGTCCCAATGCCCCATTGAGAGCACCCTGGCCGGTTCGCAACACGCCCGATTCGCGCCGCCCCTCGTCAGAGCCCGTCCGCACCGCCTCACGAGCGAGAACTGTCGGTGGGTGCCGCTAACGTCGCCCGCCGTGACCTCACATCTCGACGCCACCCGCGAGTCCTACGACACCGTCGCCGAGGACTACGTGGCGCGGGTCGGACCGCTCTTCGAGCAGGAGCCGATCAGCCGCGCGATGCTCGCGGCGTTCGCCGAACAGGTGCGCGGCCCGGTCGCCGACGTCGGTTGTGGCCCCGGCCATGTCACCGCACATCTGGCTTCGCTCGGCCTGGACGTCACCGGTGTCGACTTGTCGCCGAAGATGATCGAGATCGCCCGCCGTCAGCATCCTGAGCTGCGGTTCTTCGTCGGCTCGATGACCGCCCTCGAGCTCCCGGACGGTGAACTGGGCGGTCTCGTCGCCTGGTGGTCGATCTTCCATCTGCCGCCGGAGGTGCTCCCGGCGGTGTTCGCGGAGTTCCACCGCGTGCTCGCGCCGGGCGGGCGGCTGCTGCTCGGGTTCCACGTCGGCGACGAGCGCCTGAGCCCGAAGACGGCGTACGGCCACCCGGTCACCTACGACGCGTACCTGCTGGAGCCCGGCAGGGTCGCCGGCCTGCTGGAGCAGGCCGGCTTCGAGGTCACCGCGCGGCTGACCATGGAAGGGAGAAAGCTACCCCAGGCCTGCCTCGCCGCCCGCGCGGTTTGACTCGCGGGCCGAGGACCTGATCTCCTGCGCACGCAACCGAGGCGGGCGGGGCCATGACGCAGACGAACACGACAACGGGTGAGAACACGCCCGACTGGCCTTCGCGTACCTGGTTCCGGCGGCCATCGACCTGGATGTGGTTCGGGTTCGGTTTGGTGCTGATGGTTTACGCCGAGCTGGCCTGGCGTCGCCGCTGGATGAGCGACGACGGGCTGATCGTGCTGCGGACGGTCCGCCAGATCCTGGCGGGCAACGGGCCGGTGTTCAACATCGGCGAGCGGGTCGAGACCAACACCAGTCCTTTGTGGACGGTGATGCTGAGTGTGCTCGGGCTGATCCCGGGAGTGCCGCTGGAGTGGCTCTCCGTGGTCGCCGGGCTGCTCTTTTCGGTCGCCGGGCTGTTCTTCGGCCTGGACGGCGCCCGGCGGCTCTACCAGCCGCTGGCGTTCCACGGACTCGCACCCGCCGGCGCGCTGGTGG
Organism: Amycolatopsis sp. NPDC041971; assembly: GCF_055588925.1. Classification (NCBI taxonomy): domain Bacteria; kingdom Bacillati; phylum Actinomycetota; class Actinomycetes; order Pseudonocardiales; family Pseudonocardiaceae; genus Amycolatopsis; species Amycolatopsis sp. NPDC041971. Next base: position 501,841 of record NZ_JBVJCE010000001.1, on the reverse strand, counting down.
TGTGCGCGTTACCGCCGTTCCGTGACTTCGCGACGTCCGGGCTCGAGACCGGCCTGATCACCTTGTGGCTCGGCGGTACCTGGTGGCTGCTCGTCCGTCGTATGTCCACAATGGACGATCTACGCACCTGGCCGGTCGCGCTGGTCGCCGGGCTGGGGCCGTTGGTACGGCCCGATCTCGCGCTGTTCAGTGTCGTCGTGTTGTCCGCGCTGTTCGCGCTCGCGCGGCCGGGGCGTCGCCGCGCGTCAGGGCTGCTGGCGGTGGCGGCCGTGCTTCCGTTGGCCTATCAGGTGTTCCGGATGGGCTACTACGGTCTGCTGACGCCGAACACCGCGCTGGTCAAAGAGGCGTCGGAGGCGAACTGGGCTCGCGGCTGGGCGTACCTGACCGATCTCGTCCAGCCGTACTGGCTGTGGCTCCCCTTGCTGGCACTCGCCGCCGCGGTCGTCACCGTCACGTCCACTGTGGACAAGACTTTCGCGGTGCTCGCGGCGGTTCCGGTCGTCGGCGCGGTGCTGCTCGCGCTGTACGTGACCCGGGTCGGCGGGGACTTCATGCACGGGCGCATGCTGCTGCCGGCGCTGTTCTGCCTGTTGTTGCCCGTGCTGGCCTTGCCGGTGACGAGGGTGAGCGTGGTGCTTCTGGCCATCGTGGGGATTTGGGCGGTCGTTGCCGTCAGCTCGCTTCGCCCGTCGTACTCGGCTTCTCCGCGCGCTGTCGGCGTCACGGATGAGCGCTCGTTCTGGTCGCGGTCGACAGGGCACGAGCATCCGATCCTGGCGGAGGATTACGCCGGCCACCCGTTGATGCCGTCGACGCTGGAAGCGATCCGAGGCGTGAACGGCCCCGCGGTGCTGATCCAGGACTACGCGACCAGACGCTGGTACGCGTACCCGACGAACCGGCCGTACGTGACCGTCGCCGCGGACAGCATGGGTGCTCTCGGCCTGCTGATCCCGCTCGACATGCGACTTCGTGACGGATACGGCCTCGCCAACCCGTTCGCCGCGCATTCGACCTCGCTCGCCAACGGCAGGCCCGGCCACCAGAAATGGCTGCCCCCGGTGTGGGAGCTGGCGAATTCGGCGCGGCTCCCGATCGCCGAGGGCGGCCCGGCCCGCGGTGAGGACGTCGCCGCCGCGAGAGCGGCGCTCGACTGCCCGGACATCGTGGCGATCGACGCGTCGGTGCGGGATCCGCTGACCGCCGGCCGCTTCGCGGACAACCTCATCGGGTCGTTCACGCGCGGTTCCATCCGGTTCCCCCGGGTAGCGAAGCCGCCGGTCGTCTGCGGCACCTAGACACGCGAGTTCGCCGTCCAATCACGCGAGTTCGGTTTCTGATCACGTGAGTTCGCTTTCTGGACACGCGTCAGTGGTTCGAATCCGAACCACTAGCGTGGCGGTATGGCTGATCTCCCCTTGGCTCTCGTCACCGGCGCCACCCGAGGCATCGGCGCCGCGGTCGCCCGCGCGCTCGCTCCGACCCACCGATTGCTGCTCGGCGGTCGCGACGCCGACGCGCTCGGCGCGCTGGCGGGCACTCTGCCCGACGCCCGGCCGTGGCCGATCGACCTGACCGACGCCGAGACGCTGGAGTCGGCGACCGCCGAATTCGGCGCGCTGGACGTGCTGGTGCACTCGGCGGGTGTCGCGCGGCTCGGCACGGTCGAGGCCGCGACCGACGCCGACTGGCGAGCGAACTTCGAGGTCAACGTCCTAGGAGTCGTCACGCTGACCAGGCAGCTGCTGCCCGCGTTGCGGACCGCGAAGGGGCACGTCGTCGTGATCAACTCGGGTGCCGGGCAGAACGCGCGCCCGGGCTGGGGTCCGTACGCGGCCAGCAAGTTCGCCGTCCGCGCCTTCGCTGACGCGCTGCGGGAGGAGGAGTCCACGCTGCGGGTGACGTCGGTCTACCCCGGCCGCACGGACACCGAAATGCAGCAGGCGATCATCGCCGACGAGGGCCGCGCGTACGAGCCGGAACGCTTCCTGCGCCCCGAATCCGTCGCGGCCGCCGTACTCGCCGCGGTCTCCGCCACCGGCGACGCACACCCCACCGACGTGACCCTTCGGCCGCGCGGCCTGGTCTAGCCGCCACGGCTCCTCGCTCGCTCGTGGATCCCCGCGTGTCCCCAATGCGGCATTGGAGACGCTCAGCGTCCCCCATGTCACATTGGGAGCACCCCACCTTCCGGACGGGCAAGCCACCGGTTGTCCACAGCCCCGCACCCTTGTGGACAACCGGGCCCTGACCAGCACTTTCCCTCAGAAGCCAGGCCCAACCCCGATAGACTGGCTTCGGGGCCGCCCCCTGGGATGGGTGGGGGCTGCGTAGGTGAGTTAAGAGCGCAGCCGCGCCGAGGTTTCGGCGACTTCGGCCTGTACTTTCGCGCGGTCGACGCGCAGGGATTCGCCGTCGCCGACGACCTGCTCACCCGCCACCCACACGTCGCGGACGCGCCGCGAGCCCGCGGCCCAGACGAGGTTCGAGAGCAGCTGCTCGTCCGGGACGTCGATCCCTGCCGCGAAGGCCGGGTCGTCGAGGTCGACGTGCACCATGTCCGCCCATCGGCCGGTTTCCAGCGCGCCGATGTCGGTCCGGCCCAGCGCGTCCGCGCCGCCGCGGGTGCCGAGCAGGAAGGCGTCGGCCGCGGTCAGCACGGTCGACTCGCCGGTCGCGAGCCGCGCGAACATCGCCGAGAGCTGCACTTCCTCCCACAGGTCGATGTCGTCGTTCGACGCCGGGCCGTCCGTGCCGAGCCCGACGGCGACGCCCGCCTTCCGCAGCTCCGTCACGCGCGCGATGCCCGAAGCGAGCTTCGCGTTCGAGCCGGGGCAGTGCGCCATCCCGACCCCGCGGGCGGCGAACAGCGCGATGTCCTCGTCGGACAGGTGGATGGCGTGCGCGGCGAGCGTCCGGCCCCGCAGCATCCCGACCTTCTCCAGCAGCGCGGGCACCGAGCCGTGCTCTTCACGCTGTTTGACGTCTTCGAGCGCCGCCTCGGCCACGTGGATCTGCACCAGCGCACCGCGTTCGGCCGCCGATTCCGCGGTCGCGCGCAGCGCTTCGGCGTTCAGCATGTACGCCGAGTGCGGTCCGTAGCCGACCTCGATCCGTTCGCCGGGCCCGAACCGCAGGCCGTCGGCGTCGATCCAGCGCTCGATGCTCTTCAGCATCGCGCGCCAGTCCATCCCCGGCAGTTCCATGATCGGCGGACCCAGCACCAGCCGGCCACCGGTGGTGAGTACCGCGTCGGCGAGCTGCTCGCCTTCGAAGTACATCTCCGCGCTGGTCGTGACGCCGTGTCGCAGCATTTCGACCGAGCCAAGCATCATGCCGGTACGGATGTCGGCAGGCTTCAGCTTCGTTTCGGCAGGCCAGATGATCTCGGTCAGCCACCGCAGCAGCGGCAGGTCACCACCCATCCCGCGCAGCAGCGTCATCGGGCTGTGCGCGTGCGCGTTGACCAGGCCGGGCAGGAGAAGACCGCTCAACCGGGTCACGGGAGCGGACGTCTCGGGAGCCCCGGACGCGGGACCGACATGGGTGATACGCCCCGCTTCGTCCACGTCGACCACGGCGTCACGCAGCAACGAGCAGGCGGGGTCGGCGGGGAGAACGACAGGAGCGTGGAAACGGCGTTGCATGAAAGGAGCTTAGGTCAGTCCACGACACCGCTTCGCCACGCCCAGGCCGCCGTCTCCACCCGGTTCCGCGCACCGATCTTGCCCTGCACCGACGCGAGATGCGTCTTCACCGTGGACAGCGAGAGGAACAGCTCGGCGCCGATCTCGGTGTTCGTCAGCCCCTTCGCGGCGGCCTTGACCACGTCCAGCTCCCGCGCGGTCAGCGGTTCCGAAGGCGGGCTGACGTCGCGTTTCACCGTCCCGCCGTCGAAATGCTTGAGCAGCCGGACGGTGATCTGCGGCGAGACCAGCGCGTCCCCGCGCGCGGCCGCCCGCACCGCCTCGATCAGCAGCGCGGGCCCGGCGTCCTTCAGCAGGAACCCGCTCGCGCCGTTCCGCAGTGCGGTGTGCACGTACTCGTCGAGGTCGAACGTCGTGACCACCACCACCTTCAGCGGATCGGCGACGTCCGGTCCCGCCAGCTGCTTGGTGACCTCTAGCCCGTCGATCCCCGGCATGCGGATGTCCAGCAGGCAGACGTCCGGCCGCAGCTCGCGCGCCTTCGCGACCGCCGAGACACCGTCCGCCACGTCGGCGACCACCTCGATGTCGTCCTGGGCGTCCAGGATCATCCGGAAGCCGATCCGCACCATGTCCTGGTCGTCGGCGATCAATACCCGGATCACTCTTCTCCTTCAAGTGGTAGCCACGCTTCGACGCGCCATCCGCCGCCCGGCGCCCGTCCGGCGGAGAGCCGGCCGTGGAGCAGGGCGACACGTTCGCGCATGCCGATCAGACCGTAACCGCCCGACCCGCCCGCCGGACGACGCTCCGGCTCGCGTCCGTCATCGGTCACCTGGAGGTGCAGTTCGTTCCCGCTCACCTCGGCGATGACCAGCGCCTCCTTCGCGCCGGACGCGTGCTTGCCGACGTTCGTCAGCGACTCCTGCACCAGCCGCAACGCCGACCGGCCGACCTCGTGCGGCACGTCCGGCGGCAGTTCGAGCTTCATCGACGTCTTCACGCCGTGGTTCGACCGTTCGATCAGCGTCCGCAGATCGGCGGCGAGATCGGTGGTGGCCTGTTCGCTGAACTCGCTGCTTCCGGCCGGAGCGTCACCGCGCATGCTCCGCACGAGCCGCCGCATGGCCGCGAGCGCCTCCACCCCGGCGTCCTCGATGCGGCCCATCGCCTCGACCGCGATCTGCGGGTTCTTCTCGCCCATCATCTTCGCCGCCTGCGCCTGCACGACGATCCCGGTGACGTGGTGGGCGACGACGTCGTGCAGTTCCCGCGCCAACGCCATCCGCTCCGAGGTCTGCGCGTCGCTGATCGCCGACTGGATGACCTGCGTGCGTTCCGAATCCCGCGAGCGCAGTGCCAGGCCGACCGCCACCGAGATGCCGAGCAGCAGCAGCGCGATGGTTCCGTACCCGGCGATGTCGTCCGGGTCTGTCAGCAGACGGCTACTCGGCCGTTTGGTGTTGAGGATGGCGGCCACGGCGACCACCGCCGAGAGTCCGGCGATCCGGGACACGGCCTTGCTCAGCCCGACCGCGCGGACCAGGGTGACGACCAGCCCCATCCCCGCGACGATCTGCGTCCCCGGCACGCCACCGGGCATCGGGTAGTCGTAGCCGAGCCGGAGGAACGGCGTCACCAGCGCCGAAAGCAGCATGACGGCGGCGAGCGCGATCATCGCGTCGGAGGGCCGCCTCGGTGCCGCGACCGCGATGACCGCGGCGACGATCGAGCAGACCAGCACGGGCAGCCCATGGGCCCTGGCCTCGTAGGTGAAGCCGAACTCCAGTACGAGTGCGAAGGCCAGCAGGGTGAGGAGCGGCCATTGGCCCATCACCAGCTTGTTGAGTTTCTGCAGCTTCTCGTAGCGTTTCGGGTGCACCGTGCGGTCACGCCCGGGGATCGCGAAGATCAGCGTCCCGCCCAGCAGGATCCCGCCGAAGAGCATCGCCTGCGCCATGGTGCCGTTCGAGGTGTCGCCGTAGTAGTAGCGGCCGGAAACCGCGGTCAGGGTCGCCAGCACCAGGCCGGAGATCACGGCGAACGCGACACCCGGCCGCGTCCGGCGTGCGGCGTAGAACAGGACTTCGACGCCCGCCACCACCTCGGTGATGGACAGGTGGGCGAGCACGCTCGAATAGGTCGGGATGTCGAAATACCGGACGACCAGCGTGTAGGCGACCAGGACGACCGAGGCCGCGACGGCCGCGACGGCTGCCCGTTTCCGCGCCCAGAGCGCGCAGAACACCATCGCGAAGATCCCGGGGAACAGCAGCAGATCGATACCGCGGGGGCCCGTGTCGTCGAAGGCGGCGTCGGTCACGAAGACCAGGTCGAACGCGAACGCGGCCAGCAGGACGACGGCGGGCATGCCGATCCGGCGCGTGAGCACACTCACCCGCGCGGAGAACCTGTTCTGGGAGGGACCTGCTGTCACACCGTGACGGTAGAGGATCCGCCGCCGTCCGCACCTTGGCCGACCGGCCCGAGCAGGGTCGGCCGATCGGCCGATGCGCGGGTGATCAGCACTGGCCGTCTGCCCGAAGTGGACACCGGCCCTTCACCGCGAAGCTCTCTCCCGAAGCCGAACACAAGTGACTGACTAGGGAGACTCGCGGTGGTAGATCCACAGTGGACAGAGCAGCCGGTACTCGCCGGGCGTGGACTGGTGAAGCGGTACGGCACGCAGCACGCGCTGGCCGGGATCGACATCGACATCCAGGCGGGGGACGCGGTCGCCATCGTCGGGCCTTCCGGTTCCGGCAAGACCTCGCTGCTGCACGTGCTCGCCGGGATCCTCCGCGCCGACTCCGGACAGATCTTCCTCGCCGGACAGCGGGTCGACCAGCTCAACGAGCGCAAGCGCAGCGAATTGCGGCGTACCGAGTTCGGTTTCGTGTTCCAGTCCGGGATGCTCGTCGCCGAGCTGAGCGCCGAGGAGAACGTCGCACTGCCGTCGCTGCTGAGTGGCAAGGGCCGCAAGGAATCCATCGAGGCCGGCCGCGAATGGCTGGCGAAACTCGGCCTGGCGGGCAAGGAGAAGCGCCGCCCCGGAGAGCTCTCCGGTGGGGAAGCGCAGCGAGTCGCGATCGCGCGGGCGCTGACGCACCGGCCGAAGGTGATCTTCGCCGACGAGCCGACCGGCGCCCTGGACACCCGCACCGGCCGCGCCACCATGGACGCGCTGCTCGCCGCGGCCGCCGACAGCGGTGCCGCGGTGATCGTGGTGACCCACGACCGCGAACTCGCCGAAGCCATGCCGCGCACCGTCTCCATCCGTGACGGCCTGATCGCGACGAGGCTGGCCGCCTGATGAACAGTTTCCAGCTGGCCATGCGGGTGCTCCGGGTCGACCGCCGGACCCGCACGTCGGCCATCCTCACCGCGGTCGGGGTCGCCGTCGCGACCAGTCTGGTGCTCCTGCTGGCCTCCCTCCCGGGTGCCACGCAGGCCCGCTCGCAGCGGGCGATCTGGCAGGACATCCACAGCTACCACTCCGGATCCGATCAGCCCCAGCGCACGGCGCCGCTGCTGATGGCCGCGAACAAGGACTACTCGGGTGACCGCGAGATCACCCGCGTCGACATCGCCCAGACCGGCACTTCGCCGATGCTCAGCCTGCCGCCGGGCATCCCGCGGCTGCCCGCGCCCGGCGAGGCGATCGTCTCCCCCGCGCTCGGGAAACTGATCCAGTCGACACCGCGGGCGCAGCTCGGGGACCGGTTCGGCAAACTCGTCGACGCGCTCGGACCCGATGCCCTCCTGTACCCGGAGCAGCTGGTCGCCGTCGTCGGCCACACCCCGGAGTCGATGCCCACGTCGGCGATGGCCGCGGACGGCTTCCCCGTCAAGGAGGCCAAGCCCGATCCGATGCTGGAACTGCTCGCCTGGGTCGGCGTGATCGTCCTGCTCGTGCCGAGCCTGGTGCTCGTCGCGTCTTCGGCCCGGCTCACCGCCGCCCGGCGTGAGGTGCGGATGGCGGCGTTGCGGCTGGCGGGCGCGACCCCCGGCCAGGTGACGAAGATCGTCGCCGCCGAAACGGCGTTGTCCGCGGTCGTCGGCGCGTTGCTCGGCATCCTCGTGGCACCGGCGCTACAAGGCCTCTCGACGTTCGTCCCCTGGGCCGGTGGAACCTGGCTCGCCTCCGACTTCAGCCTGTCGATCGGCTCGACCATCGCGGTCGCGGTGGCGATCCCGCTGCTGGTCGTCTTCGCCGGGGTCCTCGGCATCCGGCGTGTGCTGAAGACGCCGCTTTTCGCGGCTTCGGCGCACGCTCGCAAGCCGCTGCACTGGTGGCGTCTGCTCACGGTCCCCGCGGCCGGTGCCTTCTTCCTCTTCGCGGTCAGCCAGGACGGCGACGGCGGGATGATGATGGTGATGTTCGGCCTGTTCCTGCTGGTCGGGTCGGCCGCGATCATCGGACCGTGGGTCACCTCGGCGGTGGGTGGCACGTTCGTCCGCATCTGGCGCAAACCGGCCTCGCTGCTGGCCGGACGCAGGCTTCGTGACGACCCGAAGAGCGCGTACCGCGCCACGGCGGGTGTCGTGCTCGCGGTCTTCACCGGCTCTATGGCGCTCACGCTGCTGCCGTCGTTCGAGTCGATGGCAGGCGGTGGACGGACCTTCAAGGACAACGTCCTCTACGCCGAAGCAGACCCGACCCACGCGCAGCAGGTGGTCGACAAGACCAACGCCTCCCTCGCCCGCAATGGGATCACCGACAAGGCCCTCGCGGTCGGTCAGGTCTACCTGGCGAGCGGCGAGATGGGGACCCGCGACGAGACCGTGAACCGAGCCTTCGTGATGACCTGCGAGGACGCCACGAAGCTGTTGCGGGTGGACATCGGCGGCTCCTGCCAGGCGGGTCCCGCGATCTACAGCAGGTCCAAGCTCGACCCGGCGGCGTATCGCCTGACGCCGGAGTACGACAAGCCCGGCGTGAAGCTGGATCCGCGGACTTCGGTGCGGCTCTACCCGGGCAGTGACGAGGACACCTACGGCACGATCGTCATCGACCCGGCTCTGCTGCCCGCGGACGTCAAGCCGAAGTACCTCGACGTGCTCCTGCCGACGACCCCGGCGAACGCCGAGGTCGCGCGCACCGCGCTGGTCGGGGCGGCGCCGGGCCAGGAGGTCATCAGCCGTGGCCTGTACCTGATCGGCCAGCAGCAGGAACTCGGCGACCTGCGCCGGGTCACCGTGATCGGCCTGATCGCCGCCGGCGTGCTCGCCGGCTGCAGCGCGGCCGTGGCGACCGCGGGCTCGGTGATGGACCGCCGTCGCACCTTCGGGGCGCTCATCGCGGCCGGGACACCGGTCCGGGTGCTGGCGAGGGCGCTGCGGATGGAAGCGGCCCTGCCCGCGATGGTGGCCACCATCGGCGCGGGTGTGGTCGGGATCGGAGTCGGCATGGGGCTCTACAGCATGGTCGAGGAGGACGCGGTCGTGCTGAGCCCCTGGCTGCTGGCGCCCGTGGTGCTGGGAATCGGGGTGGCGCTGCTCGGGGCATCCGTCTCGACCCCGGCGCTCAAGCGGGTGCAGTCGGAGCCTCTGGCCGACGAGTGAGAAAAGTTCGCCCGGATGGCGTCATGGCGTTCGGGCGGGCAGGTCTCGTGGGTGGAGTCGATGGTGATCCACCCACGGGCCGGGCGCCCGGTCATCCCTCTGTCGGGGGAGGGGTGAAGGGGCGCCGGGGATACGCAGGGGGTATCCCGAGGTGCGGGGTGTGAGAAAGGGCCGGTCAGGGACGTGGGGACGTTCTGACCGGCCCTTTCTGTCGTGCTAGACCCGCTCGAAGATCAGATCGTGCGAGATCCGCCCTTCGACGTCGGCGCGGTTCTCGAACTTCGTGACCGGCCGCCACCGCGGCCGCGGCGCCCAGCCGCCGGGCTCGTCGGCGTGGCGGTTGCGCAGGAGCGGCTCGGCCGAGCAGACCTCCATCATCTGCTCGGCGTAGTTCTCCCAGTCGGTCGCCAGGTGGAAGGTCCCGCCCGGCGCGAGCCGCGAGGCGACCAGCGACACGAACTCCGGCTGCACGATCCGCCGCTTGTGGTGCCGCTTCTTCGGCCACGGGTCCGGGAAGAACAGCCGGACCCCGGACAGCGAGCTCGGTTCGACGTGCGAGGTCAGCAGCACGACGGCGTCACCGTGCATCAGCCGCAGGTTCTTCACCCCGAGCTTCTCGGCACGCAACATCAGCTGGCCGAGGCCCGGTTCGTACACCTCGACCGCGAGGTAGTCGAGTTCCGGAGCGGCGGCGGCGAGCTGGGACGTGGTCTCGCCCATGCCCGAACCGATCTCCACCATGACCGGGGCCCGCCTGCCGAACCACTCGTCGAAGTCCACCGGGCCTTCGGGCAGTTCGCCGACGGTGCGGCCGAGCGACGGCCAGAGTTCGTCCCAGGCTCGCTGCTGCCCGACGGTCATCCGGCCGCCGCGGTTGACATAGCTGACCACGCTGCGCATCCGTGGCTGGTCCTCGTTTTCCACCAGCCCATTAAACGCGGCGGTCAGCGGACCGCTTCGAACTCCCCCAGCCGCGAGCGCAGGCCCGCGAATCCGGCGACCGCGATCGGCGCCGGCGTCGTACCGCCATGGGCGGGGAGAACGTCGATCCAGCCGTCGTGGCGGCTGGTGTTCAGCACGGTGGTCGGGATCGAAAGTCCGGACGCTCCGCGTTCGGAAGGCATGAACTCCCAGTAACCGGATTCTCCGTCCGCGGCCCACGGGACGAATTCCCAACCGGGACGCCTGCCGAGCAGGCCGGCGATGCGATCTTCGATGCGGAAACCGAGTTCCCGCGAGTCGAGCCTGCCTTCCACGACGGCGCGAAGCCACCACGGGGCGGGAATTTCGCCGTGCATTCCACTGGACGCGCGGTACAGCGCGACAACGAGATCTTCAGGTGCGCGGTGCACCCAGGCGCGGCGGATATCGGATGGCCGGGTCGCGGACGCGACCGTGCGGGGCAGTTCGATCGCCTGTGACCATTCGAGATCGAGCATGGGCTCGAGCCGAGGCTGCATACTTTCCGTGCGGGCTTGCGGGATCTTGCGTTCCACTCCCTGACCGAAATCCACCGTCAAGGATCACCTCCGGGGCCGAAGAGCCGAAATAGGCTCATCCCGAGCATCGCCCGGGCGGGAACAGTATGTCCGCTTCCTGTGAGAGAAGCCACAGGCTCTTAACGTGGACTTGACTCCTTTGGAGGCGGTAAAAGCTCACGCGTCCCGACGATGAGTGATCATCAGCCCGGCTGTATAGACAATCACGCAGATGGCGCCGAAATAAGCCAAATAACCCCACGGCCCCAACGGCGGCTCGAGTTTCAACATCGCCACGGTGAGATCCGGTCCGGAGAATTGATTCGCCGCGAAGAACGGCATCCACTGGTAGATGTCGCCGCCCACTTTGGGAATCAGCACGACGAGACCCTCGATCAACTGGGTCCAGACCAGTGCGAACCCGAGGGCGAACGCGGGGTTGCGGAACAGCAGTCCGAGACCGACGCCGAGCAGCCCCGTCAGGAGGAAGGTCAGGCCCTGGCCTGCCACCGCGCGCCAGTCGGCTCCCGAGGCGATCCCCAGGTCGGCGGCCGGTTTGATCAGATACGCGACCGCCCACGAGCCGAAGCCCACCAGCAGCCCGATCAACCCCGAGAACACCCCGACGACGGCGCCCTTCGCCAGCAACGCGGGCACCCGCGAGGGGACCGCCTGGAAGGTGAGCTTCAGCGTGCCCCAGTTGAACTCCGTCGCCGCCGCGAGGATGGCGAGGACCAGCACCACGGTGCGGCCGAGCGCGCTGGCGACCTGGGTCGAGTTGACGCCCGTCTGGCCCTCGAGCGGCACGAAGCCGAAGAAGAGCGCGGTGTAGGCGAGCGCGACCACGACCGCGATACCCGCGCACCACCAGGGCGCGCGGGTGCTCAGCAGTTTGATCCGCTCCGCGCGGAGCATGTTCGCCGCGGTCATCGGACGCCCTCCGGAACCTGGCCGGTGCCGTATTCGACGGCTTCGGCGGTGAGCTGCATGTACGCCTGTTCGAGCGAGCCGGTGAGCGGCTTCAGCTCGTGGAGGGTCGCCCCCGCGGCGAACGCGAGTTCACCGATGTCGTCGCTGTCCATTTCGGACACGATGAGCGCGCCGTCCTCCTCGTGGAATCCGGCGCCCTTCTCGGTCAGCGCCGTCCGCAGTTCGGGCAGATGCGGGCTGCGAACCCGCACGCCGAGCCCCTTCGCCCGGCCGACGAAGTCCTCCATCGTGCCCTGGTAGATCAGCTTCCCCCGGCCGATCACGACGAGGTCCTGCGCGGTCTGCGCCATCTCCGGCAGCAGGTGGCTCGACACGAAGACGGTGCGGCCCTCGGCGGCGAGCGCGTGCATCAGCTTCCGGATCCACACGATGCCCTCGGGGTCGAGTCCGTTGACCGGCTCGTCGAACAGCAGCACGCGGGGGTCGCCCAGCAACGCCGTGGCGATCCCGAGCCGCTGCGACATCCCGAGTGAGAACTGCCCCGCCCGTTTGCGGGCGACCGGTTCCAGTCCGACCAGCCGGAGCACCTCGTCGACCCGCTTGTCCGGCAGGCCGTTCGTCGCGGCGATCCACCGGAGGTGCTCGCGCGCGGTGCGGCCGGGATGCCGCCAGGTGGCGTCGATCATGCCGCCGACCGTCCGAAGTGGATCACGCAGTTCGCGGTAGGCCTTGCCGTCGATCGTCACCGTGCCCGACGTGGGGTTGTCGAGCCCGAGCATCATCCGCATGGTGGTGGACTTCCCCGCCCCGTTGGGGCCGAGGAATCCCGTCACTCGCCCCACTTCGGCGGTGAAGGAAAGGTCTTCGACGGCGAGCTTGTCGCCGTAGCGTTTCGTGAGTCCGGTGGCCTCGATCATCAGCCCTCCCTCCGGTGGATTCCGACATTACGCGGGAAAGGACCGGGCTGCCCCCCGATTAGGCGGCCCGGTCCTTGTTCCCCTTTTTCTCCCCGGCCGGACGTCTCGCTCCCCCGAGCGAGGCGTCCGGCCTTCTCCCCTGTGGAAGTCCTTACGCGTCGCGCTTGTTCGCGACGACCAGCGAGATGACCAGCAGTACCAGCGCGAAGCCGGCGAAGTAGGCCAGCGAACCGGCCTGGCTCAACGGTGCTTCCGCCGCGGCGGGGCCCGAACCGGTGAGGAACCTGTCGGCGACGTGGAACGGCATCCAGTCGTAGATGTCCTTGCCGATCTTCGGGATGAGCTGGATCAGGTTCTCCACCGCGAGGGCGTAGATCAGCACGAGCGAGATGGCGCCGGCGCTGTGCCGGATCAGGATGCCGATGGCGATCGCGATCACCGAGGCGAATGCGAACACCACGCCCACCCCGGCGACACTGGTCCACTCCGCGGCGGTGTTCAGCGCGAGGTCTTCCGGCCGCATGACCGAGGCGAGGCCCCAGGCGCCGAACGAGGCGACCTCGCCGATCACGAGCGACAGGGTCGCGACCACGCCGGTCTTGGCCAGCAGTGCCGCGGTGCGATTCGGCACGGCCTGGAAGGTGGTCCGGATGGTGCCGAAGCGGTATTCGGTGGTCACCGAAAGCGCGGCGAGCACCATGATCACGGCCATGCCGAAGCCGTAACCGAACTGGGTCAGGCTGACGTCGGTGAGTTCCCCGGCCGGTGCGGCGCCGGAGACGATGGCGGCGAAACCGATCACGACCGCGAGTGCGGCCAGCGCGCACCACCAGGGTGAGCGTGTGGTGAACAGCTTGATGCGTTCCACGGCGAGCAGAGTCATGGCTTTTCTTTCCTCGAAGAGTGAGCGGCTACTGGGCGGCGGAGAACGCGGCTTCGGCAGTGCCGTCCCTGAGACCTGTGTGGTACTCGACCGAGTCGCCGGTGATCTGCATGAAGGCCTGCTCCAGGGAGCCGGTCTGCGGGCTGAGCTCGTGCAGCACGATCTGGTTGGCCGCGGCGATCTCACCGATCTTGTCACTGTCCAAACCGGACACGACGAGCGCTCGGTCGGCGTCGGTGACCTGGGCGCTCGCCTGGGTCAGCGCGGCGCGCAACGCCGGCAGCTGCGGCGACCGGACCTTGACCGTGTTCTCGGCGGCCCGTGAGACGAAGTCCTCGGTGGAGGACTGGGAGATCAGCTGCCCCTTGCCGATCACGACCAGGTGGCTCGCGGTCAGCGCCATCTCCGAAAGCAGGTGCGAGGAAACGAATACCGTGCGGCCGTCGTCGGCGAGCCGGTGCATGAACTTCCGGATCCAGAGGATGCCCTCGGGGTCGAGGCCGTTGACGGGCTCGTCGAAGAGGAGGACCTCCGGGTCGCCCAGCAGCGCCGCCGCGATCCCCAGCCGCTGCGACATGCCGAGGGAGAAACCACCGGCGCGCTTTCCGGCGACGCTGGTGAGCCCGACGGTCTCGAGCACCTCGTCGACCCGGCTCTCCGCGATCTTGTTGGACTTCGCCATCCACCGCAGATGCGCTCGCGCCGACCGGTTGGGGTGCACCCACTTGGCGTCCAGCAGCGCGCCGACCGTGCGCAGCGGTTCTTTCAGCTCGCGGTAGAGCTTGCCCCCGATGCGCACCTGGCCTGCGGTCGGATTGTCCAGGCCGAGGATCATGCGCATGGTCGTCGACTTGCCCGCCCCGTTGGGGCCGAGGAATCCGGTGACCTCCCCGGCCGCGACGGAAAAGGACAGGTCGTTCACCGCCAGTGTCTTGCCGTACCGCTTGGTGAGGCCCACTGCCTCGATCATGTCTGCTCCCCTCGGCGACTGCGAGAACAATCGTCGTCCATGTGGGTGGTCGAGCGCGTCATCCTGAGGTGCCAACCTGATACCCGACCTGAGAAGTAGCTTGCCGTCTCCCGGCGGCGTACGCGATCGGTGAGACCCCTGAGAGCGACCCTGATTCGCCAGGGTTAATGAACCGTGGTTCAATAATTACGTGGCGAGACCCCGCACCATCACCGACGATCGACTGCTGACCGCGGCGGAGACCGTGATCGGCATGGTCGGCCCGGGTTTCACGCTGGCCCAGGTGGCGGCGGAAGCCGGGGTCGCGGTCGGCACCGTCGCCCAGCGATTCGGCTCGAAGAATGGCCTTTTGCGGGCGTTGAGCCGGTTGAACACGCGGTCGGTCGTAGGGCGGATGCGGGACTGCGGCGAGCAGGCCGATCCCGTCGAGGCGCTGCGGGCGGCGGTCGTCGTGGTCTATGAGGGTTTGGGCACCCCGGAGACGGCGGCGAACCATCTCGGCCAGCTCGGGGTGGATATCGGGGATCCGGAGCTCCGTGCCCTGCTGGGTGAACATTTCACCGCCGTGGAGGCGGAATTACGGCGGCTGACGCGCGTCGCGGCGCGTGACCTGCCGGCCGCGCCGGGTGTCGTCCGCGCGGCGCGGGTGCTGCTGGGGGTGGCGAACGGGGCCGCGCTGGACTGGTCGATCCGGCCGAAGGGCCGGATCGCCGATCGGATGGGGCAAGACGTGGACGCGGTGCTGACCGCGTGGAAAGGAGTGTCCTGAATGGACCGGAAAGTGGCCGTGGTCACAGGGGCGACCAGGGGATGTGGCCGCGCGATCGCGGTGGAGCTCGGCAGGCTCGGCTGGACGGTGTTCGTCACCGGCCGCACGACGCGGGAGCATTCATCGCCGATGAAGCGGGCGGAGACGATCGAAGACACCGCGGAACTCGTCGACGCGGCGGGTGGACGGGGCATCCCCGTCCGGACCGACTTCACCGTGGTGTCCGATGTGGACGCGTTGCGGGCCAGGATCGAGTCCGAAGTGGATGGCCGGATCGACCTCCTGGTCGACGACGTCTGGGGTGGTGATCCGTTCGCGGACTTCGAGGGGGCGTACTGGGACTCCAGCCTCGACGACGCGCTCACACTGGTGCACAACGCGATCGACACGCATCTGATCGCGTTGCACCGGCTGCTTCCGCTGGTGGTGAAGCGGAAAGGCGGGCTCGTCATCGAGGTCACCGACGGCGACCACGACGAGTACGTCGGCGCGGGGATCCCGTACTTCCTCGCGAAATGCGGGATCCGCGCGATCGGCAGGGCGCTCGGCGCCGAGCTGAAGAAATACGACTGCGTCGGCATGACGGTCACACCCGGCTTCCTGCGTTCGGAAGCCATGCTCGACCACTTCGGCGTTACCGAGGAGACGTGGCGGGACGCGGTGGGCAAGTCGGCGCCGGTCGACTTCGCCATCTCGGAGACGCCGACGTTGCTCGGGCGAGGTGTCGCGAAGCTGGCGACCGACCCGGAGGTCTCGCGGTTCGCGGGCAAGACCCTCGCGTCGTGGACGTTGATGAACGAGTACGGCCTGACCGACGTCGACGGCTCATGTCCCGACTTCGGCAAGTGGATGGCCGAAGTCCGGGACGCGGGCAAGGATCCGGAGACGGCCGATCACGCCCTGTACCGCTGAGACCGTGCTGGCCGGGGCCTACTTCCTCCCGGCCAGCACGTCCAGGTAGTGCTGGTTGACCATGACGCCGAGGACGTTGCCGAACGGGTCGATGACGGCCGCGGTCACGAAGCCCGGCCCGCGCTCGATGATCGGCTCGTACTCCTTCGCGCCCTTCTCGAGCAGTTTCGCGAAGGCGTCCTCGACGTTGTCGACGGCCCAGTTCGCGATGGCCCCACCCGGACCGGGCTGGGCCAGCGGCGGCCGGAAGTCGCCCCGGACCAGGCCGAACTCGTGCTGGTAGTCGCCGATCCGGTACTCGACGTAGGCCGGCGTGCCGTCAGGACCGTTGCGGACGAAGTACGGCTCGATCCCGAAGAGATCGGAGTACCACTCGATCGCGGCGGTCATGTCGTCGGCGTAGAACGTGGTGGTGGTGAGACCTCGCAGCATTTGCTTCTCCTCGCGTAGTGGCTCTGGAGACAAGGATCCACCGCAAAGTGCTCACCGAATGACCACTTTTCCGCAAGACCTCCGGGGTGCTGTCACGTCCCCGCTAGCCGGATCACGCGTGATCCGGCTACGAACACGTGTGATCCGGCGGGAAGCACGCGTGATCCGGCGGGAAGCACGCGTGATCCGGCGGGAAGCACGCGTGATCCGGCCTCGGGCTCACGTGACCCCGGGACGCGCCAGACCCGTCTCGTAGGCGAGCACCACGGCTTGCACCCGATCGCGCAGATCGAGCTTCGACAGGATCCGCCCGACGTGCGTCTTCACCGTCGCCTCGGACAGGAACAGCGTCTCGGCGATCTCGAGGTTCGAGAGGCCCTTCGCGATCAGCACGAGCACCTCCCGCTCCCGTTCGGTGAGGACGTCGAGCTCGGCCGCGTCGCGCATCGGCTTCCCGCCGCCGCCGACGAACCGGTCGAGCAGTCGCCTGGTCACCGAAGGCGAGACAACGGCGTCGCCCGAAGCGACCGCCCGCAGCGCCGACACCAGATGATCCGGCTGGGTGTCCTTCAGCAGGAACCCGCTGGCCCCGCCCTGCAACGCCGAATAGACGTACTCGTCCAGGTCGAACGTCGTCATCACGAGTACCCGTGCCGTCCCGGCCTCAACGATCCGCTTCGTCGCCTCGACCCCGTCCAGCACCGGCATCCGGACGTCCATCAGCACGACGTCCGGCCGCAGTTCCTCCGCGAGACGGATGGCCTGCGCCCCGTCCCCCGCCTCGCCGACGACGTCGATGTCGGCCTGCGCGCCCAGGACCATCCGGAACCCGACGCGCATCAATTCCTGGTCGTCGACGACCACCACCCGTATCACGTCGCCAACCTAACCGGGAGCCTCGCGTGCACCTGCCACCCTCCACCGGGAGCGGGCCCGACCTCCAGCGTGCCGCCGAAGACGTTCGCCCGTTCCTTCATTCCGATCAATCCGTTCCCGCCGGGGACGGTGAGTCTCCGCGGGCCCGCCGGCGCGGCGTGCGACCCCGTCTTCGTCGCGGCGGGCACCAGCTGGTTCGCGCGGCCGGCGCCGTCGTCGGTGATCCGGACGTCGATCACGTCGGCCTCCCGGCGCACCAGCACCTCCGCCTGCGCGCCCTGTCCGGCGTGTTTCAGCGTGTTCGTCAGCGACTCCTGGACGATCCGGTACACGCCGAGCGACACACCGGCGGGCAGCCCGGCCAGCACGTCCGAACCGATCGCGAGCGTCACCGGCACCCCTGCCTGGCGGATCCGCTCCGCGAGGTCGGTCAGCGCGCTGGCGTCCGGCTGCGGCACCCGCGGTTCGTCGTCGCTGTCACTGCGGAGCACGTCCAGCAGCCGCCGCAGCTCGGCGAGCGCGCCGCGGCCGGTGTCCGAAATCGTCTGCAAGGCCCGTTTCGCCATCTCGGGATTCCCGTCGACCGCGTAGGACGCGCCGTCGGCCTGCACGACCATCACGCTCACCGCGTGCGCGACGACGTCGTGCAGTTCACGGGCGATCCGTCCGCGTTCCTCACCGACGGCGATCCTGGCCGCCTGGTCCCGTTCCGTCTCAAGCAGATGCAACCTGGCTTCCACCTCCTCGTGATAGGCGCGCCTCGCGCCGGCGAACTCGCCGAGCGTCCAGCACAGCGCGCTGGAGAAGATGCCGATGATCGCCAGCACCCACACGTCCTCCGGCGGGTCGACCCACAGCTGGACCCCCGAGGTGACCAGCGTCGCCACCAGATACAGCAGTCCCTGTTTGCGCCCGACGTAGACCAGCACCGAGTAGATGCTGATCATCACCGCGAACGCGCTGGCGGCGCCCAGCTCCAGCGCCCCGTGCGGGATGCCGATCAGCAGCACGAGATATGCCGACCACAGTGTCGCCTTCCGCCGGAAGACCAGCGGGGCGACCATCGCGAGGTCCAGCGGCACCACCACGTACCAGGGCGGCATCGACTGGACTTCCGGCGTCTCGGCCGCGGCCACGTAGAGCAGCAGGTCGGCCAGGAGCAGGATGACGGCGATGGAACTGTCGCCCGCCATGGGGTGGGCACGCATCCAGAGGCTCAACCGTCGCACCTGGTAACACTATGTCGGCCGGTGCCGCTCGCGCGTCGGTCGCCGGTACCACCTTCGGTGCGACCCGAGGATGAGCGGCATGGCACGATTCTCCTCGGCAGGCTCGACGACTGGGAGGGGCAGGGCGCCGTGACGTCACCTTCGGAGCAGGGACGGCTCGCCGGTCCGCTGTCGATGTCGGTGGCCAACCTCTGCCATCGCCTGCAACCGCAGGTGTCCGCGCGGACCGCCGCCGGCTTCGCCGAGGTGCTGCGCCGGCTGGGCGGACCGCTGCAGGTCGCCGTCGCAGGCCGGATCAAATCGGGTAAGTCCACCCTGGTCAACGCCCTGATCGGGCGCCGGGTCGCGCCGACCGACGTCGGCGAGTGCACCCGGCTGGTGACCAGGTTCCAGTACGGCACCGTCGACCGCGTCGAGATCGTCTTCGGCGACGGCCGCAAACAGGTGCTGCCCTTCTCCGCCGACGGGATGATCCCGGCCGAACTGGGCATCGACATCGACAAGGTCTCGCATATCGAGGCGTACCTCACCAACGCGGTCCTGCAGGGCATGACCGTCATCGACACTCCCGGCCTCGGCTCGCTCGACGCCGCTTCGGTGTCGCGGACCGAGGAGCTGCTGGGCGCGGCGAAGCACCGCAAGCCCGACGGTGACGAGGACGAAGAAGAAGGCTCCGACGAGCTGGACGACACCTCGCGCAGCGCCGTCGCGGGTGCCGAGGCCGTGCTTTACGTGGTCACGCAGGGCGTACGCGCCGACGACCAGCAGGCCTTGGCCGCGTTCACCGCCGCGACCGCGAGCCGTGAGGCGGGTCCGGTCAACGCGATCGCGGTGCTCAACAAGGCGGACACCATCGCGCCGGAATCGGTCGAAGGTTCGGGCGGCGACGTGTGGAAGGCCGCCACGCTCCTGTCGGAGAAGCAGGCCGCGACGCTGAAGCCCCGCGTCGCGGACGTGCTGCCGGTGATCGGGCTGATCGCCGAATCGGCCGAGTCCGGCGGCTTCACCTCCCCCGACGCCGAGGCGCTGCGCCAGCTGGCCGAGATGGACGACGACATCCTCGAGACCATGCTGATCTCGGCGGACATCTTCACCAGCTGGGAATGCGACGTCGCGGCGGGCACCCGGCTGCGGCTGCTGGAGAAACTGGACCTGTTCGGCGTCCGGTACGCCGTCGAGGCGATCCGCGAGGAGCCCGAGATCACGGCGGGCTCGCTGCGGCGGAAGCTGCTCGACGCCTCCGGGCTCGAAGCCGTCCGCCAGCGGCTGAGCATCGTCTTCGCCGCCCGCGCCGACGGCATCAAGGCCGCCGCCGCACTGGCTTCGGTCACCGCGCTGGCCCACGCCTCCGGCGACCCGTCCGAACGGCAGCGCGTTCACGACGCGATCGAGGTCCTGCTCGCCAAGCCCGAGGCACACCAGCTCCGGCTGCTCGAAGCGCTCACGCTGGTCGCTTCCGGCGCGGTCGACATGCCCGAGGATCTGTCCGAGGAGGTCCTGCGGGTCGGCAGCAACGCCGACATCGGCGCCCAGCTCGGCAAACCGGGCGCTCCGCGTGCCGAGCTGGCGGCCCACGCCCTGGAACGCGCGGGCTGGTGGCGTTCCTTCGCGTCCTTCGGTGCGACGCCCGCCCAGAGCCGCGTCGCGCACGTCGTGCACCGGGCGTACTTCCTCATCTGGCAGCAGATCCGCGACTGACCTCCCGCATTTCGTCCTCTGGATGCGGTCCTTGCACGCGCAACTACCGCATTCAGAGGACGAAACGCACCCCAAGATTGATAAACCGAGTGCTCGGTCTAATAATGAGCGCATGGAAACGATCGTCGACGAGCCACAGTGGCTGCGCACGGCCTCCTGGCTCGGCTGTCCACTGGTGGGCGCCGCCCTCGGCTGGTTCCTCCAGTCGGTTTCGGGCTGGGTGGCATCCCTGAGCTGGGTCCCGTTCAAGGGCCCCTTCCAGCTCGTCTCGGACATGCCGCGGCCATGGGGCGTGGTCACCGGGATCGGCGTCGGCCTGGCCCTCGGCCTGTTCATAGCCGCGGTCTGGGCGCACGAACGGCTGATCGTCAAGGTGACGCCGGCCCGCATCACGCTGACCGCCAAGGGACGCAGCCGCGCCTACGAAGCACGACTCGAGGCCGTCTTCCTCGATGGCAAGGAGCTGGTCCTGCTCGCCGCCGACGGCCGGGAACTGGTGCGGCAGAAGGCCGACATCGACCGCAAAGCCGTCGCGAAGGCCTTCATCGACCACGGCTATCCGTGGCACGCCGAGCCGCCGGCGGTGAAATGAGGACGGTCGATCCGGTCAAGCACGAGGCGAAACGCCTCGCCATCCTCGACGCCGCGGCGGGCTGTTTCGCGATGAAGGGCTTCGAGAAGACGACGACGGCGGAGATCTGCCGCGCCGCGGGGATCAGCACCGGCAGTCTGTTCCACTACTTCCCGAACAAACGCGCGGTGTTCGTCGGCATCTTCGAGCAGGACGGCGACGAGACCGCGGCTCTGCTCGCGGCCGCCGACGAGATCGAGGACGAGTGGGAGGCAATCCTCCAGGTCATCACCCATGTGTCCGGCCAACTTCTGCATCCTGCCGCGGCCAAGCTGGTCCTCGAGGTCGCCGCGCAGTGCTCCCGTGACGCCGATCTGGCCAGGCTCGTCCAGGGCAACGACCGCGCCCTGCGTAACGGGCTCATCGACCTCGTGACGCGGGCGATGGAAGCGGGCCGGATCGACCCCGGACTCGACCCGAAGACCGTGGCGAGCTGGCTGGTCGCGTTGGTCGACGCGCCGCTTTCACGCGTGATTCTGGAGCCGGACCTCGATCCGAAGGCGGAACTCGCGGTGATGAAGGAGCTGATCACCAGATTCCTTCGTCCCGTTCTGCCGATTTCGCCCCCGGGCGAGGGGTTGGTGGCCGACACTGGTGAAATCTCCCCGGGCTGATCGGCAGGCCCGGGACACCAGTTACGGGGGTCGATTCGGGTGGGTGCTTGGCTGCGCAAGAAGGCGGTCGACGAGGTGGACCCGGACGAGGTGCCGACCGGCCAGATCTCGGCGGCGATCATCGCCGAAGCGGATGGCGTGACTTCGCCGTCCGAGGGAACCGTGGCCGTCGAAGCCGCGTCGAAGACCGATGTGGAGTCCACGACCACGGGTCCGGCCGACCTCGAACAGGCTCTCGCCGACCGGCAGGCGCTGATCCAGCTCTGCCTGTACGCCCTCGATCGCGCCCGCAGCGGCGGCGTCGTCGAGCGGCTGGAACACGGGCTCGCCGGGATCGGTGTCCGTGCCCTGCGCCCGGACGGTGAGCGGTTCGACCCCGCCGTGCACGAGGCCGGCGGCGCGGCCGCGACCGAGGATCCGGCGCTCGAAGGGCTGGTCGCGGAGACCGAGGTCGTCGGGTTCGCCGATCACGACCGGGTCCTGCGCGCGCCGATCGTCATCGTCTACGCGAAGAAGGCCCAGTGACCGCTCCGAGCGCGGCCGCCAATCTGCCGGCGGTCGTGAAGAGCACGCGCGAACAGCTGCTCGCCGTCGTCCGCGAAGCCGATCCTCAGGCCGCGAAATGGGTCGAGGAGATCCGGAAGACGCGGCCGAAGAAGCCGTCGGTCGTGGTGGTGGGCGAGACCAACCGCGGTAAGAGCTCGCTCGTGAACGCCCTCCTGTCCATGCCGGGACTGTCCCCTGTGGACGCCGACGTCGCCACGGCGACATATCTCGTCTTCGAGCACGCCCAGCAGTGGTCCGCGCAGGCCTGCTATCCCGGCCAGCTGGCGCCGGTGCCGATCAACCTCAACGATCTGATCCACTGGGTGTCGGCCGCGCACGAACTGCCGGAAGGGCAGCTCCCGCCGCGTTACGTCGAGGTCTCCGGTCCGGTCCCGCTGCTCGAACGGGTGTCCATCGTGGATACCCCTGGCGTCGGCGGGCTCGACTCGATGCACGGTGACCTGGCGAAGGAGGCCGCCGCGGGCGCCACCGCGCTGCTGTTCGTCGTCGACGCCTCCTCGCCGTTCACCGCGCAGGAACTGCACTTCCTCCAGGACATGGGCGAGCGCGTCGAAACCGTGTTGTTCGCGCTGACCAAGACCGATCAGTTCCGTGGCTGGCGCGAGGTCCTCGAAGCCGACCGGCGGCTGCTCGCCGAGTACGCTCCCCGGTTCGCCGACGCGGTGTTCCACCCGGTGTCCGCCCGGATGTTCGAGACGGCGGCCAAGGCCCCGAACGAGCAGATGGCCATGATGCTGCGGGAAAAGGCCGGGATCGCCGCGTTGCAGGGCGCGTTGCAGGAGAAGCTGGTCGGCCGCTCGGCGATGCTGGGCGAAGCCAACACGTTGCGCGCGCTGTCGAGCGCTCTCGGCGAGCTCAAGGCGAAGTCGCGGGCGGAAAGCCGCGCGCTTTCCGCCGGTGAGGCCGAGGCGGAACAGCTGCGCCAGCGCCGCGACGACCTGACCGCCGAACGGCGCTCGTCGACGCGGGGCTGGCAGCTGAAACTGCGCGCGGAGATCCAGCGGACCCGCGTCGAGGTCGGACACGAGACCAGCAGGCAGATGCGCGACGCGTCGACGCATTTCCGGCAGCAGATCGACGGCGCCAAACGGGACGCTCTCGCCGCGCTTCCCCAGCAGGTAGACATCGCTTTGCAGACGACGTCACAGCGGATCTCCATGCTGCTCTCGCAGCGGCTCAACCAGGTCACCAACGTCGCGCTTTCGGAGCTTTTCTCGGCCGAAGAGCTCGACATCATCCGCAGCCAGTTCGCCAGGGCGGGCGGTCCGCCGGTCGTGCTGCGCCCGCCGGACAAGAAACCGCCGACGGCCGAGGACAAACTGCTCATCTTCATGGGTGTTTCAGGCGGTCTCGGCGCCGGGAAGGTCGCCGCGCTGCCGCTGGCGGGTGTCGCGATTCTGAACCCGGTGATCCTGCCCGCCACGATCATCATCGGCCTCGGCGCCGGCTGGTGGATGGCGCGCACCCGCAAACACGCGTCGGACAAGCAGCACATGAAGCAGTGGCTGGTCGAGGCGATCGCGGACGCGCGTTCCACACTGGACCAGCTCGTCGCGGAGCAGCTGATCGAGGCCGAACAGCAGCTGTCGATGGCGCTCGACGAAGCCCTCGGCCGCCGCATCGACGCGATCGAGGCGGAGCTGAAGGAAGTCGACAAGACGATCAAGATGGGCGCGCAGGAACGGGCGAAGAAGATCTCGGCCGTCGCGAAGCGCCTGAAGGACGTCTCGGACGGTCGTGATCGCGCTGAGGCACTGCTCGGTCGCATCCGGTCACTGCGCGACGCCTGACCAGGGTGGTCCTGTTGTGGACCGGAACCGAACCGGCCTACGGTGAGTCATAAGCTTCGACACACCAGCAGGTCAACGAGGGGGTTATCCCATGTGGGTCGACGAGAGCGGCGGCACGGACACCGAGGCGGGCTCCACGGAGGCGGTCACGGTCCACGTTGACGGCGAGGAGTACCAGGCCGAGCTCAACTACGACCTCGACAAGGACGGCGTGAACGACGCCGCGGTCATCCAGCACGAAGACGGCACCGGCCAGGCGTTCGTCGACACCGACGGCGACGGCGAGGCCGACCAGTACGCGGTGCTGGACGAGAACGGCAAGGTCGTCCAGGAAGCCGTCTACGACGAGGCGTCCGGTGCCTGGGTCGAGGCCGGTGGCGGTAGCGACGACGGTGATTCCGACGCGGGCACCAGCGGCACCATGCACGCCGACATGCCCAGCGGCGACGTCGAGATCGGCCCCCCGACGATCGACACCGACGGTGACGGAACTCCCGACACCGCCGTCGTCCAGACGGAGGACGGCCGTACGATCGCCTTCACCGACAAGGACGGCGACGGCAACGCCGACATCGCGGTGGAGACCGACGCCTCCGGCAACTCCAAGACCTACGAGCACACCGGGCCCGGACAGTGGACCGAGGTCGGCAGTGGTGTGGTCAACAACGACATCGGCTCGGCCTTCGCGAGCGCTCCGGCAGCCGTCGAGGGCGACCCGGCGGGTGACGCGGCGTGGGGCGGCGCGGGCACCGAAACACTCGAAGGCGTGGCGAAGATCGATTCTTCGACCGGTCAATGGATCAGCCTCAACTGATTTCGAAAATGGCCTGAACCACCGCTGGAATGGTCTAGGCCATTTCGATGGGCGAATTCGTGTAATCCTGGTCACAGAACAGCCCGGTACGAGTCCTCGTGCCGGGCTTTCTCATGTCCGATTCGCCCTGCGACCGTGCCGTCGATCACCGGAAGAATTTCCGCGGATGGCCCATTCCGGTGATACTGAATCGATTCCCTTATCGTTCTTGTGAGAGAACCGACAGGTCAGCTCTCGGTTACCTGCCGGTCATCCGGCTACTCTCGGGGAATCCCAAAACCCGCACACCGGTCTTCCCGCCGGTGTGCGAAGCCATTCGGTCGCCGGCATCGAAGCCCGCATCGGAACAGCGTCGTTCCCGGTGTGGGCTTCTGCCGTCGGAAGTCAGGAGTAGAGATGACCGCAGTCGCCATCCCCGGACTGGAAAATGCGCCGACGACGCACAGTGGCGTGCTGTCCTGGGTCCGAGAGGTCGCCGAACTGACCACTCCGGACCGCGTGGTGTGGGTCGACGGGTCCGACGAAGAGGCCGCGCGGATCAACGCCGAACTGGTCTCCGCCGGCACGTTCGTGCAGCTCGACGCGAAGCCCAGCTCGTACTGGGCCGCTTCCGACCCGAATGACGTCGCCCGCGTCGAAGAGCGCACCTTCATCTGTTCGGAGAACGAAGACGACGCCGGTCCGACCAACCACTGGATGGACCCGGCCGAGATGAAGGCCACGATGACCGAGCTGTACCGCGGATGCATGCGCGGTCGCACGATGTACGTGATCCCCTTCTGCATGGGCCCCCTCGACGCCGAAGACCCCAAGCTCGGCATCGAGATCACCGACTTCGCCTATGTCGTCGCCTCCATGCGCGTGATGACCCGCGCCGGCAAGGCCGCGCTGGACAAGTTCGTCACCGAGGACGGCACCGAACGCGAGTTCGTCCCCGCGCTGCACTCCGTCGGCGCGCCGCTGGAGCCGGGTCAGGAGGACGTCTCCTGGCCGTGCAACACCACCAAGTACATCTCGCACTTCCCCGAGACCCGTGAGATCTGGAGCTACGGCTCCGGCTACGGCGGCAACTCGCTGCTGGGCAAGAAGTGCTACTCGCTGCGCATCGGCTCGGTCATCGCCCGCGACGAAGGCTGGCTGGCCGAGCACATGCTGATCCTCAAGCTGATCTCCCCCGAGGACAAGGTCCACTACGTCGCGGCGGCGTTCCCGAGCGCCTGCGGCAAGACCAACCTCGCCATGCTGCAGCCGACCATCCCCGGCTGGCGCGCCGAGACCCTCGGCGACGACATCGCGTGGATGCGGTTCGGCGAGGACGGCCGCCTGTACGCGGTGAACCCCGAGTTCGGCTTCTTCGGCGTCGCGCCCGGCACCGACTGGCACACCAACCCCAACGCGATGCGCACCATCGAAAAGGGCAACACGGTGTACACGAACGTCGCGCTCACCGACGACGGCGACGTCTGGTGGGAGGGCATGGGCGACAAGCCCGCGCACGCCACCTCCTGGAAGAAGCAGGATTGGACGCCGGAGTCGGAAGAGAAGGCCGCGCACCCGAACTCGCGCTACTGCACGCCGATGTCGCAGTGCCCGATCCTCGCGCCCGAGTGGGACGACCCGCGGGGCGTGCCGATCTCGGCGATCCTGTTCGGTGGCCGCCGCAAGACCACGGTCCCGCTGGTGAACGAGGCCCGCGACTGGCAGCACGGCGTGTTCATGGGCGCCACCATGTCGTCGGAGACCACCGCGGCCGCCGCCGGCGCGGTCGGCAACGTGCGCCGCGACCCGATGGCCATGCTGCCGTTCCTCGGCTACCACGCCGGTGACTACTTCAAGCACTGGCTGGACCTCGGCAAGAACGCCGACGCGGACAAGCTGCCGAAGATCTTCTACGTCAACTGGTTCCGCCGTGGCGACGACGGCCGTTTCCTGTGGCCGGGCTTCGGTGAGAACTCGCGCATCCTGAAGTGGGTCATCGACCGCGTCGAGGGCAAGGGCAACGCGAACGAGACCCCGGTCGGCTTCGTGCCGAACGCCGAGGACCTCGACACCGAGGGCCTCAAGGAGCCGCTGGCCGACATCCAGGCCGCGCTGGACGTCTCCGCCGACGAGTGGCGCCGGGAACTGCCGCTCATCGAGGAGTGGTTCGCGAAGATCGGCGACAAGGTCCCGGCTTCGCTGCGTGACGAGCTGGACGGGCTCAAGCAGCGTCTCGGCTGATCGCCCTGAACGGCGGAAGGCCTCATCCTCGGAGTCATTCCCGAGGATGAGGCCTTCTTCTTTCGCGCTCGGTACCGTGGCCGCATGAGCACTGGCGGGAAGCACAAGCCGTTCAGGTTCGGCGTCGCCATGATCGTCCCGGACGGCCGTCGGGCCTGGGCCGAGAAATGCCGGAAGGCCGAAGATCTCGGATTCGACGTCGTCGGCGTCGCCGACCATCTGCGGATGGCGCCGCCGTTCCCGGCACTCGTACTCGCCGCCGAGGTGACGAACCGGGTGCGGCTCAACACCTTCGTCATCAACACAGCGTTCCGCAATCCCGCACTGCTCGCCCGCGACGTCACCGGTACGGACCGGTTCACCGAAGGCAGGCTGGAACTCGGTCTCGGCGCCGGGAACGTGAAGTCGGAGTTCGAGGCGGCGGGAATGGAGTTCCCGAGAGCGGGGAAACGCGTCGACCATCTCGAGCACACCATCAAGGAACTCAAGCGCCTTTACGCAGACGAACGGCACAAACCGGAAACGGTGCAGAAACCGGGCCCACCGATGATGATCGCCGGTCGCGGCGACCGGTTGCTCACCCTCGCCGCCGAACACGCCGACATCATCGGTTTCACCGGAACGGCGGCCGCTCCCGACGGCAGCCCGCTCGTGGCCGACGACGCGGACGGAATCGAAGAGCGGGTGAACTTCGTCCGCGGGAAACTGAAGGGCCGGGACGCCGAATTCAACATCATCTCGCATTTCGTCGAAGTCGGTGACGACCGGCGGGCGGGCTTGGAACGGGTACGGAATCTGCTCGATGGCTCGCTCACCGTCGAGCAGCTCGCCGAATCGCCGACGGCGCTGGTCGGCACGCACGAGCAGATCGCCGAACAGATCCTGGCGCATCGCGAACGGTTCGGGTTCACCTACTTCACCGTGCTGGAGCACAACATGGACGCGCTCGCACCGGTCATCGAGGTGTTGCGCGACAAATGATCGACGTACGCGGGCTCGGTGTCCAAGCCGGGGAGCACTGGTTGTTCGACGGCCTCGACTTCGAGGTCGAGGCGGGCGAATGCGCGGTCATCGTCGGCCCCAACGGGGTGGGGAAATCGACCCTGTTGCGGTGTCTGTACGGAACGCAGACCCCGCAACGGGGACGCGTCGTCGTCGCGGGTGGGAAACCCGACGAACGCGATTTCTCCTTCCGTCGCAAGGTTTCCGTGTTGTTCGACGACTCCGATTTCTTCGCCGAACTGACCCCGCTCCAACATCTCGAACTGCTGGAGGGCTCGTTCGGGACCGATCTCGGCGATTTCGACGCGTTGCTGGCGGACGCGGGCCTCTCGGAACGCGCGAAGGTCACCGCGGGCAAGTTCTCCGCCGGGCAACGCCGTCGCCTGCTGCTGCTCGGCGCGACCGCGCGGCCGCACGACGTCCTGCTGCTCGACGAGCCCGAACGGGCGCTCGACGTCGCCGGGAAGGAATGGCTGACGTCGTTGATCAAGCGTTCGACCGGCGCCGGAGCGGCCGTCGTCGTGGCCACGCACCATCCCCCGCTGCTCGAAGCGGCCGACTCCACACTCGAGTTGTGGTGATCACGAAAGCCCCCACACAGGTCCCGGGACGACAGCGATTCGGCGGCCTGTTCGACGGGGACTACCAGACCTTCCTGGCACTGTTCGGCTTCGGCGCGCTGTTCACCGCCTTCCAGAACCTGCCGAAACTCCGCGATTTCCTTTTTGGACAGTCCGTTGTGGACTTCCCGGCGATGTTCGGCCTGCTGGTGGTGCTGTGCGCGATGTTCTGGCGCGGTCTGCTCCGCCGCGGCTTCGTCTGGGCCGAGCCGGCGGCGCTGACCTGGATGGACTTCGCCCGCGTCGACAGGCGCCGTGTCGTCGTGAAGCGGATGTGGACGCTCTGGTCCGGGCTGGTCGTCGTGGTCGGCTATACCGGGGCGCTGGTCACCGCGATCGGTGGCGGGTCGAAGGACGTCTGGATCGCGATGTCGGCGTTGACCGTCTCCGGCGCGATCCTGGCCGCCGTCACCGCCCGGCGGACGGCGATCCGCGGGGAAACGGCGGGGCCGGTCGTGCTCGCGCTGACCGGTCTGGCGACGGCGGCCGCGGGGCTGGGTCCGATCGCGATCATGGTGCTGGCCGGAGCGCTTTTCGTGGTGGCGGTCGCGGTGGCCTTCGGCGGCGAGCCGATGTCCGGGGTCGGGCGCCGGGAACTCGTCGACGGCTGGAACGCGCGGCTCCTGCGGGCGATGGCCGCGGTCTTCATGGATCCCATGCTGCTGATCCCGGAATCGAAGCCGGTGCCGTGGCTGACGCTGCGGCGTCCGACGACACTGCGGCTCGCGTGGGCGGGCGTGCTCGGCCGGCTGCGCTACGCGGCGGCCGGCGTGGTGATCGCGTGCCTGGTCGGTCTCGGGCACCTGGCCTTCCCGGCCGTCCCGGTGGTGCCGCTGTTCGCGCTCGGCGCGTACGCGGCGCTCGTACCGTTCGTCGGCGGGCTCGGCGAGCTGTGGCGCAATCCCGGCCGCAGGCGGTGGCTCGGCGCGTCCGACTGGGAGTTGCGGCTGGTCAACGGCCTGGTGCTCGCCCTGCTCGGCCTCGGCTGGGGAGCGCTGCTCGGCCTGGTGACGCTGACCCTCGGGGTGACCCCGGCCTGGCCGGTGTGGCTCGCGATCCCGCTCGCCGTGGTCGCCGCGCTGCGGACGGCGACCCGGCCGCCGATGAACTACGACGTCGGCGGTGGGGCCGCCGGCTTCCAGGCCCTGCGAGGCGTGGACGTGCTGGCCGTCGGTGCCGTCTTGCTCAGCGTGCTGGCCTGAGGTCACCCGTTCCCGCGTTCGGATCATCCGAATACTCCGAACGCGGGTTACCCTCGATGCGACGAAAGGAGCACGAGTGGGCGGCGGGCACGCACCGGGAAAGGGACGGCGGGCGACCAGCGAGTTCCCCGCGGGCTGGACCGACGAGCAGATCATCGCGGTCGTCAAGGACGTCGCGAACGATCCGAGCGAACCCCGCGTCAGAATGCACAACGGCCGCTGGCGCTGTGCCGGCGAGCGTTACGGCGTGCATCTGATCGTGCTGGTCGAGGACAACGGCCACGTCAAAACGGGCTATCCGGTGGCGGGCCCCGGCGTGGTCCGCAATCCCGACACCGCGGCCGACCCGGCGAACCCGACCGTCGCCGACCTCTCCGCCGGCCGCATCAGCTTCTTCGGCGACAGCCTGCTCGACCAGATCGGCGACCGGATCGCGCCGGACGTCCTGGCCTTCTACCGCACGCTGCACTGGTCGGGCGAGTGGGAAGAACTGGCCGACGTCCTCGTCGCACACGCGATGAAGGAGAACCTGCGGCTCGGCGTGGACGAATACGCCACCCTGGAAAGCCTGCTGAACAGTTTCGCCCTGCCGATCGACGGCTTCCTCTACCTGAACGACCGGGCTCACGCCCTGGCCGCGCTGCGCCCCTAACTCGCTTCGGCGACCTCTTCGGTGCCGCCCTCGGCCGCCGCTCGCAGCATGTCCAGCGGCAGCCCGACGGCGTCCGCGATCGCCATCACCGTGAAGAAGGCGGGCGTCGGGATCCGGCCGGTCTCGATCTTGCGAAGCGTCTCCACCGAGATCCCGGCCTCCGCGGCGACCTCGACCATGCTCCGCGACGCCGACGCGCGCGCGTCCCGGAGCGCCCGCCCCAGCCGCTCGCCGCGTTCGCGTTCCTCGTCCGTCAACGGCACTCGCACCATGAGGCGATACTAATACCGGATTTGGGAGTAGGGGTCGCGGTGGGGAGTGGGGGGGGGGGGGGGGGGGGGGGGGGGGGGGGGGGGGGGGGGGAGAAAAAAACCACCCCCCACCACAAAACCCCACACGCAACAGGCAC
>NZ_JBVJCE010000001.1:317161-471001 GCF_055588925.1 Amycolatopsis sp. NPDC041971 | reverse complement strand
GGGGTGGTTGGGGGTGGGGGTTTGTTGTGTTGGTGTTTGTATGTTCTCTCCCCCCCCCCCCCCCCCCCCCCCCCCCCCCACCACCGGGACCGACGCGGTACGCGGGTTGACCGCCTACCGCCGCCGAGTACGAGGATCCCGGACGGTCAATGCCCGGAACCGTCATCGGGGTCGTGAGTGGCGATTCGGGCTAGAACCCGAAACGCCACTCACGACCAACCCGACCCACGACCCACCGCCGCCCGCCGAGTTACCCCCAGCCTGTGGACAACTCTGTGCACAGGTCTGTGGACCGGCGAAAGAAAGGGCCCCGCCGAGCCGGAGCTCGACGGGGCCACAATCCCTAGTGGTTTCAGGCGCCCGCGGGCACCGGAAGTGGGAGTCCGGGGAGGCTCTGGTCGTTCGGCACCTTGCCGTCGACGAGGAAGTCCTCCACGACCTTGTCCACACCCGCGTTGCCGCCGGCGTAGATGCCGTGGTCGCCTTCACCGGTCACCGTGATCATCCGCGAGCCGGCGAACGCGCGGTGCGCACGGGTCGCACCCTCGATCGGGGTCGCGGGGTCGTTCACCGACTGGACGATCAGCACCGGCGGGACGCCGCGGCCGTCGAGCTTCGGCAGGTCGACCGGCTTGTTCTTCCAGAAGATGCACGGCTGGATCAGCCAGCCGGCGCCCAGCAGCGGCAGGTCGCGGTCGATCAGCTTCTGCGACTGGCGGATGACGCTCTGCCGGTTGCCGGTCCATTTGCCCTCGTTGCAGGGGATGGTCCAGAAGCTGGCGTTGTAGGAGTCGCCGTCGGTCGGGACGAACAGCGGCTGCGGGCCGATGACGCCGTCACCGTCCACCGTCTCCGCCTTGACCTTCTGTGCGGCGGCCGACTTCTGCTGCTGCGACGAGGTGCCCTCGGTCAGCGTCTTCAGGTTGACCAGGTAGTCGGCCAGCGCCGGGAAGTTGCGCTTCGAGTAGAGGTACGACGCGATGGTCGAGTCGAGGGCGTTGGCCGAAACCGGGACGCCGTCCACCTCGACCGGGTTCTGCGTCAGCGCGAAGCGGACCCTCTCGTAGGTCTGGCGAGCGGCCTCCCCGTTCTTGCCGAAGCCGTAGAGCTTGTTGTACTTGCCGATCCACGGCAGGAAGTCCTGACGCCAGCGGCGCTCGAAGCCGAGCGGCTGCCCGTCGAACGAGTTCTGCCAGGTGGTGGTGAACTCGGTCGAGGAGTCGAGCAGGAAGCGGCCGGTCCGGGTGGGGAACTGCTGCGCGTAGTGCGCGCCCATCCAGGTGCCCGCCGAGTAGCCGACCCAGTTGATCTTGTCGCGGCCCAGAAGGACGCGCAGCAGGTCGATGTCACGGATGGTCTGGGCGGTGTTGATCAGCGGGCCCAGCTCACCGGACTTCACCTGGCAGGAGTCGGCCGCGTACTTGGTGGCGTCCAGGATCAGGTTGAGGTTCGCCCGGCTGCGGTCGCGCGGGTCGAGGTCGGAGCCGGTGCCGATCGCGTTGCCGCAAGTGATGTTGGTGCTCTTGCCGGTGCCGCGCGGGTCGAGACCGATGATGTCCTGGTTCGCGCGCAGCTTCGCCTGGTTACGCAGACGGGCCGGGAAGTTACGGCCCGGAGCGCCGGGGCCACCCGGGTTGGTGATCACGCTGGCGGTCGAATTGCCACTGGTGGCGGCGAGGCGGCTGACGGCGATCGTCAGATCGATGGCCTCGTTCGTCCTGTACCAGTTGCGCGGTGCGCGGTAGGTCGCGCACTCGATGTTTTCGGCCCCCGGAGGCGGCGCGGACGGCAGCTCGCCGACGGTGCACTTGTGCCAGTCCAGCTTCTGGTCCGCGTACTTCGCCGGAATGTTGGTGGAGTTCAGCGGCTGCTGCCGGGCAGCCTCCGGTCCTGCGAACGCAGGAGTGAACCCGGCCAGCATGGTGCCGGCGACAGCCGGGATCACCACCGCATAGCGGAGTTTCTTCATCCGATGCCCCTTTGATCTTGCGTGCGAAGTTCCTGTTCGCGACTTGCGGCTATTGATATCCGGCGGGGAGCGGGACGGCAACCGCCCTTCGTCGTATGAGGCGTCGCTGATCAAATCGATATCGGGCACGCGTGACCCGGGTGGGGGAGAGGTCTTAGGGTCATCGGGACCATCCGGGGGTACGGGAAATGTTAGGTGAGGTCCGATGGCGTCAGGTAAGGCAGGCGGGAGGGCGAGGGGCTTTCAGTTCAGCCCCTGGAACCTCCTGCTGATCATCCCGTTGCTGGTGCTGATCACGTCCTTGTTCAATTCGGACGGGCCGCGGGTGTTCGGGATGCCGTTCTTCTACTGGTTCCAATTCGTGTTCGTGGCCGTGGGCGTCCTGTGCACCTGGATCGTCTACGTGATGACCAAGGACAAGCCGACCAGTGAGCGTCCCGACCGGCTGTCCGTGGACGAGCTCGACGAGGGGGACGTCAAGTGAGCAACATCCAATGGCCAGAGCTGATCGTCTTCTCGATCCTCTTCGCGGTGGTCACCGTGCTCGGCTTCGTCGCTTCGCGCTGGAAGGCCGGCAACACCCTCGACCACCTGGACGAATGGGGCCTCGGCGGCCGCAAGTTCGGTTCGTGGATCACCTGGTTCCTGCTCGGTGGTGACCTCTACACGGCGTACACGTTCGTCGCCGTCCCCGCGCTGATGTTCAGCGCCGGCGCGATGGGCATGTTCGCGTTGCCGTACACGATCATCGTCTATCCGATCGTGTTGATGCCGGCGCTGCGCATGTGGTCGGTTTCGCGCGTCCGCGGCTACGTCACGCCCGCCGACTTCGTCCGCGGCCGCTTCGGTTCGCCGACGCTGGCGCTGCTGATCGCGATCACCGGCATCATCGCGACGATGCCGTACATCGCGCTGCAGCTCGTCGGCCTCGAAGCGGTGCTGCGGACCATGGGCATCAACGGTTCCGGCGTCGTCGGTCACCTGCCGCTGCTGGTCGCCTTCATCATCCTGGCGGTCTACACCTATCAGTCCGGCCTTCGCGCGCCCGCGCTGATCGCGTTCGTCAAGGACATCCTGATCTATCTCGTGATCATCGTGGCGATCATCTACCTGCCCTCGAAGCTCGGCGGCTGGTCGGCGATCTTCGACGCGGCCGACGCCAAGTTCGACAAGACGCAGTCCCCGGCGGACGGCATCCTGCTCAACGCGAACAACCAGTTGCAGTACGCGACACTGGCGCTCGGTTCGGCGCTCGCGCTGTTCCTGTACCCGCACTCGCTCACCAGCGTGCTCGCTTCGCGCGGTCGCAGCGTGATCAAGCGGAACATGGTCGCCCTCCCGGCGTACTCGCTGGTGCTGGGTCTGCTGGCGCTGCTCGGTTACGTCGCGATCAGCGCCTCGGTCTCGCCGATCACCAACAACGCCACCGGCAAACCGGACACGAACACCGTCGTCCCGGTGCTGTTCGACTCGCAGTTCTCGTCGTGGTTCGCCGGGATCGCGTTCGCCGCGATCGGTATCGGCGCGCTGGTGCCCGCGGCGATCATGTCGATCGCGGCGGCCAACCTGTGGACCCGCAACATCTACAAGGAGTACATCAAGAAGGACGCGACGCCGGGCCAGGAGGCGAAGCAGGCCAAGCTCGCTTCGCTGATCGTGAAGTTCGGCGCGGTGGCGTTCATCTTGTTCATCGATCCGCAGTTCTCGATCGACCTTCAGCTCATCGGCGGCGTGCTGATCCTGCAGACGCTGCCGGCGGTCGCGATCTCGCTCTACACCCGGTGGTTCCACCGCTGGGGCCTGATCGCCGGTTGGGTGGTCGGCATCGGCTGGGGCCTGGTCATGCTCTACAACATCCCGAACGCGGCGACCGGCAAGGCGCATTTCGGTGGCTCGGCGCTGAAGCTCGGTGAGCTGTCGATCTTCGGCTGGCACCCGCTCAGCGGCTCGCAGCTGCAGATCTACGTCGGTTTCGTGGCGCTGATCGCGAACCTGCTGATCGCCGTCATCTTCACGGTGATCGCGCGGAAGTTGAAGGTCTTCAACGGCACGGACGACACCGAGGCCGAGGACTACCACGCCGATGAACACGACAAGGGACTCCGCGAGATCGGCGTCCACTAGTCACTGGTGATCGAAGGGGCCGCGTCCTGCCGGGACGCGGCCCTTCTCGTTGCGGCGTCCGCGACGAGATAGAGCACGAGCCCGTTCAGCAGGTGCCACAGGAAGTGCGTCCCGGCGGGGAAGTTCCCGCAGACCGTGTGGTCGGCCGTGCGGAACGAAAGGGACACCCCGAAGACACCCGCGGCGACGGCGAATCCGCGGCGGTGCTCACCCTTGAGAATGACCGCGAAGACCACGAGCCCGATCAACGCCGAAAGGTACAACCCGCCGCCCAGCGCCGCGACAAGGGCGGTGAAGGCGAGGAACACGGGGATGCCGATCCAGGACAGCCTGCGGTCGACGCCGAAGAACACGTGCGGGAACACGGCGGCGTAGTACAGGACGAACACCAGGATGAAGCCGGTGTCGGCCGCCGCGGACCAGCGGGTGGCGAGCAGGTGGAAGGCCGTGCTGCCGAGGAACACCAGTCCGATGAGGGCCGCGAAGACACGGCCGTTCGGTCGCCGCCAGACGGCGATCGCGGCGATCAGGAACGCGAGATTGCTGAGGCTGTTGAGCGGTTCTCCCCAGAGGCCGGGGGCCAGACGTTCGCAATAGCCGTCGAGGTAAGCGGTCCAGTTCACCTCTCCAGACAACCTTGTCCGCGTGAACTGCGGGTGTCGCCGCCCCGCCGTCCGAACGCCGACGTGTCGCGAAAGCCGGCACGCGTGTCTGGATGGACGGCACGCGTCGCGGTTCCGAGCAGGGCAGCGCGATCGCTCGCCGGTAGTGCCCGGCGGCGCGGGCGGGGTCTCCGGCCTGGAGCCACAGCGCGCCGAGGACGGCGGGCAGCAGGGTGTAGTCCGGCAGGTCGGCCTCGAAGGCCTCGAGTTCGGCGATCCCGGTGACCACACCGTCCACTATGGACAGCGCGATCGCGCGGTTCAGCCGTGCCACCGGCGACGGGCGCAGTGCCGGCAGATCGTCGTACAGGCCGACGATCCGGCGCCAGTCCGGTGGCTGAGCCGTGCTGTGGCACAGCGAAACAGCCTTCCTGCGTGCGCTCTTCCGCCCAGGCCAGGTAGTTCTCGACCACGCGTTGGGCTTCGCCGGGGCCGAGGTGGTCGTGCGAGTTCTTCGTTTGGGATCGATGGTCCCTGGACGAACGGGTGCTCCGCGAATCGACATCGTCCGTTCGTCACAGCTCCAGCCGCCAGGTCTGCCCGGTCAGCTCGTAGCCGAAGCCCTCGATCGTCTCTTCGCGCACCAGCCGGAAGCCAGCCTTCTGATAGACCGCCCTCGCCGCGTCCAGCAGCGAGACCGTCCAGAGTTCCATCGCCGGGTAGCCGGAGGCCCTCGCGAACTCGACGCACTCGGCGACCAGGCGTTTCCCGACGCCGCGGCCACGTGCGGCCGGTTCGAGGAGCAGCATCCGCAGCTTCGCGGTGATGCCGTCTTCGGCGGGCATGCAGAAGATGCTGCCGACACGTTCCCCGTCGAGTTCGGCGATCCAGCCCGCCTGGCGGGGGTCGCCGCGCCTGTCGACGTACTCGGCGACGACGCGGGCGACGAGTGCTTCGAAGCGTTCGTCCCAGCCGTATTCGCGGGAGTAGAGGGCGCCGTGGCGGTGGACCACCCAGCCGAAGTCGCCCGGCCGAGGCGGGCGCAGGACGAGTACGGGATTCGGGGCGCGCTCGCCGACCAGCGAGGTGATCGTGTCCATGGCGCCGAGCAGGCGCTCTTGCTCGTCTTCGCCGAACCTGCCGAGTAGCGAGCCGATCCGGCCCACCGACCGTTGGTCGAGGACGCCGAAGGCCTTTCGGCCGTCCTCGGTCAGCCGGACGACTTGGCGGCGGGCGTCCTCGTCGCTGCGTTCGCGAGTGAGGAGACCTCGTCCCTCGAGCCTCGCGAGCAGTCTGCTCGCGTATCCGGCGTCGAGATCGAGACGTTTACGCAGGTCGGTGACCTGAGTGGGGTTCTGCTGGGCGAGTTCGAAGAGGACCCGGGCCTCGCTCAGGGAGTACTCGGCGTCGGCCGGTCCTTCGTCGAGGACGCCGATCACACCGGTGTACAGGCGGTTGAAGGCCCGGACGGTCGCCACCCGGTCCGCGGAACGAATCATTTGACCACCTCAACAAATTCGTTGACTAGGTCAAGTGTTACGCCGCGAAGCGGTGAAGGCAAGAAATCTTTCGGGGTGGACATATGGAAACCCCGTGATGCTGCCAGGTCGGGGGTCCGCCAGCATCACGGGGTCGTAATGGGTATCGACGCCGCTTTCCACGGCGTTACACCTCACGCACTATGTGTCGTAGGTCACTCGAAAGGGCGACACCTACAACGGTGGTGGTCGGGTCAGCGCATGTGCGTGTGACGCGCCTGGGAGATAGCGATGAGCTCCTGACGAACGGTCGCGGTGGCCGCGGTGTCGATCGCCCGGTTCAGGGCCCGGCGAGTGCGAGCCTCGGCGCGACGGGCACGGAGCTTGGCGGCGATGTTGTTCATCGGTTGTGTCATCCCCTTGGGAGTAGATCTTGCGTCTTCGTGGCTGTGCTTCTAGTATGCACCCTTTTTCACAAGGATGCCAACGATTATCCGGTGACTTGGCGCACTTGCCGATGAATCATCGGCAACTAGCGCGCAAAACCGAAGAGTTTTGGTGGCGCCGGTCACTTCTTGGTAACGCTGGAGATATCTAGCGTTTGCCCTATAAGGCCGAAGAGAGCGCGATGAAGGGACGATAGCTGTCTCTAACGCTTCCTAGAGCTGAGGCTATAAAGCCGGAGAGAGGCTTAGTCGCGGCCGAGCAGATAGTGGCCGAAGTGCGGGACCGTGAAGGCGATGTGACCGCGCTCGGCGGAGTAAACGAGGCCCTTCTTCATCAGGCTGTCCCGCGCCGGCGACAGCGACGAAGGCTTTCGTCCCAGGTAGACGGCCACATCGGCGGTTCCGGCGGACTCGTCCCGGCCCTGGGTCAGCTCGGCCATCGCGAGCAGGTACTCACGTTCGGCGGGCGTCGCGCGTTCGTACCGGGAGCCGAAGAAGCCGACCGCGAGTTCCGATTCGGCCTCCGGGGCGGCGACCTGGACGTCCTTTACGGTGATGGGATCAGCGGGCGCGGCATCCCAGGCGGCCTTGCCGTACGCCTGGATGAAGTACGGATACCCGCCCGACGCGTCGAACAGGGCGTCCAGCGCTTCGGGTTCGATGCCCGCGTCCTCGCGTTCGATGGGCGCCATCACCGCGAGGTCGGCGTCTTCACGTTCAAGCCTGTCGATGCGCGCGTAGCGGAAGAGACGTTCCGAGTACGACTTCGACGCCGACAGGACCGCGGGCACGTGCGGCAGCCCCGCGCCGACCACGACCAGCGGCGCCCCGGACTGCGAGAGTTCGTGGCAGGCGGCACAGAGTGCGGAGACGTCTTCGGGCAGCAAGTCCTGGATCTCGTCGATCAGCAGCGCGACCCCGGTGCCGACGTCGGCCGCCAACTCCGCGACCTCGGTGAACAGCTCGACCAGGTCGATTTCGATGTCGCCCGAATCGGCGCGGCCCTGCGCGGCGGGCACGTCGATACCGGGTTGCCAGCGGTCACGGAGCTTCGCGTCCGGTTTGTTGGCGCGCAGCGCGAACGCCTTGAGCACGCCGAGCACGTGCTCGACCCGGTCCGGCGCGCGATGGCGCACGGCGAGGTCGCGGATCGCGCGATGCAACGCGGCCGAAAGCGGCCGCCTGAGCTCGGTGTCCGGGCGGGCTTCGATCTTGCCGGCGCCCCAGCCGTGCTTGATGGCCCTTGAGCGCAGTTCGCCCAGCAGCACGGTCTTCCCCACGCCACGCAGGCCGGTCAGCATCAGGCTGCGTTCAGGTCTTCCGCGCGCGACCCGTTCGAGCACGACCTCGAAGGCCTGGAGCTCGCGCACGCGGCCTGCCAGCTCGGGCGGCCGTTGACCGGCGCCCGGGGCGAAGGGGTTGCGGATGGGATCCACTCTCATACGCTATCGGCGTTTCTAGCTCTCGCCCGATAATCCGCCATAGAGGGATAGGCGTGTCGCGACGGGTTACTCCGAGTGGACGGGTCTGCAGCCCCGTCCACTCATCAGTCGCGCAGGTTGCGCTCGGCGTAGACCGTCATCGCGTCACGGATGTACTCCGCGGTGCCGGCGCCGTGCTTCTCGTCGTACTGCCCGTAGCGGGGGTCGTCGACGTACAGCTGCCCGAGACCGGCGAAGTAGCCCTTCGACACGGCCCGCACGGCCGGCCGAAGCCACTCGTACAGCCGCCGCGTGATCGCCTG
This sequence comes from Amycolatopsis sp. NPDC041971, assembly GCF_055588925.1. NCBI lineage: Bacteria > Bacillati > Actinomycetota > Actinomycetes > Pseudonocardiales > Pseudonocardiaceae > Amycolatopsis > Amycolatopsis sp. NPDC041971. Next base: position 462,638 of record NZ_JBVJCE010000001.1, on the reverse strand, counting down.
GGCCTCGTCGCCGTCGGCGGGCAACCCGTTGGCGCGCGCCGCGCCGAAGGCCGCCGCGATGTCCTTCTGTTCCTGCTGGTGCGCCTTCTTGTCCTCGGCGCTGAGGGACTTCCACCACCGGTCGCCCTGCTTGTAGGCGTCGGCGCCCCAGCGTTCGGTGACCTCCTTTTCGTACTTCGCGTGGTCGAAGCCGTCGAACACTTCCGTTGCCATCAGTTGTTCACCTCTTTCTGTCTTCATCAAGGTCGTCCTGACCGATTCGATCTGCCGTCCGAGCCGCTGTCGCTCCTGCTCCAGCCACTTCAGGTGCGTGCGTAGCGCCGCTGTCGTGTCCTGCTCCCCTTCGAGCACTTCACCGATCGCGGGCAGGCTCAGCCCGAGTTCGCGAAGCAGCAGGATCCGTTGCAGCCGCACCAGCGCGTCCTGGTCGTAGTAGCGGTATCCATTGCTCCCCACCCGGCTCGGTTCGAGCAGCCCGATGTCGCCGTAGTGGCGCAGCGTGCGGCTCGTGGTCCCGGCCGAGCGGGCGATGTCCTGGATCGACCACTCCTGCTCGTTCGGCATGTCCACGAAGGTAGAGGTTGACGTTGCGTCAAAGTCAATCGAAGTTCACCCGGCCGTGGGATGGTGCCCGGATGAAGACATTCGCGCTGGTCATGGCCGCCGTGCTGACCTTGACGTCGGCCGGGGTCGCCGACGCGCATCCGCGTCGCGCGTTCGACATCCAGGCCCACCGCGGCGGGCTCGGTCTCACGGTCGAGAGCACGCTCGCGTCGTTCGGCGAGGCGATGGAGCTGGGGGTGACCACGCTCGAACTCGACCTCCAGATCACCAAGGACGGTCGCGAGGTGATCACCCACGACCGCAAGACGACACCCGCGAAATGCCGCGACACCGCGCCCGCGACGCCCGGCGACCCGGCGTATCCGTATGTCGGCAAATACGTGAAGGACCTGACGTTCGCGCAGGTCCGCACGCTGGACTGCGGTTCGATCCGCCAGCCCGCACATCCCGGCCAGACGCTCTCCCCCGGTGCCAAGATGCCGACGCTCGCCGAGCTTTTCCGGCTGGCCGGGGACCACCGTGCCTGGGGCATCAAGTTCAACATCGAGACGAAGGTCGAGGCCGCCGCGCCGCACGAGACGGCGCCGCGTGAGCAGTTCGTCCAGCGGGCGGTGCGCGAGATCGTGCGTGGAGGGTTCGCGCACAACGTCTCGATCCAGAGCTTCGACTGGGGCGCGCTGATGCGGTTCCGCGAGGTCGCGCCGTGGCTCCCGACGGTCGCGCTGACCCAGCCCGAATTCCTGCAGGCCGGACAGCCGGGCAAGTCGCCGTGGCTGGGCGGGCTCGACATCGACGACTTCGGCGGCAGCCCCGTCCGCGCGGTGAAGTCGTTCGGCGCGAAGGCACTCTCGCCGGTGCACGGCAACCCGCAGGGTGGCAAGGTCGGCGACCCCGGCTACCGGCCGTTCACGACGAAAGCGCTGGTCACCGAGGCGCATCGCGCGGGGATCAAGGTCGTGCCCTGGACGATCAACGACCCGGCCACCATGCACAAACTCGTCGACGACGGGGTCGACGGCCTCATCACCGACTATCCGGACCGCCTTCGGGAGGTCGCGGCCGACCGTGGCTTCAAGCTGCCGAGGTCGTATCGAGCCCGCTAGCGAGATCTAGCGCTGTCTAGCGCCAGAGAAATATTCCGGGATACTCCGGTAGCGGGGGTTCGGTGACGTGGCGGGCGGGAAGACTGGGGATAGGTTTGTTTCCGGGCCCGGATCAGAAAGGCTACGACCGTGATTCTCCGTCGCGTCGCACGTCCGCTCCTCGCCGCGATCTTCATCTCCGGTGGGATCGGCGCGCTGAGGGACACCCAGGGGCACGCCAAGGCGGCGGAGCCGTTCCTCACCGAGTCGTTCAAGAAGCTGGAAGGCGTGGTACCGGACTCGGTGCCGCGCGATCCCGCCACCCTCATCCGGATCGACGCCGCGGTGAAGGTCGGCGCCGGGGTCGCGCTCGCCGCGGGCAAGGCCCCGCGCCTGGCCTCGCTGCTGCTGCTCGGCAGCCTCGTCCCGACCACGCTGGCGACGCACCGGTTCTGGGAGATCCAGCAACCGGCCGAACGTCAGCAGCAGCAGATCCAGTTCATCAAGAACGCCGGTCTCGCCGGTGGTCTGCTGCTGGCCGCCGCCGACACCGCCGGCAAGCCGTCGTTCGGCTGGCGTGCCCGCCGCGCCGCGTCGAAGACGGAGAAGCACGCTGAGAAGCTGGCGAAGAAGGCCGAGAAGGCCATCACCAAGTGACACCCGCATTTAGTCCTCTGGATGCGTAAAGGCGCATCCAGAGGACTAAATGCGTGGGGTCAGGAGGTGAGGGCGGCGATGTCCTCTTCCTCGACGATCGTCCGCACCTCGACCTCGATCTCGTCGAACAGCGCGGCGTAGGACTCGGCGAACGAGACGGCCTCGGCCAGGTCCTTGGCGTTGATCAACGCGAACCCGCCGATGACCTCCTTGGCCTCGGTGAACGGGCCGTCGGTCGCGGTGATCTTGCCGCCGCGCACCTTGCGGACCTTCGCGCCCTTCTCCGACGGGTGCACGCCTTCCGCCGTGATCAGGAAGCCCTTCTCGAACGAGTCCTGGATGAAGGCACCCATCTGTTCGATGAACTCCTTGCTGGGGTTCCAGGCTTCCGGGGCGCTCTCGTCGAGCCGGTGCATCATCAGAAACCGCATCGCTGCTCCTCAGTGTCTTGGCGGGGCTGTTTCTACCCCGCCTTCACCGACGCGTCGAGCGGCTCGACGGCGGTTCGACATTTCGACATGGAGTTTTCTCAGCGGCTCGCGACCTTCTTGTACTGGGCCGTCGCCAGCGGCGCGAAGATCGCGATGATGGCGACGCAGCACAGGATCGCGTACAGCGAAGCGTGCTCGGCCGGCCAGCCTGTCGGTGCCGCGCCGAACCGGTTCCCGAACAGGTCACGGGCCGAATTGATCACCGCGGTGAACGGGTTCCAGTCGGCGATCGCCTTCAGCACCCCCGGCAGCTTGTCCGCCGGGACGAACGCCGTCGAGATGAAGCTCAGCGGGAACATCCACATCAGCCCGGCGCTCTGCGCGACCTCGACACTGCGTGCGACGAGCCCGATCCACGCGCCGACCCAGGACAGGGCCCAGGCGAACATCAGCATCACCAGATAACCGAGCACGGCGTCGAAGAAGCTACCGCGGATCCGCCAGCCGACGAGCAACCCGCACAGCGACATGACGATCAGCGCGACCACGCTGATCACCAGATCCGACGTCGTCCGGCCGAAGATCACCGCGAGACGGGAGATCGGCAGCGAACGGAACCTGTCGATGATGCCCTTCTGCAGGTCGTTCGCGAACCCGATCACGGTGAACGCCGAGTTGAACGCGACCGTCTGCGCGAAGATGCCGGCGATCAGGAACTCCCGATACGCGAGCCCACCCGCTTCCCCGCCGATCGCGTCGCCGAAGACGTACGCGAACAGCAGCACGAACATGATCGGCTGCAGGGTCGCCGCCATCAGCCAGTCCGGGTTGCGCTGGACGTTCTTCAGGTTCCGCCAGGTGATCACGCCACCATCGGAAAAGGCCTTCGCGACCGCGCTCACTTCTTCTCCCCCTCGTCCGTGGCGTGCCCTGTCAGCGAAAGGAACACGTCGTCGAGCGTCGGCCGGTGCAGCGCGACGTCCTGAATGGCGACGCCGTGGCCGTCCAGCCGCCGCAGCGCCTCGATCAACGCCTTCGGCCCGCCCTCGACCAGGACGTCGACCTTGCGGGTGTGCTCGTCGACCGACGGCGTCCCCGAGCCGACCTCGGTCAGCACCTGCGTGGTGACGGCGAGATCGCTCGTGTTCGCCACGACCAGCTCCAGCCGCTCGCCGCCGATCTCCTGCTTGAGCTCGTCGGCCGTGCCGCGCGCGATGACCTTCCCCTTGTCGATCACCACGATCGAGTCGGCGAGCTGATCGGCCTCCTCCAGGTACTGCGTGGTCAGCAGCACCGTGGTGCCGTCGGCGACGAGTTCCTTGATGACCTCCCAGGTGTCGATCCGGCCGCGCGGGTCGAGCCCGGTGGTCGGTTCGTCGAGGATCACCACCGTCGGCTCGGCGACCAGCGCCCCCGCGAGGTCGAGCCGTCGCCGCATACCGCCGGAATACGTCTTGGCGGGCCTGTCCGCCGCGTCCTCCAGCCGGAACCGCGCGAGCAGTTCACGCGCCCTGGACTTCGCCGCGGCCTTCTTGCTCCCGTACAACCTGCCGACCATGTACAGGTTCTCGAACCCGGTGAGGTTTTCGTCCACGGCGGCGTACTGCCCGGACAACCCGATCGACCGCCGGACGGCGTCGGGCTGGGCCAGCACGTCATGCCCGGCCACCTCCGCCTCGCCCGAATCCGGGCGGAGCAGGGTGGTCAGGATGCGGACCGTCGTCGTCTTGCCGGCACCGTTCGGCCCCAGCAGGCCCAGCACCTTGCCCTTCGGGATCGACAGATCGACCCCGTCGAGCGCCCGTGTGGACCCATAGGTTTTGACCAGCGCTTTCGCCTGTACTGCGAGCATGCGCACACGCTAGACCCGGGCACCGACAAAGGCACCCGGGTTTCCCCGATCCGCCGCGGGCGAACGGCTACTTTTCGAGGATCGCGGTGACGCCCTGGCCGCCCGCCGCACAGATCGAGATGAGCCCGCGACCGGAACCCTTCTCGTTCACCAGCTTCGCGAGCGTGGCGACGATACGGCCGCCGGTCGCGGCGAACGGGTGCCCGGCCGCCAGCGACGAGCCGTTGACGTTCAGTTTCGCCCGATCGATGGAGCCGAGCGGCTCGTCGAGGCCCAGCTTCTCCTTGGCGAACGCCGGGTCCTCCCACGCCTTGAGGGTGGCCAGCACCTGCGACGCGAAGGCCTCGTGGATCTCGTAGAAGTCGAAGTCCTGCAAGGTGAGCCCGGCGCGGTCGAGCATCCTCGGGACGGCGTACGCGGGCGCCATCAGCAAGCCTTCATCGCCGTGGACGTAGTCGACGGCCGCGGTCTGCGAGAACGTCAGGTACGCCAGCACCGGCAGCTTCCGCGCCTTCGCCCACTGCTCGGTCGCGAGCAGGACCGTCGACGCGCCGTCGGACAGCGGCGTCGAGTTGCCCGCGGTCATCGTGCCGTCAGGACCACCGAAGGCGGGCTTCAGCTTCGCGAGCTTCTCGACGCTGGAGTCCGGCCGCAGGTTCTGGTCGCGGGCCAGCTTCAGGTACGGCGTCACCAGATCGTCGAAGAAACCCTTGTCGTACGCGGCACCGAGCCGCTGGTGGCTGGTCGCGGCGAGTTCGTCCTGCGCCTCGCGGGTGATCTCCCAGACCTTCGCGGTCAGCGCGGCGTGCTCGCCCATGGACAGGCCGGTACGCGGCTCGGAGTTGCGCGGGATCTCGGGGACGATGTGGCCGGGGCGCAGCTTCGCGGCGAGCTTCAGCCGGTCGGGGAGCGTCTTCGCGGCGTTGAGCTGCACGAGGATCTGGCGCAGGTCGTCGTTGACCGCCAGCGGCGCGTCGGACGTGGTGTCGACGCCGCCCGCGATGGCCGAGTCGATCTGGCCGAGGGCGATCTTGTTGGCGACGTTGATGATCGCCTGCAGGCCGGTGCCGCACGCCATCTGCACGTCGGAAGCCGGGGTGGCGGGGTTCAGCCTGCTGCCGAGGACGCTTTCGCGGGCGAGGTTGAAGTCGCGGGCGTGCTTGAGCACGGCGCCGGCGGCGACCTCGCCGATCACCTCGTCCTGCAGGGAGAAGCGGCTGACCAGGCCGTCGAGGGCGGCCGTGAACATGTCCTGGTTCGAAGCTTTCGCGTACGGACCGTTCGAGCGGGCGAAGGGGATCCGGTTGCCGCCGATGATCGCGACCTTGCGCACGGGTGCCGTCCTTTTCGTGGCCATTTTTTTCCACTCCTCCGTAGGCTCTCTCACACTGTAACCTACTAGCGAGTAGGTTAGAATGCGACGTGATGCAAACTGCACGGGAGGCACGTAATGGCTGACAGGTACCAGCAGTTCACGAAATCCCCGGTGGGGAAGTTCGTGGTGCCGAAGCTCGGCCTGCCGAACCCCGCGACGCTCCGCCGGTACAAGCCCGGTCAGCCTCCTCTCGAGGGTCCCGCACTTCTGGGCGCCGCGCCGGGCGGTCGCCTCGAAAAGGTGATCGAGGCGCAGTTGCACCGCGCGGGCGTCGACGTCCTCTCGAACGCGACCGATAAGCACGCCGCGCTCGTCTTCGACGCGACAGGCGTGAAGGACCCGAAGCAGCTTCGCGAGATCTACTCCTTCTTCCACCCCGTGATCCGTAGCGTCGGGCCGTCGGGCCGAGTCGTCGTCCTCGGCACTCCGCCCGAGCTGGTCGAAGGACACGAGCGGATCGCGCAGCGTGCGCTCGAAGGCTTCGTGCGCTCCGTGGGTAAGGAGCTGAAGCGCGGCGCGACCGCCCAGCTCGTGTACGTCGCAGACGGAGCCGAAGAGGCCACTGAGTCCACGCTCCGGTTCCTGCTGTCGTCGAAGTCCGCTTTCGTCGACGCCCAGGTCATCCGCGTCGGCACCGAGACGAAGACCGCCTCCGCCCCGGCCGACTGGACGAAGCCCCTCGAAGGCAAGGTCGCGCTGGTCACCGGCGCTTCCCGCGGTATCGGCGCCGCCATCGCCGAGGTGCTCGGCCGCGACGGCGCCCACGTCGTCGCGCTCGACATCCCCGCGCAGGGCGCGGATCTGTCCAAGGTCGCCAACAAGGTCGGCGGCTCGTCGCTGCAGCTGGACATCACCGCCGCCGACGCGCCGGAGAAGCTCGCCGAGTACCTGACCACGCGCCACGGCGGCGTCGACATCGTCGTGCACAACGCGGGCATCACCCGCGACAAGACGCTCGGCAACATGACCGAAGGCGGCTGGGACTCGGTCATCGCGGTCAACCTCGCGTCGCAGCTCGCGGTGAACGAGAAGTTCGTGGCCGACAAGGTGCTGCACGAGAACGGCCGGATCATCGGCGTCTCCTCGATCGCCGGGATCGCGGGCAACGTCGGCCAGACCAACTACGCCACCAGCAAGGCGGGCGTCATCGGCATGGTGAACGACGGCGCGCCGAAGCTCGCCGAATACGGCGGCACGATCAACGCCGTCGCCCCCGGTTTCATCGAGACCAAGATGACCGCCGCCGTCCCGCTGTTCATCCGCGAGGGCGGCCGGCGGCTGTCCAGCCTCGGCCAGGGCGGGCTCCCGGTCGACGTCGCCGAGACGATCGCCTGGTACGCGAACCCGGCTTCGGCCGCGGTCAACGGCAACGTGGTCCGCGTCTGCGGCCAGGCACTCCTGGGGGCTTGATCATGGCGGTCAAGGAACTTCGCGAATCGCCGAGCCTGTCTTCGCTGTACCCCAAGGCGTTGCTCGGCTCACTGCGCAAGAGCGGCGGGAACACGCTGCCGGGCACCGAGTTCGTCCGCGAGGGTGTCGTCGTCGACCCGGCACATCTCGCCGCGTACAACCAGGTGTGCGGTTTCCGGCTGGACGACGTCCTTCCGGCGACGTATCCGCACATCCTCGCGTTCCCGTTGCAGATGGCGTTGATGACCGAGGCCGACTTCCCGTTCCCGCTGCTGGGCATGGTGCACGTCAACAACCGGATCACCCAGCACCGGCAACTGCGGCTCGACGAGACGTTCACCCTGCGTGTGCGCGCCGAGGATCTGCGCCCGCACGAGAAGGGCACGCAGTTCGACGTGATCAGCGAGCTGCTCGTCGGCGACAGTCCTGTGTGGACGGACGTCAGCACGTACCTGCGCCGCGGTGGCGGCAGCGGCGAGAAGACCTCGCACGGTCAGCTCTCCCAGCCATCGCCCACCGCGATCTGGCAGGTGCCCGGCGACATCGGCCGCCGCTACGCCGAGGTCTCCGGCGACCGCAACCCGATCCACCTGCACTCGATCACCGCGAAGGCGTTCGGCTTCCCGGCCGCGATCGCGCACGGCATGTGGACGAAGGCGCACGCGCTCGCGGCGTTCGAAGGCAGGCTTCCGGAGGCGTTCACCGTCGACGTGAAGTTCAAGCAGCCGGTGCTGCTGCCCGCCAAGGCCGCCTTCACCACCTGGAGTGAAGGCCGGGGCTGGGCTTTCGAACTCTGGAACGCGCGCAAGCCGAAGCCGCACCTGGAGGGCTCAGTCGTCGCTCTCTGACGGCTTCCAGATCTCGCCCTCGACCAGGTCGTTGAACCCGAGCCACACCAGGTTCATCAGCCACGAGGCGAGCACGCCGTCGGAGACATCGGGGTGGTCGAGGGCCCAGTCGGCCAGCGACTCGGCCGCCCCGACCAGCGCGGCGGACAGCCCGGCACCGGAGAACTCGGCCTGCTCGCCGAGGCCCTTGCGGGTGCCCGCGGAGACGACCAGCGCGGCGACCAGTTCGATCGCGCGGGTGCGCATGTCGGTGATTTCCGCGGCGAAGGCGCCGCCGACGGTCATGGCCTGGCGGTGCAGCACCGTCCAGGACTCGCGGTAGTCGGCGACGAACCGGTAGAACGCGCGGAGCCCGTGCCAGAGCTGCATGTCGGGCGGCAGGTCGGGTTTGATCCCGTCCTGCACCGCCTCCAGCAAGCGAGTGGCCTCCCGGCGGATGCACGCGCCGAAGAGGTCTTCCTTCGAGCCGAGATAGGTGTAGATCATCGGCTTGGAGACGCCGGCGACCTCGGAGATCTCGTCCATCGACGCGGAGTGATAGCCGTAGCGCGAGAACACCGAGACCGCTGCGTCCAGGATCTGGCGTTCCCGCACCGCTCTCGGCAGCCTTTTGGCGCGTTCGGCGGGACGCGGTACTTCCTCGGACACTCAGGACCTCCCCTTAGTTCGCGTAAGACGCTACCGGGCTACCACCGGCAGGGGTGCTTTCGGCACGCTTGCCCCCCTACCTACTGGCGGGTAGCCTTACGCTCGGGTAGGCGAGCTGGAGGGGCAGATGACCGAGACCGTGGGGCTGACCGGCCACGCGCTGGTCGACGCGCTGGAGCGGATCGAGCCGGATTCGGCCGAAGCGCACTCTCTCGACGTCAACGAGGTCGCCGGCGCCATCGACCCGAAGGACCTCGGCAAGGACGACGTCCGGCGGTTGCTGGCCGCGCTCGGGCGCCTCGCCGAGTCCGCGCCCGCGTTCGACCTCCGCAAGGTCGACCCGGCCCGCTTCGCGAACCTCGTCGCGCGCGCCTCGCGTACGCAACTCGAGAGCGTCGTCGCCGAACGGCCGCTCCGAGACCGGGTGCTGCGCGAGATCTTCGACCGCATGGGCGCGCACATCCGGCAGGACCGCGCGAAGTCCCTGCACGCCGTCGTCCACTGGCGGCTGTCCGGCGGCACCGGTGAGGGCGGGTACGACCGCTACGAGACGGTGATCTCGCACGGCGAATGCACGGTGAGCCGGAACATGAGGGAGAAACCGAGGGTCACGATCACGATCGCACCCGTCGATTTCTTCCGGCTCATCACCCATCAGGCGACGCCCGCTGTGCTATTCGTCACGGGAAAGATCAAAGTAAAAGGTGACCTGGCCTTCGCGACGGGCCTGATCGGTTTCTTCGACCTTCCGAAACCTTCCTGAGCCTGGCCGAGCGGATACACTTCCGTGCCGTGCCCCGAAATTCTTCGATCCGGCGCTGGCGGGACAAGGCGCGCCTTTCCCGTCCGTTACGGCCGCGCCGGACGCGCACCGGCGGCGAGCACGTCGTCAACGCTTTCGCGGAGAAGCTCGAACTCGCCAACCTGAGCCCCGAGCAGTTCACCCAGGTGCTGGAAACCCTCCACATGCTGGGTGAAACCGGTGCGGGCATCGAGCTGAGCTCACTGGAGACCGAAGTGCTCGTCGACGTCGTGCAACGGGCATCGCGGGAGCAGTTGAAGGCGATCGCCGATCATCCGGAACTGCGTTCGGCGTTCCTCGACGAGATCTTCCGCAGAATGTCGGATCATTTCGTTCCGGAACGTGCTCAGCATGTCGACTTCGTCGTCGCGTGGCGTTTTACCGACGGTGACGGTGAAGACGGTTTCGATCGCTTTCAAACGGTCATCGAAGACGGCGTCTGCGTTTCCAGCACCGATCTCGCGCGCACTCCGGACACCACCATCACGCTGTCCGTCGACGACTTCATCCGGATGGCCACCGGCAACGCGGCCGTGGCGGCGATGTTCGTGACCGGCAAGGTGAAGGTGAAGGGCGAGTACGCGCCGGCGGTGCGGTTCATCGGGTACTTCGACATTCCGAAGCCGAGCGGAAGTTAGCTGGGCCGCTCGGCCTCGACTCCGGTCCTTGGGGAGCTTCGCCACTAGCAGTGTAGTGGCGAAGCTAAAGGGCTCAGCCCTCGACGATGCGGCCCTCGATCACCGGCGGCTGCTTCTTGGCGGCCTCGGCGGGCGGGGTGTCCACGACGACTTCGCTGTCCACCACCATCACCGGCCCGCGGGTACGGTCGGCGAACTTGACCGCCCGGCGTGCCATCCGCTTCTGCCAGACCTTGCGCGCGACACTTCGCGTCGGCGGCAGGATGAACAGCAGGCCGATGACGTCGCTGACGAAACCGGGCAGCAGGATCAGCAGCCCGCCGAGCCCGATCAGCATCCCGTCGGTGAGTTCCTTCTCCGCGTCGGCCGGCCGCCCGAGCCGCGCGGACTCGGCGAACGCGCGGAAGGCGCGGCCGCCTTCGCGGCGGGCGAGCCAGGAGCCGATGAACGCACCGGCGAAGAGCAGCGCGATCGTGCCGAGCACGCCAACGGCCGAGCCCACCGCCCACACGGCGGCGATCTCGGCGACGACATAGAGCAGGAACGCGACAGCCATACCTCGACAACGTACGGCTTGCCCGTTTTGCTCCCAACCCCCGATACGGTGACGAGGTCATCCGATCCGGCGCAGGAACTCCTCCGCCGCACGCCGCCTGGTCAGCACGATTCGCCGCGCGTGCGCCCCCTGTTCCGCCAGCCGTCGCACCGTCCGTTCCCGCTGGTCCTTCGGCCAGCGCCAGACGTAGGAGTAGAACTCCCGGTCGAAGCGCTCGGGGCAGCCGGGTGCCTGCTTGTCCTGCCCGTACTCGCGCAGGCACCGCACCAGCACCCGCCGGAGGCAGACGCGGCGTGGGAAGTCGAGGAAGACGATCGTGTCGGCCCGCGGCAGCCGCAGGTGCATCGACGCCCCGTAGTTCCCGTCGATCACCCAGGCGTCGGACGCGACGATCTCCCGCTGCGCGGCGTGGAACTCCTCTTCCGGCGCCTGCGTCCACCCCGGCCGCCAGAAGAGCCGGTCGAGGTGGGTGACCGGCAGGTCGAGAGCGGCGCCCAGCCGACGCGAGAACGTCGACTTCCCGGCACCGCTACAGCCGACGACCATGATCCGTCGCATCGTCAGTCGACGGCGTCGTCGAGGTACGCGGCGGCTTGAAGGGTGAACAGCTCGGCGTAGCCGGCCTTCGCCGCCATCAGCTCGTCGTGCGATCCGTATTCGGCGACCTTTCCGTTTTCCAGCAACAGAATCCGCTCCGCCTGCCGGACGGTGGAGAACCGGTGCGAGATGTACAGCGTCGTGCGTCCTTCCGAAAGCTCCCGCAGCCGCGAGAAGAGGTCGTGTTCGGCCCGGGCGTCCAGCGCGGACGTCGGTTCGTCGAGGATCAGGATCGGCGCCTCCCGCAGGAACGCCCTGGCCAGCGCGATCTTCTGCCATTCGCCGCCGGACAGGCTGACGCCCTGGTCGAACCAGCGGCCGAGCGGGGTGTCGTAGCCGCTGGGCAGGCGCTCGATCCGCTCGTCGGCACCGGCCCGGTTGGCCGACGTCTCGATCCGTTCACGGTCGATCAGATGCGTCAGGTCGCCGAGCCCGATGTTCTCGGCAGCGGTGCCCTGGTAGGTGACGTAGTCCTGGAACATCGCGCTGATCCGCCGCCGCAGTTCCACCGGGTCGTATTCGCGGATGTCGACGCCGTCGAGCAGGATCCGCCCGCCCGTCGGGTCGTACAGCCGGCACAGCAGTTTGAACAGTGTCGACTTCCCGGCTCCGTTGCGGCCGACGACGGCGACCGTTTCCCCCGGCCGGATCTCGAAGCTCACGCCGTCCAGGGCGGGCTCGGGTGCTCCTGGATAGGTGAAGGACACTTCCTCGAACCTGATGTGTCCCTCCACAGTGGACGGAAGGGGACGCGGCTCCGGCGGCGCGACGATCTCCGGTTTCGTCCCGAGGAAGCGATACAGCGTGTCGAGGTAGAGATTGTTCTCGTACATCCCGGAAAACGCGGTGAACAGGCCTTGGACGGACGTCTGCACCGACGCCGCCGCGGCCGTGTACAGCGCGAGATCGCCGAGGGTGAGCCTGCCGCCGACGGCCTCCAGCGCGATGTACAGCGCGATCGCGGCTCCGGCGGTGGTGCTGAGCAGCCCCCACGACGTCGAACTGACGCTGCGCTTGCGGGTCAGTGTCCGCTGGCGGTCGTAGAAGACCTGGCCGAGCCGCTGGAACCGGTCGACGAAGTACGGGCCGAGCCCGAAGAGCTTGGTCTCCTTGGCGTAGGTATCCGTGGTGACCAAAGAGGACAGATAATCCATCCGTCGTTTCAGCGGTGACATCATCACCGTCAGCCAGAACGCGCGGGCACCGTATTTCGACTGCGAGATGAACGCGGGGATCGGCGCCACGAGCGCGACGAGCGCCAGCAGCGGGCTGATCGAGACGAGCAGCGCGATCATGCTGCCGAAGGTGATCGTCATCCGGATCAGGCCCAGCGCCGAGTTCATCATCGACAGCGGCCGCGTCGGCGCCTCCTGCGCGGCTTGGCGCAGCATGTCGTAGGACGAGGACCCCTCGAAGTACGAAAGATGCAGTTCGCTGGCGTGGTCCATCACCTGATGGCGGATGGTCAGCGTCATCCGTTCCTGCAGCAGGGACTGGCCGTAGGTGGTCAGCGCCTGCGAAACCGCGGTGAGCACGACGATGCCGAACTGGAAGAAGGCGACGCCGACGATCGCGCTCTTCGTCCCGTGTCCCTGGATCGCCGCGACCACCGAATCGATCAGCAGCTTCGCGACGTACGCGGTCGCCGTCGGGAGGAGACCGGAAAGCAGGGTCACCAGGGTGATCATGATGGTCAGCGGCGGGCTTGCCTGCCAGGTCAGCTTCGCGACCTTCGGCAGGCCGCGGACCGTGCCCGCGACGTTGACCCACATGCGGTTGAGCCGGGACTTCAGGTCTTTCGGGAGGGCGTCGGGTTCGGGCTCCGGGATGTCGACCGGGCCGGTCAGCCCGCTGTCGGGCACCGTCGACGGCGGGCGACGGCGCCTGCCGCCGCGCGCCATGAACAGTTCCATGCCGCCTCCCGCACCGGGCGGGCCGATCACGCGGCCCCCAAGGCGCCGTTGAGGAACACGTCGACGAGTTCCATCGTGGTGGGTTCGTCACCGGTCTCGCTGAACCGGATCCGGCCGCTGAACAGCAACGACAGGAAAAGCGCCGCGGATTGCGCCGGCGGCAGGCGGAGGTGGTCCTTCTCCGGTTCGAACAGCTCGGCCATGGCGTCGCGCATCGCGCTCATCGACTCCTTTCGCCGGTCCCTGCGGTCGTCATGGCGATGCTCCGGCCGCTTGCCGGAGCCGTGCATGACCGCCATCAGCGCGCCCATCCGCTGGAGGTGCGCGCTGAGCGCGTCGGCCGCCTCGATGAGCCTGTCGTCGAGGGGTTGGTCGAGGTCGATGACCGCGATCGCGTCGAGTACCTGGTCGGGTTTCAGTGCCTCGGCGAAGCAGGCGGCGAACAGTTCGTCCTTGTCCTTGAACACGCGGAAGACGGTGCCCTCGCCGATGCCCGCGGCTCGCGCGATCTGGCTGGACGTGACACCGGCGCCGTACTCCACCAGCAAAGGCAGCACGGACTGGACGATCATCCGGCGCCGCTCGTCGGCACTCATTCCCGGCGCCCTCCGCCGGGAGGTGGTTTCTGTCATGCCTTCAGTTTGCGGAGTGAGCACTCACTCCGTCAAGCGAATAAACGGGAAGTCCGTGAAGGCCTCCTTGAGGGACTCTAGGTCCCTCAAGGAGGCCTTCACGGACTTTGGGGTCAGTAGGTGATCGCGACCGCGGGGTCGGCCAGCAAAGCGCCGACGTCGGCCAGGAACTCCGAACCCTGCTGTCCGTCGATCACGCGGTGGTCGAAGCTCAGCGAAAGCTGGAGCACCTTGCGCACCTTGATCTCGCCGTCGACCACCCACGGGGTGTCCTTGATCGCGCCGAGGCACAGGATCGCGGACTCGCCGGGGTTGATGATCGGCGTCCCGGTGTCGACGCCGAAGACGCCGACGTTGGTGATGGTGATCGTGCCGCCGAGCATGGCCGCCGGGGTGGTCTTGCCCTCGCGGGCGACGTCGGTCAGCTCGGTGAGCGCGATCGCGAGTTCCTTGAGGGACATCGAATCCGCGTCACGGACCTTGGGTACGACGAGCCCGCGCGGGGTGGCCGCGGCGATCCCGAGATGCACGTAGTCCTTGTAGACGATCTCCTGCGCCGCCTCGTCCCACACCGCGTTGACGTCCGGAGTGCGCTTGGCCGCCAGGCAGACGGCCTTCGCCGCGAAGGTCAGCGGGGTGACCTTGACCCCGGCGAACTCGCGCGACTTCTTGAGCTTCTCCCGGAATTCCATCATCGGCGTCACGTCGACGGTGAGGAATTCCGTGACGTGCGGGGCGGTGTAGGCGCTCCGCACCATCGCGGCGGCGGTGGCCTTGCGGACGCCCTTGATGGGCACCCGGCGTTCCCGCGTCGCGGGGTCGTAGCCACTGTCCACAACAGACTGAACAGGGGCGGCCGGAGCCGAACCGTCGGCGGCCGCCCGCACGTCGTCACGGGTGATGACGCCGCCATCGGCGGTCCCGGTGAGCGCGTGCAGGTCGACGCCGAGGTCCTTGGCGAGTTTGCGCACCGGCGGCTTCGCCAGCGGCACGTACCCGCCCTTCGGCTTTGAAGACACAGCAGGCGCGGGAGCCACGGCCACCGGAGCAGGAGTAGCGGCGGCCGGTGCCGCGCCCTTCCGCGCACGCCGCTGCGTGACGACGGCCTTGGAGCCGTAGCCGACCAGCGGCTTCATCTCCTCTTCCGCCGGCTCTTCCGCCACGGGGGCGGCAGCGGGGGCGGCCTTGCCGTCCGGGTCGACGTCGATGGTGAGGATCGGAGCGCCGACCTCCACCGTCTGGCCCGGTTCGACGAGCAGTTCGGTGACCACGCCCGCCCACGGAATGGGCAGTTCGACGGCGGCCTTCGCGGTCTCGACCTCGACCACGATCTGGTTCACCGTGACGGTGTCACCCGGTTTGACCTGCCAGGCGATGATGTCGGCCTCGGTCAGCCCCTCCGCCGTGTCGGCTAGGGGGAATTGTTTGTACTCGGGCATCTCAGGAACTTCCCCCTTACCAGGCGAGTGAACGGTCGACGGTGTGCAGCACCCGGTCCAGATCGGGGAGGTAGTGCTCCTCGAGTTTGGCGGGCGGGTACGGCGTGTCGAATCCGGTCACCCGCAGCACGGGGGCTTCCAGCGAGTAGAAGCATTCCTGCTGCACGCGCGCGGCGATCTCCGAGGTCAGCGACGACTCCGACGGCGCCTCGCTCAGCGCGATGAGCCGCCCGGTCTTGCGCACCGACTCGAACACCGGCTCCAGGTCGAGCGGGGACAGCGTCCGCAGGTCGATGACCTCGAGCGACTTGCCCTCGTCCTCGGCGGCGGCCGCCGCGTCGAGCGCGACCTTCACCGACGGGCCGTACGCGACGACGGTGACCGTCGTGCCTTCGCGGACGACGCGGGACTTGAACAGCGGGTCCGGCGTGCCGTCGGTGTCGATCTCGGCCTTCAAGGCACCCGAGTGGTACAGCTTCTTCGGTTCGAAGAACAGGATCGGGTCCTCGGACTTGATCGCCTGCTGAATGCCCCAGTAGGCGTCGACGGCGTTCGAAACCGAGACGACCTTGAGCCCGGGGATGTGCGCGAACAGCGATTCCGGCGACTCCGAGTGGTGCTCGACCGCGCCGATGCCGCCGCCGAACGGTACCCGGATCACGATGGGCATCTTGATCTTGCCCTGCGTCCGGTAGTGCAGCTTCGCGACCTGGCTGGAGATCTGGTCGAAGCCCGGGAAGATGAAGCCCTCGAACTGGATCTCGCACACCGGGCGGAAACCGCGGACGGCCAGGCCGACCGCGGTGCCGATGATGCCCGATTCGGCCAGCGGCGTGTCCAGGACGCGCTGCTCGCCGAAGTCCTTCTGCAGTCCGTCGGTGATGCGGAAGACGCCGCCGAGCTTGCCGACGTCTTCACCCATGATCAGGACCTTCGGGTCCTCTTCCATGGCGCGCCGGAGGCCGAGGTTGATCGCCTTGCCGATGGTGAGTTTCTGGAGGTCGGCCATTTCAGTGTTCACCTGCCCCGACGAAACCGTCCATGTAGGCCAAGAACTCTTCGCGCTGCGCGTCCAGCAGCGGCGTGGATTCCGCGTACACGTTGGAGAAGATCCGCTCGGGTGGCGGTTCGGGCATGTTGAAGCAGTACTCGCGCAGCTCGGCCGCGAACGCGTCCGAATCGGCCTGCACCTGGTCGAAGAACGCCTGGTCGGCGCCGCCACCGCGGGCGAGGTACGCCCGGACGCGCTCGATCGGGTCCTTCAGCTTCCACTCCTCCAGCTCGTCGGAGAGCCGGTAGCGGGTGGGGTCGTCGGTGGTGGTGTGCGCGTCCATCCGATAGGTGAACGCCTCGATCAGCACCGGGCCGTTGCCGTGGCGGCATTCGTCGAGCGCCCAGCGGGAGACCGCTAGGCAGGCGAGGACGTCGTTGCCGTCCACGCGGATGCCGGGGAAGCCGTAACCGCGGGCGCGCTGGTACAGCGGCAGCCGCGACTGGCGTTCGGTGGGCTCGGAGATCGCCCACTGGTTGTTCTGGCAGAAGAACACGAGCGGCGCGTCGTAGACCGCAGCCCAGACGAAGCCTTCGTGCACGTCGCCCTGCGAAGTCGCTCCGTCACCGAAGTAACAGATGGTCGCTTCGCCGTCGTCGTCGCCGACCTTGCCTTCGAACTTCTGGCCCATCGCGTAACCGGCGGCGTTGAGCACCTGGTTGCCGATCACGATGGTGTACGGGTGGAAGCCGTGTTCCTTGTAGTCCCAGCCGCTGTGGTCGGTGCAGCGGAAGATGCCGAGCACCTCTTTGAGGTCGACGCCGCGGGCATACGCGACGCCGTGCTCGCGGTAGCTGGGGAAGGCCATGTCCCGCTTCTGCAGCGCGCGGCCGGAACCGATCTGCGCGGCCTCCTGCCCGAGCAGCGGGACCCAGATGCCGAGCTGGCCCTGGCGCTGCATCGCGTTGGCCTCGCGGTCCGCGCGGCGGACCAGGACCATGTCGCGGTAAAGGCCCTTGAGGGCTTCGACGTCGATGTCGTCGACGTAGCGGTCGAATCGCGGCGACGAGATCCGTTCGCCTTCGGGGGTGAGCAGCTGAGTCAGCTCAGCGCCACCTTCGCTCGTTGCTCGCAAACCGGCGATCACCTGTTCGGGGGAAGGTTGCGCCGCTACGGCGGCGGGACCATCTCCAGGCTCCGGGTGCGTCCAGTGTTCGGACGGCATGCGCTGCTCTCCTTGATGTCGGCGCCTCTGGCGGCCACTTGTGGCGGCCACAGTGACTGCGCCGGCGGGGACCAGCGCGTCGGATCTGAAGCGCTGGGTCACCATCGGCGTTGACGGTTCGTGCGCACATCCTGGCATGCCGGACGCCGTCTTGGTCAGTGGCGGATGCTGATTTGTTGCTGAGAAAGGGTGTCTGATCAGGGAAAATGCTAGGAAGCCCGAGTGTGGGGGCGCCGAAAGTAGGGGATTCACCCGCGGGCCGACCAGCGGACGACGCACCCGGACGGGTGTCTTGTCCGGCTTGATCGATGACGATCCGTGCCCGCCGCTGTGATCCATCACACGCTCGGCGACCCGTGGCAGGATGGCGGACGTGGAGCAGAAATCCGTACGCGAAACTGTTGTTTCGAACTGGACGAACGATGTCCTTCCCAGCCTGTCCGGCCTGGTGGCGATCCCCGCCTTGTCGCCGGCGTTCGACTCCGAGTGGGCGAAGACCGGTCATCTGGCCGCCGCCGTCGAGCACGTCCGTTCCTGGATCGCCGCGCGGGAGATCCCCGGCGCGACGCTTGAGGTCGTGGAGCTCGAAGGCCGCAGCCCGCTACTGGTCGTCGACATCCCCGCGACGTCCGCGGCGGCCGACAAGGGCACCGTGCTGATGTACGGGCACCTCGACAAGCAGCCCCCGGTGGGTGGCTGGTCCGAGGGGCTCGACCCGTGGACGCCGGTGATCCGCGACGGTCGGCTGTACGGCCGCGGGGCGGTCGACGACGGCTACTCGGGCTACGCGGCGACGACGGCGATCGAGGCCGTGCGCGCCGCCGGTGGTGAGCACTCCCGCGCGGTCGTGGTGCTGGAGACCGGTGAGGAATCCGGCAGCCCGGACCTGCCCGCCTACGTCGAGCACCTGAAGGAGAAGCTCGGCGCGGTCTCGCTGGTCGTCTGCCTCGACGCCGGCGGCACCGACTACCAGCGCCTGTGGCTGACGACCAGCCTGCGCGGCATGCTGCGCGTCAACGTCACCGTGAAGGTGCTCGAGTCCGCGCAGCACTCGGGGATGGCCAGCGGCATCGTCGCGAGCTCGTTCCGTGTCCTGCGTGCCCTGATCGACCGGATCGAGAACGTCGAGACCGGCGAGCTCAAGCTCGCCGAGCTGAGCGTCGACATCCCGGAGAACCGCGTCGAGGAAGCTCGCGGTGTCGTCGAGATCGCGCCCGGCGCGATGAAGACGCTCTTCCCGGTGGTCGGCCAAACGGTGTCCGACGACGATCTGGAACTGCTGCTCAACAACTCGTGGCGGCCGACGCTTTCGGTGATCGGCGCGGAGGGCTTCCCGCCCCCGGCCGACGCGGGCAACGTGCTGCGCGACAGCACCACGCTCACCCTGAGCTTCCGCCTCCCGCCGACGGTCGACGCGAAGACCGCGATGGAGGCGGTCCGCCGCGTCCTCACCACCGATGTGCCGTACGACGCTTCGGTCGAGCTCGGCGACTTCCAGGCCGAGAACGGCTGGAACGCGCCGGACACCGCGCCGTGGCTCGACGCCGTCCTGCACCACGTGAGCGGCGAGGTCTTCGGCGCGCCGCACAAGAGCTACGGCATGGGCGGGTCGATCCCGTTCATGGGGCTGCTCGGCGAGAAGTACCCGGAGGCGCAGTTCGTGGTCACCGGCGCCTGCGGGCCGGACTCGAACATCCACGTCCCGGACGAGTGGCTGAACATCGACTTCGCGCAGCGGGTCACCGAAGCGGTCGCGCACATCCTGGACGCGCACGCGCGGAGCTGATTTTCCCGCTCACGCTGCGAGGAACGGTCCGTTACTTGCAAAATTTGCAAGTAACGGACCGTTCATGGCGCGTAGGGGAGGATCATGTTCGAGGGTTTCGAGCTCGAAAACGTCGAGGTCGGTGACGTGACCCTGAGGGTCCGCCACGGCGGGTCGGGGCCGCCTCTCGTGCTCCTGCACGGACATCCGCGCACCCACACCACCTGGTACGACGTCGCGCCACGGCTCTCGGACGCCTTCACCGTCGTCTGCCCGGACCTCCCCGGCTATGGCCAGTCCTCGAAACCCGAGACCCTCGAGGATCACTCCGCGCACTCGAAACGCGCCATGGCCCGGCACATCGTCGCGCTCATGCGTCACCTCGGGCACGAGCGGTTCGCCGTCGCCGGGCACGACCGCGGCAGCGCCGTCGCCTATCGCCTCACGCTCGATCACCCCGAGGTCGTCACGAAACTCGCCATCCTCGACGGCCTCCCGATCGGCGAGCATCTTTCGCGCGCGGACGTGACGTTCGCGCGGGCCTGGTGGCACTGGTTCTTCTTCGGCCAGCTCGCGAAACCCGCCGAACGCGTGATCAACGCCGACCCGGACGCCTGGTACGGCGGCGATCCCGAGGCGATGGGCGCGGAGAACCACGCCGATTTCCTGCGCGCGATCCATGATCCCGAGACCGTCCACGCGATGCTCGAGGACTACCGTGCCGGGCTCGGCCCCGACCGCGAAGCCGACGACGCCGACAAAGCGGCCGGGAAGAAGATCGAGTGCCCGGTCCTCGTTCTGTGGTCCAGCCTGGACGACCTCGAAGAGCTTTACGGCGATCCGATCGCCGTATGGCGCGAATGGGCCGAGGACGTCCGCGGCTTCGCCATCGAGTCCGGGCACCACGTGGCCGAGGACAACCCGGCCGACCTCGCCGCGGCGTTGCGGGAGTTCCTGGCCTAGGCGAACTTGGCGCGTGGTCGTCGCGTGATTCCAGGGGCGGCACACGCTCACGTCAGCTGTGCCGAGAAGTCCAAAGTGGACTGACCGGGATCGCGTTCGCAGGGTCCCTGGGCCCGCCGTCCACACGTCGACCCAGGAGTGGCTCTCGCCCTCGACCGTCTCGCCGAGCTTGTTCGCCGTACTCGCTGCACCCCACCATGTCGGCGCGATACCCATGTAACAACCGTGACGGTCGAAACGGCGCTGTAACGTCACAGTGCTGTGATTGCCGCCGGATGAGTGGCAATATGCGTGCTCTCGACACATGGGAACTACAAGGAGTGACGACGTGGCCCGATTCAAAGCGCTCGCCCTGATCCCGGCGCTCGCCCTAGCCGCGGGTGCGCTGACCGCGTGTGGCGAAGAAGGTGGGCAGAGCACCGCGGCCGGTGGCGTCCAGCTCGTCGCTTCCGGCAAGCTCACCACCTGCACGCACCTGCCCTACCAGCCGTTCCAGGTCAAGCAGGGCGACAAGATCGTCGGCTTCGACGTCGATCTGGTCGACCTCGTGGCGAAGAAGCTGGGCGTCGAGCAGAGCATCGTCGACATCGCCTTCGAGAACATCGAGTCCGGCGAGGCGATGAACACCGGTCAGTGCGACCTCGCCGCCGCGGGTATGACGATCAACGACAAGCGCAAGGCGAAGTTCGCCTTCTCCGACCCGTACTTCGAGGCGTCGCAGGCGCTGCTGGTCAAGACCGGTTCGCCGATCAAGGACCTCGGCAACGTCGCCGGCAAGAAGATCGGCGTCCAGTCGGCCACCACCGGTGCCGACTACGCCAAGGAGAAGGCCGCCGGCGCCGAGATCGTCACCTTCGACGACCTCGCGCTGCTGGAGCAGGCGGTCAAGAGCGGCCAGGTCGACGCGGGCATCAACGACAACGGCGTGCTCTACGACTTCGTGAAGACAAACCCGGACACCACCGTCGTCACGGAGTTCAAGACCAACGAGTTCTACGGAATCGGCGTGAAGACGGGCAACACCGCCCTCCTCAACCAGATCAACGAGGTCCTCAAGGCTTCGGTCACCGACGGCTCGTACGCGCAGATCTACCAGAAGTGGTTCGGCAAGGCGCCGAGCTGGCAGCCGGGCAGCCCGGCCGCCGGTTGATAATCCGTCCTCTGTGGCCGGTGCCCAGCGCACCGGCCACAGGCTTGTCACCACCTGTTTGAGGAGAGAAATGGCACTGAGCCGCCGTCAGCGACGATCGGCGTTCCGGTGGGCGCAGTACGGTCTGCTGCTGGTGATCGTCGTGGTGTTCGCGCTGCTGGCCGACTGGGGACGGCTGGGCAAGGCGTTCTTCGACCTCGAAGTCGCCGCGAAGCAGTTCCCGGACGTCATCACCGTCGCACTGAAGAACACCATCATCTTCACCGCGCTGGGCTTCGTGCTCGGCCTCGGACTCGGTCTCCTGCTCGCGCTGATGAGACTGTCCTCGGTCGCCCCGTACCGCTGGTTCGCGCGCGGGTACATCGAATTCTTCCGCGGCCTGCCCGCGCTGCTGATCTTCCTGGCGGTCGGTGTCGGGGTGCCGATCGCCTTCCCGAACGTGTTCCTGCCGCGGAACATTTCGATCATGCTGGCGCTGGGCATCGTGTCCTCGGCCTACATGGCGGAGACCATCCGCGCCGGTATCCAGGCGGTGCCGCGTGGACAGGTCGAGGCCGCGCGGTCACTCGGCATGTCTCCCGCGCGCACGATGATCACCGTCGTGATCCCGCAGGCGTTCCGGATCATCCTGCCACCGCTGGCCAACGAGTTGATCATGCTGACGAAGGACTCTTCGCTGGCGTTCCTGCTCGGTACCACGCCGGCGCAGCAGGAACTCGCGCAGTTCAGCCGTCAGGCGCTGCTGGAGGCCAAGGGCCTGACACCGATCGTCGTCGCCGGCCTGTGTTATCTGGTCATCACCATTCCGTTGTCGATCCTGCAGCAGCGGCTAGAGAAGAAATACGGAGCCGGAGTGCCCGGCGGAGGAACGGTATGAGCACCCAGACGATCGTCGAGGTTTCGGGACTGCACAAGGCGTTCGGCGAACTCGAAGTGCTCAAGGGCATCGACCTGCACGTCGAGCGCGGCCAGGTCGTCTGCATCATCGGCCCGTCGGGCTCCGGCAAGTCGACGTTTTTGCGCTGCGTGAACCTTCTGGAGGAACCGCAGCAGGGCAAGATCGTGGTCAACGGCAGCGAGATCACCGACCCGGACGTCGACATCGACGCCGCCCGCACGAAGATCGGCATGGTCTTCCAGTCGTTCAACCTCTTCTCGCACCTGAGCGTGCTCGAAAACCTCACCGTCGCGCAGCGCAAGGTGTTGAAGCGCGGCAAGGACGAGGCGGTGCGCATCGCGCGGGAGAACCTCGCGAAGGTCGGGTTGGCGGAGAAGGAATCTTCGCTGCCGACGCAGCTTTCCGGCGGGCAGCAGCAGCGCGTCGCGATCGCCAGGGCCCTGTCGATGGACCCCGACGTCATGCTGTTCGACGAACCGACGTCGGCGCTGGACCCCGAACTGGTCGGCGACGTCCTCGCGGTCATGCGGCAACTCGCGCAGGAGGGCATGACGATGCTCGTCGTCACGCACGAGATGCAGTTCGCCCGCGAGGTGGCCGACATCGTGCTGTTCATGGACGGCGGTGTCGTCGTCGAGCAGGGTGCGCCGGACCAGGTGATCGGCGACCCGCAGGAGGAACGCACGAAAACGTTCCTCTCGCGGGTGTTGAACCCGAACCACCAGGGCTAACGTCCCCGGAGCTGCGACTCCAGCTGGACCACCTTGGAGACGATTTCGTGCGGCCCGGCGCCCATGAGGCTCACCCAGCCCTTGGCGTCCGGGCCGAACACGACGCGGCCCTGTTCGGTGTCCATCCAGCCCGGTGGCCTTTCGACGCGTTTCCGGTTGCCGCCGCCGTCACGGATGGCGACGTAAAGCCTGCCGAAGAAGGTGTGCGGCGACCGGATCCACTGGATGATCTTCTTGGCGTCGCGGATGCTCGGGCCGCCGCCGGTCGGCGTTTCGCCCTTCATCAGGACTTGCAGATCGGCTTCCGCGCAGTTCAATGACGGCGTGCGCGCGGCGGGAGCCTCGGGAAGCAGACCGGTGAAATCCTGCGCGAGCGTGTCCGGCCTGGCCGGCGTCAGGTACACGACCTTGTCGACCAAGACGACCGTGACCGCTTCCCTGCCACTGCCCGCGGCGCGAACGGTCCGCTCACGTCCCTCGGACTTCACCCACGAGTAGTACTCCACCGCCGGCCGTTGCAGGAAACGAAGTGTGTCGAGGAATTCGTCGTCGATCCGGCCACGTTTGAGCAGACCCTGTCTGTCCAATTCGGACTGTGCGGTGGCGGCGAGCTCGCGACGTTCCTCGGGCACGTACCACTGCGCGCCACGGACGAGCGTCGGGTGGATATCGCCCAGATCGTGTTGGTCCAGCAGGGTTTCATAGGTCTGGAGCGTCAGTTCGACGGGTTTTCGCAGCACGCTACGCGCCGATCACCGGCGGAACCGGCTTGTCCCCGTCGTAGCCGCCGAAGAGGGAGTCGCCGTCCTCTTCCTGCAACATGATCTTGCGCTGGTGCTCCTCGTCCTCGCCACCCTTGCCCTTGGCGCCGCCCATCCCGCCGGCACCCATACCCGGCGCACCGGGACGACCCGACCCCGCGCCACCCGCCGGCGTTCCGGCCGGTCCGCGCATCGCGCCTGCGCCGGGCATCCCGGCGCCGACACCGCGACCGGGCCCCATGCTCCCCGGCCCGCCCGTCGACCCGCCCGGCCCGAACCCGCCACCAGGCCCGAAACCGCCGGTGAACCCACCCGACCCCGGACCGAATCCGCCGCCGCCACCGGGTCCACCCGGCCCGAGGTTTGGCGGTGGGAAGTTGCCTGGACGCCCCTGGACCTTGTCGTCGGCCTTGGAGGACAGGTCGGTCCGATCGTTCGGCTGCGGCGAAGGCAGCGGCCTCGGCATCTGCGGCATCCTCGGCGGCTGCGGAACCTGCGGCGGCCTCGGCGCCTGATAGCCCTCGGCGCCCGGAGGCGCGCTGTACGAACTCGGCCCGCCGGTGTACCCGCCGGGTCCACCATGCCGCCCCGAGTCACCAGGCCCACCGCTGAACCCGCTGACCTTGGTCTGACCAGGGTCGACCGGATCCGGCGTGATCGGCCCCGACGAAACGTTCGGATCGTGCGCGGCCGGATACGCCGGCGCGAGCGACTGCTGCCGAGGCTGCGTGCCCTGGTAGTACGGCTCGTAGATCTCGACATTGTGCTTGGTGTCCGCGTCGAACTTCGCGGCCGCGATCTCGTCGTCACTCGCCCCGATGGACAGGACGTCCTCCGGCCCGCTGTCCCCCGCGCGCTCCTTCTCGACCGGACGGACATTACCGCGCGTGTAATGGAAGGAGGCGTTCTGGTCGTACATCGACTGCCGGGCGCGGTCCATGTTCTCGCCCGCGATCTTGGAAGTCGCGATGAGCGGGGCGAGGCCCGCTACGCCGCTGTCGGCGGCTTTGCCCTTCCAGAAGGAACTCAGCGCCGTCTGGCTGTTGGCCATCGCCTTGCTGATGTCCTCATGGATCACCATCAGGTGGTGGGACGCCACCTGGGCCGCGTCGAGCCGTGCGGTCGTCTTGGGGTTGGCGTTGAGCTTGGTGAAGATCTCCCAGCCGCTGTAGGTCATTGGGCCGCCTTCAAACGCTGGATCGCCAACTCCGCCAGCTTCACGCTGGAACCGCAGGGATCGCTGTAGCCAGGGCTGTCATCGAACAGCGCGGTGACCACGGTGTACATCATGTCGTCGCGAACTCCGACCGCCAGGTTGCAATTCCCAGCGCCTTCACCGCCGTTCGCGTAGACGACGGCCGGATATCCGCCGATATCAGGCAAGGGCTTGAACGTCGTGACGCCGCTACCCTGTTGCTTGAGCGCGTAGAGGTGACTCAAGCCATCGGGCTGGCTGACGTTCAGGCCTCCGTTGATCGATCCGGCGAGGTCGGCGAGGACCCACGAGCAAGTCGGGCCGCCGGCGATTTGTTCCACCTTCGAGCTCTTCAGCTTTCCGGCGATGCCCTCGATTTCCGCGTTTGTGGCTGCACTGCAGGGTTCGTTGGTGAGCTTTTCCGTCTTCAACGGGGTCGCCACTTTCGGAGCCCCTGCCCGAGGGAGGGCTGTGGCATCGGGGGTGGGTGTCGAGGGCTCGGCCTTACCGCCGGTTTCCCCGTTGCAACCGGCCGCGAGCACGGTGGCCACAGCGAGAACAGAGACGAGACGAGCACGCATTCAGAGAGCCTTTCCAACAGAACGGAGGGCGTCGATCGCAGCCTGGTCTTGCTTTTCGTACGCTGTCTTGATTTCCACCAGCGTGTCGGCGTAGGCCCTGGTGAACTTACGTGCGCTGTCCAGGAAGGTTTGATACGAGGCGCCTGATTCGTTCGCGGTCGCGACGTAACCATGGCTGGCGACCTCATCACCCATCGCGTCGATGCCGGTCAGGTACGCGGCTTCCCTCATTGCGCTGCTGAAGTTGTTCTCGATGCAGTCTTCAAGGGATTTGATCACCTTGGCCATTGCTTCGGGATCGAACTCCCATCCACCGTTCGCCGACGCGGCGGCGAAGTCGGCTTTCGCCTGCCCCTTGCCCAGCTCGTCGTAGTTCGGCGGGGGCTGAGCTGCGGCGGAACCCGGCATCAATCCCGAGCCCTGCTGCGATGCCTGCGGTGGTGTCGTGTTCAGCTGGTCGTAGATCCCCTGAGGGCCGCTTCCCGGTCCTGTCATACGTGCCTCCCCGCACGGGTCGCGATCGGGCGCGACCTACCCGTAGTTCCCTGCTGACTCCAATCGGTGACGATAGCAGCAGGTAAACCGTTGATCAGCCCTTTCGTGAAAGATCACCATCGAAAGATGGGGCGACCAGTGTATTTCGCCTTGAAAGACGGTTTTGCCCGATCGGGCAGACTCGGCGAGGATCGCCGAAGCGGACGTGGAAGTCCTGATTCGGAACCACCGGGCCGAGACAGCCTGCGGCAGGTTCTCTTGTCCCCGTTGCAAGCAACAAGGTCGTACAGGTGATCGTCGCAGCGATGACGAGCCGTCGCATTCAGAGTGCCTCCCCGCACGGGCTGCGAAGGGCGCGACCTACCCGTAGTCCACCGCCTGACTCCGCTGAGTGACCGTAGCAGCGAACGATCGCCCCAACGTCGAATCCGGCCAAGATCACCGACGTGGACCCGAACGGCCTGGTCCGGAACCCGGAGTGGCCGTTCTGCCGTCGTCCTCCCGTGGCAGGTTGCGGTCTACTGTGCTGGGCCACTTGCGAATCCCGTGCGTGATCGGCTTCGCTGGTGGCCGGGGAACGACGGGGGAGGGAAGCGAGACGATGCCGGGTTTTCGGCGCAACAACGGACCGCGCGAGCCGGGGGAAGGTGACCCGAACGGCGACACGTCCCTGCCGCCGCTCGACCCGTTCGATCCGAACCCCGACAAGCGATACGAGGTCCCGGCGGCCGAGCTGATGAAGCCGGGGACGACGGGGCTGCTCCGGTGGCGTCGTCAAGCGACCAACGCGCCGATCGTGCAGGTCGAGGACGCGTACATCACCGGGACGCTCGATTTGCGCGCGGCCGACATCAAGTATCTGTTCCGGTTCGAGCGGTGCCGCTTCGAGCATCCGCCGGACGTCCGTGAGGCGCATCTGCTGGGGCTCGTGTTCCGCAAGTGCTGGCTGCCCGGGCTCAAGGCGCGCAACCTCCGTACCCGCAACGACGTCCGCCTGATCCGCAGTGTCGTGCACGTCGACGCCGAGCACGAGATCGAGGAGACCACGGTCCAGCGCGGCGACGATCGCGAGCGCGGGATGCCGAACGCGGCGGTCAATCTCACCGACGCGGTCATCGAGGGTTCGGTCGTGCTGACCCGAACGGTGATCACGCATCCACGCGGGAAGGCGATCCAGGCCGACCGGGTCAACATCGTGGGCGCGCTGCTGGCGTATCGGTTGGTGGCCAACGGAGAAGTCCGCATCCCGGGTATGCGGGCCGGCGGTAACGTCAACTTCTCCGGCGCGACGCTGAACAACCGGGACGGCTTCGCGCTCAACGGGAACGGGATCCACATCGGCGGCAGCCTGCTGTGCGAGGTGGACAATTACGGGCCAGCCGCGCAGCGGAAACGCTTCTCCGCCAGTGGGATCATGTTCCTGCCGAGTGCCACTGTGGACAGTGACATCATTTTCCGCGAGGCCAAGCTCTCGGTGAACCAGTCCGGGCCGATCGTCGTCGACGCGTGGAAGTCGAACGATCCGTACATCGATCCGCGGCCGGCGCTGGTCGCGGATCGATGCACGGTGAACGGAAACCTCGAGCTGAGCGACGGTATGCAGGTGACCGGGACGCTGCGGATGGTCAACGCCCGGATCGGTGGTTCGCTGCGGTTGGCGGGTGCCGAGGTCCAGGTCGGTCGCGGGCAGAGCATTCCTTACTACGACCGCGCGATCCACCTCGACGGGACCACCATCGGCGGCGATCTCGAGGCGACGAGTCTGCGGGTGCCGTCCGGGCAGCTGCGCATGGCCGACATCACCGTCGGCGGCAACGTACTGGCGTGGAACTCGATGTTCCTGCACCCGCGCCGTGACGTCTTTTCCGCGCGGCGCGCGAAGATCGCGGGCAACTTCCAGCTCACCGACGCGACCGTCCAGGGCACCTTGCGGTTGCAGGGCGCCGAGGTCGGCGGCAGCGTGAACCTCTTCGGCACGAGCCTGACCGAGCCCGGCGCGCGCACGCGCACCAGTTACTCGCTGGACGTCCGCACCGCGCGGATCGGCCGGGATCTGATCCTCACCGAGAACAAGGAGCGTCCGTTCGTCGCTCAGGGCGGGGTCAACCTCGACGGCGCCCAGGTCGCGCGGCGCGTCGACTTCCGCGGCGCGCGGCTCGGTTCCCTGCCGCAGCACGGGATCGCGCTCGACGGCAGTGATGTCTCGGCCGACGAGTTCCTGCTCACGCCCGGCACTCCGCCGGACGGCCGGATCGTGCTGCGGCGCGCGCATTGCGGGACGCTGGGCGACAACGAGGCGTTCTGGGCGTCGGCGACGGGGATCGAGCTGGAGGATTTCCGGTACGACGCACTGCAGGAGGACATCGCGCTCGACGACGACCGGGCGATCGACCATCGGATCGTGTTGCTGCGCAAGGCGATGGACGGTTACCGCCCGGGACCGTACGACCAGCTGGCAGCGACGTTGCGCGCGTCCGGTAACGAAGAGCACGCTTCCACGGTGCTGCTCAAGAAGCAGCAGTTCCGGTACGAAGCGCTCGCGAAGGGCTTCAAGTTCTTCGGACCCGGCGTGCACGTGTGGAGCTGGTTGCAGCGGTCGATGGTCGGCTACGGTTTCCGTCCGGTGCGCGCGCTCGGCTGGCTGCTGACGCTGCTCGTGCTGGGCAGCCTGTGGTTCGGGCTCGGCGTCGACGACTGCATCACGAATCCGAAGCTCACGGTGAGCGGGCCGCGGTGCCTGGTCAATCAGGACGACACCGGGCTGCAGTGGAACCCGGTGCTGTACACGATCGACCTCCTGGTGCCGATCGTCGACTTCGGCAACAAGTCGCGCTGGTACATGCACGGCATGGACAACTGGGTCGCGGCCGGGTTCACCGCCTCGGGCTGGGTGCTGGCGACGACGGTGGCGGCAGGGATAAGCCGCATGCTCCGCCGCGACAACTGAGGGTATTTCACATACTCTCAGTACGGAGGTATGTCATGACGGAGCCCAGCGCCACCGGCAAGATCGCGATCGCCGCCCCGCCCGAGAAGGTATACGCCCTGGTCAGCGACCCGGGCGCGCTCGCGGGCATGGCCGAGGAGTACGAAGGACATCGTTGGGTCGGTGCGGCGAAGGGGGCCGCCGTCGGCGCCAAGTTCCGCGGCCGCAATCGCCGCGGGATCCGTCGTTGGAGCACCCTCTCGACGATCACCGACGCCGACGAGGGCAAGCGGTTCGCGTTCGAGGTGACCACTTTCGCCGGACTCCCGGTGGCGCGTTGGCAGTACGACATCGAGTCCACAGGTGAGGGTTGCGTGGCCATCGAGAGCACGTGGGACCGGCGGCCGGGCTGGCTCCGCGGGCCGACGTCGCTGTTCACCGGGGTCTGGAAGCGGGACGACGCCAACCGGGCGAACATCGCCGCGACACTGGCCCGGCTGAAGGTCGCCGCCGAATCCCGCGTTTAGTCCTCTGAATGCGGTAGTTCGGAGTGCGAAACATCGCATTCAGAGGACTAAACGCGGGAGGGGGGCGAGCTCATTCTACGAAGCGTGACCAGAACTCGATTGGACGCGGTCCCTCGGGCGGCGGCGGGCCCAAGGGCTGGTCGCAGAAGTCGTGTCGCAGGTATCCCCTCAGGTCGTAGCCGTGACAGGCGATGTCGGTCCGATACACCGACAGCACCGGATATCCCGAACTCCCGGCGATCCCGGGCAGGTACCGATGCCCGCAGACGGGTACGAGCTGAGGGGCGCGCGCCAGCTGCGAGCGGGCCCGCGAAAGCGCGTCGGCGAGGTCGATCGGGCGCTTGCCCCAGTCCGGCAGCCAGAAGCCGTTGTGTTCGACGTCGTAGAGCACCCCGTCGACCGGCCAGTCCAGTCGTTTCCGCAGCTGATCGGGGTTGCCGCAGCGCCAGTCCGGCCAGCGGTCGCCGATCGGCACCCCGGCGGACAGGAACGTGCGGTGGTCGGCGGCGAACCGGAGGCCGAAGCGGGCTTCGACGTCGTCGAGCTCGGCCTCGCTCAACCCGGGACGCACGGGTTCGGCCAAGCTCGCTTGGAGGTCGTGTGCCTCCTCGATGGTGAAGGCGTGCTCAACAGCGGACATGTGTTCGAGCCTAAATCGCGTACCGCGCGGGCGCCTTCCCTTTTAACACGCCTCTCTCATCACCCACATGAGGCTCCTCCCCCGGGGTGAGCTCGCCCTCTCCACGCCTGGACCTCGGAACAGAGCGACCATCGGTGTAGTTCACTCATGTCGTGACCTCTCCACGAACGCAGTCCCGCGTGCGGGCGCCCGAGCTCGCCGGTGACGTGTGGCTCAACACCGGCGGCGAGCGGATCACGCTCGCCGGGCTGCGCGGCCGTGTCGTCCTGCTGGACTTCTGGACCAGCGGCTGCGTCAACTGCCTGCATGTGCTGGACGAACTGCGCCCGCTGGAGGCCGAGTTCGCCGACGTCCTGGTGACCATCGGCGTGCACTCGCCGAAGTTCTTGCACGAGGGCGAGACGGCCGCGATCGAGGCCGCCGTGCGACGCTACGAGGTGCACCACCCGGTGCTCAACGACCCGAAGATGACCACCTGGTCGCAGTACGCGGTCAAGGCGTGGCCGACGCTGGTCGTCGTCGACCCCGAGGGGTACGTCGTCCACGTCGCCGCCGGTGAGGGGCATGCCGAGGCGCTGCGCCGGGTGATCGCCGATCTCGTCGCGACCCACGAAGCCAAGGGCACGCTGCGCCGCGGCGGCGGCCCGTACGTCCCGGCCGAGGAGCAGCCCACCGAGCTGCGCTTCCCGAGCAAGGCCGTCACCACCGCCGAAGGCCGCATCCTGGTCGCCGACACCGGCAACCACTCCATCGTCGAGTTCGCTTCCGACGGCGAGACGATCATCCGCCGCTTCGGCAGCGGAGAGCGCGGCGCGCAGGACGGCCCGTTCGACCTGGCGAGTTTCACCGAGCCCGCCGGGATCACCCTGTTGCCGTACGAGGTCGCCGAGCGCGCGGGTTACCACGCCCTCGTCGCCGACACGGCCGGTCACCGGCTGCGCGGTATCGACCTGATCACCGGTGAGGTCTCCACGGTCGCCGGCACCGGCCGTCAGTGGCGCGACGGCGTCGACACCGGCAAGGCGCTCGACGTCGACCTCACCAGCCCTTGGGACGTCGCCTGGTGGGGCCCCGCGGGCGGCGTCGTGGTCGCCATGGCGGGCAACCACACGCTGAGCGTGTTCGAGCCGGTCTCGGGCAGCATCCGCCGCTTCGCCGGTACGACCGTCGAGGGCCTGCGTGACGGCGACGTCCATGAGGCGTTCTTCGCGCAGACGTCCGGTCTGACGCCCCACGGGCAGAAGCTGTGGCTCGCGGACGCGGAGACGTCGGCGCTGCGCTGGATCCAGCCCGAGGGCGAGACGTTCACCGTGCACACCGCGGTCGGCGTCGACCTGTTCTCCTTCGGTCACGTCGACGGCCCCGCCGACAAGGCGCTCCTGCAGCATCCGCTCGGCCTCGCCGTGCTGCCCGGCGACACCATCGCGATCGCCGACACCTACAACGGCGCCATCCGCCGCTATGACCCGCTCACCCGCCAGGTGACCACGCTCGCGTCCGGCCTCGCGGAGCCGTCCGGTCTGCTGGTGCACGACGGGGAACTGCTGGTCGTCGAGTCGGCGGGCGGCCGGATCGGGCCGGTGCCGCTCGGTGAACAGGCCGTGTCCGGCGACGCGCACGCGGTCCGTCGTCCGCCGACCGTGCTGGCTCCGGGCGAGCTGGAGTTCTCCGTCGTCTTCACCCCGCCTCCCGGCGAGAAGCTCGATGACCGTTTCGGCCCGTCGACACGGCTGGAGATCAGCGCGTCGCCGCCGGAACTGCTCGCCGACGGCGCGGGCGTGGGCACGGACCTGTTCCGCAAGCTCCGCTTCGCCGAAGGAGTCACCGCGGGCGTCTTGCAGGTCGTCGCGCAGGCCGCGAGCTGTGATGACGGCGGCGAGCACCCGGCCTGCCGTATCACCCGGCAGGACTGGGGCGTACCGGTGCGATTCGAAGCCGGTGGAGAAAGCGTGCTGAGCCTGGTCATGGCGGGGGATCCGGGTAAGTAGAGTCGTACTCGTGTCAGACGGGCCGAAACTCGAAATTCAGATGCTGCAGGACAGGGTGCTCGTGAAGCTGTCCCCCGAGGACGGAGAGCGCCGGAGTTCCGGCGGCATCGTCATCCCCGCCACCGCGCAGGTCGCGCGGCGGCTCGCCTGGGGTGATGTACTGGGCGTGGGCAACAGTGTGCGCAACGTCAAGACCGGTGACCGGGTGTTGTTCAACCCGGACGACCAGCACGAGGTCGAGATCCAGGGTGAGGGGCACCTGGTGATGCGGGAGCGCGACATCCACGCCGTGGCGACCGAACGGACCGAACACGGCACGGGGTTGTACCTGTAGCTCGAGCCGCGGGAGGGGTGGAGAAGAACGGTGCGCGATGACCACGACGAGCCGGGCACCGATCTGTTCACCGACGTCCTCCTGCCCGCCGCGGACACCGACGAAGACCTGGTCGACGAGCTCTTCGAGGGTGACAGGGTGGTCCAGCCGCCACCGACACCCGCGTCGAGGCTCCGCAAGGGGCTGGGCAAGGCCCTCATGGTCACCGGGGCCCTCATGGGCCTGTTCGTGCTCGCGTACGCGGTCGATCTCATCGTCAGCGCCGGGGACGTCCCGCGCGGCGTCACGGTCGCCGGTGTCGACGTCGGTGGCCTGACGCACAAAGAGGCCGAGTCGAAGCTTCGCCGTGAGCTGGAACCGAGACTGATCGAGCCGGTCCGTGTCCGGGCGGGAGACGTCCGCACGGTGCTGTACCCGACATCGTCCGGTCTCGGCCTGGACTGGCCGCAGACGCTGGGCCGTGCCGGTCATCAGCCGCTGAGCCCGTACACGCGGGTGATGTCGTTCTTCACCGGTCGTGAGGTCGGCGTCGTCACCTGGACCGACGCGCCGAAGCTCGAAAAGACCGTCTCGGACCTCGCCGCCGCGCAGTTGAACCGCCCGCCGGTCGAAGGGAACATCACCTTCCAGCCGATCGCGGGCACCGACGGCGGGGTCGTCCCGGCGGCGGTCGAACCACGGGCGGGGCAGACGCTCGCCGACGTCAAGTCGGCGGTCGCCGCGGTCATCGACGGCTGGCTGAGCGACGATGGCGTGGAGCTGAAGGTGAACGTCTCGCCGGTCAAGGCGACTTCGCCAGGGGTGCACGCGGCGCTCGTCAAGATCGTCGTCCCGGCGGTCGCGAAGCCGCTCGTCATCCGCGGCGAAGGCAAGGACGCGACACTGAAGCCGGACACGATCGCCGGGTCCTTCCAGTTCGCCGCGCGTGACGACGGCAACCTCGAAGTCCGCATCGACCAGGGGAAACTGCGGGCCGCGGCGCAGCCGCAGCTCAAGGAGACCGAGACCGACGGGGCGGACGCGCAGATCGTCTTCGTCGGCGACAGGCCGGCCGTCCAGCCGTCGAAGGACGCGAGGAAGGTCAATTGGGACCTCACGTTCTCCGCGCTGACCTCGACGCTCGCCAAGAGCCAGGACAGGGAGCTGAAAGCGGTCTACGACGCCAGCAGCCCGGCCGTCAGCACCGACGCGGCGAACGTCCTCGGGATCAACGAGGTCATCGGCGAGTTCACCACGTCGGGCCTGAGCGGGCCGGCGATGACGAACGTGCAGGCACTGGCCGCCAGGGTCTCGGGTGCCATCGTGAAGCCGAACGAGACGTTCAGCCTCGGCGCGCGGTCCGGGCCGAGGACGGCGGACGCGGGCTACGTCCCCGCTCCGGCGAACGAGGACGGCACCGGTCCCGTCGTGGTCGGCGGCGGCGTTTCACAGCTCGCGACGACGCTTTACAACGCCGCTTATCTGTCAGGCATGGCCGACGGCGGACATCTGGAGCACGACCACTACCTCGATCGTTATCCGGTCGCGCGTGACGTGAAGGTGATCGACGACAACGGTTCTCCGGTCGAGATGCAGATCGTCAACGACGCCCCGACCGGGATCGCGATCCAGGTGCTCCCCGCCAACGGCTCGGTGACGGTGCGGATCTGGGGCACGAAACGGTTTTCGGTGCAGGGCGTCGGCGGCGAACGGCACTCCTACGTCCCGCAGCCGGTGCGGGTCGGCTCGGGTCCCGGCTGCGTACCGGATCCCGGCGCGACCGGTTTCAGCACCTCGGACACGCGGGTGCTCGTCGACGTCGTCACCGGCACGGAGGTCCGCCGGGAGACCCGCAACGCGACCTACTCGCCGCGCGCCACCGTCATCTGCGCCTGAGGCTCACCGCAGCACCATGCAGCCGCGGGCTTCGAAGTCCGCGAGCCACGACGGTTCCCGTAACTCCTTGTTCCACCGCAGATCCAGTTTGTCCAATTTGGACAGCATAGTGATCGATGACGGGAGCGAGGTGAGCTTGTTCTCGCGCAGGTCCAGCTGACGCAACTCGCTCAGCTGCCCGATGGAGGGCGGCAACTCCGTCAACCGGTTGCGCCGCAGATGCAGCTCGCGTAACGCGGAAAGTGTCCCGATCGACTCAGGCAGTTCGGTCAACCCGTTGCCGTACAAGCGAAGTTCGCGCAGCGAAGCCAGCCCGGAGAGGTCATCCGGGAGGGTGGAGATGCCATTGTCCGTACACCCCAGGTACTTCAGCCTGCCGAGCGAGCACAGCGCGGCGGGGAACTCGGTCAGCCGGTTGTCGCTCACGTAGAGGTATTCCGTCAGCCCGGAAAGTTCGCCGAGCTCGTCCGGAAGAGTCGAAAGCTCGTTGTGCCCCAGGTCCAGCGTGTGCAGATTCCGCAGGGCGCCGATCGAAGGCGAGATGGCGGTCAGCCGGTTGGTGGCCAGATTCAGCACGCGGAGCCCGGAAAGCGACCACAGCTCGTCGGGGACCGACGTCAGCTGGTTGTCGTACAGATCCAATACTTCAAGCGAAGCCGGGAGGGAAAGGTCGCGCAGGGAGGTCAGCCCCTGGCCACTGAGGTCGAGTCGAGTGGTCACAGGGGCCGACCGTAGGCGATGCGCCACTGGGCTCAGGTCATGGCCCGGTGCCCACCGCCGCCCTTCACCTTCGCGTAGATCGCGGCCGCGGCGATGACACCGATGACGGCCGCGCCGACCTGGAAGGCGTGCCGGAGCCAGTCGATGCCCGCGGTGTCACGGACCCCGAACACCCCGGCCAGCCAGTTGCCGATGAAAGCGGCGATGATACCGACCAAGATCGTCAGCCACATCGGGATCTTCTGATCGCCGGACGCCAGCATCCGGCCGATGACACCGAGGATCAGACCGACCACGATCGTGGTGATGATGCCCCAAAGGCCACCCAACATGGTTCCTCCTTCGCTGGAGATCGATGAGCCCACGGTGACACCGATTCGGGCTCATCGCGCCTCAAGACCCCTTACCGGGTGACACCCCGGCGTCCGTAAAGGTTCGCGGCCAGGGCGACACCGAGGGCGGCGACCACGATCTGGGTGATGAGTTCGAGCCAGTCGAAGCCCTTGGTGTCCGCGTAGCCGAGCCCGCGGGCGATCCAGGTACCGATGAAGGCGGCGACGATACCGACGAAGATCGTCAGCCAGATCGGGATGGACTGTTTGCCGGGGGCGAAGAACCTGCCGAGCACCCCGAGGATCAAACCGACCACGATCGCCGTGATGATGCCGGTGACTGTCATTGAGACTCCTTTGCCGAGGTCTCCGCCCGGTGGGCGGACTCAGCACGGAGATGCCCGCCGGAAAACCCCTCGAAACCAGAAAAGCCCTCTCCGCGGCGGAGAGGGCTTTTCGTCACGAAATCGTTTAGAACGCGGCCTCGGAAATCTCCATGAGGCTGTTGTCGGCTGCCTCGACGATCGCGCGGCGCGCGGTCAGTTCCGGCAGCACGCTCTTCGCGAAGAACGACGCCACGGCGATCTTGCCCTCGTAGAACGGGGTGTCCTTCGCCGACGCGCCCGCGTCGAGCTTGCCGATGGCGACCTCGGCGTGCTTGATGAGCTGCCAGCCGATGAGCAGGTCGCCGACCGACATCAGCAGGCGGACCGTGTGCTGGCCGACCTTGTCGATGTTCTGCGGGTCTTCCTGCGACGAGGTCAGGTAGCCGATCAGCGAGCCGAGCATGCCCTGGGTGTCCTCGAGCGCCTGCTTGAGCAGACCGCGCTCGTTCTTGAGCCGCCCGTTGCCGATCTCCGACTCGATGGTCTTCGTGACCTCCCCGGCGACGTAGGCCAGCGAAGCACCCTTGTCGCGGACGATCTTGCGGAAGAAGAAGTCCAGCGACTGGATGGCCGTGGTGCCTTCGTACAACGAGTCGATCTTCGCGTCGCGGATGTACTGCTCGATCGGGTAGTCCTGCAGGAAGCCCGACCCGCCGAGGGTCTGCAGCGACTGCACGAGCTGCTCGGTCGCGCGCTCGGAGCCGACACCCTTGACGATCGGGAGCAGCAGGTCGTTGACGCCACGCGCGACCTTCTGCGACGCCTCGTCGCCCTCGCCGGTCCACACCTGGTCCTGGAAGGACGCCGTGTAGAGGTACACCGCGCGCAGACCCTCGGCGTACGCCTTCTGCAGCATCAGCGAGCGGCGGACGTCCGGGTGGTGGGTGATCGTGACGCGGGGCGCCGCCTTGTTCAGCATGTTCGGCAGGTCGGCGCCCTGGACGCGCTCCTTGGCGTACTCGAGCGCGTTGAGGTAACCGGTCGACAGCGTCGCGATGGCCTTGGTGCCGACCATCATGCGGGCGTACTCGATGACCTGGAACATCTGCGCGATGCCGTCGTGCACCTCGCCGAGCAGCCAGCCCTTGGCGGGGGTGCCGTGCTGGCCGAAGGTCAGCTCGCAGGTGGTGGAGGCCTTGATGCCCATTTTGTGCTCGACCCCGGTGACGAAGGCGCCGTTGCGCTCGCCCAGCTCACCGGTCTCGCCGTCGAAGTGGAACTTCGGCACGAGGAAGAGCGAAAGGCCCTTGGTGCCGGGCCGGGTCTCGATGCCGGGGCCCTCGGGACGGGCCAGCACCAGGTGCATGATGTTCTCGACCATGTCGTTCTCGGCCGAGGTGATGAACCGCTTCACGCCGTCGATGTGCCAGGAGCCGTCCTCCTGCTTGACGGCCTTGGTGCGGCCGGCGCCCACGTCGGAACCGGCGTCGGGCTCGGTGAGCACCATCGTCGCGCCCCAGCCGCGGTCGATCATGACCTGCGCCCACTGCCGCTGCTCTTCGGTGCCGTTCTTGTCCACGATCCCGGCGAAGCTCGGGCCCGCCATGTACATGAACAGCGGCGCGTTGGCGCCGAGGATCAGCTCGGCCGCGGCCCACTGCACGGTCGGGGGCAGCCCGAAGCCGCCCAGCTCGTTCGGCAGGCCCAGCCGCCACCATTCGCCGTCCATCAGCGCCTGGTAGCTCTTCTTGAACGACTCGGGGATCTTCACCGAGAAGGTCTTCGGGTCGTACACCGGCGGGTTGCGGTCCGCGTCGGCGTACGAATCGGCGAGGGGACCGGAAGCCAGCTTGTTCAGCTCGGTCAGCACCCCTCGGGCGGTCTCCTCGTCGGACTCCGCGAGGACGCCCTTGCCGAGGCGGTCCTGCACGCCGAGGACCTCGAAGAGGTTGAACTCCAGGTCTCGGACGTTGCTCTTGTAGTGGCCCATGTCGTCACTCCAATGTGTTCGGCTCCCCGGCCGGGCACATGTTCCCTACTCGCCGGTAACATCAGGATATTACCTGTGGGTAACCGGCGGCAAGTGAATGGCCACTGTTGTGATGTGTAAATCAGCAATACGGGGGGTCTCAGTGGGTCGACGGCGCGATCGAAGTGGTCGGCGTCGCATCGGCCGGGGTGTGCGCGTCGTCGGGGGTCGCGATCAGGATGCCGGAGCGGAACGCGATGGTCACCGCGTGCGTCCGGTCTCGGGCCGAGAGCTTGCGCAGGATGCTCTTGACGTGGGTCCGCACGGTCTCCACGGACAGGAACAGGATCTTCGCGATCCCGGAGTTCTCCAGCCCCTCCGCGACCAGCTGCAGGACCTGGTACTCGCGGCGGGACAGCGGCATCAGACCGCGCGCGGTCGCCGGCTTGGGGGCGTCACCCGGCTTCGGGAGCACGGGCTGGCGCTTCGGCCGGGCGGTCAGCGCCGCCAGCGTCGGGTCGATGTAACGGCGGTCGCTGTGCGCGCGCCGGATCGCCTCGGTCAGATGCCGTCCGTCGGTCGCCCGCGGCACGATCGCGTGCACGCCCGCCGCGATCGCCGCGGCGAGGTACTGCTGCGTGCGGTTGGTGTCCCTGACCAGCGTGATGATGACCAGCGCGGGATCGCCGCCGCTGAGCAGCCGGGACAGGTGGCAGTTCGGGTCGAGTGCCGAATCCAGCACGATGACGTCCGGTTTGAGCTGTTCGCACAGCTGGAGCGCGGCGTGGTGGCTCGACGCGTGCCCGAGCCACTGCAACCCCGGCGTGCGGTGGACCAGCGAACTCAGTCCCTCGCAGAAGATCGGGATCGGATCGACGGCGGCCACGCCGAGGCCTCGGCCGCCTGGTGACAGGCCACCGGGCCTGCCGGCCTGCGTTCGGTTCGGCTCGATGCCTCGCATCACGGACCCCTCCGTTTTCCTGCCCGTCATCCCCGGACGAGAGGACTCGAAAGTCCATTCGGTGACCACCGCCCCCCCGGCGTGGTCGCCCTCGTCAACCGGTCCCCCCTGCGGGACCGGACAGAGATGACACCTCGTAACTATTACGAGTCAGGAGGCCGGTGCGCGTGACGCGATATCCCCCTCATAGATGTATCGCCTCGTCGCGGCAAACTCTGCGTATCTGCTGGTTGTGGATCTCTGGCTCGATTGAGCGCGGCCAGGGGAGATCTTGACGTGTTCGCTACTCAGAGTGGACTTCGGCACGGAGGCGGCCGAACTCGTCCCCCAGTGCCGCGGGCGTCCAATGGGCGTTCAGCCCGCTTGGATTGGGCAGTACCCAGACCCGCGCCCCGCCGATCTCGCCGTCCTGCGGGCCGACCTTCGCCTTCGGACGGCCGAACGCGGCCCGGAACGCCGTGATCCCGACCACGGCGAGCCAGCGTGGCCGGTATTCGGCGACCCTCGCCACGAGAAGCCGTCCGCCTTCACGGAACTCGTCCGGTGTCAGCTCGTCGGCCCGCGCCGTCGTCCGCGCGACGACGTTGGTGATGCCGAGGCCGAGTTCGAGCAGCTCGTCCTGCTCGCTGGGGTCGAGCAGACGCGGGGTGAAGCCACCGCGGTACAGCGCGGGCCAGAACCGGTTCCCCGGCCTGGCGAAGTGCAGGCCGAGGACGCCGGAGTAGAGACCGGGGTTGATCCCGCAGAACAGCACGTCCAGATCCGGCGCGATGACGTCGTGGATGGTCTTGCCGTAGGCGGCGGCCAATTCGTCCTTGGTCGGTTTCGTCCTCACCCCGCCAGTCTCCCCGCCGCCTCCGAGTGATCCACGGCACCCACTTTCGTCGCAAGGGGTGGCCAAGTCACCACGACGTGCGTACTGTTTGTGATCTCGCGCACAAGGTCGTATTCGGGGAGGCGTCTTGCAGTTCTCGCTCATCCTCGGCGTGGTCGCGTTGATCTTCGTGGTGGCCACCGTGCTGGTGATCGCGGAAGACCGGCGGGCCGCGCGGCGGGCGGACCAGCGACGGCAGGCGAGGCTAGCGGATCTGGGCGAGGTCGACCCGCTCGCGGCGCGGAAGCTGAAGCTCGACCGTTGAGGGAACGGGCTTCCGCGCGAGGCTGAGCAGCGGTGCCCCGGCGATCCAGCCGGGCATCGCGCCGCCGGTGTTGTTGAGCAGCTCGTCGACGTCGAAGATCCGGTACACGTAGGGCGCGGTGCCGAAGTCTGCGTGGTGAACCAGTCGGCCGTCGGCAGCCCGTGCTTGAGCAGTTCGGTGTGGATGTCGGCGATCCATTGGAACGGGTTCAGCTGCACGGTCTGGCTCAGCCGTTCGACGCCGGGGCCGGGCAGCGGGAGGAAGGTCACCGCCGGCGTCATGCTGCCGTAGAGCAGCACCGCGGCCAGTGCGTTCGTCATGATATCGACGTTATGGATCTCGCCCGTGCCGCCACTTCGGTCGAAGGGGCGCGGCAGCAGGGACGGGATCGGCCGAGTGGCAGGCCCCGATCTTGGCCGATCGGTGGAATTCGTTCCGCGATCCGCCCGCCGACGTGGGATTCTGCCCGGATGCTGCTCGTTCGACGGCTCACGCCCGCGGACCTCGACGTCTTCCGTGGGATCCGCCTGCGTGCCTTGATGGACACCCCCGAGAACTACGGCTCGGTCGCCGCGGCCGAGCGGGCGCAGTCCGACGAAGAATGGCTCGCGAAGCTGGTGGGCGACGTCTGGTTCGCGGCCTTCGACGAAGACCGTCCGGTGGGCCTCGTCGCCGGGCGTGCGCGTGACGACGGCTGGATCCTCTATTCGATGTGGGTCGCGCCCGAGGCGCGCGGCCGCGGGCTGGGCACGAAGCTGATGGGTGAGGTTCGGGCGGTCGCCGAGGCCGACGGCGCGCGTGAGGTGTGGCTGCACGTCGCGGAGGACAACGACCGGGCGCGGCGGCTCTATTTGCGGCTGGGATTCATCGCGACGGGTGAACTGGAGCCGATGCCGAACGACGTCACCCGGCGGCGTGAGCGTCTTTACTTACCTGTTACCGCCGGCAGCAGCGGTACGCGCTGAGCATGCTGCGCACCCATCGTCTCCTCGCCGAGCGCGTCCCCGAACGCACCGCGCGGCGCCTCGCCGCGACACCGGCGGGCCGGTCGATGCTGACCGGGCTGATCGTCGGCCGTCCGGACCGGCTCACCACGCAGGTCGTGCTGGAGGACATCCGCGCGCTCGCCGGCGGCCCCGGCTTCCGGCCGACGCTGGAGCAGGCCCGCGGCGGCTTCCGGTTCGACGGCGTCGTCCAGGACGTCCCGGTGACCATCGCGTGGGCGGAACGCGATCGCGTCCTCGCCCGCCCGAAGGCCGCCGAGCTGCGCCGCGTCGCGCCGAAGGCCGAGCTACTGGTCCTGCGCGGCTGCGGGCACGTGCCGATGAACGACGAGCCCGAGCTGGTGGCGCGAGTACTTCTGAACGGTTCACGCGCCATGTGACGTTTGCCTATCGTCCGGCTTTTTCCTCTGGTTATCGTCAAACTCGCCAGGCAGACTCCTCCGCCGTGCGCCCGATGGGGACGTTCGGGCGCGAATCGGAGGAAGAATGAAGCTCTCTACCCGGCTGGCCGTCGTCACCGGTGCCGCGCTGACCGCGCTGGCCGCCGTCGCCGCGCCCGCGTCCGCCGCGTCGGCGACCACCGACGTCCGGATCATCACGTTCAACGATCTGCACGGCAACCTCGAACCGCCGTCTGGTTCGAGCGCTCGGGTCACGCTGCCCGGCGGCGCGACCGTCAACGCGGGCGGTGCCGCCTACCTCGCGACGCATCTGAAGAAACTCCGCGGCGAAGCGCCCAACTCGGTCGTCCTTTCGGCCGGTGACAGCATCGGAGCGTCGCCGGTGATCTCGGCGTTGTTCCACGATGAGCCGACCGTCGAACTGCTGAACCAGCTCGGGGTGCGGGCTTCCGTGGTGGGAAACCACGAATTCGACGAAGGGCTCAAGGAACTCCGCCGGATGCAGCACGGCGGCTGCCACGAAACCGACGGCTGCCAGTTCCGGAAGTCCTTCAAGGGCGCGAACTTCCCCTTCCTCGGGGCCAATGTGCACTACGAGAACGGTGTCCCGGCGTTGCTGCCGTTCAGCGTCGAGTTCTCCGGCGGCGTCCCGATCGGCGTCATCGGCGCGACACTGAAGGATCTGCCGCAGGTCGTCACCCCGGAGGCGATCAAGGGCCTGAAGTTCGGCGAAGAGGTCGAGGCGATCGACCGCACCGCGAAGCTGCTCGACCTCTTCGGCGTCAAGGCGCAGGTCGTGCTGCTGCACCAGGGCGACAACTCCGAAACCGCCGGCCCGGACGAATGCAAGGTCAAGCCGGGCGCCGCGACCGCGATCGCGCGGCAAGTGACGTCCAAAGTGGACGCCATCTTCACCGGGCACAGCCACCAGCAGTACAACTGTGTGCTCGCCGACCCCGCGGGCAAGCCGCGTCCGGTGATCCAGGGCGCGTCGTTCGGCCGCCTGCTTTCGGTCGTCGACCTGAAGATCGACCGCCGGACCCGCGACGTCGTGCGTGGCGAGACCAAGGCGCACAACCAGATCGTCACCCGTGACGTCACGCCGGACCGCGCCGTGCAGGACCTGATCGACGAGGCCAAGACCAAGGCCGCGCCGATCGCGAACAAGGCCGTCGGCACCATCACCGCCGACCTGGTCGCCAAGGGCGCGGCCTCCGGTGAGTCCCCGCTGGGCGACGTCATCGCCGACGCCCAGCTCGAGGCCACGCGGTCGAACGGCGCGCAGATCGCCATGACGAACCCCGGCGGCATCCGCACGGACTTCACCTACGCGTCCTCGCCCGCCGGCGAGGGCGACGGTGTCGTGACCTACGGCGAGGCGTTCGCCGTCCAGCCGTTCGCGAACATCATGCAGACGATCACGCTCACCGGGACGGACCTGAAGAACGCGCTCGAACAGCAGTGGCAGGCCAACGGTGTCGTGCGGATCCTGCAGATCTCGAAGTCGCTGAAGTACTCGTACTCGGCGTCGGCCGCCCAAGGCGCGCGTATCTCGAACCTGACGCTCGACGGCACGCCGATCGACCCGGCGGCGTCGTACCGCGTCTCGGTGAACAACTTCCTCGCCGCCGGCGGGGACGGCTTCAC
The DNA here is from genome assembly GCF_055588925.1 of Amycolatopsis sp. NPDC041971. Classification (NCBI taxonomy): domain Bacteria; kingdom Bacillati; phylum Actinomycetota; class Actinomycetes; order Pseudonocardiales; family Pseudonocardiaceae; genus Amycolatopsis; species Amycolatopsis sp. NPDC041971. Next base: position 419,650 of record NZ_JBVJCE010000001.1, on the reverse strand, counting down.
CGAGTTCACCAAGGGGACCGATCTGTCGGGTGGTCCGGTGGACCTGGACGCGCTGATCGCGTACTTCGGGGCGCACCCGGGTATCGCACCGCCTGCCGCGGACCGGATCACCGTCCTGCCGTAGTCGCTCCCGCGAGTGCCATGAACGGTCCGTTACTTGCAAATTTCGCAAGGAACGGTCCGTTCATGGCGTCTACGGGGGTGGTTTTGTCAGTGACCCAGGGCACAATGGCCGCCATGACGACCTGGGAAGAAGTCGTGGAGCTGGCGGGCAGGCTGCCGGAGGTCGAGGAGTCCACTTCGTACCGCACGCCGTCGCTCAAGGTGGGTGGCAAGAGCTTCGCGCGCCTGCGCACCGAGGCCGAGGGCGGGCTGATGCTGCTGTGCGAGCACGCAGAGAAGGAAGCCCTGCTGGCCTCCGGCGACCCCGCGTACTTCACCACGCCGCATTACGACGGCTACGGCGCGATCCTCGTCGACCTGGAGAAGGTCGAGACGGCGCAGCTGCGTGAGCTCGTCGAAGAAGCCTGGCGGATGAAGGCACCCGCCAGGCTCACGAAAGGTCTGGACGACTAGCGGAGTTCCCCTTCGAGCAGGCTCATCAGGTACTCGTCGTGCCACTCGCCGTTCTGGCCGCGGAACGACTGCCGATGCCTGCCGTCCACCTGGAACCCGAGCTTCTTGTAGACGTGGATCGCGGCCTCGTTGTCGACCACGACCCACAGCGCGATCAGGTGCAGCCGCATCATGTCGAACCCGTAGCGGCAGAGCGTGCGCATGGCGTCGGTGCCGTAGCCGCCGCCCCAGTGGTCCTTCTCGCCGAGGTAGATGTCGAGTTCGGCGCGGCCCCCTTCCGGCGTGGCGTCGCGCAACGTGCAGGTGCCGATCAACGTGCCGACGGCGAGGCTCTCGATCGCGAACTCCACCTGGCTGAAGCTGTTGGGCTTCCGGCGGGCGAAACGCTCGCGGATCTGGGCGAGGGACTCCGGATGGTCCGCGGGCAGCCAGCGGGTGACCTCCGGGTCGTTGTGCCAGCGCCACAGCGTGTCCGCGTCCTCGGGTTCTAAAGGCCGCAAACGGATCAGTTCACCGGTCAGCATCGTCCATCCCAAGATCGGTATACGGACTTTCCAGACTATTGGGCGATACCGGCGAGCAGCCACCGCTTATCGGGGACTTCCAGCAGCGCCCTGGCGCCGAACGGCTCGATCTCCTCGCCACCCGCCCAGCCGTCGTACTTCGCCGCCAGCGGGGCATCGCCGTCTTCCAGCGCGAGGCTGACGCGCGGATCGGTGCCGGCGTCGCGCACCTTCACGTTCCGCTCCCGCGCCGGACGTTCGATAAGCGATTGATCACGTTTCACCTGGTCAGCTTGCCCGAAAGCTAGGGTGCCGGGCGTATGAAGGTCCACCAGTACTGCTACTTCGTCTTGAAGAGCGAAACCGTGTCCGCCGGGGAGATCACCGCGCGGCTCGGCATGGCGCCCGACGAGGTGCTGGTACTGGGTTCGCGGTCCGCCGAACACCGGTTGCCGCGAATGCACGCCTGGAAGGTGACGCATCGCGGTTCGGAACCGGTCGACGACCAGATAGAGAGCGTGATCGGCAGGCTCGCCCCGGTCCGCCCGGGGATCCGGAAGCTGGTGGACGAAGGAGCGAGCGCGGTGCTGCGAGTGGTGCGCTACTTCCACCACCGCGACGGCGGCGAGGAATTCGGCTGGCACCTCTCGCCTGCCGTGCTCGCGTTCCTCACCGAAGCCGCCGCGGCGCTCGACGTCGACGAGTACGACCTCAGCGAATGACCTTCGGCCGGTCCGGTGCGCGGCGGGATCGCCGGAGATGGTGGGATGGGGCCCCACAGCCGGACAACCCCGTTGGGAGCCCAGCATGTCGAGCGAGAACTGGCCGCTGCGTCAGGATCCCGAATCGCCGGTGATCGTCTCCCGGTCGCTGGTGGACGATCCGTCGAACCTCGCGTTCGTCGTACTGGACGACGACGGGGACTGGTTCATCAGCGACGGCAACGAGTTCTCCGAGGACATGGACCTCAACCGCGACGCGTTCGGCGCGCTGGCCCTGCGGGAAGCGGTCGACCTCATCCCCGAAATCGTCGCGCTCGCCGGCCTCCCCACCGGCATGGCCGCCGACTGGGACCCGGAACGGCGCACGTGGCTGCTGAGCTCCGTCGCCGACTCGGATGACGATGAGGAAGACCTTCTGGTGCGCGCCGCCCGCCTCGCCGCCTGGACGCATCCGGGCTCGCCGCTGGAAGAAGTCCAGGTGAGCACCGAACTCGCCGAGATCTCCGCCGACCCCGCCGCCCCGGCCCGCGCCGTGCGTCAGGTCGTGCGTGAGGCCGACGGCAGCTGGCTGCTCGTCGGCTTCGCGGTGCCGGAGAACGAGGACTTCGAGGTCGAAGCCCTCGAAATGGAGCACGCCGTCACCCTGTACCCGGACGTCGCTCTGGTGCTGAGCGCCGCACCCGGCCAGGTCTACGACCGGCCGAGCGCCGACGCCCCTTGGGAACTCGTCGAAGGCTGAGCCTCAGCCTCGGCCGAAGTCGCAGTACATGACGTGCAGCCCGACGCGCCCCAGTGTCGGGTGCTCGAACGCGCCCGGCACCGTGCCGACGATCTTGAACCCGAGCCGCTCGTAGACCCGGATCCCGGCGACGTTGGATTCGGCGACCGCGTTGAACTGCATGCCCGCGAAACCCTGTTCCTTGGCCCATTCCAGGACATGCGCGCACAATGCGCTGCCGACCCCCTTGCCGCGCAAGTCCTTGTCCACCATGAAACTGGCCGTCGCGACGTGTGACCCCGGCCCGCCGTGATTCGGGCCCGCCTTGGCCGTGCCGAGCACGCGACCGTCCTCGACCGCGACCACAGTCCGGCCCGGCGGTGTCTGCACCCAGGTCCCGCGCGCGGCTTCTTCGGTGAGGTTCGGGTCGTAGGTGTACGTGTCCGCCGCCCGCACGACTTCGCGCACGATCGGCCAGACCTGTACCCAGTCGTCTTCGGTGAACTCCCGGATCTCCATGTCCGGCACCGTAGTCAAAAACCGGCCCGGCGGTTCTGGTGCCATCGCCAGGCGAAGCCGGAACCCAACAGCAATCCGGCACCGGTCAAGGCCACGCCGATCCCAACCTCCGTCGAGCCGGATTCGCGCTCGACCCGCGTTCCCGGCGGCAATCCGGCCGCGATCCCGTCGATCTTGGCCTGGACCGAACGGTGATCGAAGACGCTCAGATCGCCGTCCTCCGCCAAGGTGGTCAGCCAGCGGCGAACTTCGCCGTTCTGCTCGGAGGAGAAACCGGGAAACTCGACCGCGGACGTCCGGAACAGTCCAGGCCCCATGCACCTCAGCGGCTCGCCGGTGGACGCGTCGAGATACTGCCCGGTCGCCCCGCATTCCTCGCCCGCCTTGGCGAAAACGACGGTGTACGGCCCCGGCCCGCTGCCCGTGTTCAAGCCGATGAGGAGGAAGACCACGCCGACCAGCACTAGCGGGAGGATCAGCGACCCAGCCAGAACGGTCAGCAAGACGACCGCCGTACTGTCGTGCGTTTTTCTTACCACCCGCGAGAAGGTAACGGCATGGTCAGGGGAGGAGTCCCGAACCGATCGGCGCGTGCCCTGAGGCAGGATGACGGTATGACGGCCTGAGTGGCTAACCGGTCCCGGTCGGCTAATGGCACGTTAATGGCACGCGAGAGCCGATGAGCAGACAAAGCGAAAGCCCCAGGTCCACAGTGGACATCCACTGACCTGGGGCTTTCGCAGCTGAGCGGATGACGGGAATCGAACCCGCGTATTCAGCTTGGGAACCAGGGTGATCATGCTGGAAAGTGGCCCTGACCTGCGGACGGCGCTTGCTCGGGGTGGCCCTGATTGACCTTGGTTGACCCCTCTGAATGGCCCGTTAATGGCCCATCGTGCCCTGCCTTGACCTGCGTCTTTGTGCCTGTTCGCTCCGCTTCCCTCGCCCCTGCTGCTTCTAGCGCCGGGTCGGTCGTGTCAAGGCACGCTTTCCCGCCTTGATGCGGGCGGGCCGGTGTTAGACGCTGAGCAGCGAGGGATCGCCTGGTGACCACTGCACGTCGGCCAGGTGGGTCGGGATGATTTCGCGGTGTTGCTCCTGGGGTCTCCGTCGTCGTTGGCGGCGCGCTGCGGGTGCTGCCCTGCGGCGGGCTCGCCCGGCGGCGCCTGCCGAGAGCGGAGCGGTAGGCCGGCGTCGCCTCTTGGGCGTAGCCCGCCGAACGGATGGTGACCCGCGCGCCGCCAACGGCGGCGCCTTGATCCCATAGAGCCAAGTTCGGCAGTAGAGGCACGGTCGACTCACTGGTTGCCGACCTTGACCGGGATGAAGAAGTGCCGCGTACGCCTCCCCGGCTAGCCACAGCACTCTCGTGGGCGCACCAGATTTGTCGGTGTGTGTCGCTAGGCTCGCGTCGGCTCATTCCGGCGCCGATCGGCGGCGCTTGGGAAGGTCGATGATCGGAGAGACTGTGGAGCTAGTGCTTCGGAATCGAACCTGCGAACATTGTCAAATCGAGTTCGAGTATCCGGTCTCACGCGGAAGTGATCGCAAATACTGTACTCCGTCCTGCCGTAAGGCCGCGCCTGTCGCTCGAAAGAAGGCGGAGATGGCGAACCGCAAGCGGTGCGACGTTGCGGGATGTCGACGTCCGGCGCGCTCCAGTTCTGCAGAGGAATGCGAAATGCATTACACTCGAATGCGAAGAGGTGGCACGTATGAGAAAAGAAGGATTCCAGCGACAAGGGAATGTCGAGTATGCAAAGGCCCTGTTCCTCGGCAGCGAACGTTCTGCTCTTCTTTGTGTGCAACAAAAGATCGGACTGGCAGGGTTTTCGTTGAGCATACGTGCGTTGTTTGCGATCGCGCAATAGAGGCACTCAATCGCCATGCGAGAAGGTACTGCTCCGAGGCATGTGCGAATCTCGCCTCGCGGGCCCGAAGCTACGGTATTACGGTTGACGATTATCGCGGCTACTTTTTGAACCAGAATGGAAGATGTGCGATTTGCGACTCCGGTGAAAGCCTGGTTATCGATCATTCGCACAATTCTGCTGGAGTGCGAGGCCTACTCTGTGGCTCGTGCAATCTTGGTTTAGGAAATTTCAAAGATTCACCAGAGCGACTAAGATCGGCGATAGACTACTTGAAGAAATCTACCGCAGGTGCCTAAGTGTGGTCGTGACGTCTCGCCTGCTCTATGGTTAGTTGCCAGCGGGCACCGCGCCCGGCGGTTTCTAGCAACGTTGCCACTTAGGGCTCCAAGTGGGAACGTCAATTATCCGCCAACTCACCGCGGTCACCAAAGATCTTTACTGGACGCGAGGCTAAATCAGAGTGAGGAGTAGTCCATTAGATGAGGCGTTTTATGAAGCCTGATTCGGTCAAGCGGGTGTAGGCGTCCGTGACGTTGTGTGGAATTTCTTGGTGGGTGGCGAAGCCGTGTTCAGCGTAGACGGTGATGCGCTGCGTGTCGCCGACGAGCATGTTGATGACGCGGTCCACGTCGCCGATGCTCTCGATGTACTCGTCGAGCGGTAGTGGCCGCGAAGCGCAGATGACGTCGACCTCGGGCCAGAGCTTCTTGCAGGTCGCGTACGCGCGTCGCTGCTGGTACGGCCGAGAGATGAGGACGACCGATCCGACCTCGATGCCGCGAGAATCCAGCAATGCGCGAGTGAGCGTGATGTTGTCACCGGTGTTCCGCGCCTCGGGCTCGACCAGTATGGCGTCATCGGGGACGCCCAGCTCAAGCGCATGTTCGCGGTAGTGCACCGCCTCGCCTCGCGGGAACTGTTCGACGGTCGTCGGCGCGTTCGCTCCAGTGAAGACGATGAGCGGGAACATTCCGGCGTGGAACAGTTCCGCGGTGAAGGTGGCGACGCCGAGATCGTGGCTGCCGAGTCCGATGCCGACGTCGGCGGGCCGGAGTTCGTGGTGCATGTCGTGGTAGTCCCAGAGCGTCTGGACGTCGGCGCGGAGATCGTCCGGCAGGACAGTCGAGCGCTCGGGCATCTGGGTCTCCGGGTCAGTCGGGGATCTTGAAAGTGTAGGTCCAGGAGAACCGGCTTGCGGCGTGCACGCCACGTGCGAACTCGACCACGCGGCCGTCACCGGTGTAGGTGCGCCGTTGTAGCACCATGACGGGTTCGCCTGCGGGGAGTTCGAGCTGCTCGGCCTCGTCGGGCGTCGGCATCCTGGCGTAGAAGGTTTCGGTCATGGTGTCCGGCTCAAGACCTTGCAGGGTGAGGACCAGGAAACCGCCACCTCGTCCGGCGGGGCCGGGGGTCGGGTCGACGATGGGGGTGCCTTCGACGTCGGCGGGCCGGTAGTAACTCGTCAGCATATGGGTGGGCTGCCCGGCGTCCTTGACCAGTCGTGCCCGCTCGTAGACCGGTGATCCGACCATGACACCGAGGGCGTCAGCGACTTCTCGGTCAGCTTCGATCTTGGCGACGGTCTGTGTCTGGTCGGTCGGCTTCCAGTCTCGGCCGGAGGCTTCGCGGTCTGCGACAAAGGCGACGGTGTCGCCGTACTTCCACTTGCTCTTCGCGTACCGGTCCTTGCCTAAGCGCTTCATGGGTGGCCGGGCTCGAACGACGGTTCCGCGTCTCCTGATCGGCGTGACCAGCCCTTCGGCTTCGAGGACTCCAACGGCCTTGCGGACGGTGTTGACGTTGACGTCGTACTCGTCGGCAAGCTCGTCCTGTTTGGGCAGCGTGGTGTCCGGGGCGTAGTCGCCCCGCTGGATCGCGTCTCGCAGGATCGCGGCCAGCTCTCGGTAGCCAGTGCCCACCTGGTCCTCCTTCGTCGGTCGATAACGCTAGCGGTATCACCTCATCATGGTCTACGGAGCCCGATAGAGATAGTCCTATTGACAACCGGCGCGGCGAAGCGCTTAATAGAACTACCTCTAAAAGGTGCAAGCCCGGTAGGGCTCCAGAGACGACAGGAGACAGACGACATGGCGATCGCCAAGGGACACCGTTTCGAGATCGACTTTGATGCCGCGTTCCCACTGGGGCTGGTGATGGTCGGGGAGGTCGCGCCGGACAACGAGTACCAGTCGCGTGAGGACCGGTCTTCGGGGCGACCTGTTCGTCAGCGGATCGACGAGGTGACGGGCAAGCGTCGGTGGAAGGCCACGGTCACCGATCCGAGCGAGACCAACTCCAAGCGTGCGTCTTACGACGTCACGTTCCTGGCAGATGTGCAGCCGGTGCCGACGACGTCCGAGGTCTTGCCGGGTATGCGGCCGATCGAGCTGGAGGGTCTGACGGCTGAGCCGAAGGTGGCTGGTCAGGGCGAGTTCAAGTACCAGTCCTACGTGTTCCGCGCGACAGGCTTCAAGGTCGCTGCATCGGGTGGTGCGTCGAAGTCGGGCCGTGCTTCCAACGCTGCCGAGTCAACGCCCAAGGCGGCGTGATGACGGGCCGGGTGCCTGGCAGTCAGGGCGTGGCCGTGGTTCCACTGCACCTGGTCCAGACCTGGGAGGCGGCGTATCGCCACTACAGCGCGATGACGCAGCGAACCGCACAAGCTGGAGATGCCCTGGCGGCGCATGACATGGCCGTCGCTTCCTTCGCGGTGGCGTCGGCGTGGCGGGATCTGGCGACTCAGGGCCAGTTGCCGTGGTGGGTGCTGGCGGCGGTGACGGCGGCGGCTGAGGGGTTCGAGGAGAACGCACGGTCGTGGGAGATCCGCGCTTACAGCGAGGAAGGGCACGGCCGTGGCGTTCAACGCGATGTGGAAGCCGGGCAGGCAGGCGGTCGCGGGGATGCAGGGCCATGGTTCGGCGAACCCGGCCTTGGTGATCTACCTGGACCCGGACAGCCTGGCGATCCTGCCGCCATCCGATCCGGCCGAGTGGCCGGAGTTCATCCGGCTCCTTCGCCAAATCCGCGACAGCGCGGACGAACTGGCCGTGTTTCTCGGCAAGCACGCGGTGGTGCGCAATGACGACTCCGGGCCGGAATGAGCCACAGACCCTCAAGGACGCGCACCTGGTCGCCTCGGCTCGTCGGCCGAAGCCTGGGTCGAACCGGTCGACGTGGTTGAAGTTCCACAGGGAGAACGCGCGCATGTATCAGGCCGTGTCCGATGTGGACCGCGCGCACCACCATGAACTCAAGTACTGGGTGGGCTATGAGGAGCGGAAGGCCGAGGAGGTGGCCGCGCAGATCCAAAAGGAGAAGTCGCAAGCCAGTTAGAAACTGAATGACAGAGCGAAAAAACGCACGTGGGGACGTGCGGCGTACAAACACGTCCTCAAACGCTTTCTTGTCCTGTAAGGCGCAGAAGCGGAATCCGGCTACCAACCTTGCCGCTCCTGCGCTGTCCACAACCTCTGGAAGTGAACAATGACAACGCTAAACGATGGCAACAAGCGTGCGCTAGACGGGGTCACCCGAACGCGCTGCACGGTCTGTAAGCGGTTCGCGAAGCTGCTGCCCGGCGAGACGGAATGCGCTCCTTGCCGGGGAATGCTGCCGCTGGATCTGACCGGCGGTGGTCACCGATGAATGCGAACGGTATCGGTTTCCTTCTCGTCGGCAGCGGTGTGCTCGGCGTGGTGGTGTGGCTGCTGCACAAGCTCGGCCGCGCCTTGGCCACGATCGCGGAAATCCTCGCCGCTGCTGCGGTGGTCTTCATCGCCTTGTGGTCGGCCGTGAAGTTGTTGGTGTGGCTGGGAAAGCAAGTCTTCACTCACTGGCGGACCAGCCTCGGCGTCCTCGCTCTGGCGGCCTGGTGGCAGTGGCTTGGCTGGCTCTCGCTGGCCGTTACCGTGGGTTCGGTCGCGGTGGTCCTGGTGGCTTGGCGGTTGCTCGACCTGGTGTCGTTCGACCGGTGCTGTGGCCGGTTCCTGCGGGGGTGGTGGCTGCGGTGGTTCACCTACGCCCGGAAACTTCCGGGTTGGCTGCACGCCTGCGGCCTGTCCATCTCAGACGGCACCGTGCCGGTGGAAGTAACGGTCAACCTCGTCGGCCGTCGTCGGAAGGCGGTCTCTCGCACTGCGGGCGGCGGTGCTGCGGTGCAGGTACCAAGGGTGCTGGCTGTGAAGTCGGGGCTGTCGTGGGATGAGGTCCGGGTCCGGCTGGTGGCTGGGCAGAAGCCGGAGGACTTCGACGACGCTGCCCGTGCACTAGCCGTTGCTCGCAAGGTCACGCGTTGTCAGGTTCGGGAGTTGGAACCCAATGTCGTCTCGCTGGACTTCCAGCGTCGTGACCTCCTCAAGGCACCGGTGGAGTGCGCGGAGCTGCCCGACCTGGTGGCCGTCAACACCGTGGATCTGCGGCGGGTGTTCGCCGGGCGCACCGAGTACGGGCAGAATTGGCAGCTGCCGCTGACGGGTCCGGGCGCGCACATGCTCGTCGCTGGTGCCACCGGGGCGGGAAAGAACTCCGTGATGTGGTGCCCGCTGGTGTCGGCCGCCTCGGCGATCCGGGCCGGGACGGTGCGGGTGTCCGGGATCGACCCGAAGGGGATGGAACTCGCCTACGGGCGTGGGATCTTTGCCCGCTACGGGGTCGCGGGGAAGGAAGCGATTGAGGTCCTGGATGACCTGCTCGACGGTCTTGAGTCCCGCAAGCGTGAGTTCGCCGGGCACACCCGCAACGTCCCGATTTCCACCGAGCACCCGTTGGAGGTTCTGGAGTTCGACGAGATCGGCGCACTCACCAAGTACACCGATCGCAAGACCCGCGAAGCCATCGTCGAACGCGTCGCCATCCTGACCACGCAGGGCCGGGCGCTGGGCTACACGGTGCACGGGTATGTGCAGGAGCCGACGAAGGACACGGTTCCGGTTCGGGAGCTGTTCCCGCGTCGGGTCTGTCTGCGCGTCACTTCGAAGACGCACGTCGGGATGGTCCTCGGTGATGGCGCCTACGAACGGGGTGCCTGGGCGAATCGCATCGAGGAGTCGGCCGCTGGCGTCGGCTACATCTGGGGTGAAGGCATCCGAGAACCGTTGCGGGTCCGGGCTGGCTGGGTTCCTGACGAGATGGTCAAAGCACTGGAGAACTACGTCACCAACGGCAGTGCCCACGTGATCGACCTTCCTGTCCATCGAGGTGGAGAGGAGGTGGCGGCGTGAACCGCGTTTTGGTGTTCCTCGATGCAATCCGAGATCACCTCGACTCCTACGCCTTTTCGCCGGTCGCGTCTGTGCGAGTCGCGATCGGCCCGAATCCGGTGTCTGTCCAGCTCGATACCGACCGCCTGACGGACGTGGCGCGGAGCCTAGTCGTCTGGGCGGATTCCCTGGAGAACGAGACCGCCTCGATCTGGCGGGTGCCCCACGGCGGGAGCGTCCACCTGGAAGTCCAGGGCCGGACTCCCTGCGGCATCCCGATCGTGGTCTACGGCGGTGTCCAGTTCGACGAAGCAGCGTTTCCGGACCTGCCTGCGGGGATGCGGCAGGAGATGTCGTTGTTCGTGCTGCGGCAGTGGAGCACGTCTGGGGAGGTGGCCGCCTGATGAGCACGAACGAAGCCGCGGTGACCCCGCCGGCCACCTCGCGGGCTGTTCGGATGCGGGAACCCCTCGCCTCCGACGTGGTCAAAGCGACGGCGGAAAAGCACGGCGTGTGTGTCCGGCCGTTCACGATGGAGGTCGGCGACACCGACACCGGCGAACTTCGCTACGTCCCTGTCCCGTGCGGCTCGACCGTGGAATCGGTCTGCCTGCCCTGTGCGCGGAAAGCGAAGGCCCTTCGACAGGTTCAGTGCCGCGAGGGCTGGCACATCGACACCGAACCGGACTTCACCTCGGAGCCGCCGTCCGAGACGCAGACGGAGCTGTTGGCGTTCCGGGCCGATCTTGTGGCGGCGTACCGGGAAGAGAGCGACCAGGCGGAAGCGGAGGAGCTGCGGGAGGAGATCCAGGGAGTCGACGAAGAACTTCGGCAACTGGGGATGCGCGGTCGTCTTCCGTCGATTGACCTTCCGACGAAGCGGGCGGTGAAGCGCTCGACGAAGCGGCGGCAGGACGCACCGAACCTGCCTCGGCGGAAAGTCGCCAGGACCACCCTCGGCCGCGAGTACGCGGGCAAGTTCCGGCCCTCGATGTTCATCACGCTTACCTGCGACACCTACGGCCCGGTGCGGTCGGATGGTTCGCCGGTGAACCCGTCGACGTATGACTATCGGCGGGCGGCTCGGGACGCGGTGCACTTCTCGGCGCTGGTGGACCGGTGGTGGCAGAACCTCCGGCGGGTCGTGGGCTGGGACGCGCAGTACTTCGCCACCGTCGAACCCCAACGGCGGGCGGCTCCACATCTCCATGCGGCGATTCGGGGATCGGTGCCGCATAACGTCATCCGGCAGGTCACCGAAGCGACCTATCACCAGGTGTGGTGGCCTGCGCATGACCAGGTCGTCTACGTCGATCGGATGCCGCTGTGGGACGGCGACCGCCGGGTGTTCGTCGACCCGTATACCCGCGAACCACTGACCGAGTGGGACGACGCGGTCGAAGCCGTGGAAGACCCGGCCCACGTGGTCACCTTCGGCCGTCAGGTGCACTCCAAGGGCATCCTCGGCGGCTCCGAAGAGGCCGGGCGGCACATCGGCTATCTCACGAAGTACCTCACCAAGTCGACAGGTGAAGTCGTGGAAGCCGACACCGGACGGCAGAAGGACCATCACGACCGGTTGCACGCGGAGCTGTCGGTGACCCCGTGTTCGCCTCGGTGCGCGGTGTGGCTGCTCTACGGGATCAACCCCAAGGGTGCCAACGGAAAGACCACACCAGGGCACTGCAAAGGACGGGCTCATCGGCGGACCACGCTCGGCCTGCCGGGTCGGCGGGTACTGGTGTCGCGCAAGTGGTCGGGGAAGACGCTCGTCGACCACAAGGCTGACCGGAAGGCGTTCGTCCTGGAGGCGCTGGCGGCGGTTGGGATCGAGAAACCGGCACCTGATCCTGCCCGCCTGGTCTGGCGCAAGGTCGATTCAAGCGACGCGAACGTGCCACCTCGGGACCACCTGGTGATGCACGCGATTTCGGAGCGGATCACGTGGAAGGCCGAGTACGACAGGGCACTACTCGCCGCGCAGAGTCCGCCGGATCTTTCGGCAACTCCGTTGGCGGCTTAGGAACTGGGGAGGTGAACGTGGGAAAGAACTACCTGACAGTCGAAGAAGCAGCGGCGTATCTGAACACGCGCGTCCGGTTCGTCCGCCGGTTGATCGCGGAGCGGCGCGTGGCGTTCCACAAGGTTGGCGTACATGTGCGATTCGCCGTCGCCGACCTTGAGGAGTTCATCCAGGCCGGTCGGATCGAGCCGATCACGCGGGCTTCGGTGATTCGGGACCTCGGAAGGGCGGCCTGACATGGCGAACAAACGAGGGCACCGGGGCTTCGGCAATGTTCGGCAGCGCGAATCGGGGAAATGGCAGGCGCGTTATCCGGGGCCGGATGGCCAGATTCGTAACGCTCCCAACATGTTCACGAGTAAGCGCACGGCCGAACAGTGGTTGTCGATGACCGAAACGCAGATCATGAAAGGCGAGTGGGTCGACCCTGAGCGGGCGAAAGTCACGCTCGGGCACTATGCGGACCAGTGGATCACGCAGCGGCCCGGCTTGCGTCCGCGCACGGTCGAGTTGTACCGGTGGCTTCTGCGGAAGCACATCGAAGTGGATCTCGGCGGTGTCGAACTGGGCAAGTTGTCGACGGCGATCATTCGGCAATGGCGTGCGGATCGCCTGGCGGCCGGAGTGTCGGAGTCGGTCACTGCCAAGGCATACAGGCTGCTTCGGGCGATCCTGACTACGGCGGTAGACGAAGACAAGATCTTGCAGCGGAACCCCTGCCGGGTGCGGGGTGCCGACAAGGAGAATCCTGCGGAGCGGCCGATCCTGACCGTTCCGCAGGTGTTCGATCTGGCTGGGCGGATGCCGGAGCGCTTCCGGGCGCTCGTGCTGCTGGCCGCGTTCGCGTCACTCCGGTGGGGTGAGGTGTCGGCGCTGCGGCGGTGTGACGTCGCGGAAGATGGGAGCTGGGTCCGGATCTCGCGGGCGCTTGTCGAGGTCCCTGGGCGTGGGCTGATCGTCGGTCCGCCGAAGTCGAGGGCAGGGGTGCGCACGCTGATCGTTCCGGCGGCGATTCGACGTGACGTCGTGAAGCACTTGGACGCCTTCGTGAAGCCGGAGGGCGACGCGCTGTTGTTCACCGGTGAGCGTGCCGGTAACCCGGTGCGTCGGCCGAACTTCAGTCAGCGGACGAAGTGGACGGAGGTCGCGGCGAAGATGGGTCTCAAGGGCCTGCACTTCCACGACCTGCGGCACGCCGGGAACATCTGGGCGTCGAAGGCGGGCACGTCGACCAAGGACCTCATGGCGCGGATGGGGCACGACGACATGCGGGCGGCGCTGATCTACCAGCGGGCGACCAGCGACGCTGACGAACGGATCGCTGATCGGCTGTCGAAGCTCGTCGACCAGCACCGGACGGGCAGCGCGGATGACGATGACGACGGTCTGAGCGGCCAACCGGTCCCGGTCGGCTAATGGCCCGTTAATGGCCCAGATCGGAGAATGATCTACCAAAGCGAAAGCCCCAGGTCCTAAGTGGACATCCACTGACCTGGGGCTTTCGCAGCTGAGCGGATGACGGGAATCGAACCCGCGTATTCAGCTTGGGAAGCTGATGTTCTACCATTGAACTACATCCGCAGTGCTCGGCCAGCATACATGGCCCGGATCTCCCCTTGCCAAGACCCCGCCCCGCCTTGACGTCGCCGCCTTCAAGTGACAACACTTGTTGTCTACGTCGGAGGTGAGCCGGATGGACGAGAGGCTGCCCGACCCCGAGCTGTTCCGCCAAGGCGGGTTCCGGGTCGCGTCGAGGTTGTTCATCGAGGGCGACATCAGAGGTGACGAGCGCCAGGTGGCCCGGCTGCGGAGGTTCGCGCAACGGGAGGATCCGGCGGCCGACGTGCTGGTGCCGTTGCTGCGAAAAGGCGCCCAAGGGCAGTTCGAACAGGCGCTGCGGCAAGGCATCGAGAGCGTCGAGAGTCCGCCGGAGGAGCTCGAAGCCTTCTTTCGCAACGTCGAGGCGACGCCGTACTGGGTCGACCAGGACCGGTTGGAGCGCGGAGCGCGGGCGGTCACGCGCGCCGGGTTGCTCGGTCTCTTTCCGCTCGGCGACGTTTCGCTGATGGGCGGTTATCTCGCGTCGCGCGCCACGAAGTCGCTCGTCGGCACGGGCGAGATCGAGTACAAGGCGGCGCGGCGTCTCGTCGAGACGGCGACCTGGTGGATCCACGTGACGACGCCGGGTGCGCTGGTGCCCGGAGGGCGCGGGTACGAGGCCGCGCTGCGGGTGCGGATCGTGCACGCGCATGTCCGTGCCGCGATGAACCGCCGCAAGGACTGGGATTACGCCGCTTGGGACAGGCCGGTCAATCAGGTCCAGACCGCGGGCACGCTCCTGCTCTTCTCCCTCGTCTACGTGTTCGGCACGCAACTGCTCGGGCTCCGCTACAGCGCTCGCGAGCGCGCCGACATCCTGCACCTTTGGCGTTACGTCGGTTGGCTGATGGGCGTCGACGAGGAGCTCCTGCCCGCCGGCGAGGACGACGCCTGGCGGCTGCTGTGGCTGCTCGCCACCACCGAGTTCATCCCCGACGACGATTCCAAACGGCTCGCCGCGGCGCTCATGAAGTCCCACGCCGCGATCGGCGAGGGCCGGGGCGCGGTGGGCAAGGTCCTCTCGCATGTGTCGGTCGCGGCGCACGGGTCGATCAGCAGGCTCCTTCTCGGCAAGACCAACGCCGACTTCCTGGAGCTGCCCGACGATCCGATCGCACAGGCGGCCGTGGTCGCGGTGGCGGGCGTCAACTTCGCCGCCGAGACGGTCCGGCGGGTGGTGCCCGGCGCGACGGCGCTCCAGGAGTTGCTCGGGGCCGCCGGCCGTCGCCATTACCTTCGGCAGGTCACCAAGGTGTTCGGGCTCGACCCCACCTACGGCAGGCACATGAAGGCCGCTTGACTACGCTGACCGCGTGCTCCTCAGCGACCGTGACCTCCGTAAAGAGCTCGACGCCGGCCGTCTCGGTGTCGACCCGTTCGACCCGACGATGGTCCAGCCGTCGAGCATCGACGTGCGACTCGACCGCTACTTCCGCGTGTTCGACAACAGCAAGTACACGCACATCGACCCGCAGCTCCAGCAGGACGAGCTGACCTCGCTGGTCGAGAAAGAGGGCGAAGACCCCTTCGTCCTCCATCCCGGCGAGTTCGTGCTGGGTTCGACGTACGAAACCGTCACGCTCGCCGACGACCTCGCCGGCCGCCTGGAGGGCAAGTCCTCCCTCGGCCGCCTGGGCCTGCTGACGCACTCCACCGCGGGCTTCATCGACCCCGGCTTCTCCGGTCACATCACGCTGGAGCTGTCGAACGTCGCGAACCTGCCGATCACGCTGTGGCCGGGCATGAAGATCGGCCAGCTCTGCATCTTCCGCCTCTCCAGCGCGGCGGAGTTCCCGTACGGCTCGAACGAGGCCGGTTCGCGCTACCAGGGGCAGCGGGGGCCTACCCCGAGCCGCGCGTACAAGAACTTCCACCGGGTGGACACCTGGCGCTAGCGCGACAGGGGCTTCCCACTCGATCCGGGGCTGCAACACGGATCCTCTTTTGTGAAGAAGAAGTCCCGGATCACCCGTCCGACGGGGAGGACACGTCGCGCGTGCCGCCCGCTCGAATGATCACTGAGGGCGACCGTTGACCGGTTTTACTACTTTCGGGGGTATTGCCGTAACCGGTTCGTGATAGTTTTCGGCCCCGTGCCCCCCAATAGAACACGAAGCCGGTTACTGCTGGTAACGCTCAGCGTCTTGCTGGGCGGGGTGATCGCCAGTGCGAGCTACCTGATGGTGACCGACCGGTTTCAGGGCACGGCGCTGAGTAATCTGTCTTTGAGCGTTCCCGACACCAAGGGCGGTCCCGGCGACGCTCTGGCGAAGCCTCCCGCCCACTTCGGCCAGACGTCCGCCCAGGCTCCGGGCGGCCCCGCGCCCGGCGCGCCTGCCCCGACGTCGTCTTCGGCCGCCCCCACGTCTTCCTCCGTGCCGTCGAGTTCGTCCTCGGCTCCGGCCGAGCCGCCCGCCCCGACTTCCGAGGTGCCGAAGCCCGCGCCCGGCAAGCCTCCGGAGCCGCCCCGCTCGCAGGACGGCTCGCTCGCCGCCCAGGTCGTCGACCTCGTCAACGCCGAGCGTGCCGACGCGGGCTGCTCGCCGGTGAGCAACGACTCGCGTCTCGCCGCCGCCGCGCAGGGCCACAGCGACGACATGTCCGCGCGGAACTACTTTTCGCACACCACGCCGGAAGGCGTCACGTTCGACCAGCGCATCCGTGCCGCCGGCTACGACAAGCCCGGCGCCGAGAACATCGCCAAGGGCCAGTCGAACGCCGCCAAGGTGATGAACGCCTGGATGAAGTCCGAGGGCCACCGCGCGAACATCCTCAACTGCAAGCTGAAGAAGATCGGCGTCGGCGTCAGCACCAAGGGCATGTACTGGACGCAGAACTTCGGCTACTGACTCTTGCCCCAGTCGCCGTAGCGGGCAAGCACGGCCGCGCGCAGTTCGGCGTCCGTGCGCGGGACCGGTTCGATGAACACCTCGGTGATGTCGCCGAAAGTCCGGGTCAGTTCGGTCGCCATCCGGACACAGGCTCGTTCGACCTCCGCGGCGGCGAGTGCGTCGTCGAAGTCGACGCGGGCGCACACGAGCACCTGATCGGTGCCCATCAACATGGTCTGCAGGTCGACGACGGCCTCGATCTCGGGCGTGCCCACCAAGTGGTCGCGCACCGCGCGCACCAGCCTCGGATCGGCCTGCCTGCCGATCAGCAGACCGCGGTTGGTGCGCCCGAGTACGTACGCGACGAGCGCCAGCAGCACCCCGATCGCGATCGACGCCGCGCCGTCCCAGACATGCGATCCGGTGAGCTGGTGCAATCCGATCCCGGCGAACGCGAGCAGCAGGCCGATCAACGCGGCCGAGTCCTCGAACAAGACGGTCTTCGGGGCCGGGTCGTCGATCATCCGCAGATAGACCGAGACCTTCTGCCCCGACTTCGCGGCGTCGCGCCACACCTGTCGCACGGCCTGGAACCACGAGACGGACTCGAGGACGAACGCGATCGCGAGGACGACGTAGCCGACGATCGGATCGGTCTGCTCGGTCGCTTCGCCGAACACCGTCGAGAAGCCCTCGTAGAGCGCGAACATCGCGCCGGAGGCGAAGATCGACACCGCCGCGAGCAGCGACCAGAAGTAGCGTTCCTTGCCGTAGCCGAAGGGGTGGACGCGGTCGGCTGGGCGGCCTGAACGTTTCAGCGCGGTCAGCAAGAGGACTTCGGTGATCGTGTCGGCCACCGAGTGCACGGCCTCCGACAACATCGCGCCGGAGCCGGTGATGATCCCGGCGATCAGTTTCAGTACGGCGATGGCGAGGTTGACCCCACCCGCCAGCACCACGGTCAGGGTGCTTTCGTCACCGGATTCTTCAGTCACCTCGCGTAGCGTAGTGCGAGTGCGCCGATCTCACAGGCGACGCAAACCCTGCAGGACACGTTCCATCAAGGCGAGTGCCGGATGACCGTCGAATTCAGCCTGTGTTTCATGAACGGTGACCAAACCGAGTTCGGCCATATCACCCAAAAGGACCTTTGCAACGCCGAGTGGAACGCTGAGTGACGCCGCTACTTCGGCGACGGAAGTCGGACGACGGCACAGTGCTCTCACCGAATGGAATTCGACACTGAACCCCGGCGCGTTCCATGGCGCGTCGTTCCGGACGGAAATCATCGCTTCGATGGCGAAGTTCCGCTTGGACTGGGTGCGTCCGCCCGTGCGGACGTACGGGCGGACGCGCGTGCGACGGCGTTCCTGCCGCGGTGGCCGCCTGGCGGCCGGGATGCTGGGGATGGTCGCTTCCTGGGCCATTCTGGCGAGTGCCGCGGTCGAAGGGGGGCGCGCGGGCGGGCGAAGGTTCGGCGAGTCCGGCATCGCGAGGCGGTGTTCTTTGCCCGAGCGGAGTTCGTGCCGGTTGCCCATTGATTTCCTCGCCCCTGTTTTTCGAGCCTGCTGCCCGAACCTGCTGTCGGCATCGCCGAAAGAAACCTCGCGGACGACAACGGCAACGAGGAAACGCCAGCCTATCGTTGCCGTGTACCGCCGAACGGGTAACGGGACCGAATGGCCCGGTGCGGATAAAACAGGGGGGAACATTCTCTCGCATTATGTGCGAGAGAATGTTCCCTCCGGCCTCGGACTTCTACTTGTCTTCCTCGGGAAGTGGCGTGCCTGTTGCCGTTTCGTCGGTGGGCACGTCGGCCTTTCCGTCGAGTTCGGCATCTGAGACGGTGTCCAGGGACGGCGCTCCCGCCGGGACCAGTTGCGGCTCCGGCTTCCGCTTGACGGCGGTCAGCAGCAGCTGGGCGACGTCGACGACCTCGACCTTCTCGCTCGCCTGTCCGTCGCTCTGACGCGCCGTGACGCCGTCGGTGAGCATCACGCGGCAGAACGGGCAGCCGGTCGCGATCTTCGACGGCGCGGTGCCGAGCGCTTCGTCGACGCGTTCGACGTTGATGCGCTTGCCGATCTTCTCTTCCATCCACATCCGCGCGCCACCGGCACCACAGCACATCGAGCGGTCGCCGTGCCGCGGCATCTCGCGCAGCTGAGCACCCGAAGCACCGACGAGCTCACGCGGAGCGTCGTAGACCTTGTTGTGGCGGCCCAGGTAGCACGGGTCGTGGTAGGTGACGTCCTCGGCGACCGGGGTCACCGGGGTCAGGTGCTTCTCCCGCACCAGGCGGTTGAGCAGCTGCGTGTGGTGCACGACGTCGAACTGGCCACCCAGCTCCGGGTATTCGTTCGCGAGGGTGTTGAAGCAGTGCGCACAGGTGACGACCACCTTGCGCGCCTTGCGTTCGCGGCCCTCGAACACCGAGTTCAGGATCTCGACGTTCTGCTGCGCCAGCATCTGGAACAGGAACTCGTTACCCGCGCGGCGGGCCGGGTCACCGGTGCAGGACTCCTCCGACCCGAGCACGGTGTACTTGACGCCCGCGATGTGCAGCAGCTCCGCGACAGCGCGGGTGGTCTTCTTCGCGCGGTCCTCGAACGCGCCGGCGCAGCCGACCCAGAAGAGGTACTCGGTGTCGCCGAGGTCGTCAGATGAAACGCCGTACACCGGCACCTCGAAGTCCAGGTCCTCGGTCCAGGCGAGCCGGTCCTTGGCGTTCTGGCCCCACGGGTTGCCCTTGTTCTCCAGGTTCTTGAACATCCCGTTGAGCTCGCTGGGGAACGCGGATTCGATCATCACCTGGTAGCGGCGCATGTCGACGATGTGGTCGACGTGCTCGATGTCCACCGGGCACTGCTCGACACACGCGCCGCAGGAGGTGCAGGACCACAGCACTTCGGGGTCGATGACGCCGCCGTCATCACCGATGAGGGCTTTCTGGGACTCCGCGATCGCGAGGACGTCGATCCCGGCGTACATGTCGTCGCCGGACAAACCGACTTCGTCACCGGCCATGTCGCGCTTACCGCCCGCGAGCAGGTACGGCGCCTTCGCGTAGGCGTGGTCGCGAAGCTGCGTGATGAGCAGCTTCGGCGAAAGCGGCTTGCCGGTGTTCCACGCCGGGCACTGCGACTGGCAACGGCCGCATTCGGTGCAGGTGGAGAAGTCCAGCCAGCCCTTCCAGCTGAAGTCCTCGACCTTGCCGACGCCGAAGGTGTCCTCGTCCGGGTCCGCCTCTTCGAGGTCGAGCACCTTGCCGTTGCTCATCATGGGCTTGAGCGCGCCCAGCGCGACGCCGCCGTCGTCCTCGCGTTTGAAGTAGATGTTGAAGAAGGCGCTGAACCGGTGCCACGCGATGCCCATGGTCATCGTGCGCGCGATGACGAACAGCCAGATCGTGGCGCTCATCAGCTTGACGAACGCGAACACCGAGACCAGGTTCGGGCTGGCGGGCAGCAGTTCACCGATCGGATGCGAGACGAACGCGGCCCAGACCGGGGTCTCGTGGACGTTCATCGCGGACTTCGCGGCGCGGACGCCGATGATGCCGATGCCCTCGATGAGCACGACGGCCTCGATGAAGTACGCCCACTTGAAGTTGGAGCCCTGGAAGCGGGACTGCCGGTCCGCGCGGCGCGGGTGGTTCTTCTGGCGGATCCCGATCAGCACCAGTGCGCCGACGATGGTGCCGACGCCGAGCACCTCCATGAGCAACTGGAACAGCGACCAGTCGTCGAGGATCGGCCAGCCCCACGTGGGGACGAAGACCTCGCCGTACGCCTCGAAGAGGGCGAGCGACCCGAGCAGGAAGCCCCACATGACCAGCCAGTGCGCCGCTCCGACGCTGCGGATCTTGTTCATGCGGGTGTGCGCGGCGAATTCCTTGATCAAGGTCTTCATGCGCGGCATGAACGGGCCGTTGCGGGTCGAGTCGGGCTGGCCGAGGCGGATCACCCGCACGAAGCGGGCGATGGTCGCGAAGAACATTCCCCAGGCGACGACGCCGAGCAGGACCGAGATCCCGCCGAGCGTCAGCTGTACAGCGCCCATCGTCGGGTGCCTTTCGTCCGAGTGAAGCTGTGGTGGTTCGGGCAGACTAATGCTTCTTACTGATGGGTAACCCACTGACCGCGCCCAAGTCCCACCGATGTGGTGTACGCCTCTCTTGGTTTTAAGACGATCGTCCAGGTACTTTTTGTGACATGGGTGCGTATTTTCTTCTCGCTTTGGCCATCGCCGCGGAGGTATCCGCGACGGTGTCGTTGAAACTCTCCGAGGGCTTCAGCAAGGTGGGTCCGTCGGTCGTCGTGGTCCTCGGATACGCCGTCGCGTTCGTCGCGCTCGCGTACGTGCTGAAGGCGGGCGTGCCGGTGAGCGTCGCCTACGCGATCTGGGCCGCGGCCGGGGTCGCGTCGGTGGCCGCGGTCGGCATCTTGTTCTTCTCCGAACCTGTCAACTTTTCCGTGATCGCCGGGCTGGTGCTGGTGATCGGCGGTGTCGTGCTGATCGAGGCGGGGGGCGCGACCAGATGAAGATCCAGATCGACGGCCGGAAGGCCAGGGGTGAGAAGCGGCGCGACGAGATCATCGCGGCCGCGTTGCGGGTGATCGAACGGGATGGCGTCGCCGGCGTCACCCACCGGACGGTCGCCGCCGAGGCCGGCGTGCCGACGGCTTCGACGACCTATCACTTCTCCAGCCTCGACGACCTGCTGATCGCGACCCTCATCTCGTGTGCGCGGGACATGGCGACCGAGGTCTACTGGATGATCGACCGCGCCCGTTCACGGGGCAGCCGCGGCGCGGAAGAGGTCGCCGGGCTGCTCGCGGAGGCACTGGGCCCGCGGCGCGGGCGGACGATGGCGGAGTACGAGCTGTACCTGCTGGCCGCGCGCAAACCCGAGCTGAGACCCGCCGCCCGGCGCTGGCTGGACGTGCTGACCTCGATGGTCCGGCACGACGACGAGGTCGCGTTCCGGGTGTTCCTCGCCGGTATCGACGGCCTGCTGATCCAGGGCCTCATCGACGACGAGCCGCCGTCCGCGGAGGAGCTGCGGCCGGTGGTGGATTACCTGCTGAAACCCCGTTGACCTGACGGGTAACTTTCGGATCATGAGGACTGTCGGCGCATACGAACTGGACGACGACCCGGCTCGGGTGGACCTCGACATGGTGTGGAAGTACCTGTCCACCAGCGTCTACTGGGGCAAGTGGCGAGACCGCGAGATGATCGAAAAGGTCTTCAAGAACGCGTGGCGAGTCGTCGGCGCGTACGAGAGCTCGACAGGCCGTCAGGTCGGTTTCGCGCGGGCGTTCTCGGACACCATCGGCAGCGCGTACCTCGCGGACGTCTTCGTCGTCGACGAGGCGCGCGGCGCGGGGCTCGGCAAGGAACTGGTCCGGGAGATGATCGACAACGGGCCGGGCGCCGGGTTCCGATGGATGCTGCACACCGACGACGCGCACGGGCTGTACCGGCCGTTCGGCTTCGGCGACCCGCCCGAGGGGCAGTACATGGAGCGGAACCGGGCCAACGGGCAGGTCTAGGGAGGGCGCTCCACCGACGTCTCACCCCGGCGTCGCCGACATCACCTCGGTCCGTCACCGCCCGGCCTGGCAAGCGAGCGTCGCGCCAGTCCGGTGCGAAGAGCGATCAAGTCCGTGGAGGACTCCTTCCCTACCTTGAGCGTCAGGGTCCCGGCAAAGTCGCATAGCCGCTGGCGGGTGGCGCTTCTGGCGATTCGAAGTGGACTTCCGACGGGGGTGGATGACAGGGCGTCTTGAGCGTCAAGCGTCCACAAAGGACACTATCCGGCCGCTGGATGTCCATTTAATGCGGTTATGTACGTTTTTCGACTGGGTTCGTGAGTGAAAAAGAGGGCTAGAACCCTCTTTTTCACTCACGACCCGGTCAAAAAACGCTCAAATCAGGCACTCTCGCCCCGGAGGTGTCCTATGTGGACAGTCGAGAAAGATGTCAGGCGACTGTGACGAGCCCGCCTCTGTCACCCCAACACCACCGACCGGCGGCTATGCGACTTTGCCGGAACCCTGACCTTCGAGCGTAGGGAAGGAGGCCTTCACGGACAGCCGCCTCAGTCCTTGTTCTCGTGCAGGGCCGTAAGCGTCGCCCGGCCGATGGCGTGGCTGAAGAGGTTGAAGCCGAGGAAAGCCGGCGTAGCGTCTTCGCCGACCTCGAGCTTTTCGACGTCGACAGCGTGCACCGCGAAGATGTACCGGTGCGGTCCGTGTCCGGGCGGCGGGGCGGCGCCGAGGAACCGCTTCACGCCCCCGTCCCCCTTCAGGGTGACAGCGCCCGCCGGCAGACCGGAGCCCGTCTCGTCGCCCGCGTTCGCGGCCAGCGCGGTCACCGACGCGGGGATGTCGAACACCGCCCAGTGCCAGAAACCGCTCGCCGTCGGGGCGTCGGGGTCGTAGCAGGTCACGGCGAAGCTCTTGGTCTCAGCGGGGAAACCTTCCCAGGACAGCTGCGGGGAACGGTCTTCGCCGCCCGCGCCGAAGATCCCGGAAAGCTGGGGCGTCGGCAGGAAGCCGCCCTCTTCGATGTCGGTGCTGCTCAAGGTGAAGGCAGGCAGATCGGGCAGCAAGTCGTACGGATCGGGTGCCTGCGGCATGCGTCCTCCTGATCGTGGAATCGATGACAAAGCCAGGCTAGGACCCCGAGGACCCCGGTGCGGGATCAGGGACGATTCCGGGGGTTACCCCTATGTCCATCCCGCCGCCCTGCCCTTAGCGTCGAGCTACACGAAAACCTGCTTCGGAGGGACTCAAGACCATGGCGCGCCCACTCCTCGCGATCGGAGGCATCGCGTTGATCGGCGTCGGTGTCCTCACCGGCCTCGGCTGGTGGTGGCCGTCCGACGCGGAGGCCACCGCGGAGGTGACCCAGCCGATCCGCAGCGTACGGATCGAAAACGACGAGGGTCGCATCAAGATCCGCACCGGCGAGGGGCCGGTGAGGGTCCACCAGGAGTTCGAATACCGCGGGACCAAGCCGGGCGACTCGTTCCGCGTCGAAGGGGACACCTTGGTCCTCGCCGGCTGCGGCAGCAACTGCGAGGTCCGCTACGACGTGGTCGTCCCGGCGGGCATCCCGGTCTCGGGCAGGCTGGACTCCGGTTCGCTCGACGTCGCCGGAGTGTCCACCGTGGATGTCGCCGTCGACTCCGGCGGGGTCGAGATCAGTGACGTGCCGGGCACGGTGAAGGTCAACGCCGGCTCCGGTCAAGTCGAGCTGAAGAACATCGGGCAGGACGTCACCGTCGACGCGAGTTCCGGCGCGATCAAGGGCGAGCGGCTCGGCGGGAACGTGAACGCGCAGGCCGACAGCGGCCGTATCGAACTCGAAGTGGTCAAGGCCGCGAACATCACGGCGCGGAGCGACAGCGGTTCGGTCGAGGTCACCGTCCCGGCGGGCGAGTACAACGTCACCGGCACCACCGACAGCGGCAGCCGCGACATCGGCGTGAACCAGTCCGGTTCGGCCCGGCACAAGCTCGATCTCAACACCGACAGCGGAAGCGTCAAGGTCAACGCGGCCTGACGGAATTCATCGGGGGAACACTTTTTCATGGGAATCAAAGAGAAGCGCGTCCTCGGCGCGCTCGCTCTCGGCGCGCTGACCGCCTTCGGGATCGTCGGCTGCACGACCGAAAGCCACCGGAACCTGAGCGACGGCGCGCCCGTCACCGAGCAGATCACCGCGATCAGGGTGGACGTCCCGGTCGGCGCGGTCACGCTCCGGGTCGAGGACGGCGCGCCGGTCTCGCTGCGCCGCGAAGTGACGTACACCGGCCGCAATCCCGGCAAGACGTACAGCGTCGAGAACGGCACGCTGGTACTCGGCGGCTGTAGTGGCTGCGGCGTGGATTACGACGTCGTGGTCCCGCGCGAACTGGCGATCTCCGGGGCCATCGGCACCGGCAAGATCACGCTCGCCCGCGCCGCTTCGGTCGACTTGAAGGGTGACGTCGGCGACCTGAAGGTGCTGAGCACGTCCGGGCCGGTCAACCTGCGCACCGGCACCGGTGACATCGAGGTCGGTCTCGCGAAGCCGGGCGCGGTCACCGCGAACGCCGAGGTCGGCAAGGTTCTCGTCACCGTGCCCGACGGCGCGTACCAGGTCCGCGCGAAGGCGGAGACCGGCAAGGTCGAGACCGGTGGGGTCCGGCAGGACCAGGCTTCGGCGAACGTCCTCGACCTCGAGTCCGGCACCGGCTCGGTCACGGTGAAGCGCGCATGAAGACCCTTGCCGTGGTCACCGCGCTGACCCTCCTGCCGCTTTCCGCCCTGCCCGCGTCCGCCGCGCCCGGGATCGACTGGAAGCCGTGTGCGACCGAGTACGCGCCGACGCTGGAATGCGCGAGTCTTGCGGTGAGCGGCGGATTTTCCCTCGCACTGGCGAAACTGCCCGCGACCGATCCCGCGCGCCGCGTCGGTTCGCTGTTGACGAATCCGGGCGGGCCGGGCGGTGCCGGCGTCACCGTGCTCAAGTACGGCGGACGCGGGCTCGCGCTGGACCAACCGGAAATGGCCGAAGTGCGGCAGCGGTTCGACGTCATCGGGTTCGACCCGCGTGGCGTCGGGGAAAGCAGGCCCGCGATCGGCTGCGGGCCGAACCTGCACGATCCGGCGCTCAGCCGTTTCCCGCGAAACCACGCGGACTACGAAAAGCTCATCGCGCACAATCGCGCTTCGGGCAAGGAATGTCTCAAGAGGACCGGGCCTGCCTTGTCCTCTGTGGACACTTGGCACGCCGCGGACGACATCGACGCGATCCGGGTCGCCCTCGGCGAGCCGAAGGTGAACTGGCTCGGTGTCTCCTACGGTTCCGAACTCGGCGCCGTGTACGCGGAGAAGTACCCGAAGCGCGTCAGGACGATGGTGCTCGACGGCGCGATCGACCACTCCCGGCCGACACGGCAGGCGATCCTCGATGAGGCCATCGCGACAGAAGGCGCGCTCAAGGACTTCGCGAGGTGGTGCACGACGTCGTCCGAGTGCGTGCTTCGCGGCAAGGACGTCCTCGCCACCTACGACGCGCTGATGCGGACGCCCGGCGGTGTGCCGTCGAAACAACTGGGGCGGAACGTGACCGCCGAGGAGCTCTCGGCCGGTGTCTACGGCGGGTTGATCCTGCCGGCGTTCTGGCCGGACGTGGCGAAGGGGATCGAGACCGCGACAGCGGGGAACGCGGACGGGCTGTTGCCGTACTCCCAGCTGGACCCGTCCTACGGCGCGTACCGCTCGATCGGCTGCCACGACTTCGGCTCCCCGTTCACCTCCTACCCTGACATGAGGGCGACGCAGGGCCTGGTGAAGATTCTCGCGCCGCACAGCTGGCGGTACTCGGAGTTCTGGGACATCGCGAGCGGGTGTGCCGGCTGGCCGGTGCCCTCGGCGTACCTCCCGCGGCCGCAGAAGGTCTCGGGTGCGGCACCGATCCTCGTGGTCGGCGGCGAACACGACCCGGCGACGCCGTTGGTGTGGGCGAAGGGGCTCGCGCGGAACATCGAGAACTCGACGTTGCTGGTCGACGCCGGGTACGGGCACACGGGGCTGCTGAACTCCGCCTGCGTGCGCACCGAAGAAGTGAAATACCTGGTGAGCGGAGTCACACCGGCTCCGGGCACGGTCTGCCGGTAGTCCGGGAACAAGACGGCCGTGTCGCTCGTTGAGCCGGATACAAGGTTGAGTGCGGTCGACTCAAGTCCAGCTTGACGGAAGCCGTACCGGCCGATACAACTTGCGTTGAGCCCGCTCAAGGTGGGCGAGAACGTGCAGGTCACGAAACTAGCAGGAGGATCACACCATGGCGCGAGCGGTCGGCATCGACCTCGGCACGACCAACTCGGTCGTCGCTGTCCTTGAGGGCGGCGAGCCGACGGTCATCGCCAACTCGGAAGGTTCACGCACCACCCCGTCCATCGTCGCCTTCGCCAAGAACGGCGAAGTGCTGACCGGCCAGCCGGCGAAGAACCAGGCCGTGACGAACGTCGACCGCACCATCCGGTCGGTCAAGCGGCACGTCGGTACCGACTGGAAGACCGAGATCGACGGCAAGGCCTACACCTCGCAGGAGATCAGCGCCCGCGTGCTGATGAAGCTCAAGCGCGACGCCGAGGCGTACCTGGGCGAGACCATCACCGACGCGGTCATCACCGTCCCCGCCTACTTCGAGGACGCGCAGCGGCAGGCCACCAAGGAGGCCGGGCAGATCGCCGGCCTGAACGTGCTCCGCATCGTCAACGAGCCCACCGCGGCGGCGCTGGCGTACGGCCTGGACAAGGGCGAGAAGGAACAGACCATCCTGGTCTTCGACCTCGGTGGCGGTACGTTCGACGTCTCGCTGCTGGAGATCGGCGAGGGTGTCGTCGAGGTCCGCGCGACCTCCGGTGACAACCACCTCGGCGGTGACGACTGGGACGAGCGGATCGTCACCTGGCTGGTCGACAAGTTCAAGTCGTCCAACGGCATCGACCTCACCAAGGACAAGATGGCGCTCCAGCGCATCCGTGAGGCCGCCGAGAAGGCGAAGATCGAGCTCTCCAGCTCGAACTCGGCCGGCATCAACCTGCCGTACATCACGGTGGACGCGGACAAGAACCCGCTGTTCCTCGACGAGCAGCTTTCCCGCGCCGAGTTCCAGAAGATCACCTCGGACCTGCTCGAGCGCACCCGCAAGCCGTTCAACAACGTCATCCGGGACGCCGGTGTCGCCGTCGGCGACATCGACCACGTCGTGCTCGTGGGTGGTTCCACCCGCATGCCCGCCGTGTCGGACCTGGTCAAGGAGCTGACCGGCGGCCGCGAGCCGAACAAGGGCGTCAACCCGGACGAGGTCGTCGCCGTCGGCGCGGCGCTGCAGGCCGGTGTGCTCAAGGGTGAGGTCAAGGACGTCCTGCTGCTCGACGTGACCCCGCTTTCGCTGGGCATCGAGACCAAGGGCGGCGTGTTCACCAAGCTCATCGAGCGCAACACCACGATCCCGACCAAGCGTTCGGAGATCTTCTCCACCGCGGACGACAACCAGCCGTCGGTGCAGATCCAGGTGTTCCAGGGTGAGCGCGAGATCGCGGCGCACAACAAGAAGCTCGGCATGTTCGAGCTGACCGGTCTCCCGCCCGCCCCGCGTGGCGTGCCGCAGATCGAGGTCACCTTCGACATCGACGCCAACGGCATCGTGCACGTCCTCGCGAAGGACCTCGGCACGAACAAGGAGCAGTCGATGACGATCACCGGTGGCTCCGCGCTGCCGAAGGACGACATCGAGCGCATGGTCAAGGACGCCGAGGCGCACGCCGAAGAGGACAAGCAGCGCCGCGAGGAGGCGGAGACCCGCAACCAGGCGGAGACGCTGGTCTACCAGACCGAGAAGTTCGTCAAGGACAACGAGGACAAGCTGCCCGACGAGCTCAAGGGCAAGGTGAAGTCCGCGATCGACGAGGCCAACGAGGCGCTCAAGGGCACCGACTCGGCGAAGATCCGCGAGTCCATCGAGAAGCTGAACACCGCTTCGCAGGAGCTGGGCACCGCGCTCTACGCCAACGCGGCGGGTAACGCCGCCGATGACGCCGCCGCCGGTGAAGGCGCGACCGGGACCGCGGGCGCGGGCACCGGTTCGCAGGCCAAGGCCGACGACGTCGTCGACGCCGAGATCGTCGAAGAGGACGAGAAGGACAAGAAGGACAAGAAGTGACGGAACGCTACGACGAAACCGAGGGCCGGGGCCCGGACGAACCGGTGGTCGTGCGGGACCGTAGGCGCGGCGATCCGCTGACCGGTGAAGTCCGCTCGCCCGCCCCGGAGGTCGAATTGCAGGACGGTCCGAAGCACGCCGCTCCCTCTGTGGACCCTGTAGACCCTGTGGAGCCGACCGAGTCGTCCCTTCCGCCGGAGCCCGCGGCCCACGCGGGCCCCGGCCTCGGGGACTCCATTGTGGACGACTCGGTGGCGGTGGCCACCGGACTGGAGAAGGAGCTGGCGGAACGCACCACCGACCTCCAGCGTCTCCAGGCGGAGTACGCCAACTACCGCAAGCGGGTCGACCGTGACCGCGAGCAGGTCGTCGCCGGCGCGAAGGCGTCGGTCGTCAGTGACCTGCTCCCGCTGCTCGACGACCTCGAGCGCGCGGAGCAGCACGGCGATCTGACGGGTGCCTTCAAGGCGGTCGGCGAGAAGCTGGTCGCGAGCTTGCAGCGGTCGGGGCTCGAGCCCTTCGGCACGGAGGGCGAGCCCTTCGATCCGAGCGTGCACGAGGCCGTCCAGCACAGCACGTCGCCGGACGTCACCGGGCCGACGGTCACCACGGTCATGCGCCGCGGTTACCGCTTCGGCGAACGCGTGCTGCGCGCGGCGCTGGTCGGGGTCACCGACCACGAGCCGGGTGCCGCTCCGGCACCCGCGGCGGCGGCGCAGGACGCGCCGGTGGACCCGCCCGTGGGCGGCGAGCTGCCGCTCGAGGGCGAACTTTTCGATGAGAACAACCGCTGATCGGCGATACGGCGTGAAAGGAGGAGACGTTCGGTGAGTGCACGGGAATGGATCGGTAAGGACTTCTACCGTGAGCTGGGCGTCTCCTCCGACGCGACCGCGGACGAGATCAAGAAGGCCTATCGCAAGCTGGCCAAGGAGAACCACCCCGACGCCAACGCGGGCAACGCGGAGGCCGAGAAGAAGTTCAAGGCGGTCTCCGAGGCGTACGGCGTGCTGTCCGACACGGCCAAGCGCAAGGAGTACGACGAGGCTCGCCGTCTCTTCGGCTCCGGTGGTCCTGGCGGCTTCGGCTTCCCGGGCGGGGGTAGTGGCGGCGGCGGTTTCGACGTCGGCGACATCTTCGGCCAGGCGGGCCAGCAGCAGGGCGGTTTCGGCGGTCTCGGTGACATCCTCGGCGGTCTTTTCGGCCGCCGCGGTGGCGCGGCCGGTGCCACGGCGAACCGGCCGCAGCGCGGCTCGGACGTGGAGACCGACGTCCGGATCGACTTCACCGAGGCGGTCAAGGGCGCGACCCTGCCGCTGCGGTTGTCGAGCCCGGCGACCTGTTCCACCTGTGGTGGGAACGGCGCGAAGCCGGGAACCTCCCCGAGGACGTGTTCGACCTGTCAGGGCAGCGGGCTGGTCAGCCGGAGCCAGGGCGCGTTCGCGTTCTCGGAGCCGTGCCGCGACTGCCGCGGCCGCGGCACGATCATCGACGACCCCTGCCCGGAATGCGCGGGCGAGGGCATCAGCACCCGCACCCGCACGCTGACCGTGCGGATCCCGCCGGGCGTCGCCGACGACCAGCGGATCCGCCTGGCGGGCCAGGGCGAGCCGGGCCGAGGCGGCGCGCAGCCGGGCGATCTGTACGTCCGAGTGCACGTCGCCCCGCACGCGTTGTTCGGGCGCCAGGCTCTCGACCTGACGATCACCGTGCCGGTGTCCTTCGCGGAACTGGCCCTCGGCGGCACGATCACCGTGCCGACGCTCGAGGGCAAGGTCTCGCTGAAGGTGCCGCAAGGTACGGCGAGCGGCCGGGTACTTCGCGTGCGCGGCAAGGGAATCGCGAAGCGTGACGGCTCGCAGGGCGATCTGCTGGTCACCCTGCAGGCGGCCATTCCGTCCAAATTGGACGACAAGGCCCGTGAAGCGTTGGAGACCTACGCCGAGGCCATGGCCGACCACGATCCACGACCGGAGATCACCGAACTTCTCGAAGGCAGGTGAGCGCGATGTTCGGCGGGTTGCCGCACGGTGCGGACGAGGACACGCCGGTGTTCGTCATTTCGGTGGCGGCGCAGCTCTCCGGGCTGCACGCGCAGACCCTGCGGTCCTACGATCGCCAGGGTCTCGTGTCGCCGGGCCGGACCTCCGGTGGCGGACGGCGTTACTCGATGCGGGACATCGCGTTGCTGCGTGAAGTGCAGCGACTGTCCCAAGAGGACGGTGTCAACCTCGCGGGCATCAAGCGGATCATCGAGCTGGAAAACCAGGTCGACGCGCTTCGCGCGCGCATCGCCGAACTGACCGAAGAACTCACGGCGGCATACCTCTCCGCCGAACAGAGGGCCGCGGCCGTGCACGCCTCGTACCGCAAGGACCTCGTCCCGCTGCGGCAGCAGACGGCGCTGGTCGTCTGGAAGCCCAAGAAACGTATGTCGTGAGTGTTCGGGTCGTTCTGGCGAGCCCTCTCTGAAGTACCTGAAGGCCCTCACGGCCACCCCAAGCAGGCAGTTCCACGTGTCTGGATGGACGACACGCGTGCCGTCCGTCCAGACACGCGAAATCGCCGGCAAGTACATACCTGAGACGCGATCGGCTCTAACGACCCCGAACACTCACGACAGGTGTCACTGACCGGGGATCAGAGTCCGGATCTGCTGGACCTCACCGGTGCGCGAGTCCATGACCCGCTGGGCCAGCGCCTTCGCCTCCGGGTTCTTGCCGTCCTTCAGTTCGGTCCTCGCCAGCGCGACCCCGTTGTGCTGGTGCGCGACGAAGATGTCGGCGAAGTCGAGGGTGAACTCCGACCCGTCCTTTTTGGACAGTGCTTCGAGCAGTCCCTTGTCCGTGAGCCCGTCGCCACCGTGATGGTGGTGCGCGTGCGGATCCGCCGAACCCGTCTCGGGTTTGCCCCAGCCCTTCAGCCAGTTCCGCATTTCGGTGCTTTCGGTCTGCTGCGTCGCCTCGATGGCGGCCGCGAGATCCTTGAGCTCCTGCTTCTGCGCCTGCTTGGCCTTCACCAGCTTGACGATCTCCACGCCCTGGTTGTTGTGGGCGATCATCATCTGCAGGAACATCACGTCGGCGTCGTTGTACTCGGCGGACGCCGCGGCGGCCGACTGGGGGACCGGGGAGATCGGGCCGCCGGCGGTGGTCGGTGATCCGTCACCGGTCCCGCAGCCCGCGAGGGCCACGAGACCGGCGACGAGAACGAGGGCCAGTTTCACTGGCGCGTCCAGAGTGCGGGGGTGTTCGGCGGTTCCCAGCCCTGGAGCGCCGTATGCGCCAGCTGGCAGCGATAGGTCGCGCCGCCGTAGGTCACCGTGCTTCCGGCCGCGTAGGCCGTCCCGGCCGCCCAGGTGCCGCCGGCGGGCGGGTTGCTGGTGCTGGTCGGCGGTTTCGACGTCGTCGGCGGGTTGCTGGTGCTCGGCGGGTTGCTCGTGGTGGGCGGGTTGCCGCCGCCGATCTGCAGGTCGATGCAGCTGTAGAAGGCCATCGGTGTGTCCGCGATGTTCCAGATGGCGAGCACCTTCTGGCGGCCGCTGAAGCCGTTCAGGCTCACCGTGTGCGACGTCGGGTCCTTCGGCGCGGAGTTGTTCCCGCTGATGTCGGCGATCTTGGTGCCACCGATGTAGTACTCGTAGTTCGAGGTCCGGTGGTAGGCGGTGAACTTCCAGTTGAAGGTCACGCTGTTGCCGACCGAGGCGGCGGGCCACGACTTCGACTCGTTGTTGAGCTCGGCGAATCCGGGAAGGCCGCCGTTGCAGCTACGGAGCCCCTTGGGGCCTTCGACGCTCTGCGGTTCGTAGGCGATGGCACCGCAGCCGGAAACCTTGCCTTGGGCGCAGTTCGCCTGGCGGCTGGGCGGGGACAGCACGTAGCCGTGGGCGCTGGCCACCTGGGGGATGGCGACGATGGCGATCGGGGCGAGGATCGCACCGGCGGCGGCTGCCACGAGCTTGCGTTTGACGGTCATGCCGGCTCCTGGGGATGAAACGACGGTGTTCCCGCGAGGGGGAGCAATGTGGTCTAGACCATAAATCCGCCGGTGACCGGGGTCAATGATTCACTGCCCTGCTACTGCGTAAAGCCCAATTGGAACGGCCGATCGGCCTAATACGATCGGAGCGTGGGCTCAATCCAGGGTGAAGGGGTCGTACTTGATCCGCGCCGGATCCGTGCCCGCGGCGAGCAGTTTCGCGATCGTCGCTCGGATCATCGGCGGCGACCCGGCGACGTACACGTCGCGGTCCTTCCAGCCGCCGCGCTGCGTGACCGCCATGGCCAGCGTGCCGCGGTCGCCGCCGATGACGGTGCCTTCCTCGGTCACCGGGGTCACCGTCAGCCAAGGGCAGGTGACGGTCAGTCCGTGGAGCTCGTCGAGGGCGTAGAGGTCTTCCGGCCGCCGGCCGCCGAAGAACAGCTGTACCGGCGGATTGTTCTTCCAGCGCGACATGTCGTCGAGCAGGGCGAGCAACGGTGCGACACCGGTGCCGCCGCCGATCATCAGCAGTGAGCGGCTTTCCGTGTGGTGCACCGAAAGCGCGCCGAGCGACGGGCCGAGACGCCAGACGTCGCCGGGCCGGGTGTGGTGGACGATCGCGCGCGAGACCCAGCCGCCGCGCACGGCGCGCACGTGGAACTCCATCGTCCCGTCGTCGTGCGGCGCGGTGGCGGGCGAGAAATAGCGCCACATCCGCGGGCGCTGCGGGACTTCGACGCTGACATAGCCGCCGGCCCGGTACGGGAGCGGCTGCCCGGTGCGCACCTTGATGACGGCGACGTCGTGGGAGGCGAGCCGGTGCTCGACGACGGTCGCCTTCCACCACGCGGGCCCGATCTCCTTGCCGGCGGCCTCGCACATGTACTTCGAAATGACGCCGTACGCGGTGACCCAGGCGTCTTCCACCTCGGGTGTCCAGTCGTCCTTCAAGAATCTTTTCAGCGTGGCGATCAACGCGACACCGACGGCGTCGTAATGGCGACCGAGGACGTCGAACTTCCGGTGGTCCCGGCCGAGTTGGCCGAGGAAAGTGGTCAGTTCGTCGGGCCGGTCCACCATCTGCACGACGTAGACGAGCGCGCGCAGCAATCGATTTCGCTGGGTCGCCATGGTGATCGGGAACAACGCCCGCGCGTCCGGTGCGACGGTGAAGAGTGCCCCGTAAAAGTATCGGGACAGCTCCTCGGCCTTGGTTTCGACGGCGGTGAAACTTTTCCGGATGAGCTTGGCCATTCGGACGATCTCGTCCGCCGCGGGTGTTTCGACCAGGGGCGCAGCGGTAATCGGTGACGATCTCGGTGGATGCTCGTATTTCACTGTTTCGGCAGTCATGGGTGAACGATTTTCTCCCGTTGGATCGGGCATATTCTCCGGACCCGATGTCATCTTGCTCGTGTTACCCCGAGGGTTCCCGACTGTATGCCCGAAAGTCGCAAAAGGATCCGCGAATGGTTGTTTCCCGCTCGAACGGAGCAAACGATATACGCGCCGTCAACCCAGGCTGGCACTAGGTAAAGGTGCTCAAGCAGGCTGAGCTTTCCTTGTCCACCAGTGCTTTTCACCAGTTCGGCGGCCGGGTGTGATCCGCCGATCGGGTGGGTTTTCCTCCGGTGACCGATCCACCATTGTGGAATCGAATGCGGCCTAGTCGATGGTGAAGGGGTCGTACGCGATCTGGTCGAGCGCGCTGCCCGCGACCAGCATCCGGGACACCGTCGCCCGGATCATCGCGGGCGAACCGGCGACGAGGATGCGGTGCCCGGGCCAGGACCCGTTCTGTGTAACGGCTTCCGCGAGCGTGCCCTGGACGCAGCCCGGCGCTTCTTCGCCGTGCTCGACCACCGGGGTCACGGTGAGCCAGGGGTTGGTGGCCGCGAGGGCGCGCAACTCGTCGAGGTCGTAAAGGTCCTCGCGCGACGGTCCGCCGTAGAACAACTGGACCGTCGGGTTCTCGCCCCATTGCGCGAGATCGTCCAGAATGGCGCGCAGCGGTGCGATGCCGGTGCCGCCCGCGATCATCAGGACGCCGCGGGAGTCCGTGCGGTCGACCGAAAGCCTGCCGAGTGGCGGTCCGAGCCGCCAGACGTCGCCCGGTTGCGTGTGGCTCACGATCGCGCGGGACACCCAGCCGCCGTCGACCGCGCGCACGTGGAACTCGATGCCGCCGTCCTCGCGCGGCGCGTTCGCCGGCGACAGGTAGCGCCAGAGCCTCGGCCGCTGTGGGACTTCGACGCTCATGTACTGGCCGGGCTGGTACGGCACCGGGAATTCGGGCTGGACACGGACCAGGGCGAGATCCCAGGTGAGCCGCCGGTGTTCGAGCACGGTCGCCGACCACGACGCCGGGTTGGCGTCGGCCGCGGCGGCCTCCTGCATCGCGCGGGCGACGATGGTGAACGCCTCCGCCCAGGCCCGCTCGACCTCCGGTGTCCAGTCCGGACCGAGATGGTTCTTGAGCGAGGCGAGCAGCGCGGTGCCGACGGCCTCGTAGTGCCGCGGGATGACGCCGAACTTGCGGTGGTCGCGGCCGAGCTGGGTCAGGAACGGCACGAGGTCGTCCGGCCGGTCGACCATCTGCACGATGTGGACCAGCGCGCGCACCAGCCTGCCGCGCTGGACCTCCATGTTGATCGGGAAGAAGTCGCGGGTGGCCGGTGCGAGGGTGAACAGCATCCCGTAGAAGAACTGGGAGATCTCCGGGATGAAGGGCTCCGACTTCGCCCAGGTGTCCCGGATGAGCCGCACCATCGCGGTGACCGCGGGCGGGGCTTCCCTCGGCGCGGAGGACCGCGGCACCGGACTGACCGCGTCGGCCGTCACGGGCTGGGCGTCGCTGATCGGGAAGCGCATGCCGGAAGACGGTTTCCCAGGTTCACGAACGAGGGCCCACTGGAGAAGAATTCACGGGTCATTCACCTCTCCGGTCAGTGGCTTTCGGCCGGTCGGCTGGTTCCGGCTCGCTCGCGAGACTAGCCGTCGAGAGCCCTTTTGCCCGCATCGTTGCTCCGGACGGGTGTACTCGAAACCGGCCTGCAGTGGGGGATCTCACGAGGTAAACAGTTGTCTTACGCAAGCGTCGCCGAATAAAGTTGTACTGTACAAGTAGCCGGGAGGCACCGATGAGCTCCGCAGACGACGCCAGGGTCGAATTGATGCGCGAGTTGAAGGCCGCCTCCCAGTTGCAGCACGCCTGGATCATGCAGGCCTGGCAGGACGAACCCGGTCTGCATCCGGCGGCCGCGATGCTGTTGTCGGATCTGGTGAAGCACGGCGAGGCGCGACCTTCGGAATTGGCCAAACGGCGCTTCGTGGACCTTTCGGTCGTAAGCCGTCAAATCTCCCAGCTGTCCGCGGCGGGGATGGTCGACCGCCGTCCCGCCCCCGAGGACGGCCGCGCGTCGATCATCAGCGTCTCCGAGCGCGGGCGC
Organism: Amycolatopsis sp. NPDC041971; assembly: GCF_055588925.1. NCBI lineage: Bacteria > Bacillati > Actinomycetota > Actinomycetes > Pseudonocardiales > Pseudonocardiaceae > Amycolatopsis > Amycolatopsis sp. NPDC041971. The sequence goes on along the minus strand of NZ_JBVJCE010000001.1, from coordinate 383,927 downwards.
GTGGAACTGGACCGCAGGCGGGCCGGCTATCTGGCGTTCATGGAGCGTGCGCTCGGTGACTGGAACGACGAAAAGGTCCTCGACCTGACCACTCGCCTGGCCGAGATGAACGCCGACCTTCGCGCGGTCTTGTCGGCGCAGACGTGCGACGTTTGACGGGGCTCGTTACTACCCGCCGGTCTTGACTGAACGGACCTTTCGCCAGGCTGTCACGCCGGTAGCGTCGAAGTTGTGCGGAGCAGGGTCGCGTTGCTGGTCGCCTTCGGAATCGACAACTTCGGCTCGGGACTTTTCCTTCCGCTCGGGCTGGTCTTCGTCATCCGTGTGGTGGATCTGCCGCTCGCCCAAGCGGGGGCCGCGGTCACTCTCGGTGCGTTCGCCGGTCTGCTCGTCCCGGCGCTCGCCGGACGCCTCGTCGACCTGATCGGCCCTCGGACGGTGATGATCTGCTCCCACGTCCTGCAGGCCGCCGGAGCGAGCGCTTTCCTGCTGGCCGACGGTTTCACCGGGGTCGTCGGCGCGTCCGTCATGCTCGCGGCCGGACAGCAGCTGTTCTACAGCTCGCAGTTCTCGCTCATCGCCGACGTCGCGGGTGAAGGGCCGAAGGACCGGCCGTTCGCCGAAGCCGCGATGGTCCGCTCCGCGGGCTTCGGGCTGGGCGGGCTCGCGGCGGCCGGACTGCTGGTGTGGACCGGACGAGAGGGCCTGTACATCGCCGTGATGGTCGACGTGGTGACCTTCGTCGTCGCCGCGGCCATCCTTTCGACGCTGGTCACGCCGGTCCCGCGGCATCTGCCGCGGCTCTCGGGGCCCGCGCGGGTCTGGCGGAACCGCCCGTACCTGGCGCTCATCGTGTTCAGCGGGCTCTTCGCGCTCACGATGGACTTCTTCCTCATCGGGATGCCGGTGTACGTCTTCAACGCCTTGCAGGGCCCTCGATGGCTTCCCGGCGCGATCATCGCGCTGCTCACCGTCGTCACCAGTCTGGGTGGAGTCCTCGGGTTGCGGCTCACCCGGAAGCTGACCCGGATCACCGCCATGCGCGCGGGCTCGGCGTTGTTCGCGGTGTGGTGCCTGGCGTGTCTCCTGGTGGTGTTCGTGCCGAAGGTCTTCCAGCCGGTTTACCTGCTCGGCGCCACCCTCGTGCTGGCCGCCGGCGATCTCGCGTTCGGTCCGCGATCCGGGGCGCTGGCCGAAGCCGCGGCGCCGCCGGAGGCGCGAGGCCGGTATCTGGCGGCCTTCCAGTACGCGTTCACGCTCGCGGCGGTGATCGCTCCGGCCGTCGTCGCGCTGTTCTCCGTGGCAGTCTGGATCCCGTGGGTGCTCGTGGCCGCGTGCGCCTGCACGGCCGTCGTCGGCCTCGGCCGGGTGGGCCCGCGCCTGCCCGCGGAGGCCGTCTCACCGACCGGAGGCTGAACTTTCTCAAGTTGAGCGGAACAGACTCAACTTTTCTGACGTTGAACCGATCGACAGACTTTCGCAGGACCTAGTACGAGGTGAGGGATGGACGCTTTCAACCCGACCACGAAGACCCAGCAGGTGATCTCGTCGGCGGCGCAGGCGGCCACGATGGCGGGTAACCCGCACGTGGCGGCCGCGCACCTGCTCGGCGCCCTGCTGGCGCAGGGTGAGGGGCTCACCGCACCGCTGCTGACCGCGGTCGGGGCCGATCCGGCGCAGGTGCACAAGGAGCTGGAGCCGCTGATCGCGGCACTGCCGTCGGCGACCGGCGCCACCGTGTCGAGCCCGCAGTTCGACACGCACGCGGTCAAGGCGCTGACGCACGCGCAGAAGCTCGCGACCGAACTCGGCGACGAGTACGTCTCGACGGAGCACCTCCTCGTCGGCCTCGCCACCGAGGGCGGCCCGGTGGCCGACCTGCTCAAACGGCACGGCGCCACCCCGGACGCGTTGCGCGACGCGTTCGCCAAGGTGCGCGGTTCCGCGCGGATCACCAGCGCGGATCCGGAGAGCACCTTCAAAGCGCTGGAGAAGTACGGCGTCGACCTGACCGAACGCGCCCGCGCCGGCGAGCTGGACCCGGTGATCGGCCGCGACACCGAGATCCGCCGCGTGGTGCAGGTGCTCTCACGCCGCACCAAGAACAACCCGGTGCTCATCGGCGAGCCCGGTGTCGGCAAGACGGCCATCGTCGAAGGGCTCGCCCAGCGCATCGTCGCCGGTGACGTGCCGGAATCGCTGCGCGGCAAGCGGGTCGTGGCGCTGGACCTCGGCTCGATGGTCGCGGGCGCCAAGTTCCGCGGTGAGTTCGAGGAGCGGCTGAAGGCCGTGCTCAAGGAGATCACCGACTCCGCGGGCGAGGTCGTCACCTTCATCGACGAGCTGCACACCATCGTCGGCGCGGGCGCGACCGGCGAAGGAGCGATGGACGCGGGCAACATGATCAAGCCGATGCTCGCCCGCGGTGAGCTGCGGATGGTCGGCGCGACCACGCTCGACGAGTACCGGCAGCACATCGAGAAGGACGCCGCGCTGGAGCGGCGTTTCCAGCAGGTGCTGGTCGGCGAACCGTCCACAGAGGACACCATCGGCATCCTGCGCGGGCTCAAGGAGCGGTACGAGGTGCACCACGGGGTGCGCATCACCGACGCCGCGCTGGTCGCCGCCGCGACCCTGTCCGACCGCTACATCACCGCCCGCTTCCTGCCGGACAAGGCGATCGACCTGGTCGACGAGGCCGCGTCGAAGCTCCGCATGGAGATCGACTCGCGGCCGGTCGAGATCGACGAGGTCGAGCGCGCCGTGCGGCGCATGGAGATCGAGGAGATGGCGCTGTCCAAAGAGGACGATGCCGCCTCCAAGGACCGGCTCGCCGTGCTGCGCTCGGAGCTGGCCGAAAAGCGGGAGACGCTGACCGCCCTGACGGCGCGCTGGCAGAACGAGAAGGGCTCGATCGAACGCGTCCGCGACCTCAAGGGGCAGCTGGAACAGCTGCGCGGCGAGTCCGAACGCGCCGAACGCGACGGCGACCTCGGCAAGGCCGCCGAGCTCCGCTACGGCCGGATTCCCGCGCTGGAGAAGGAGTTCGAGGCCGCGATCGCCGACAGCGAAGTCAGCCAGCAGAACGTCATGCTCAAGGAAGAGGTCGGCGCGGACGACGTCGCGGACGTGGTCAGCGCGTGGACCGGCATCCCGGCCGGACGGCTGCTGGAGGGTGAGACGGGCAAGCTGCTCCGGATGGAGGAGGAGCTCGGCAGGCGCGTCGTCGGGCAGAAGGAGGCCGTGCAGGTCGTCTCGGACGCGGTGCGCCGCACCCGGGCAGGCGTCGCCGACCCCGACCGGCCGACCGGTTCGTTCCTGTTCCTCGGCCCGACCGGCGTCGGCAAGACCGAGCTGGCGAAGGCGCTGGCCGAGTTCCTGTTCGACGACGAGCGCGCGATGCTGCGGATCGACATGAGCGAGTACGCCGAGAAGCATTCGGTGGCGCGCCTGGTCGGGGCGCCTCCGGGTTACGTCGGCTACGACCAGGGCGGGCAGCTGACCGAGTCGGTGCGCAGGCGGCCGTATTCGGTGGTGCTGCTGGACGAGGTCGAGAAGGCGCACCCGGACGTGTTCGACGTGCTCCTGCAGGTGCTCGACGACGGACGGCTCACCGACGGCCAGGGCCGCACGGTGGACTTCCGCAACACGATCCTGGTGCTGACCTCGAACCTCGGTTCGCAGGCCATCGCCGACCCGTCGCTCGACGAGCGCCAGCGCAACGACGCGGTGATGTCGGTCGTGCAGCGGCAGTTCAAACCGGAGTTCCTGAACCGGCTGGACGACATCGTGGTCTTCCACGCGCTCGGCACCGACGAGCTGACGTCCATTGTGGACATCCAGCTCGAGCGGCTCGCAACGCGGCTTTCGCGGCGTCGTCTGACGCTGGACGTCACCGCCGGGGCACGCGAGTGGCTCGCGCTGAACGGCTTCGACCCGATCTACGGCGCGCGGCCGCTGCGGCGGCTGGTGCAGTCGGCGATCGGTGACAAGCTGGCGAAACAGCTGCTGGGCGGTGAGGTCCGGGACGGCGACACGGTCCGGGTCGACATCCCGGCCCAGGAGGCGTCGGACGCGCTCATGGTCACTCGGGTGGACTGACGCGGGTCGGTCACCTGCCGGACGCCACGGAAGGTCCTTATCCTCGCGAAGCTCGCGAGGATAAGGACCTTCCTGGCATTGGCGACACGGCGATTTGTCGACGTTTTCGGCGCGCCTTCAAGGATGCGGCCCGAAAGGGGTGCGCGACACGGTGCCCGGCGATCACCTCCGGTGAGGGCAGGGGGATACCCTGACCGTCGTGGGTATTCCGGCGTGGATCTGGTTCGTCATCGCCGCCGTCGCCTTGGTGGCGGGGCTGGCGCTGCTCGCGGCCGACCGGGCGAAGGAGGGCTCGCGCAATCGCGAGCGAATGCGCTGGGCCGAGCTGCGCGGCTGGCAGTTCGTCGAAGAGGACGAGCGGTTGCCGCGGCAGTGGTCCAACGGCGCGATCGGGTACTTCGGCGCGCAGCTGGCGGTCAACGTCGTGGCCGGGTCCACCTTCACCTCCGACGGGCGGCGCCCGGTCTTCATCTTCGACATCGAGACCGAAGGCCAGATCCCGGCGGTAGTGGTCGCCGTCCGGTGCAACCGTGTGCACGAGGTGCCGCTGGAGATGTGGCTGTCCAGTGTGCCGTTCCAGCGCCAGGGCATGCCCGAGATGCTCGGGCCGATCGGCCAGCGCTACGCCTTCGCGGACGACTCCGAGGGTGCTCGCAAGGTGATCACGCAGGACCTCGTCGACGCGGCGGATTCGCTCGGCGGCGACGTCGGTGTGGCGTGGCTGGAGAACGAGTGGGTGCTCGCGAGCGTCGCCCCGAACGCCGGGCCGTCGCGGCTCGAGCGGCTGCTGCGCGACCTCGGCGAGATCGCCGACATCGTCGACCCGTTCGACGAGGAGTACGACAACGCCTCGACCCCGGGCCGCCACTGGCAGGCCGAGGCCGCCGACGAAATCGAGCCGAAGAACTAGTCAGGAACGTTCGAGTTTCAGCGGGAGCGCCCCGGCGGTCGCGCCGGTGTGCCACGACTGACCGAGCACCGTCAGATCCAGCGTTCCGGACTGCGTCACCTGCCCCGCCCGTGCGGGATCGATGGTCGGCAGGACCCCGCGCAGGGTCGTTGTCGTGGTGCCGCGGGCGGACGCCACCTCGCCGATGCCGAGGTCGCCGTTGATGTGATGCGAACCGGCCCCGGTGAGTCCGGCGCCGTGCCGCGCGAGTTTTAGGTCCTGTCCGGTGGTCACCAGCCCGGACGACGGGCCGATGGTGCCGCCGAGAGCGTGTTCCTGGCCGAAGCCGGTACCCGGGCCGACGTCCAGCGGCAGGAGACCCTTGAACCGGCCGTTGCCGTGCTGCGCCGACGTCGTGCCGACGGCGGCGAGTTGGCCGACGTCGACACCGTGCCCGGAAGACCGACCGGCCTCCAGCGCGCCGCCGAGGTCACCGGAGAAACCGCCGTCGAGTCGCAGGGCCCGGTCGAGGCCGCCGCCGAGGTGCTGCTCCGTCTCGTTGATCACGCCGACCCCGGGCAGCGGACGGACGGCGTGATAGGTCCTCTCGGCCGCGCGGAGACCGCGGCTGTCCTCGGAGACGAAAGTGGGGACGCTGGTGCGCGGGTCGAGCGTGGCCTCGGTCAGCCGGGCGCCGGTCCGCTGGAGTTCGATCTCGTTCCCGGCGACGACACTGCCGTAGCGGTCGAGCCTCACCGCTTCCCGCTGGCCGTGCTTGACGGCCTCGGTGGTCTTCGTCGCGGCGAGCAAGCCGACCTTGTCCGGACGGGCTGTGACACCTTCGCGGGTCTCGACGGTCTCGCTCACCGAACGGCGGACGTCCGCGATGGCCCTGACGTCGCCGATGTCCTTGCTGAAGACGTTCTGTTCGGTGGTGGTCAAGAAACCGCGAAAGACGGATGTGTCGCCTTCGCTGGTGAAGCCGATACCGCGATCGAGAGTGCCTTCGCGCTGGTGGTCGAGAGGAAGCGGGATCGCCGGATCGGTCTGGGCGGCCAGTGCGGTGGCCGGACCGGTGAACAACAACGCCAGCGGCGCCGCGCCGGCCGCGACCTTGGGCAGGTAGCTCGGCTTGCGCCTGCTGTGCTTCCCCATGGGGCCGGACAATACTTCCCGACTTGAGCGGTTGCACGTAAAATCCCCACGGTGGGTGACCCCCACACCCGTCCCTCCAGCCACTCTTCGCCGAACCCGACCGAGGAGTAGGTTCGGCGATATGACACAAACCGCCCTCATCACCGGCGCCACCGCCGGCATCGGCGCGCAGTTCGCGCGCAGGCTCGCCGCCGAGGCGTACGACCTCGTGCTCGTCGCCCGCGACGTCGACCGGCTGGAGAGCTTCGCGGCGGAACTGATCGAGGCGCACGGCGTCGACGTCGTGGTCCTGCCCGCCGATCTGTCCGAAGTGGACGGACGCGGGCTGGTCGAGACGCGGCTGGTCGAAGAGCCGGTGGACCTCTTGGTGAACAACGCGGGCTTCGGGCTCAACGGCGATTTCTGGACCATTCCGCCGGACGCGCTGCAACGTCAGCTCGACGTCAACGTCACCGCCGTCCTGCGACTCACCCGCGCGGCACTGCCGGGGATGCTCGACCGCGGCGAGGGCGCGATCATCAACGTCAGCTCGGTCGCCGGGTTCTTCAGCGGCCGTGGTTCGACGTACACGGCCAGCAAGAACTGGGTCACCTCGTTCACCGAGGGCATCGCCGCCTCGCTGCCGGAGAACATCCGCATGATGGCGCTCTGCCCCGGGTTCACCACCACGGAGTTCCACGAGCGGGCCGGACTGGCCAAGCCCGGTCCGAAGGCGTTCTGGCTCGGCGTCGACCAGGTCGTGGACGAAGCGCTCGCGGATCTGCGCCGCGGCAAGGTGATCTCGGTGCCGAGCCTGCAGTACAAGGCACTCGTCGCGGTCGGCGGGCTGCTGCCGCGCGCGGTGCTGCGGAAGCTCGGCGGCGGTTTCGGCGGCAAGGGCCGCACTTAGGCCGTGTCCCGGTAAGTCTGTTCGATGGCTGAAGCCGGTCTCGTCCGCCGGAGACCATCACTCCACAGTGTCATCCCGCGGTCATCCCGCGGAAGACGGTTGGCGCCCGCGCCGGGCGGGTACGCGCGGATCATGAAGTCATCCCTTCTCGTCATCGCGGGGGCGCTGACGCTGGCCGCCTGTTCCACCGAACCGGCGCCCGCCCCGGCGGCACCGGGGCCGGTCGAAGCCCAGCCGGTGAAGGCGATCCAAGCGGCGGCGGGCGCTTTGCCCGACGGGCGGGTGTTCGACGTGGAGCACGCGAACGACGGATGGGAGCTCAAGGTCGCGTCACACGGGCAGGAACACAAGGTGCGCGTGAGCCGGGATGGCGGCCAGGTCCTCGGCAAGCAACAGGCCGCCAAGCCGAGCGACGACTTGGCGAAGGTCGAACAGGCGGGTGTCGACGCGGTCAAGGCGCTCCAGGCCGCGCAGCAACGCCAGCCGGGCGACCTTGACGAGATGGAGGTCGACTACGCCGCCGACGGCACCCTCGTCTGGGAGGTCGAGCTCCGAGACGGCAAGGGGATCGAGCACGACGTCGATGTCGATGCCAGGACCGGTGCGGTGAGGTAGGGCCCGCCCCACCAAGGAGACGCACGTTCGCCCCAGGGTGCGGCCGGCCCGGTCTTCCTAGGGTTTTCCCCATGAACACTGGGTGGAACGGTGACGCGGTCCGGCTCGACGGCGTCCGCAAGGAATACGGCAAGGGCGTCGTCGCTCTGGACGGGGTGACGCTGACGTTCCCGCGCGGCGGTTTCACCGCGGTGATGGGCCCGTCGGGATCGGGCAAGAGCACCTTCCTGCACTGCGCGGCCGGACTGGACCGGCCGACGTCGGGGTCCGTCGTACTCGACGGGCAGGAGCTGGCCGGGATGAGCGAGACGAAGCTGACGAAGCTGCGCCGCGACCGGGTCGGTTTCATCTTCCAGGCCTTCAACCTGCTCCCGGCGCTGACCGTCGAGCAGAACGTCACGCTCCCGCAGCAGCTCGCCGGCGCCAAGCCGGACCGCCGGGTCGTCGAGGAGATGCTGACCCGGGTCGGGCTTTCCGGCCGTCGCAAGCACTTTCCCGGCGAACTTTCCGGTGGGCAGGCACAGCGCGTCGCGATCGCACGGGCGCTGGTGACCCGGCCCGCGGTGGTCTTCGCCGACGAGCCGACCGGCGCGCTCGACACCCGCACCGCCGCCGAGGTTCTCGCGCTGCTGCGCGATTCGGTCCGGACGACCGGCCAGACGGTGATCATGGTGACCCACGATCCGATGGCCGCCTCCTACGCCGACCGCGTCATCTTCCTCGCCGACGGCCGGATCGCGGACGAACTGCACGCGCCGACGGCGGACGTCGTCGCCGAACGCATGATCCACCTGGGTGCGTGGGGCAGCTCGGTCAAGGCGGGTGCGTGATGCTGCGACTCGCCTTCCGGACCCTGCGCCTGCGCAAGGGCGGGTTCATCGGCACCTTCATCGCCGTCTTCTTCGGCGCGTTGATCGTCGCCTCCTGCGGTGGCCTGATGGAGACCGGGATCCGCGGCAACGCGGAACCCCAGCGTTTGGCCGCCGCGCCGATCGTCGTCACCGGCGGTCAGACCTTCGAGCTGCCCAAGGAAGACCCGGCGGCTCTCGAACCCGATGACAAGCGCAAATTCGAGGACGCGCGGCTCCCCGAGCGTGTCCGGCTCGACGACGGGCTGGTCGCCCGGCTGCGGTCCGTCCCCGGTGTCTCGGACGTCGTCGGTGAAGTGAGCTTCCCGCTCGCGGCGGGTGGCAAGCCCGCCCTCGGCCACGCTTGGGACTCCGCCGCGCTGACCCCGTACGCGCTGGTCGAGGGAGTCGCGCCCGCCGCGGGCGAGGTCGTCGTCGAGTCGAGGTCCGGCTTCGAACCCGGCGACCGGATCGACGTCGCCGCCCACGGCGAAGTCGAAGGCTTCCGGGTGTCGGGTGTGGCCGGTGCGCCGCGTTCGATCACGCAGGCGGCCATGTTCTTCTCCGCCGCCGACGCCGCCCGCCTCTCCGGGTACCCCGGCAAGGCCGACGTCATCGGCGTCTTCACCGACCCGGGCGCCGACATCGAAGCGGTGCGGGCGAAGGTCGCCGAGGTCGCGACCGGGGCGAACGTCCTGAGCGGGATCGACCGCGGTGTCGCGGAGTTCCCCGAGGCCGATTCGAGCGGGGCCGACCTGATCGTCATCGCCGCGGTGTCCGGCGGGCTTTCGGTGATGGTCGCGATGTTCGTCGTCGCCAGCACGCTCAGCCTGTCCACCCAGCAGCGTTCGCGTGAACTCGCGCTGATGCGGGCGATCGGCACGACCCCGCGTCAGCTCCGGCGCATGGTGCTCGGCGAAGCGGTGGCCGTCGGCCTGCTCGCCACCGCGCTCGCCGCCGTCCTCGGCCCGTTCCTGGGCGAGTGGCTGTTCGGACAGCTCGTCGAAAACGGTGTGGTGCCCGGAGTTCTGCAGTTCTACCAAGGCTGGCTGCCCGCCGTGGTCGGTGCGGGCGCCGCGATGCTGGCGGTGTTCATCGCCGCCTTCTTCGCGGGCCGCCGCGCCGGGAAAATCCGGCCGACCGAGGCGCTCGCCGAGGCCGCGGTGACCCGCCGCTGGCTGACCCCGACGCGGATCGTGTTCGCCGTCCTCTGCTTCGGCGGCGGCACCGCGCTGGCCATCGTGACCGTCGCGGTGATGACCGGCCCGATCGCGGCCAGCACCGCCGGGCCCGCGGTGATCCTCTGGGCGCTCGGCGTCGCGATGATCACCCCCGGCGTCGCCAAGGTGATGACAGCGATCCTGCGGTGGCCGATGCGCCTGGTCGGCGGGATCGACGCGCATCTCGCCGTGCTCAACACCCGTGCCGGCATCGTCCGGGCGGCGGGCGCGGTCACCCCGATCATGCTCGCCGTCGGAATCGCGACCGCGAACATCTACCTGCAGACCACCCAGCAGGAGCTGGCGAACCAGGCGTTCACCGAAGACGTCCGCGCCGACGCCGTGATCGCTTCCGCGGCGGGCGGGCTGTCCCCGGACCTCGTCCGGCGGATCCAGGCCGTGCCCGGGGTCGCCGGAGCGTCCGAGTACGTCACCAGCAGCGTGTTCCTCGAGGAGCCGTACGACTCCTCCGACGAGGGTCGTCCGGCGATCGGACTCACCGCCGCCGGCGCGGCCGCGACCACCGACACCAAGGTGACCCAGGGCGACCTGAAGGCGTTGACCGGCATGACCGTCGCGCTCCCCGAGGTCTTCGTGAAGGACTTCGGCCGCGGCCTCGGCGACAAGCTGAGCCTGCGGCTCGGCGACGGCACCCCGGTCGACGTCAAGGTCGTCGCGGTGACCAGCCAGCGTCCCGGTTTCGAGAGCCTGCTGCTCCCGGCCGGTCTGCTGGCCCCGCACACCACCGCCGGACTTGCCCCGCAGCTGCTGGTCCGCGCCGCCCCGGACGTCGACCCGGTGGCGCTCACCGAACGGCTTCGCGAGGCGACGGCCGGGCAGCCGGTGTCCGTCGGCGACCGGGACGCGCTCGTCGCGGCGCACGCGAAGGATCAGGCCGTCGGCGCGTGGGTGAACTACCTGATGGTCGGGATGATCATCGCCTACACGGTGATCTCGGTGGCCAACACGCTGGTGATGGCGACGATGCGGCGGCGCCGCGAGTTCGGCCTCCAGCGGCTCACCGGCTCGACCAGGGCGCAGGTCCTGCGGATGGCCGGTTACGAAGGCGGGCTCGTCGCGCTGCTCGGGATCGTGCTCGGCACCGTCGTCTCGGCGGGCGCGATCGTCCCGTTCTGCCTGGTGGCGACCGATTCCCTGCTGCCGATGGGCTCCCCGCTGATCTACCTGACCATCATCGGGATGGCCGCGGCGCTCGCGCTGGTGGCCACCCTGGTCCCGGCCTGGCTGGCGACCCGCGGGCAGGCCGTGGACGCCGCGACGTCCGGCAGTGACTGAGCGCACTGCGGGAAACACCCCGGTGGCGCGCCGCGAGCCGTGTGTAAGACTCTCGGCCGTGGCGTACCCCGGAGTTGATCAAGCGGCGAAACTCGAACTGGCGAGACTGGTCGGCGAACTCGCCGTCGTGCACGGCAAGGTGACCTTGTCCTCCGGCAAGGAAGCCGACTACTACATCGATCTCCGGCGGGCGACCCTGCATCACGCGGCCGCTCCGCTCATCGGGAAGCTGCTCCGCCAGCTCACGCACGACTGGGACTACGTCGCCGCCGGTGGCCTAACCCTCGGCGCGGACCCGGTGGCGCTGGCCATGCTGCACTCCGCGGCGACCGACGGCGTCGTGCTCGACGCGTTCGTCGTCCGCAAGGGCGTCAAGGCGCACGGCATGCAGCGCCGGATCGAAGGCGTCGAGGTGCTCGGGCAGCGCGTGCTGGCCGTCGAGGACACCTCGACCACCGGCGGCAGCGTGCTCACCGCCGTCGAGGCGCTGCGCGAGGCCGGAGCGAACGTGGTCGGTGTCGCGACGGTCGTCGACAGGGACACGGGAGCGCGTGAGGCCATCGAGAAGGAAGGCCTCGAATACCGTTACGTTCTGAACAAGGACGATCTCGGTCTGTCCTGAGTACTTGCGTCCCGAAGGGGGCATCCTCCGTGCGAACGGAGGATGCCCCTTTTTTCGTGAGCGTTCCTCAATACGGAAGGGGTAACGTCCCAGGTAGGAGTGTGAAAGGGGGTTGAGGTGGCGGGTTTCCTGGCGAACGTGACAGTCGCGGTGCACGTTTTCGCGCTGGTGTTCATCGGATTCGGTGGTTTTCTCGCGTGGCGGTGGCCGAAGGTGATCTTCGTGCATGTGTTCTTCGCCGCATGGGGGGTCCTCGTCAACGTCTTTCCGTGGCCTTGCCCGCTGACGGCGGCGGAGAACCACTTCCGGCACCAGCAGGGTCTCGGTGACCTGCCCGGCGGGTTCAACGCCTACTACCTGTACGACACCGTGTTCCCCCGCTCGTCGCTGCCGATCGTCGTCGTGATCGCGATGGCGGCGGTGATCATCTCCTACATCGGCGCGTACCAGCGCTGGCGGCAACGCCACCACGACGGGGACGCACCGGCGCACCGCGTCAGCATGAGCTGAGTGACAATCACCCGGTGACTGAGAAATCACCCACTCGGCGGGAAAGCGTGCCGAGCGGGGCGAGCCAGGAGGAAGCCGGCCCCACCGAATGGGTGGCGCGGGAAGAGGTCGGCGTCGGCCCGTGGGAGGGCGACTGGCCCGCGGACGAGCGTTACGACCCGGAACTCCTCGCCGGAGGCGACCGCCGCAACGTCGTCGACTCGTACCGCTACTGGCGGCGCGAGGCCATCGTGTCCGATGTGGACAGCCGTCGGCACCCGTTCCACGTGGCGATCGAGAACTTCCAGCACGATCACAACATCGGCACCGTGGTCCGGACGGCGAACGCGTTCGCCGCGGCCGCGGTGCACATCGTCGGGCGGCGACGCTGGAACCGGCGCGGTGCCATGGTGACCGACCGCTACCAGCATCTTCTCCACCATGAGGACGTCGACGGGTTGCTGGCCTTCGCCGCGACGGAGGGGCTCGCCGTGGTCGCCGTCGACAACACCCCCGGTTCGCAGCCCGTCGAGACCGCCGAGCTGCCGCGTGAATGCGTCCTGCTGTTCGGCCAGGAAGGGCCGGGCTTGTCGGCCGAGGCACAGAAGACGGCGGCGCTGGTCGTCTCGATCGCGCAGTTCGGCACGACCCGCTCGATCAACGCCGGCGTCGCCGCCGGGATCGTCATGCACGCCTGGGTCCGGCAGCACGCCGACCTCACCCAAGCCTGGTAACCCCCCCCGCATTTCGTCCTCTGAATGCGGTACTTGCGTGTGCAACTACCGCATTCAGAGGACGAAATGCGGCTAGACGGGGGCGACCTCGACGGGGATCCCGTTGAGCACGGCGGTTCCCGACGGGACGTCGAGCAGGGTCTCGTCGGCGACCAGGTTCGAGTTGACCCCGGCGTGCGCGGCCGCGACCCGGGTGCGCGTGCCGTCGACGTCGTGGCCCCAGCCGTGCGGCATGCTCACCACGCCGGGCCGGACGTCGGCCGTGACCTCCACCGGCGCTTCGAGCTTCCCCGCCCGTGACGTCACCGACGCGACCCTACCGTCGGTCAGCCCGAGCCGGGCGGCGTCGTCCGGATGAACCTGGACGGTGCACCGGTTCCCGCCGCGGACCAGTGGCGTCAGGTTGTGCATCCACGAGTTGTTCGAGCTCAGGTGCCGCCGCCCGATCAGCAGCAGACCGCCGTCCGGCGCCTTGGCCAGCTCCGCGCGCAGCCGCGGGACGTCCTTCGTGATCGCGTCCGGGGCCAGCTCGACCTTCCCGCCGGCGGTGGTGAGCACCTCCGGCAAGCGCGGCTTCAGCGCGCCGAGGTCGATGCCGTGCGGGGCGGCTTCGAGGTCCGCCAGTTTCAGCCCGTACGGTCCGCCGCGCAGCATCAGATCGATCATCCGCGCCGGTCCCGTGCGGCCTTCGGCCAGTGCCAGGTCGACGCCGGTACGCCGCGCCGTTTCGCCCGCGACCATCGTGTCGAAGGCGGCGACGTCGACGTCCGGACCCTGGCCGGCGGCGATCCCGGCCAACCGCAGCAGGGTCACCCACTCCTGCGGCATGTCGGTTTCGAGCGGCTGCGGCGTCCAGTTCGCGACGTTGCGCACGGCGAGCGCGTACAGCGCGACGTCGTAATGCGGCCGCTCCAGCGGTGACGGCCCGGGCAGGATGACGTCGGCGTGCCGGGTGGTCTCGTTGAGGTACACGTCAAGGGAGACCATGAAGTCCAGCTGTCGCAACGCTTCCGTGAGCCGCGCGGAGTTGGGCGTGCTCAGCGCCGGATTGCCGCCGATGGTCACCAGCGCCCGCACCCGGCCCTCGCCGGGAGTCTCGATCTCGTCCGCGAGCGTGGCCACCGGCAGTTCGCCGAGCACCTCGGGATATCCGCGCACCCGGCTCGTCCAGCGCCCGCTGGTGAACGGTGAGGACCGGCGCGGCCGCCAGAGGGCGGGCAGCGGGAACATCACGCCGCCCTCGCGATCGAGGTTGCCGGTGAGCGTGTTGACGACGTCGACCAGCCAGCTCGCGACGGTGCCGAACGACTGCGTCGTGGTCCCCATCCGGCCGTACACCGCGGCGCGCCCGGCGTCCGCGAGTTCGAGCGCGATGCGGCGGATCTCGGCGGCGTCGATCCCGGTCGCGGGCGCGACCGCCTCCGGAGTGAACGGTTCCGCGAGCACGCGAACCTCGTCGACACCGTCGACGTGCTCACCCGGACGGACGCGGTTCTCCGCGAACAGAACGTTGACCAGCGCGAACAGGAACAACGCGTCGGTGCCGGGCCGGATCGCGTGGTGCTCGTCGGCGAGCTGGGCGGTCCGGGTGCGGCGCGGATCGAGGACGACGATCTTGCCGCCGCGCCGCTGGATCCCGCGCAGCCTCCCGCGGATGTCCGCGGCGGTCATCAGGCTTCCGTTGGACACCACCGGGTTCGCGCGGAGGATGAGCAGGTGCTCGGTGCGGTCGAGGTCGGCCACGGGAATGGCCTGCGGGTCGCCGAAGAGGTAGCCGGAGGAGAAGTGCTTCGGCATCTGGTCGACCGTGGTCGCGGTGTAGAAGTTCTTGGTGCCCAAGGCTTTGAAGAACACGCGGCCGTAGAGCACGAGCGCCGCGTTGTGCACCGTCGGGTTGCCGGAGTACACCGCGACGGCGTTCTTGCCGTACTCGCCGATGATCGGCCGGAGCCGACGGTCGATCTCGGCGAACGCCTCGTCCCAGGTGACTTCGACGAACTCACCGTCACGTTTGATCAGTGGCGCGGTGAGCCTGTCCGGGTCGTGGTGCAGCGCGCCGAGCGAAGCGCCCTTCGGGCAGATGTAACCCTGCGAGAAGACGTCCTTGCGATCGCCCCGCACGCGGGTGACCAGGCTCTCCTCGTCGATCGTCACCTCCAGCCCGCAGGTGGCTTCGCAGAGCGGGCAGGTCACGTGCGCCGTGGTCATGAAGCACCTCGCGGGTTCGGGAGTCATCCCAACATACTGAGCGGTATGTCAATGGGCAAGGGATGATGGCGCGATGACTGCTCTCGCCGACCGGGCCGCGGCCGCCGAGCGCGCTGTCCGCGACCGGCATCTGCGCGGTGTTTGGGGACTGCCCGGGACCGTGCTCGGCCGCAGCGGCTGGCCGCCCTCGATGGGCCAGCGGGCCCACTGGCACTGGAACTACTGGTGGCAGGCACATCTGCTGGACACCCTCGTCGACGCGCAGCTGCGGGACCCGTCACCGGATCGGTTGAAGCTGATCGACCGGTTCGTGGTATCCGTGCGGTTGCGCAACTTCGGCAAGTGGAACAACGACTACTACGACGACATCGCCTGGCTCGGCCTCGCGCTGCAACGCGTCGGGCATCTCGGGCTGGACGTCCGCGGCGGGCTGGAGGCGATCAGCTCGCGGCTGCGCGAAGGCTGGACCGACGACGCGGGCGGCGGGATCTGGTGGCGGGTCGGCGACGACTTCAAGAACGCCCCCGCGAACGGCCCGGCCGCGATCTTCCACGCCCGCGAAGGTGCGACACAGCACGCGGAGGGGCTGACCCACTGGATGACCGAGCGGCTGGTCGACCCGGCGACCGGGCTGGTGTGGGACGGCCTGCGGGTCGGCAGTGGTGAGCTGGTCAAGCATATTTTCACGTACTGCCAAGGGGTTTACCTCGGCGCCTGCCTCGAACTGTCCGAAATGGACAGAGTAGAGCGCACCATCCGCGCGGTCGCGGAGCACGTCGCGCCGAACGGGGTGATCCGGGGCCAGGGAGGTGGCGACGGCGGCCTGTTCGCCGGGATCCTGGCGCGTTATCTGGCGCTCGCGGCGCCGCTGCTACCGAGCGGGATCGCGCGTGACCTGGTCATCCGGTCGGCTGACGCCTGCTGGTCCGGTGCCACCGAGACACCGCACGGGCCGCTCTTCAGCGCCGACTGGGCGACTCCGGCGCCTTCGCTGCCCCTCGCGGGTGATGCCCCGGAACGCGACCTGTCCGTTCAGGTGGGCGCGTGGATGCTCCTGGAGGCCGCCGCGACCCTGGACCACCGGATGTCATGACACTCGCGGGACTCGAGCCCACCGCATTCAGAGGACTAAACGCGGGTCACCAGACGTCGCCCGCACGCCAGTCGCAGGTGATCTCCCCGTCTAGATCCAGGGTGACCCCCACCGGCAGCACGTGGATCGATCCGTCGTCCTCCTTCGTCGCCTCGATACCCGAAGGCGTCATGGCCGACGAAGTACCGCGCCACAGCAGCCAGCCGCGCGACGCGTAGAACTCCAGAGCGTCTTCGGACGCCGAAAGCGCTCCGAGGTCGTACGCCTTCCGCAGGACCCGCTCCAGCGCGTCCATCATCGCGGCGCCGTGCCCGCGCCGCCGGTGATCCGACCGGACGGCGACCGCCTCGACGTAACCCGTCCGGAGGGCTCGCCCGCCGTGCACCAGCCGCCGCTGGACCAGTGACGCGTGCCCGATCAGCTCGCCGCTGTCCCACACCAGCGTGTGCATGCCGCCGAGGGCGTTCTCCCAGTCGTGGTCGCTGAAATCGCCGTCGAAAGCGTCGTCCAGCAGAGCGCGTGCCGCGGTCAGCACGCCTGCTTCGAGGTCGGCGGTGTGCACGGTCCACAGGTCGGTCATTCCGCCATCTTCACCCGGCGGCGGCGTTCTGACCAGCTAGATTCGAAGCACGCTTTCCCGCTGAGGATCCATCAGCGCCGGGTGACTCAGCAGCCGCACGACTGACGGTGTATGAAGCGCGGTGCGAGCCGTACGGATTCGGGCCGTCGCTCAGGGTCGGTGATCCGGGCCAGCAGGAGTTCGACGGCCTTGCGCCCGATCTCCTCGATCGGCTGCGCCATCGTGGTGACCGCCGGGGTCACCTGCCCGGCCCACTCCATATCGCCGTAGCCGACGATCGCCAGGTCCCGCCCGATCCGGATGCCGAGCCGGTGCGCCTCGTACTGGACGCCGATCATCATCGCCTCGCTCGCCACCACGAGCGCGGTCGGCGAAGGCCAGCTGTCGAGGAGTTTCGCCGTCGCGGCGGCGGCCCCGCCCGGGGTCGACTGCCCGCACGCGACCAGCTGCGACGTCCACCGGATGCCCGAGCGGCCGAGGCCGAGCCGGTATCCCAGCGCTCGCTCCTCGTAGGTGGTCATGTCCTCTTCGCCCGAGATGAAGCCGATCTTGCGGTGCCGCAGCCCGGCGAGGTGCCGCACGAGCGCGCACACGGCCTGGATGTTCTCGGAGCCGACCTGGTCGACGTCGTTGCGTCCGGCCATCCGATCGACGAGCACGGTCGGCACGCCCATCCGGACCAGTCCGTTGATCACCGCTTCGTCGCCGGCCGCCGGGACGAGCAGGACACCGTCGACGCGGTCCGCCCGCAGCGCGCGGATGACCGCGGCTTCTTCGGCGACGCTGTCACCGGTGTCGGCGAGGGTGATTTCACAGCCGTGACGGCGTGCGGCGCGGCGGATGGCGCGGACGAGTTCACCCGAATACGGGTTCGCGTGCATCGCCATGGCCACCCCGAACCGGTGGGTGACAGGGGTGTCCTCCCACAGGGGTAACGCCGGGGACAATGCGGTCATCGCTCCACGCCTTCATCCGAGCCTGAATGACGGTAACGGCTGACGGAGCGTCGCTCGGCGGCGAGACCGGAAAGTCTCCCAACAATCATCAATGTGAGTGAACGAGAGCGCATCCGCAGGACGCGCGGTGGCGGAGCGTAGGCGGAATCCGCATCGTCTGGGCCTTGCGTGCCGGATCGTTGATCCGGGCCAGCAGGAGGCGCACCGCCTGGGTGCCTATCTCCTCGATCGGCTGCGCCATCGTGGTCAGCGGCGGATCGACCAGATCGGCCCATTCGACGTCGTCGTAGACCACCACCGGCAGGTCGACGCCCGCCCGCAGCCCGCGGCGCCGCAACTCGTGCAGCACCCCGACCATCATGGTGTCGTTGGCGACCACCAGCGCCGTCGGCGGCTCCGGCAGTGCGAGCAGCGTGCTCAGCGCGAGGGCTCCGCCGGCCTGCGAGGACTGCCCGCACGCGACCAGGTCCTCCGACCAGGTCAAACCCGAACGGCCGAGCCCCAGTCGATAGCCGAGGATCCGCTCTTCGCTGGTGCTCAGCCCGGCCGTGCCGCTGATCATGCCGATCCGCTGATGCCCGAGCGACGCCAGATGGGCCGTCAGCGCGGACGTCGATTGGATGTTCTCGGCGCCGACCTGGTCGACGTCGGTGCGGGTGGAGAGCCGGTCGATGAGCACGGTCGGGACATCGAGCGAGACGAGTTCGCCGATCACCGAGCCGTCGCCCGGCGAGGGTGTGATCAGCAGCCCGTCGACCCGGCGCGAACGCAGGGTCCGCACGGTCTCACGTTCGGTGTCGACGGTGTCGTGCGTGTCCGCGAGCAAGACCGTGTATCCCGCCAGGGCGGCCTCGCGTTCGATCGCCTGGATCAAGACGGCGAAGTACGGGTTCGCGATCAGGGAGATCGCGACGCCGATCGACCTCGTCCCGCCGGTCACCAGCGAGCGGGCGATGGCGTCGCCGGTGTAGCCGGTCTGCTCGATCGCGCGGAGGACGGCCAGTTTGGTCTCCTCGGCCACCGCCCTCGTCCCGTTGACCACGTGGGAAACGGTGGTGATCGAGACTCCCGCCAGCTCGGCGATGTCGCGTTGGGTGGGACGGGACGAGCGAGACGGCGGCATGACCAATCCTTGTGAAGTCAGCTGGCAAGCGTTTGCGCAAACGCTTGCGAGTGAGCATAACCCTGTCTACCTTCCGGTCCATCACGGACAGCCTTGAATCGGAGGGCATCCCCTATGAGACAGCGACGTCTCTCCGCGCTGGTCCTGGCCGCCGCACTAGCGGTGACCTCGGCCGGGTGCACCGTCGAACGCCACTG
The DNA here is from genome assembly GCF_055588925.1 of Amycolatopsis sp. NPDC041971. Taxonomy (NCBI): domain Bacteria; kingdom Bacillati; phylum Actinomycetota; class Actinomycetes; order Pseudonocardiales; family Pseudonocardiaceae; genus Amycolatopsis; species Amycolatopsis sp. NPDC041971. Next base: position 364,912 of record NZ_JBVJCE010000001.1, on the reverse strand, counting down.
GGGTGGCGGTTCGAACGCGGGCGGCGGTGGCAAGGCCAAGGTCGGCCTGGTCACCAAGACCGACACCAATCCCTACTTCGTGGAACTGAGAGCGGCCGCCAAGGCCGCCGCCGAGGCGAACGGCGCGGAGTTCAGCGCGCTCGCCGGCCAGTTCGACGGCGACAACGACGGCCAGGTCCGGGCCATCGAGAACCTCATGCAGCAGGGTGCGAACACCATCCTGATCACGCCGAGTTCCTCGACCGGCGTCCTCGACGCCATCGACCGCGCCCGTAAGGCCGGTGTGCTGGTCATCGCGCTCGACACGGCGACCGAACCGGACACCGCGGTCGACGCCACCTTCGCCACGGACAACTTCGAAGCCGGACGTCAGCAAGGGTCGTACGTCAAGGCAACTCTGAACGGCAAGCCGCCGAAGCTGTTCATGGTGGACGGCACTGCCGGGTCCACAGTGGACACCCAGCGGCACACCGGGTTCCTCAAGGGCATCGGCCTGACCGACGCGTCGCCGGAGATCAAGGGCAAGACGCCCGCGAACGGCGACCAGAGCCTCGCGCAGCAGGGTGTCGAGAACCTGCTGCAGCGCACCACCGACATCAACGCCGTCTACACGATGAACGAGCCGATGGGCCGCGGCACCTACGCCGCGCTCCAGGCCCGCGGCCTGGTGAACCAGATCGTGATGGGCTCGATCGACGGCGGCTGCGAAGGCGTCAAGAACGTGCGCGACGGCCAGTACGCCGCCACGGTCATGCAGTTCCCCAAGAAGATGGCCGAGCAAGGCGTCCTCGCCGCCGTCGAATACGCCAAGACCGGCAAGAAGCCGAGCGGATTCGTGAACACCGGATCCGCGGTGATCACGGACAAGCCGATCCCCGGCGTGGAAAGCCAGGACACCGAATGGGGCCTCGAGAACTGTTGGGGGACGAAATGACCACGGCGACCCTCAAGACGAACGAACGGCCGTCGATCGGTGAGTTCTTCCTGCGCGCGCCGGCGGTCGGGCCCGCGCTGGCCCTGCTCGTCGCGATCGTGGTGTTCTCCCTCTCGACGGACACCTTCCTCGACCTCGACAACCTTTCCCTTGTGGTGCAACAGTCCCTGGTGGTCGGCACGCTCGCGCTCGGGCAGACGCTGATCATCCTGACCGCGGGCATCGACCTGGCCAACGCGGCCGCGATGGTGCTCGCGACGCTGATCATGGCGAAGCTCGTGGTCGGCGGCGTCTCCGGGATCTGGGCGCTGCTGCTGGGAATCGGGGCGACGGTGGTGATCGGCATGGTCACCGGCTCGCTGGTCACCCGGATCAAACTGCCGCCGTTCATCGTCACGCTCGGTCTGCTGACCGTGCTCACCGCGGCCGCGAAACTGTTCGCGAGCGGCCAGGCCGTTCCGGTCGCCGACGAACTGCTCAAATGGCTCGGCACCCGCCGGTACCTGTTCGGCGGCATCCCGATCACCTACGGCATGGCGCTCGCTTTGCTGATGTACCTGGGACTTTGGTACGCGCTCACGCGGACACCGTGGGGCAAGCACGTCTACGCGGTCGGCAACGCGCCGGAATCCGCGCGGCTGTCCGGGATCAAGGTCAACCGCACGATCCTTTCGGTGTACATCGTCGCCGGGGTGATCGTCGGGATCGCCGCCTGGCAGGCGCTCGGTCGGGTGCCGAACGCCGACCCGAACGCCTTCCAGCTCGGCAACCTCGACTCCATCACCGCGGTGGTGCTCGGCGGCGCGAGCCTGTTCGGCGGCCGGGGTTCCGTACTCGGCACGATGATGGGCGCGCTGGTCGTCGCGGTCCTGCGGTCCGGCTTGACCCAGCTCGGGGTGGACGCGCTCTACCAGGACGTCGCCACCGGTGCCCTGCTCATCGGCGCTGTCTGCGTCGACCGTTTCGCGAGGAGGCGGCAGTCATGACGAGACCCACGACGCTTGAACCGACTCTAGCCGCGCGGGGCCTGGTCAAACGCTACGGCCGGGTCACCGCCATCGACGGCGCCGACTTCGAACTGTTCCCCGGCGAGGTGCTCGCCGTCGTCGGCGACAACGGCGCCGGGAAGTCGAGTCTCATCAAAGCCCTTTCGGGGGCGGTGATCCCGGACTCCGGCGAGATCGAAGTGGACGGTCGGACCGTCCACTTCAAGTCCCCTTTGGACGCTCGCCACTACGGGATCGAGACGGTGTACCAGGATCTCGCCGTCGCACCCGCGCTGGACATCGCGTCGAACATGTTCCTCGGCCGGGAAAAGCGGCGTAAGGACCTCTTCGGGCAGCTGTTCCGGAAACTGGACACCGCGACCATGCGGGCCGACGCGCAGCGGATCCTCGACGAACTCGGCATCAACATCAAGTCCATCACACAGCCGGTGGAGACGTTGTCCGGCGGGCAGCGCCAGGGTGTCGCGGTCGCGCGGGCGGCCGCGTTCGGCACCAAGGCGGTGATCATGGACGAGCCCACCGCGGCGCTCGGCGTCGCCGAATCCGGCAAGGTGCTCGACCTGATCAACCGGATCCGCGAACGCGGTCTGCCGGTGGTGCTGATCAGCCACAACATGCCGCATGTGTTCGACATCGCCGACCGCATCCACGTGCACCGCCTCGGCAAGCGGGTCGCGGTGGTCTCGCCGAAGACGCACACCATGAACCAGGTCGTCGGCCTGCTCACGGGTGCGCTCAAGATCGGTGAAAACGGCGAGGTCGAAGAGGTCGCTTCGGCCGTCCACACTGGACTGTGATGCGAGTGCTGCTGGCGGGCCTGTGCACCGTCGACCAGGTTCAGCGCGTCGCCGAGATCCCGGCGCCGGGCGAGAAGGTGCGTTCGCTGTCGATGGACGTCGCCGCCGGGGGGCCGGCGACGAACGCGGCGGTGACCGTGGCCGCGCTCGGCGCCGGGGCGACGCTCCTGACGGTCGCCGGTGCGCATCCGCTGGCGGCACTCGCCCGCGCCGACCTCGAGGCGCACGGCGTCGACCTGGTCGACCTCGATCCCGGACGGCCCGATCCGCCCGCGATCAGCGCCATCGCCGTCCGTGACTCCGACGGCGAGCGCACCGTCGTCTCGCGCAACGCTCACGCTTCCACGCGTTTCGTCCTCTCGATGCGGTCCTTGCACGCGCAACTACCGCATTCAGAGGACGAAATGCCAGGGTGCGTGCTCCTCGACGGCCATCATCCGGAGGTGGCGCTGGAGGTCGCGCGCTGGGCGAAGGAGCGCGCGATCCCGGTGGTGCTCGACGCCGGGAGCTGGAAGCCGGTCTTCCCCGAACTCCTGCCGCTGGTCGACATCGCCGCTTGCTCCTCGCTGTACCGCGGGGACGACCCCCGCGAGCACGGCGTGCCGGTGGTCATCACGACCGCGGGCCCCGATCCGGTCCGCTGGTCGACGACGGACGGATCCGGTGCCATCCCCGTCCCCGTCACCCGGGCGCGTGACACGCTGGGCGCCGGCGACGTGTGGCACGGGGCTTTCGCGTACGCGGTCGCCCGGGACCGAGGGGACGTCCCGGGCTGGATCGAGTTCGCCAACGAGGTGGCCGCCGAACGGGTGCGGCATGAAGGACCGAGGTCGTGGACGGCCGCGGTCGCGAAGAAAGGACTGCCATGACAGCCATGCCTCCGGTGTTCGAGGACCTGTTGAGCAGGGCTCGGACACTGGCGAAGCCGGGACAGCGCAGTGTGCTCGGCATCGTCGGCGCCCCCGCGTCCGGCAAGACGACGCTGGCCTGGGGCCTGGCGAAGGCGCTGGGCACGAGGGCCGCGGTGGTCGGGATGGACGGCTTCCACCTGGCGCAGGTGGAACTGCAGCGGCTCGGGCGGGCGGAGCGCAAGGGCGCGCCGGACACCTTCGACGCCGCCGGGTACGTGCACCTGCTGCGCAGGCTCGCCGAAGGCCGCGAAACGGTCTACGCGCCCGAGTTCCGCCGCGAGATCGAGGAGCCGATCGCCGGTGCCGTCGCGGTCACGCCGGACGTCCCGCTGGTCATCACCGAGGGGAACTACCTGCTCATGCAGGACGACCCGTGGAGCGGCGTGAAGCCGATCCTCGCCGAGTCGTGGTTCCTCGCGCCGGACGAACCCGAGCGCATCGAGCGGCTCGTCTCACGGCACCGCCGCTACGGCCGTTCGCTGGTCGAAGCGCGTCGCCGCGCACTCGGCTCGGACCAGCGCAACGCCGATCTGATCGCCTCCACCAGCAGCCGGGCCGACCTGGTCCTCGAGAACCTCCCGCTGGTTAACTTCGCCATATGACAGGTGTTCTCATCGTCACCGGTGGCAGCAAGGGTATCGGCGCGGCGGTCTGCGAGCTGGCCGCCGCGCGCGGTTACGACGTCGTCGTCAACTACGCGGGTGATGCCGAAGCGGCCGAAGAGGTCGCTTCGCGCGTCCGAAAGCACGGCGTCCGGGCGATCACCCGGCGCGGCGATGTGGCGTCCGAAGACGACGTGATGGCCCTGTTCGACGCCGCCGTCGAGCTCGGCCCCCTCGCCGGGGTCGTCGCGAACGCGGCCATCACCGGCAACACCCCCGGCCGCTTCGACGAATACGACGTCGACGTCGTCCGTCGCGTCGTCGATGTCAACATCACGGGTGTCTTCCTGTGCGTCCGCGAGGGCATCCGCCGCATGTCCACCCGGTACGGCGGTGCGGGCGGCGCGATCGTGACGCTGTCGTCCACCGCCGCGCGGACCGGTTCACCCGGGGAATGGGTCCACTACGCGGGCACCAAGGCCGCGGTCGAAACGATGACTTACGGCGTCGCGCAAGAAGTGGCGAAAGAATCCGTCCGGGTCAACGCCGTCGCACCAGGCATGATCCACACCGGACTGCACGCCGCGGCGGGTTTGCCCGATCGCATGGAGCGGATCGCGCCGACCATCCCGATGGGACGGGCGGGCGAACCCGCCGAAGTCGCGGAAGCCGTGCTGTGGCTGCTTTCCCCGGCGGCGTCGTACACCACCGGGACGGTGCTGACCGTCGGCGGAGGACGCTGACATCCGGGGCCACGGAGCGGTCACGAGGTGATATCGGGTCGGCGTGCGGTTCAGCCACTTTTCAACACTGTTTCCCGGCGGATATCACGATTCATGTGGGAAGTCGGCGGATCACCTCGTCGCCGGAGGCGCCTGTGTCACGCTGGTGACGCCCCCAAGCTCTTGATCAGGACGGTCATTCCCGATGTCCAAGCTCATGTCTGTGCACCACCTGGCACTCACCGTGACCGATGTGGACCGGAGCGTGCCCTGGTATGCCCGGGTGCTCGAACTCGAGGAGTTCACCCGTCGCGAGGACCCGGAAACGGGTCTCCGGAAGGTCGTGCTCAGGTCGCCGAGCGAGGGTTTCGCGGTCGTGCTGGTCGAGCACCAGGACACCGAGCGGCCGCGATTCGACGAACGCCGGACAGGTCTGGACCACGTGGCGTTCAAGGTGTCTTCGCGATCGGAACTGGCCGAATGGGAAGCGCGGCTCTCCGAATACGGCGTCTTCTATACGCCGTCGAAGGGATCGCGGACTCTCGAAGGCTCGACGGTCATCGTGTTCCGTGACCCGGACGGGATCCAGCTGGAGATCTGGGCGGACGCCTAGGCCTTGCTCTCTTCGGTCTCTTCGGCGGGCCGCCGCATCTCCTGGCGGTAGCGGATCACGCCGTAGGCCGTGCCCACCACGAAGAAGGCGACGCTGATCCACAGCGCCGCCGTCTTGACCCACGGCAGCTGGTCGAGCAGGCCGGCGCCGTAGTAGCCGAGCAGCACCAGCGTCGGCACCCAGAGCAGCCCGCCCAGCGCCGTCGCGAGCGCGAACCGGCGCGGATCCATCCGCGCGGTCCCCGCGATGAGCGGCGCCAGCGTGCGGATCCACGGGATCCAGCGCGCGGCCACGATGGCGAAGAAACCCCTGCGGTCCAGGAACGTCCTGGCGCGGTCGAGGTTGTGCCGGTTCAGCACCTTGCCGCCGCGCCTGGCGATCAGTTTCGTGCCTGTCGTCCGGCCGATGTAATAACCCACCTGGTTGCCGAGGATCGCCACGAGCAGCGCGGCGGCCGAGAGCAGCCACGCGTTCAGGTCCGACCCGTGCTGCGCGAGGACGACCCCGGCCGCGAACAGCAGGGAGTCTCCGGGCAGGAACAGGCCGATGATCAGCGCGCACTCCACGAAGATGAAGCTCAGCACGATCACCCAGACGAGCACCGGCCCGGCGGTGTCGAGCCAGCTCACGCCGATGCCCGCGGCCTCGGTGTACACCTCACTCACGACGCGAGCCTACGTGTACTTCGCGAACCGCACTGCACCGATCGGTGGAATCGAGGTGTCCGAAAGGTCCGGTCACGTCTCCCGCCCGTGCTAGGAACGGTCCGTTCCTTGCGAAATTCGCAAGGAACGGACCGTTCATAGCGCCGGCGACTAGTGCTCGACAAGCTCGTCGAGCGCCTGGTCGTAGCTCAGCCGGACGTCGTGCTGTGCCTCATAACCGAGTGCCCCGTCACCGCCGAGCAGGTCCAACCGGCTGGTCGCGGGCGGGTAGCCGCTCGCGATCACCGTGTAGGTCCCGGCGGGCAGGTCGCTGACCGTGTAGCCGCCCTCCGCGTCGGTCCTCGCCACGGCGGCGACGCCGCCCGAGGAATCGAGCACGGTGATCCGCGCGTCGGGCACCACCCGGTCGCCGTCGGTGCGGGCGACCCCGCTCAGCAGGATCGTGCTGACCAGTTCGAAGTCGTGGCGCAGCACCCCGGCGCCGGTGGCGGTCAGCGTCGCCGCGATCGGCCGGAACCAGCGGCCGCTGGCGACGAGTGTGTACCGCCCGCCCACGATGCCGGCGAACGAGTAGACGCCGTTGTCGTTCGTGTGCGTCCTGGCCACCTGATTGCCGTTGTGGTCGATCAGGGTCAGCGCCGCCCCCGCGACGTTCGTGGCGTCGTCCCGGCGGACATGTCCGCTGATCTGCGCGGATCCGGCCCGGTAGGCCCCGTTCCCGTTGGTCATCGCGTGCTTGCCCGGCTCGACCGGCGCGGTCACGACCGTCTTCTCGGAGGCCGTTTCGACAGGCGCTTCGTCCTCTTCGAGGAGTGCTTCGCCGCCCTCGAGAGCCGAAGCCGCCGAAGGAGCCGAGCCATCGAGCAGCGGGATCTCCTTCATGAACATCAGGACCAGCGTCGCCAGCAGCGCGACCGCGCCCGCCACATAGAACACCGTGGTGATCGACTCGGTGAAGCCGATCAGCACCGGGGTCTTGATGGCCTCGGGCAGGTTCGCGATACCGCTCGTGTTCGTGGTGAGATCGCCCAGCGCCGCGGCGCCTTCACCGGTCGGCGCGTTGCCGCCGAACGCCTTGGTGATGTTGCCCGGCAGGACGTTGAACAGGATCGTCAGGAACACCGCGACACCCGCGGTACCACCGATCTGCCGGAAGAACGTCGCCGAAGCGGTCGAGACGCCCATGTCGCTGCGCGGGCCCGCGTTCTGCACCGCGATGATCAGCGTCTGCATGCAGGCACCGAGGCCGAGGCCGATGATCGCGGCCGCGACCAGCGGGTGCCACAGCTCGCTGTTGTACTCGACCTGCGCGAAGAAGAACGAGCCCGCCGCGATCAGCAGCGTGCCGACCACCGGGAACACCTTGTAGCGACCGGTCTTGCTGGTGATCTGGCCCGAAATGATCGAACCGCTCATGATGCCTGCCATCAGCGGGATCATCAGCAGACCCGACTCCGTGGGCGAGAACTCCAGCACCACCTGCATGTACTGCGGGATCATCATGATCGCGCCGAACATCGCCACACCGACGATGACACCGCCGATGATCGCGACCGTGAAGGTCGAGTTCTTGAACAGCCGCAGCGGGATCAGCGCCGCGTCCTTCATCAGCTTCTCGATGAAGATGAAGGCGACCACGCCGATGGCGCCGATGACGTAGCAGATGATCGCGTTCTGGGAGCCCCAGCCCCACTTGTTGCCCTGCTCGGCGACGATCAGGAACGGCACCACGGCGACGACGAGCGCGAGCCCGCCCCACCAGTCGATCTTGTGGTCGTGGCGCTGATGCGGCACGTTGAGCACCCGGGCGACGACGAACAGCGCGACGATCGCGATCGGCACGTTGATCAGGAACACCCAGCGCCAGCCGTCGATCGGGCTGCCGAAGAAGCTGCCGAGGCTGTCGAAGTCGGCGAAGAACCCGCCGAGCACCGGCCCGAGCACGGTGGAGATCCCGAACACGGCGAGGAAGTAACCCTGGTAGCGGGCACGTTCCCGCGGCGGCACGATGTCACCCATGATCGTCATCGCCAGCGACATCAGCCCGCCGGCGCCGAGCCCCTGTACCGCGCGGAACGCGGCGAGTTCGTACATCGACGTCGCGAACGCCGAGGCGACCGAACCGATCAGGAAGATCGAGATCGCCGCGATGTAGAACGGCTTGCGCCCGTAGATGTCGGACAGCTTGCCGTAGATCGGCGTGACGATCGTCGAGGTGATCAGGTAGGCCGTGGTGATCCAGGCCTGCAGGTCGAACCCGTTGAGGTCATTCGCGATGCGGACGATCGAGGTGCCCACGATCGTCTGGTCGAGCGCCGCCAGGAACATGCCCGACATCAGGCCGATCAGGATCGTGACGATCTGACGGTGACTGAGCCGGGGACCATCTTCGTGGATGGCTGGCGGACTTTCTACGGTGGAACTCATTGCTTCAGGCCCCCTTGGCCTTCGACGCCGACGCGGGGTCGGCGAACTGTGGAGATGTTTTTTCGAGATCGTCGTTCAGCCGGTGGAACAGCGAGTTGAGGGTTTTCCGGTCTTCGTCGGACCAGTCGCCGAGCACCTCGGCGAGCCATTGGTTCCGCTGCTTGCGGTTCTCCTCGAAGACCCGATGTCCTTCGGCGGTCGGTGCGAGCAGGCAGGCGCGGCCGTCTTCGGGGTCGGCCAGGCGCTCGACCAGCCCGTGCTGGACGAGAGAGCTCGACTGCCTGCTGATGGTCGAGATTTCGGAATGCAGGAACTCGGCGAGTTTGCTGGTCCGCTGGGGTCCGACGTGGATGAGGCAGAAGAGGATCGCGTACGCGGCCCGCTCGATGCCGTCCGGCCCCTGCTTGGACACCTGGGACTTGGCCCGGTTGACCAGGCGAACGAGCCGCACGAGCTCGTGCCCGAGGGTGTCGGCCAGGTCGAGGTCGGCCTTCGACCTGGTGCCGGGTGTCGTGGGTGTCATGGTGATCTCTCTCGCCGGTTGCTTGGTCACTGCAACTAGTTGCCTAGAGCAAGGATGTTCCTCTCAGGAGAGCTTCGCAAGAAGAAAGTGACGTTGTGTGTCGGACAACACTTTAGTTGCCGCATGCAAGCACATTTATTCGTGCATGTTTGTCCGGTTCGCCCGTCTTGGATCGTTGAGCTGCGCTTTAGCGGCCTGGGGCGACTCGCGCTTTGATGGAGGCATGACCGACTCCGCGCTCTGCGCGATCCTCGCTGACCGAAACTTCGGCACCCTCGCCACCATCAAGCGCGACGGGAGGCCTCAGCTGTCGACCGTCAACTACCTCTACGACGCGGACGCCGGCGCGATCCTGATCTCGATCACCGCGCCGCGTGCCAAGACGAAGAACCTTCAGCGCGACCCGCGGGCCACGTTCCACGTCTCGACCGAGAGCGGCAACGGCTACGTCGTCGTCGAGGGGCCCGCGGTGCTGACGCCGACCGCCGCTTCGCGCGATGACGCGACCGTGGACGCGCTGGTGGACCACTATCGGCGAGCCCGGGGCGAGCATCCGGACTGGGACGAGTTCCGCGACGCCATGGTCGCCGACCAGCGCGTTCTGCTCACCATCCCGATCGAACGCGTCTACGGCCTGCGGATGTAGCCCCCCGCGTTTCGTCCTCTGAATGCGGTCCTTGTGCGTGCAACTACCGCATTCAGAGGACGAAATGCGGGAGGGGGGTCAGCGCTGGATGCGGGCCTGGATCTCGTCGACGCGGTCGAGCAAGGGACTCGCGTCGTCTCGGCCGAGTGCCGCCCGCAGGTAGAGGCCGTCGCCCACCAGGATGATCAGTTCGGCGGACAGCGGGTCTCCGACGTGCTCGCTGATCAGGTCGTGGATCTTCTGGTTGTAGACCTGGACGACCTCGGCGACCCGCGGCTCGGTGAGCATGATCCGGATCGTCGCCATGGTCGTGCGGTGCAGCGGCTTGCGCTGGGTCACGTCGGTGATGGCGGTACGCAGGTACCAGGAAACGACGCCCTCCGGCGCCTTGCGTGCCTGTTCGAGGTCTTCGTCCGACAAGGTGGCGAGGCGTTCGATCAGGCCGTCGACCAGGGCGTCCTTCGAGCCGAAGTGGTAGAGCAGGCCGCCCTTCGACACTCCCGCGCGGGCGGCGACGGCTTCCAGGGTGACCCCGCCGGGGCCCTGTTCGATGAGTATCTCCTCGTACGAGTCGAGGATGTGTTCCTTCGCCGAGGTCTTCGCCATATCAGTTGACTATACCGTCCGGACGGTTTACCTTCGACCAGGACGGTGACTGTACCGTCCGGACGGTTTACCTAAGTGAGGAGAGTGCGCCATGGCGGGGCGCAAGCAGTGGTGGGCGTTGGCGGTACTGGTGCTTCCGGTGCTGCTGATCAGCGTGGACATGACGGTGCTCGGGTTCGCGCTGCCGTTCCTGTCCGAGGATCTGGCACCCACCGGTGCGGAGCAGTTGTGGATCGTCGACATCTACTCGTTCATGCTGGCGGGCCTGCTGGTCCTGATGGGCACGCTCGGTGACCGCATCGGCCGTCGCAAGCTGCTGCTCATGGGTGCCGCGGCGTTCGGTGCCGCGTCGGTGCTCGCGGCCTTCTCGACCAGCGCGTTCATGCTGATCATCGCGCGGGCGCTGCTCGGTGTGGGTGGCGCGACGCTGATGCCGTCGACGCTGTCGCTGATCCGCAGCATCTTCGTCGACGCCAAACAGCGCCGGACCGCGATCGCCGTGTGGAGTGCCGGGTTCTCCGGCGGAATGGCGCTCGGGCCGGTGCTCGGCGGCTGGCTGCTGGAGCACTTTTGGTGGGGTTCGGTGTTCCTCATCAACGTCCCGGTGATGCTGGTGCTGCTGGTCGTCGGCCCGTTCCTGCTGCCGGAGGCGCGTGACCCGAAGCCGGGCCGGTTCGACCCGTTGTCGGCGCTGCTGTCGCTGGCCGCGATGCTGCCGGTGGTCTACGGCATCAAGCTGGTCGCCGAACACGGTTTCACGTGGAAGGCCGCGGTCAGTGTCCTGGTCGGGCTCGCGCTCGGTGTCGTGTTCGTCCGCAGGCAGAACAGCCTCGACGAGCCGATGCTCGACCTGAAGCTGTTCTCGAACCGGGCTTTCAGCGGTTCCGTCGTGACGAACATGCTCGGTGTGTTCGCCATGGTCGGCCTGCTGTTCCTGGTGCCGCAGTACCTGCAGCTGGTGCTGGGGCTGACCCCGGTCGTCGCCGCTCTGTGGATGCTCCCGGCGACGGCCGCCGGTGTCACCGGCGCGCTTCTCGCGGCCTGGCTCGCGAAGCGGATCCGCGTATCCGTGCTGGTCAGTGTCGGTCTCCTGATCGCCGCGGTCGGGTTCCTCGCGTTGACGCAGGTGTCGTCCGGCGGTGGGCTCGCGTACGTCGTGGTGTCGTTCACGCTGCTCGGGGGCGGTGTCGCCCTGTCCGAGACGCTGACGAACGACCTGGTCATTTCGGCAGCTCCGGCCGAACGGGCCGGGGCGGCGTCGGCGATTTCCGAGACCGGGTTCGAGCTCGGCGGCGCGCTGGGCACGGCCATCCTCGGCAGCGTCGCGACCGCGGTCTACCGGTCCGGTCTGCCGGAGGGAACGGCCGAATCCGCCCGGGACACGCTCGGCGGTGCCGTCGCCACCGCGCGGCAGCTCGACCCCGCCGCGGGACAGGCACTCCTGGCATCGGCTCGCGAGGCCTTCACCCAGGGGGTGCACGTGACCGCATGGGCAGGAGTGGCCGTGCTCGTCTATACAGGTGTTCAGGCCTACATCCTGCTTGATCGGAAGAAAATTTCCGCAGTGCGGACGTAGTGGCGCCTACGATGAGGACATGAACAACCATGCCCTGCTCACCCGGCTCCGCGAGCATCTCGGCGAAGCCGCGGTGCTCACCGACACCGACGTCACGGACGCCTACTCGCGCGACATGATGCCGCTGGCCGCCAGCGGCAAACCCCTCGCGGTGGTGCTGCCGTCCGACGTCGAAGGTGTGCAGGCCGTGGTGAAGGCGTGCGCGGAGTTCGAGGTGCCGATCGTGCCGCGCGGCGCCGGCAGTGGTCTGTCCGGCGCCGCGAACGCGATCGACGGCTGTGTCGTGCTGGTGCTGACCAAACTCGACCAGATCGTCGAGATCGACGAAGGCAACCGGCTCGCCGTCGTGCAGCCCGGCGTGGTGAACCTCGATTTCCGTAACGCGGTGGAGAAGCACGGCCTGTTCTATCCGCCGGATCCGTCCAGCTACGACTGGTGCACCATCGGCGGAAACCTGTCCACCAACGCCGGTGGGCTGTGCTGTGTGAAGTACGGCGTCACCACGGATTCCGTGCTGGGACTGGAAGTCGTGCTCGCCGACGGCTCACTGCTGAAGACCGGGCGCCGCACGGTGAAGGGCGTCGCGGGCTATGACCTCGCGCGGCTCTTCGTCGGCAGTGAAGGCACGCTCGGCGTGATCACGCAGGCGACCGTCGCGTTGAAACCGTTGCCGCAGCCGCCAGCCACCCTCGTCGCCGCCTTCAGCAGCACGGAAGCCGCGGGCGAGGCCGTCGCGCGGGTGGTGCGCGAGGGGCTGGTGCCGTCGCTGCTGGAGATCATGGACGCGACGTCGATCAAGGCCGCCGAGGCCTACCTCAAGACCGACCTCGGCACGAGTTCGGACTGCAAAGCCTTGCTGCTCGCGCAATCCGACTCCGGCGGCGAGGTCGCGCGCCGGGAACTCGCGGCGCTGGAACAGATCTGCGTCGACTGCGGCGCGGATCTGGCCTATGCCACGGAGGACATCGAAGAGGGCAAGATGCTGCTGCAGGCGCGGCGGGTCGTGCTCACCGCGCTGGAGATGTACGGCGTCTGGCTGACCGACGACGTCTGCGTGCCGCGCACGCGCATCGCCGACCTGATCGCCGGCTGCGAGCGGATCAGCGAGGAAGTGGGCCTGCGGATCGCCGTCGTCGGCCACGCCGGTGACGGCAACATGCACCCGACGATCGTCTACGCGCCGGACTCCGAGGACGAGTTCGCCCGCGCGCGGACGGCCTTCGACGCGATCCTCGACGTCAGCCTGTCCCTGGGCGGGACGGTCACCGGAGAGCACGGCATCGGCCGGATCAAACGCGAGTGGCTCGTCAAGGAGATCGGCGAAGTCGGCCTTCACGTGCATCGCCAGATCAAGCGGGCCCTCGACCCGGGGAACCTCTTCAACCCGGGTTCGATGTTCTCCCTCTGAACGCCATGAACGGTCCGTTACTTGCAAAATTTGCCAGTAACGGACCGTTCATGGCACGTCGGAGAGGTCAGTCGCGGATGCGCGGGATCTGCTGCGTGATGTCCTCGGCGGTCTCGGCGACGAGGCCGGTCGCGGTGTCCGCGTGCTTCTTCTCGCGGCGGGCCTTGATGTATTCGATCACGATCGGCACCACCGACACCAGCACGATCAGGATGAAGATAGCGTCGACGTTGTCGCGGATGAACGCGACGCCGCCGAGCAGGTGACCGAGCGCGGTGATCCCGGCGGCCCACAGGATGCCGCCGATGACGGTGTAGGTGAAGTACTTCTTCGGGTCCATCTTGCCGATGCCGGCGATCCAGGTGATGAACGTCCGCACGAACGGCACGAACCGCGCCAGCACGACCGCCTTCGGCCCGTGCTTTTCGAGGAAGGCGTGGGTCTGGTCCACGTACTTCTGGTTGAAGAACTTCGAATCCGGCTTCCGGAACAGCCAGGGGCCGACCTTCCGCCCCAGGCCGTAGCCGACCGCGTTGCCGACCAGCGCGGCGACGGTGACCAGGACGCACACCAGCCACAACGGCGCCTCGATCGAGCCGTTCGCGATGAACAGGCCCGCGGTGAACAGCAGTGAGTCACCGGGCAGCACCGGGAAGATGCTGCTTTCGACGAAGATGATCAGGCAGAGCACGGTGATGACCGGCACGGTCAACCCGCTCAGCAGGTGCTGCGGGTCCAGCCACTCCGGCAGGAGGCCCATCGTCGTCACGTTGTTCTGCGCCAGGATCACACCGAAACGGTACAGGGTGACGCTGAGTGCTCTGACTCGACGGGAGAGGCGGCTCAGATCAGCGTGAGCAGCCCGATCACCGAACCGGCGGCCAGCCCCAGCAGTACGGCGAGCAGCAGCACCCAGTACGCGGGCAAAGGCGCGCTACTGGGCGAAGGCGCTGGAGGCGGCGTCGGACGCTCCGCCAGCCTGGCCGTTTCGGCGTCTTCGAGCGCGACGCGTTCCCGTTCGAGCGAGTCGGCGCCGGCACCGGAGAGCAGCCCGTACTGCGGGGGCAGTTCGTTCTTCCCGGCAGGAACCTCCGGAACGCTACTCCCCGTGTCCGTTTCGGTCGGTTTGTCCGCAGTGGCTTCCGAGACGCGTTCCGCCGAAGGAGCGAAGACGGCCTGTGCGCGCAAGGCGTCGGACAGGAGCTTTTCCGGGTCCTTGGGCTCGCTCATCCGGACTCCCTTCGCCACTACCCGTCGCTGACCGACACACCGCCTTCGACCGCGCCGCTCAGCGGGGCCGTGGCGCTCAATGTAGCCGCAGCGTCCTCCTTGACCCATTCCCCCTGGCGCAGCACCTTGACCGGCCGGAGGTCGCGATCGAGCACGACGACGTCGGCCGCGAGCCCGGCGCGCAGCGAGCCGGTCCGGTCGGCGAGGCCGAGCAGTTCGGCCGGCCGTCCGGAGGTCGCGCGGACGGCGTCGAGCAGGTCGATGCCCGCGCCGCGGACCAGATTTCGGAAGGCCGCGTCCATGGTCAGCGTGCTGCCGGCCAGCGAGCCGTTCCCGGCCAGGGTGGCGACACCGTCGCGGACGTCGACCTCGAGGCGGCCGAGGATGTAGCTGCCGTCCGCGGCGTCGGTGGCCGACATGGCGTCGGTGATCAGCACCGTCCGGCCCTTGCCGGCGTGATGCGCGGCCAGCCGCAGCACGGTGGGGTGCACGTGGACGAGGTCGCAGATCAGTTCGACGGTGATTCGTTCGTCGTCGAGAAGGGCGCCGATCGGGCCCGGCTCGCGGTGGTGGAGGGGCCGCATGGCGTTGAAGAGATGCGTCGCGACGGAAGCGCCCGCGTCGATCGCGGGGAGGATCTGGTCCTCGACGCCGTCGGTGTGCCCGATGGCGGCGATGACACCCGATTCGGCCAGTTGCCGGACCGCCTTGATCCCGCCGTGCAGTTCGGGGGCGAGGGTGACCATCCGGATGTCGCCGCGGCCGGAGGTGAGCAGCGCGTTGACCGTGGCCGTGTCCGGCTCGATCAGCGTTCCCGGATCGTGCGCTCCGCAACGGGCCTTCGAGATGAAGGGTCCTTCAAGGTGAATTCCGGCAAGTTCACCCTCTTGGACCAGCTCACGCAGGGCCGCGATCTGGTCCCTGAGTACCGGAAGGGGGTCCGAGACCAGACTGCCGAGCATGGTCGTGGTCCCGTGCCGCCGATGCGCGCGGATCGCGCGGTACAGCTCCTCGGGACTCGCGCTGGAGAACGACCCGCCCCCACCGCCATGGCAGTGGGTGTCGACGAAGCCTGGCACGACCAGGCACCCGCCGACGTCGACGTAGTCGGCACCGCCGATGTCCGGGGGTGTCCCGGAACCGACTTGGACGATCTTGCCGCCGGCGATAGCCAGCCAGCCGTCGTCGAGTACACGGTCCGGGGCGACGACCCGGCCACCCACGATCACGAAATCTCCGGCGCCTCTCACGCCCCCCAGCATATATTGGTCTGGACCAAGCATGGCGGCACAACCCAGCGCTCGAGATTGGGGCCGGGTCTCAGTTCGGCGACTGCATCGCTTTCTGCAGTGCTTCCAGCGCCCGGCTGGCGGTTGACTTAACGGTACCTTTCGAAATCCCGGCGGCCTCCGAGATTTCGGCCTCACTCAGCCCACCGTAGTAACGAAGGACCAAAACCTCGCGTTGGCGAGGGGGCAGTTTGGACAAAGCGCTCACCACGGCCTGATGTTCACTCGACAGCATGGCGAGGCTTTCGGCCGAACGCGCGTTGACGGCATGCGGCGCGACGTACTCGCGCGCGGTCTTGCGGCGGCGCAGCACACTGCGTGATCCGTTGACCACGGCGGTGCGCAGGTACCCGACGGCCGCGGCGGCGTCGCGCAGGCGTCCCCAGTTGCGGTGCAGCCCGGTGAACGCCTCCTGGACGACGTCTTCGGCGGTCGCCGGTTCGTCCACGAGCAGGATGGCCAGCCGGACGAGCCGCATCCGGTGCTGGCGATAGAGATCCTCAAGGGTCAGCGGTGCCGCAGGCGGCGGTGGCGCGACCGGTCCGTCCATGGTGCGCAGGTGGCCGAGGGTCACCTCGACACTGCGTTCCGCATTGCCCTCGAGCATGTACCCCTACCTGTTCATTTACCCCTTTGAAGCACAACCTGTGCGTGGCGC
The DNA here is from genome assembly GCF_055588925.1 of Amycolatopsis sp. NPDC041971. Taxonomy (NCBI): domain Bacteria; kingdom Bacillati; phylum Actinomycetota; class Actinomycetes; order Pseudonocardiales; family Pseudonocardiaceae; genus Amycolatopsis; species Amycolatopsis sp. NPDC041971. The sequence continues at coordinate 348,298 of NZ_JBVJCE010000001.1, read as the reverse complement.
CAGGTCAGCGTATCGGGTGAGGTGGGACTCCTGCCTGATCGGATCCTTCAGACGCTGGGTAGCGTCTGTCGCAACCCTGTCGGAGTGACTTGGAGATGTCGATGGCCTGGTTCCTGGTGGAGATCACGTACGTGCAGGAGAAGCTGGCGGACGTGCGCCCCCGGCACCGGGAATTCCTGTCCGCCCTCGCCGACCAGGGCGTCGTCGCGCTCGGTGGCCCGCTGGGCGACGGTTCCGGTGGCATCTCGATGTACCAGGCGGCCGACGAAGCGGCGCTGCTCGAGATCATCGACAAGGATCCGTACCACCTCGAAGGTGTTGTCGCGAAGCGGTCCGTGCGCGAGTTCAAGCCGGTGATCGGCTCGTGGATCCCGAAGGAAGCCTGACAGCTCAGAGATCAAGGGTGACCGGCTCGCGTTCGACGCAGATTCGGACGCGGTCGCCGGTCACCGTCGGCAGTTCGCACGTCCCGCAGAACCCCTGACGGCACGAATAAGCGATGCCGGGCACGGTTTCGCGCAGGACGTCGAGCGTCGTCCGGTCGGCGGGCACGGCCAAAACCCTGCCACTGCGAGCCAATTCGACGCGGAACGGCTTGCCGCCGACGATCGGCGGCGTCGAAAACCGTTCGAAGAACACCGGCCCCGAAGCACGCAGCGCCGCGTCCGTGCGGACACCGACGATCATCGGAACCGGGCCGCAGCAGTAGATCGGCGCGCCTTCCGGTGCCCCTTCGAGAAGCTCGGCGCCGGAAGCGGGAACGCCGTAGTCCTTGTCCGGACGAATCCGGACGCGGTCGCCGAAGCGGGACAATTCGTCCAGAAACGGCATCGAAGCCCGGTCACGACCGGTGTAGACCAGTCGCCAGTCCGCGCCGGAAGCCGCCGCCCGCCGCACCATCGGCAGGATCGGCGTGATCCCGATGCCGCCCGCGATGAACAGGTACGCCGGGCTCGTGACGAAGGGGAAAGCGTTACGCGGGCCGCGGGCGGTGATCCGCGCGCCCTTCCTCAAGGCGTGCACCGCGGTCGATCCCTCGCCGAGCAACCGGACGCCGACGCGGTAGCCCGAGCGGTCTTCCGGGTCGCCGCACAAGGAGTACTGCCGGACCAGCCCCGGCCGCGGCGAGAGATCGATGTGCGCGCCGGGCCGCCATCGCGGCAGTGGTTCGCCGCGTTCGTGCACCAGCCGCAGCCCGGCCACGCCGTCGGCCTCGGCACGGACATCGTCGACGACCAACGGAAGATCACGGTCGACGGCGGCCACCGGTGGACGACGGCGTCCGCTCACCCCGCTGAGCCTGCGGTACAGCGCGACGACACCCGTCAGCGACGCCATCGCGCGGTCGGTACGCCCGCTGCCGTCGAGGCGCAGCGGCCGCGGCGGTGTCTTCATCGTGGTGCGTCGGCGGCCAGCGCGGCCGGAGAACTCGCGAGGTACGCGACGGCCTGATCGGTGTCGCCGGTTTCGGTCGGGTGATAGGACTTCCGGAAGTACGGCCGGATCTCGCGCCGCAACTGCTTGCCCGAGGGCAGCAGGCCGAGCTTCGCGATGCGCAGATATGTCCGGAAACTCGTCTTGCCCGGCCGCGTCGGATCGTTCTTCATGAGGAACCTGGTGCCCCGCAAGAAGACCCACGCGAGCACCGGCGTCACCACGAGCATGCTGCGCACGCGGCGGGTGTAGCGGCCGTCGAGGTGCATGAACAGGTCGAAGGCGACAGAGCGGTGCTCGACCTCCTCGGCGCCGTGCCAGCGCAGGAGGTCCAGCATCGTCGGGTCGGCGCCCGCCTTGTCGAGCGCTTCGGCGTCGAGGATCCACTGGCCGAGGAAAGCGGTGTAGTGCTCGATCGCGGCGACGATGGCGAGCCGTTCGATCAGCCATTCCTCACGCCGTCGGGCGGACAGGTCGCGGTCGCCGAGCAGGCGGCGGAACATCCACTCCATCTGCGCGATGTACGGCCGCACGGGGACACCCGCCGCTTCGAGGTGTTCCGCGGCGCCGTCGTGCGCCTCGGCGTGCATGGCCTCCTGGCCGATGAAGCCGAGAACGTCCTCCTTGAGCCGCTCGTCGCGGATCAGCGGCACGGCCTGCTTGAACACCTCGACGAACCAGCGTTCGCCCTCCGGCAGCGCCAGATGCAGCACGTTGATCGTGTGCGTCGCCTGCGGTTCGCCCGGGATCCAGTGCATCGGCAGCGACGCCCAGTCGAACTCGACGTCGCGCGCGTGCAGGACGATCTGTTCGAGGTCCGTCACGACGACCGGCCGCTGAGTTCGTAGTCGCTCGGGTCGACCTTGCGGGTTTCGAGCCAGTAGCGCCAGGTGAACCCGGGCCAGATCGTCCGGTTGACTCCCTTCGCGTCGAGGTACCAGCTCTTGCAGCCGCCCTGGGTCCACACACCCTTGACGAGTTTGTCCTGGATCTCGCGCTGGAACTTCTCTTGAACGCCGGCGCGGACGTCGATCGTGGCGGCGCCACGGGAATCGGCGAGTTCGATCGCGTCGACGACGTACCGCGCCTGCGACTCGATCATGAAGACCACGGAGTTGTGGCCCAGCGCGGTGTTCGGGCCGAGGAGGAAGAACAGGTTGGGGAAGCCGGAAACGGTGATGCCCTTGTGGGTGCGCATCCCCTCGGTGGCCCATTCCTTGGCGAGGTCACGGCCGTCGATCCCGGTGATGTCGAGGTATTCCAAGGCATCCGTGACCTTGAAACCGGTGCCGTAGATGATCGCGTCGACCTCGTGCTCGACGCCGTCGCCGTCGACGACGCTGTGTGCCTTGACCTCACGCACGCCTTCAGTGTTGACGTCCACATTGGACCGGTTGATCGCCGGGTAGTAGTCGTTGGAGATCAGCACCCGCTTGCAGCCCATGGTGTAGTCCGGGGTGACCTTCTCGCGCAGCTTCGGATCCTTGATGGCCTTGCCGATGTGGCGTTTCGCGATCATCTCGCCGGCCTTCATGATCGCGGGATGGCCGTTGAAGCCGACGGCGCGCACTTCGAGGAACCAGTAGAGCGCGTTGCGGTAGAGCCGCTGCACGCCGGGGATGCGGCGGAACGCGGTCTTGGCCCAGCCGGGCATGGCGTGGTCGGGCTTCGGCATGATCCACGGCGGCGTGCGCTGGAACAGCGTCAGCTCGTCGACCTCGGGGGCGATCTTCGGGACGAACTGGATCGCGCTGGCGCCGGTGCCGACCACGGCGACCTTCTTGCCGCGCAGGTCGTACTCGTGGTTCCACTGCGCCGAATGCCAGGTCTGGCCCTTGAACTCCTCGATCCCGGGCAGCTTGGGCACCTGCGGGATGTGCAGGCCGCCGACGCCGGAGACGACGAACTGAGCCTCGATGTCCTGGCCGGATTTGGTGTGGACGTGCCAGCGGCGCGCGGTGTCGTCCCAGGTGGCGCCGGTGAGTTCGACGCCGAACCGGATCTTGCGCCGCAGCCGGTACTTGTCGGTGACGTCCTTGAGGTACTGCAAGATCTCCGGGGCCGGCGAGAACGACCGCGACCAGTCCGGATTCTGCTCGTACGAGAACGAGTACATGTGGGACTGCACGTCGCAGGCGCAGCCGGGGTACGAGTTGTCGCGCCACGTACCGCCGACTTCGTCCGCCTTCTCCAGGATCACGTAGTCGGAGATTCCGGCTTTTTCGAGCTGGATGGCCTGGCCGAGCCCGGAAAAACCGGTGCCCACGATCACGACCTTGAATCGCTCGGTCATCTGGCAATCCTCCACTTCGAGGCGTTCGGGCCCAGATGACGTTACCTCAAGTAACAGTTACTTACTAGTACTACCTACCCGTCAGTATGTCCCGCCGAGCTTCGAGTGATCCCAGCTCGCGATCTTCGTCGGCCGGAAGATCAGCCCGATCCGCTTCGGGGCCTGCTTGCCGATGAACCCCGCGAGCTCGTCCGGAACGGGATCGCCCGGCTTCGCGCCCGCGTACCGCTGCATGAGTTTGATGCCCATCTGGGTGACCACGGCGATATCGGTGATGACCTCGACGTCGGCTTCGAGGGAGATCCCGCGGAGCTTGTCGTAGCTTTCGCCGTCCTCGATGAGCACCGTGGCGCGCGGGTCGCGCCCCAGGTTCTTCGCCTTCTGGGACGAGCCATAAGTCCAGGTCGCGACGCCCGACTCGTGCGGGTAATACCAGAGTGGCGCGAGATGCGGGCGGCCGTGGGGACCGATCGTCGCGACGTTGATGACCTTCTGCTCGTCGAGGAACGCGGCGAGTTCGTCGGGTGACATGCGGATCTGGTCGCGACGGGACATGCGGTTACCCCTTTTTCGTGGCGGCCCGGCCTGCCTGACCGGTTATCGAAGATTCGTACGCGCCGCGCTCCTTGATGTCCATGAGCGCGGCCGCGTCCGCCTTCTTGATCCGGCTCTTCGCGCCGATCTCGATGATCGGCGGCAGGAACGCGCGGATCAGTTTGAGCCCGCCGACCCAGCGGGGCACGTGCACGGTGCGGGCGCGTTTGTTGACCCCGGCCTGGAGGTGATCGAGCGCGACGGACAGCGGGTAGGTCTTTCCGAGCAGGCCGGGCATGCCGGTGCGGAGCTTGCCGAAGACGGGGTGCTGGTCCGCGCTTTCGACGAGGTCGGTGCGGATCCAGGTCGGATGCGCGACGCCGACCTTCACGCCGAGGTGCGCGACTTCGGCGCGCAAGCTGTTGCAGAACGCCTCGGCGCCGGCCTTCGCGGCGGCGTAGTTGGCCATGCCGGGCGCGTGGGTGATCGCGGCCAGCGAGGAGATCGCGAGCAGATAGCCCTTGCGGTCGATGACATGCGGAAGGGTGACGCGGAAGGTGCGCCAGACACCCAAGAGGTCGACCTCGATGACCTTCTCGAAGGCGGCCGGATCCACCGACCGGACGAAACCGGAGGTCGCGATGCCGGCGTTCGCGATGACGATGTCGATGCCACCGAAGTGCTCGACGACGCCGGCGGTGGCCCGCTCGAGGTCGTCCCAGCTGGTGACGTCGGCTTCCCAGGCGTGCGCGCTGGGGCCGATCTTGTCGGCGACCGCCTGCTGTTCCTTGGCTTCGATGCCCACCAATGCGACCTTCGCGCCCTGCGCGGCCAGGCGTTCGGCGAGCCCCGCGCCGATGCCCCTGGCGGCGCCGGTGATCAGGACGACCTTGCCGTTCACGCTGTTCTTGGCCACGTTGCCTCCTCGTCCGAGCCCTAAGGCTTTCGGACGGTACCCCAACCTACCCGGAGTAAGCTACCCACAAGTAAGTATGCGTTTCGTCCTCTGAATGCGGTAGTTGGCGGTGCGAACTACCGCATCCAGAGGACGAAACGCGGGGGTGGCTAGCGCGAGGCGGAGGTGAGGGCGTCGACCTCGGCAGGGGTGAGCGCCAGGTCGACGGCGGGCAGGAGATCGTTCAGCTGCTCGACCGAGCGGGCGCTCGCGATGGGCGCGGTGACGGTCGGCTGGGCGAACAGCCACGCGAGCGAGACGGCCGCGACCGAGACGCCGCGGGCGGCCGCGACCTCGTCGAGCGCCGAGAGCACCCGCTCACCGCGTTCGTCCAAATAGGACGAAGCGCGGGCGGCGCGGGGACTGTCGCCGAGGTCGTCCTCCGACCGGTACTTCCCGGCGAGAAAACCCTTTGCCAGCGAGAAATACGGGAGGGAAGTCAGGTTCTCGCGTTCGACCGTCGGCGCCAGGTCCCGCTCGTAGTCCCGCTCGACCAAGTTGTAATGCGGTTGCAGCGCGACGTACTTCGCCAGCCCCTCTCGGTCCGAAATGGACAGTGCCTCGCTCAGCCGTTCGGCCGAGTAGTTCGACGCCGCGACGTAGCGGACCTTGCCCGCGCGCACGAGCGCGTCGAAGGCCCGCAGCGTCTCCTCGATCGGGGTCTCCGGATCGTCGATGTGCGCGTAGTAGAGGTCGATGTGGTCGGTACGGAGCCGGCGCAGCGAGTCTTCGGCCGCCGCCGCGATGTTCGCCGCCGACAACCCCTTCCGCTCGTCCCACATGCCGGTCTTGGTCGCGATGACGACGTCGTCACGGCGGCCGCGCCGGACCAGCCAGTCGCCGATGATCGTCTCGGAGCCGCCCTTGGAGTACAGGTCGGCGGTGTCGACGAAGTTGCCGCCCGCCGCCGTGTAGGCGTCGAGGACGGCGAAGGACTGCTCCTGGTCCGCGGTCCAGCCGAAGACGTTCCCGCCGAGGTTGATCCCCTGGACATCGAGATCGGTGCTGCCGAGTTTCGCCATACCCCGAACTTAAGGGAAGACATCGGCGGAGGCAGGCGTTGGCTCGGAGCATGGGAATCGAACTCGGCAGGATCGGCATCTGGCAGCTCGAAGGCGTGCTCACCCCCGAACTCGCCCGTGAAGTGGAGAAACTCGGCTACGGCGCCATCTGGATCGGCGGTTCACCGTCGGGTGACCTCGCGAAGGCGGAGGAGCTCCTCGACGCGACGAAGACGATCAAGGTGGCCACCGGCATCGTCAACATCTGGAAGGACGACGCGACCACGGTCGCCGAGTCGTACAAACGCATCGCCGCGAAACACCCGGACCGGTTCTTGCTCGGTATCGGCGCCGGGCACCGGGAGCACACCGCGGAGTTCAAGAAGCCGTACGCCGCGCTGGTCGAGTACCTCGACGCGCTCGACACCGCCGGAGTGCCCGTCGAGGGCCGCGCGCTGGCCGCCCTCGGCCCGAAGGTGATCAAACTCGCAGGAGACCGCACAGCGGGAGCCCACCCGTACCTGATGACCCCCGAGCACACCCGCCAGGCGCGCGAGATCCTCGGCGAAGGACCGCTGCTCGCGCCCGAGCAGAAGGTCGTCCTCGAGGCCGATCCGGCGAAGGCCCGGGAGATCGGGCGGGGCACCGTCAAGTTCTACCTCGGCCTCGTCAACTACACGAACTCCCTGCGGAAACTCGGCTTCACCGACGAGGACCTGGCGGGTGAGGGCAGCGACAAGCTGGTCGACGCGCTGGCCATCCACGGCGACGCCGAGGCGGTCGCGCGCGGCGTCACCGCGCATATCGAAGCCGGGGCGGACCACGTGAACATCCAGGTACTGAACCAAGACCCCCTGCCGGTCTACCGGGCGCTCGCCGGCGTCCTCCTCTGACGCGACGGCTGTAGGCACCTCCCGGCCGACCTCGTACGATGCGGCCGAGAGGTGCACCAGCCTGCTTCGAGGAGGAGTAAACGATGCCCATCGCCACCCCCGAGGTCTACGCGGAGATGCTCGACCGGGCGAAGGCGAACGAATTCGCCTACCCGGCCATCAACGTGACCTCGTCGGAGACCCTGAACGCCGCGATCCGCGGGTTCGCCGAGGCGGAGAGCGACGGGATCATCCAGTTCTCCACCGGCGGCGCGGAGTTCGCGTCCGGCCAGAAGGTCAAGGACATGGTGACCGGTTCGGTCGCGCTCGCCGAGTTCGCCCAGGTCGTCGCCGCCAAGTACGACGTGAACGTCGCGCTGCACACCGACCACTGCCCGAAGGACAAGCTCGACGGCTTCGTCCGTCCGCTGATCGAGATCTCGGCGGAGCGGGTCAAGAACGGTCAGCACCCGCTGTTCCAGAGCCACATGTGGGACGGCTCCGCGATCGACCTCGACGAGAACCTCGAAATCGCGCAGGAACTGCTCGGCAAGGCCGCGGCCGCGAACATCATCCTCGAAGTCGAGATCGGCGTCGTCGGCGGCGAGGAAGACGGCGTCGAGGCCGAGATCAACGAGAAGCTGTACACCGCCGAGGGCGACTTCCTGAAGACGATCGACGCGCTCGGCTCCGGCGAGAACGGCCGCTACCTGCTGGCCGCGACCTTCGGCAACGTGCACGGCGTCTACAAGCCAGGCAACGTGAAGCTGCGCCCGGACGTGCTCAAGGGCGGCCAGGAGGCGGCGTCGAAGAAGCTCGGCCTCCCGGCGGGTTCGAAGCCGTTCGAGCTGGTCTTCCACGGCGGTTCCGGCTCGCTGCCCGAGGAGATCCGCGAGGCGGTGTCCTACGGCGTCGTGAAGATGAACGTCGACACGGACACGCAGTACGCCTTCACGCGTCCGATCGCGGAGCACTTCTTCAAGAACTACGACGGCGTCCTGAAGATCGATGGCGAGGTCGGCAACAAGAAGGTCTACGACCCGCGTAGCTACCTGAAGGCCGCCGAGGCCGGCATGGCCGCGCGCATCGTCGAGGCCGCTCAGTCGCTGGGTTCCGCAGGCAACAAGCTCTGACCAGTACGCATTTAGTCCTCTAAATGCGAAAGTACGTGAAGGCCCCCTTCATTGCGTCTAGCGCGATGAAGGGGGCCTTCACGTACTCAGAGCCTCAGGCGGCCGGCAGCGTCGTCTTCTCGCGGCGTTTCTCCAGCAGCGAGTTCACCGCCCGCGTCCCCGGTCCGGCGGCGGCCCACAGCGCACCGACGCCGACCAGGCAGACCGCGGCCGTCCAGTAGGCCACCGGCGGCGCCGACTCCGTATGCGCGTCGCCGAGGATCCACGGCCGGAACTGCGACTGCACCCACAGCATCCCGTAGCCGAACGCCGTCACCAGCAGCGCGCCGGCGCCCGCCGTCAGCAGCGGATGGCCTCGGCCGATGCGGAACGCCAGGTCGACGGCGAGGCCGACGGCCAGCAGGTAGAACGGCACGACCGAGATCGGGAAGCCCATCCCGAGCAGCAGTGGCCACATCACCAGGCGGTAGCCGAGGTAGGCGGCGGCGACCGTCGTCCCCGCCCAGCGGAAGCCGGTCGTGTGCCGCGCCAGCGCGAGTATCAGGGCCATCACGCCGATGCCCCAGAGCGGGTACACCCAGTCGTCGATCGGCATCGTGAAGTACTCGACGGCCACCCGGTCGACCGGATGCCCGATCTGGCCGGCGGCGAAGTTCAGCAGTTCCGGCTCGGCCTCGGGCGCGCCGCGTTCCCAGGCGCGCAGGCCGAGGATGCCGTACTCCTGCTGGCCGTTCGGGAAGAACGTGTTCTCCAGGAAGAACACCCACAGCCCGATCAGGACACCGGTGCGCGTCCGGCCGGGCTTGGCGTACTTCAGCCAGCCCATGATCACGCCGGCCTGCATGATGCCCGTGCCGATGTAGAGCATCATGTGCGACGGGCTCCACGCGGTCAGGTCGAGACCGTTGACGCGGTGGTTGATGACATCCAGCGGCGCCGCGATGAGGAACACCACGAGCCCGATCTGCATCAATCGCAGCGAACGCCGGTCGGCGCCCATCCCGGTGTAGCTGTGGATCGCCACCAGCACCATGATGATCACCGTGCCGACGGTGTTGATCAGATGCGGCGGGGCGAGGTCGTCCCGCAGCCACATGAAATGCCACGACATGTCCCACGACGAGCCCACCAGCTTGAAGGCGAACGCCGCCAGCCACATCGAGTAGCAGAAGTTCAGCACCCAGTCCGGTGTCGCCTGTCCCGGCGCGCCGCGGTGCCAGTGGAGCTGGAAGAACAGCCTCGTCTTGGCGATGGGGCCGCGGGGGATGACACCCGGCGAAAGGTCCCCGGTCACTTCTGTCGCCTTTGTCATGCAGGTCATCTTCCCTGCTCCAGGTCACGAGACGGGCATTCGGGGTCGAAAATCGGGGTTCACCCGTAGGGGTGGCGGATTTGCGGTCGGCGTGCGAAGCAGGGCAAGGTGTGCCGCCATGATGCCGAAACGACTCGTCGCGGCCGTCCTCGTCGCCGCTCTGCTGCTGGCCGGTGGGGGCATTCTCGGGAGCCTGTTCTTCTAGTCACACGCGGTCGGCACAATGGCCTGTATGACGAACCTCCTCGGCCCACAGCCGACGCATCTCCCCGAGCACACCGCCGCGCAGGCTGCGCTGGACGCCGGGACCGACCCGACCGCCGTCGCCGCCGAGCACCCCGACTACAGCGAAGCGTGGGCCGCCCTCGCCGAGAAGGCCTTCGAAGCCGGCGAGACCGTCGCCGCGTACGCGTACGCCCGAACCGGCTATCACCGCGGCCTCGACCAGCTCCGCCGCGCGGGCTGGAAGGGCCACGGGCCGGTGCCGTGGTCGCACCGTCCGAACCAGGGCTTCCTGCGTGCCCTCGCCGTCCTCGGCAAGGCCGCCGGCAAGATCGGCGAGACCGAGGAGTACGACCGCTGCCGGACGTTCCTGAGCGACTCGGACCCCGCCGCCGCGGAAGCCACCGGTCTCAAGTAGCGCGCTATGAACGGTCCGTTCCTTGCAAAATTTGCAAGGAACGGACCGTTCATTGCACTTGATGCCCTCTAGAACAGCCCGCAGTTACCCACGGCCGGCAGCCCCGCGAAGCGCCCCTCAAGCCAAGCGAAGGCCTCCGGGAAAGCCCGGATGGCCCCGCCCACGTGCGTAGGAACCAGCGAAGTCGAGAACTGCACCTTCGCGCCCTTCGCACACCACGAGCGCGCCATGGTCCGCCCCTGCACGTAGGGCACGATGTCGTCGAGAGCGCTGTGGACGACCAGCGTCGGCGCACCCGGCTTCCGCGCCCCGATGAGCTGTTCGCCGACTCGCGTCTTGTATGGCTCTTCGCCGAGGTATGCGGTCAGCGGCCTGCCGTCCTTGGTCAGGTCCTTCGATTGGGTGAAGGCGTGCGCGAAGATCGCGTCCACCGTGCACTCCTGCTTGACCTTCTCGAACGCTTCGACGCCCTTGGCGTTCAGCAGGGCCGGGATGTTCAGCTCTGGATACGCCGCGTCCATGCTGACCAGCGTGAACCCGAGGAATCCGAAGGCGTAGTGCCCGTCGATGTTCTTGCCGACTTCGGCCAGGTCGGCCGGGACGGCGCCCGCGTACGAGCCCTTCAGCTTGAGTTCGGGTGCGTACGATGGCTGCAATTCGGCGGCCGACGCCGACGCGCCGCCGCCTTGCGAGTAGCCCGCGGTCGCGACGGGGCCGCTGTCCGGCAGGTTCGCTTCGGGCAGGCGCTGCGCCGCGCGGATCGAGTCGAGCACGGCGTTGCCTTCGGCGACGCGGTTGACGTACGTGTGGACGCCAGGGGTTCCGAGGCCTTCGTAGTCGGTGACGACGACGCCGTAGCCGCGAAGCAGCAGTCCGGCGATGAAGGGGCCTTCGTACTCCGTGCCCGCCGCAAGGGCTTTCGACGGCGCGCACTGGTCGCCGACACCCTGCGTCCCGGCCGCGTAGCCGATGAGCGGCCGCTCGCCCGCGCCGGTCCACGCCTTCTTCGGGGTGAGGACGGTGCCGGTCACGGCGTTGGCTTTGCCGTGGGTGTCGGTGCTGCGGTACATGATCCGCTGGACGTCCGCGTCGGCCTTGATGAGTTTCACGGGATCGACGTAGAAGAAGGACGGTTCGTGCCGGATGATGTCGCCGGGAGCACCCGCGGGCAGTGGCGACGGGGGGTCGTAGAAGGACGGGGCGGCGTTGGCCTGCTGTGCCCCGAAGGTCAGCAGGGCCGCGATGGTGGCCGCTGAGACGGCGGCGGACACACCGCGCCGGGATCCTGAACGCATGCTTGCTCCTCGTTGAGCACAAACATTTTCGACAGAGGTGTCGAAAAAGAGAGTCAGTGAGGTGGCGCACAATGTCAAGTCCCGCGCCGAGAGGGCGACCCCGCAAACTCCCGATCGGTGAGCAACGTGCGCGGGTGCTGAGTTCGGCGGCCGGGGTCTTCGCGGTGCACGGCGCGCAGGCCGCGACGATCGAGCAGATCGCCCGGCGCGCGGGGGTCTCCCGGCAGGCCGTCTACGAACAGTTCGGCGACCGCACGACACTGTTCGCCCAGGTCGTGGCGGATATCGAGGAACGGGCCTTCGAGGCGATCGGCGCGCCCGCCCTCGATCACTCGCAGCCCGAGCTCCGCTCCTGGGCGCGCGGCAACTACGCCAACATGTTCGCCTTCGTCGCGGCGAATCCCGAGGCGTTCCCCGTGTTGCGTGAGGCCGAGCGCATGGGCGATCCGGCCCTAACCCGGCTCCGTGAACGGCTCGCGCGTGTCTACACCGAGGCGAGCAGGCAGCGCTGGGCCAGCCACGGCGTCGATTCCGGCCGCGCGGACAAGGCCCTGGTCACGCTGTTCTTCGCGATGACCGAGGCACTCGTCCAGGCGAGCTGGGACGGTGAGCCGCCCGACGCGGACGCGCTCATCGACCTGCTCACCGAATTCACCGTCGGGGGCGTGGTCCGCCTTCGGACCGCGGCCGCCGACGTGATGGAGCGGTTGCGCTAAGCCGCGACGGCCTCCAGAGACCTTCCAGCCTCTTCGGCGACCGTCGCCAGGTCCGGCGAGGAGACGACCCGGTTGCGGCCGTTGCGTTTGGCCGCGTAGACGGAAGCGTCGGCCGAGGCCATGACCTCGTCCATCGTCCGGCCGTCGAGCGGGAAGGTCGCGACGCCGACCGACGCCGTCCGCTGCTCGATGACCACGGGGTTGCCCTCGTTGTCCTGGGTCTTGATGACCATTTCGCTGATCCGCCGCCGGATCCGCTCGGCGACCGCGACGGACTCCTGCTTCGACGACGATGTCAGGAGCACGACGAACTCCTCACCGCCGAAGCGGCCGGCGAGGTCCTGCGCCCTCGTTTCGGCCTTGACCAGCGCCGCGACGCCCTTGAGCACGTCGTCGCCCGCCAGGTGGCCGTAGGTGTCGTTGATGTTCTTGAAGTGGTCGAGGTCGATCATCAGCGTGCCGAACTGGCCGTTTTCGCGCTCGGCGCGGGCCACCTCGCGGACGGCGCCCTGCTGCCAGGTCGTGGCGTTGAGCAGCTGGGTCTTCTGGTCGGTGGTGGCGAGTTCTTCCAGCTGCTTGATCAGCACCGACCGCTGCAGCAGGTACAGCGGCAGGAAGACGAGCAGCACCAGCACCGGCTGCTGCGGCATGACGGCGAGCACCAGCGCGCCGATGCAGACCGTCGAGGCTTCGAGGATGTTGTCGTCCCACGAACCGAGGAGCGCCTGGATCGTCGCCTTCTTGGGCGCCGCGAAGTACAGGCCGGTACCGGTGAAGACGGCGTTCATCAGGAAGAAGGCGAGGCTCGCGGCACAGATCGACGTCACCGACTCCGTGTCGGCGCCGACGACCTGCACGGTCGCCCATGCGGCGAACGCGGTCAGCGTCATCGATGTGGCGTTCGCCACAGTTCGATGGGGGTTGACCGTCCGAAGGCCCGCCCAACTGCGATATCCGAGGTGGAGATAGATGACGGTCACGAGAAGCGCCGTCAACTGCGGCGGAAGCAGAATCGCCCCGGGCAGCACCCAGACCGAGGTCATGTTGATGTGCGGGGTGACGCTCATACTGCGTCGCTGCCGCTCGATCCGGCGGGTCGCCTCCGTATGCGCGATGGCGAGCCCGGCGAGCAGGAAACACAGCAGGACCTGCGAAGACGTGATAGCGATGGATGCGGCGAAGACCCCCGTCAGCGCCAGCATCGTCGCGACGGACAGCCCGGTGTAGGCGATCCAGTGTCGAGGCCTCTTCCACAGCTCCCACGTCGCTACCGTGAGAGCCGAACGATGTCCAGCGCGTTCCTCCGATGTGATCATCTTTCCCCCTGACTCTTGCGTCATTCTCCGAAACCCCCTACTTACGGACAGCTTCTACCGACTTGCGGGCTGTCGACAAGCTCCCTAGGTGTGTACTTTTCTCTGAGAGGGTCGAGGGAAAGGTGCCAGCGATGGCCGGTAGGGATCAGTGAACTGGGGCGCGCGCCAGAAGTCCGCGCGATCGGGCCGGCGCGTGGAACACCTCAATGTTCTGCGCGCGCGGCGTCTCTTTCCTGCCACCGTTCCGGGTCGCGGCTGAGGTTCCGCCCCCAGCTCAGCGCCAGCGGGACGGTCAGTAGCAATCCCGCAAGTCCGAAGACGCCGACGGTCGACTGAGGGCCCACCTGATCGGCCAGGATGCCGCCGATCAGGGGACTCACGCCCATCGTCGTGGTCAGTCCTGTGTTCGACAGCCCCATGACCTGTGCCCGGCTCTCGTCCGGCACGGCCAGCGTCAGGGAAGCGGTCGCCTGCATCAGCGCCACCGTGCCGAAGGCGCCGCAAAGCACGAACAACATGATCGACGACAGCGGGCCCGGCTGCAGGAAGCACAGCAGCAGCGGGACCGCCGTCAGTGCCGAAAGCGGCCCGATCAGCTTCGGCCGGACGTGTGCCGGCACCCAGCGCGAGTAGATGAACGCGCCGATCACGCTGCCGATCGGGTCGGCGGCCAGCAACAGGCCGATGATCTCGGGGCCGCCGCCCGACGACGCGACATACGGTGCCGCGATGCCCTCGTACACCGGCAGCAGGCCCATCAGCCAGGTGAACAGCAGCAGCGAGCGCAACCCTGAGCTGGCGAAGACGATCTTGCCGCCCGAGCCGATCGACGCGAAGAACGACTTGCGCTTCTCGCCGGTGGCCGCGGCCGGACGCGACTTCAGCCCGAACCGGACGAACACCGCCGAGATCAGGAAGGTGACCGCGTCCAGCGCGAGGGCGAGGTGGGGTTCGAGCGCGGTCAGCAGGAGACCGCCGCCGGCGAATCCGGCCAGCTGCGCCGATTGGACGGTCATGCTGCGGATCGCCATGCCGACGACGAAGCGGTCACCTTCGAGGATCTGCGGCAGCAAGGCCAGCTGTGCCGCTTTGAACGGCGGATTCAGCAGCGAGACGGCGCCGACGAGGACGCACAGGACCCAGAACGGCAGCACCGGAACCGCGACCAACGCGATCAGCGCGGCCCGTAACAGGTCCACGACCACCATCACGGTTCGCCGGGGGAATCGATCCGCGAACCCGGTGAGAAAGATTCCGCCGAACAACGAAGGGGCGTAGGTCAGCGCGTAGGTGAGACCGGTCAAGGTCGCGGAGCGGGTTTCGGTGAAGACGAGGACCGATAGGGCGACCCGGGCGAGTTGATCACCGAAGATCGAGAACAGCTCGGCGAACCAGAGCGAACGGAACTCGGCTACACCGAAAACCTCTCGGTAAGTGACCCGTCCGGCCGAAGCCATGTTGCCCCCAATAGGGTCCTTATTACGCGACAAACTCGTGACCGAGAGTAACGCGGTCACGAGCTCGTCACGAAGCGTCATTCGTTCACGTAAGTGTCTCCTGACTGTTGGTGATTGGCTAGGTTCTTTCGCCGGGTTTCTGGAGTCGGAGATCTTTTTCGTGGGAGAACGGTCGTTCGCGGAGATGTCCCGTTGGTCGGTATCGAGGTCCAGACCTGCGGCTTTCGCCTTTTTCATGCCTTTCGCCGGTAAAATCCGGGTGTGGCCGCCTCGCTCGGGATCGGAATCCCCACACCGTGAATACGGGCCGGATGAACTCGCGCCGCGAGCGTTCGATCGCTACGGAGCGCCGCCGAAGCGTTGGGCCGAATGGCTGAGGGGCACGCGTCCGGAGGAGTGAACGGCTCAGCTATCGCGTTCGAGCCGTCCGAGCGGGCGCGCGCGGCGGTTTCGGGGGTGCCGGTTCCGCGGTGTGGCAACGAGTTCGGAGGCCGGACGCACCGCGGAATCCGGGTGCGGCTTCGGCCACGTGAGTGGTGAGGACGGTTCTCTCGCCCTGGACGCGACCAGCTCCAGAACCTCGACGGCGCGCTTTGCTCGTGCCGACCCGATTCACGCTGATTACGACCTTGGGGCCGGCCCGCCTACCGAGCCGGCTCGCAGCCCCGAAAGTCCGTGAAGGCCTCCTTCCCTGTCCTTGAGGTCAGGGTCCCGGCAAAGTCGCATAGCCGCTGGTCGGTGGCACTCTTGTGGAGTCGAACTGGACATCCGAAGGTGTCGGATGGCAGGGCGTCTTGAGCGTCGGGTGTCCACAAAGGACATGGTTCGACCGCTGGATGTCCCTTTGATGCGTTTGTGTACGTTTCTCGACTGGGGTCGTGAGTGAAAATGAGGGCTAGAACCGTCTTTTTCACTCACGACCCGGTCAGAAACGCCCGAATCGGGCAGTGCCGCACGGGAGGCGTCCCCTGTGGACAGTCGAGAAGGGGCCAGGCCACTGTGCCGAGCCTGCCTCTGTCACCACAACACCCACCTGACCAGCGGAGATACCACTGGCAGGGCTCTACCTTCAAGGTAGTGAAGGAGGCCTTCACGGATCGACCAGGTTCAGCAGCGGTTGAGCATGTCCGTCAACGCGGTCTTCTCCGCCGACTTGACGGAGAGCTTGTACTTGTACTTCACCGTGGTCCACATCTTCGCGTAGGTGCACCAGTAGCCGACGGTCGGCGGCTTCCAGGCGTCCGGCGACTTGTCGCCCTTCTCCTGGTTGACGTTGTCGGTGACGGCGATCAGCTGCGGCGCGCTGAGGTCGTTCGCGAACGACTGCCGCTGCGAGGTGGTCCACGACGACGCCCCGGTGCGCCACGCGGCGGCCAGCGGGACGACGTGGTCGATGTCCACATCGGACGCCGCGGTCCAGGTGGCGCCGTCGTACGGGCTGAACCAGCTGCCGGAGACGGCGGCGCAGCCGCTGTCCTGCTGGACGTTCGTGCCGTCCCGCTTCAGTACGACCTCACGGGTGTTGCAGCTGTTGCCCTGATCGGACCAGTGCGGGAACTTGTCGCGGCTGTACCCGGTCGAGGAACCGTCCGGCTTGACGGTCAGCGCGGCGAGCTGGGTCTTGGCGGTGTCGGCCGAGGGGATGCCCGGGGGCGTCGCTTCGGCGACGCCGACGACGCCCGCCGAGACGATCGCCGAGATGGCGAGAACGGTGAAGGAGCGACGAACAGCAAGCGCGGTTGGCATATTGCCGCCTTCATGTCAGGTTTTGGGACCTGGTCACCATGCGGTACGGATATGACCCACGCAACACCATCGGATGACACTCTGCTGGCTATTTGTGAACGGAGGGTGTCACGAGCAGGTGGGACCGGTGTACGTCGCCGAAAAATCTTCGGAAAGTCCAACTGATGGCTCCGGGCCGAACGGACTAGTCCAGGCCGCGGACCAGCCGGAGGTCCTCGGTGTGCCGGTACCAGGTCCACCGGCTCATCGCGCGCGGATGGACGACGCCGTCGCTGCTCGGCCGGGTCGGGATGCAGCCGAGCTGGAAGGCCCGCGCGTACCGCGTCGAAGGCCGTTTGAACAGCGTCCCCTTGGTCACCCGGACCATCAGTCCCGGCCCGCTCGCGTCCGGCTCGACCTCGATCGAACGCGCGGGTCCGCGCAGGACGGTGTGCTCGTCGCAGTAGGCCACCCCGCGCACCATGCCGAGCACACCGCGGCCGACCAGCACGCCGCCGGTGTCGTCGCGGATCAGCGGCACCGGATCGACTTCGCCACGCAGGGCGAGCGAGAGGGCACGCAGCGGCTGCGTCGGCAGGCTCCAGACGCGGGCGACGTCGGAGTCCGGCGAAGACGGCACGAAGCCGAGCGACACGCCCGAGAGCTGTTCTTTTCGTAACAACCGCAGCGCGACGGCCGCGAGGTCCGCGTCGGTGCCCGCGACCACCAGGTGATCGTGTTCCCCCAGCAAGGGGTCGATATCCGTCTTGCCGGGGCGGCTCGGGACGCGCACCATTTCGACGTCGTCGATCTCCGGGAGTGTGGGCTCGCCCTCGGGACAGACCACCACTATTCCGCGCACCCGAAGGCCCTCCGTTACGCTCATGCACCGGCATTTACCAGCGCCAAACCACAAGTCGCCGAACACCTGGAGTGTCACATGCCGGCCATCGTGCTGATCGGGGCCCAATGGGGGGACGAGGGCAAGGGCAAGGCCACCGACCTGCTCGGCGACCGCGTCCAGTGGATCGTGCGTTACCAAGGCGGTAACAACGCGGGCCACACCGTAGTCCTTCCCGACGGGCAGAACTTCGCCCTCCACCTCATCCCGTCCGGGATCCTCACGCCGGGCGTCACCAACGTCATCGGCAACGGCGTCGTCATCGACCCTGCCGTGCTGCTCGACGAACTCGCCGGGCTCGAGGAACGCGACGTCGACACCGGCAAACTGCTGATCTCCGCCGACGCGCACTTGATCATGCCGTACCACGTGGAGATCGATAAGGTCACCGAGCGTTACCTCGGCAGCCGCAAGATCGGCACCACCGGCCGTGGCATCGGCCCCTGCTACCAGGACAAGATCGCCCGCGTCGGCGTCCGCGTGCAGGACCTGCTCGACGAGAAGATCTTCCGGCAGAAGGTCGAGTCGGCACTGGAGTTCAAGAACCAGGTGCTGGTCAAGGTCTACAACCGCAAGGCGCTCGACGCGAACCAGGTCGCCGACGAGGTACTGGCCGCGGGCGAGAAGTTCGCGCACCGCATCGCCGACACGCGCCTTCAGCTCAACCAGGCCCTCGAACGCGGCGAGACCGTGCTGCTCGAAGGCTCGCAGGGCACCCTGCTCGACGTCGACCACGGCACCTACCCGTTCGTGACGTCGTCGAACCCGACCTCCGGCGGCGCGAGCGCCGGTTCGGGCATCGGCCCCGGCAAGATCGGCACCGTGCTGGGCATCCTCAAGGCCTACACCACGCGCGTCGGTTCCGGCCCGTTCCCGACCGAGCTGGACGACGAGTCCGGCGAGTACCTGCGCAAACAGGGCGGCGAGTTCGGCGTCACCACCGGCCGCTCGCGGCGCACCGGCTGGTTCGACGCCGTCATCGCGCGCTACGCGGTGCGGGTCAACGGCATCACCGACTACTTCCTCACCAAATTGGACGTGCTGTCGGGGCTGGAGAAGGTGCCGGTGTGCGTCGGCTACGAGGTCGACGGCTTCCGTACCTACGACATGCCGATGACGCAGACCGACGTGCACCACGCGCTGCCGATCTACGAAGAGCTGCCGGGCTGGTTCGAGGACATCTCGGGCTGCCGCACCTTCGAAGAGCTGCCGGCGAACGCGCGGGCCTACGTCGAGCGGCTCGAAGAGCTTTCGGGCGCGCGGATCTCGGCGATCGGCGTCGGTCCGGGCCGGGAGCAGACGATCGTGCGGCACGAGTTCGTCTGACACTCCTCGCGCGGCTCAGGTGAGCCGGAGCGTCCCCAATGTGGCATTGGGGACGCTCAGCTCAGCGTCTCCCATGCCACATCGGGCGCGCCGAACGAGCCACCGTGCGCGTGATCTCGTCTGGTGAACGGCGAGTGACACTCCCGTCCGGGGATACCGCGGACGCCGTCAACATCGTCGACGAACTCATCACGCGGACCCGGCAGGCCGCCGACGCGGGCCTTGCGTCCGTCTGGTTCTCCCAGCAGATGGAGCACGACGCGATCACCGTCGCCGCCCTCGCGGGCCGCGCCGTCCCGGGAATCACCGTCGGGACCGGCGTGGTCCCGATCTATCCGCGGCATCCCTTGCTGATCACCGGTCTCGCGCAGACAGCGCAGGCCGCCACCGGGGGCAGGTTCGTCCTCGGCCTCGGAACCGGCGCGAAAAACTGGCTCGAACCGGCGTACGGCATCGAGTACCCATCGCCGATCAAGCACCTGCGCGAGTACCTCACGATCCTCCGCCAGGTGCTCGACGGCGGCGAAGCCGATTTCCACGGCGAGACTGTCCGAGCGCATGCCAAGGGCTTCGCGGCTTCGCTCGCTGTCGCGGGATCTTCGGACATCCCGGTGATCATCGCCGCGATGGGACGGCAGGCCCTGCGCGTCACCGGCGAACTCGCCGACGGCACGATCCCGTTCCTCGCCGGGCCCAAGGCTCCTTCCGAGTTGATCGTCCCGGAGATCACCAAGGCCGCCGCCGGCCGTCCGGCACCGCGGATCATCGCGATGGTCCCGGTCGTCGTGACCGATGATCCCGACGCCGTCCGCGCCCAGGTCGACCGGCAGTACGCGTTCTTCCGCGACATCCCCTCCTATCGCGCGGTCTTCGACGTCCAAGGCGTGGATTCCGCCGGGGAGCTGGTGATCACCGGGGACGAAGAGACCGTCGCGGCCGAGATCCGGCGGTACTTCGACGCCGGGGCGACCGAGGTGGTCGCGACGCAGAGCGGCCTCCGGAACAGCGAAGAGCGGCTTCGCACCTGGAGCGTCCTCGGAGACCTCGTCAAGCGCTGACCCAAGTGTCAGGAAAGGGGCGTTCAGGACATTTTTTGTCCTGAACGCCCCTTTCCTGACATCCAGGAACCCGGTGGCCTTGCTCACAGCGTTCGGATTGTGCATACTCGTGCGCATTGCGAACACAGCTGGAGGTTCCCATGTCCCCTGCCGCGGCCCGTTCGTGGGTGGTTCCACTCGCCTGGACGGCGGTACTGCTCGACGGATTCGACCTGGTCGTCCTGGGCACGGTGCTGCCCGCGCTGCTCCGTGACCACGTCTGGGGGCTGACGCCAGGCACGGCGTCGGTGATCTCGACGGCCGGACTGATCGGCATGATGATCGGCGCGATGGCGATCGGCACGATCACCGACCTCATCGGCCGCCGGAAGGCGTTGATCATCGCGGTCGTCGCCTTCTCGGCGTGCACCGCGCTCTGCGCGATCGCGCCTTCCGCGTTCTTCTTCGGGCTGTTCCGGTTCCTCGCCGGGCTCGGTCTCGGCGGTTGCCTCCCCACGGCGATCGCGCTGGTCACCGAGTACGCCCGCAAGGGGAAGGGCAGCAGCGCGACCACCACGGTGATGACCGGCTACCACGTCGGCGCGGTGCTCACCGCCCTGCTCGGTATCTGGCTGATCCAGCCGCTCGGCTGGCGTGCGATGTTCGTCGCGGGCGCGCTGCCCGCGCTCGCGCTGGTGCCGCTGATGATCAAGTACCTGCCCGAATCCGAATCCTTCGAGCGGGCGCGGCACACACAGGAGAAGTCGGCGACGGAGGTCGTCGGCGGGCTGTTCCGCGGCGGGCTCCTGCGCGCCACCATCGCCTTCTGGGTGACGTCGTTCATGGGGCTGCTGCTGGTCTACGGGCTCAACACCTGGTTGCCGGAGATCATGCGCCAGGCCGGATATCCGCTGGGCGCCGCGCTCGGCCTGCTGCTCACGCTGAACCTCGGCGGTGTCGTCGGCCTGCTCGTCGCGGGCCGGGTGGCGGACAAGGCAGGCGTGCGGCCGGCGGTGATCTTCTGGTTCCTCGGAGCGGCGGTGTTCCTGGCGTTGCTGAGCGTGAAACTGCCCGCGGCCGGTCTGTACGTGGCCGTGTTCCTCACCGGTGGTTTCGTGTTCAGCGCGCAGGTGCTCGTGTACGCCTACATCGGCAAGACGTACCCGGACGCGATGCGTGCCACCGGAATCGGCTGGGCGGCGGGGGTCGGCCGCGTCGGCGCGATCTGCGGCCCCATCCTCGGCGGCGCACTGTTGAGCGCCGGGATCGCGTACCCGTGGGGTTTCTATGCCTTCGCCGCGGTCGGGGCGTTGGGAGCGGCCGCGGTGACCGGAGTCCGCGCCGGCCGCTCCCGGGAGGCCGCCGCTACCCCAGCTCCTTGAGTTCCTTTTCCACGGCGGCGAGTTCCTCCTCGGAACCCTGCACCTTCGGCCCCGTGAACCACTTGCGGGCCGAGACGAACCACCACACCGCCGCACCACCGAGTACGACGAGGAAGGCGATAGGCGTGTAGTTGAAACTGTCGATGGTGACCGGTGATCCCTGCGGGAGCATGAACAGCACGAAGATGAAGCACACCCAGACGGTCGCGATGGTCCCGACGAGCTTGCCCCAACGGCCGAGGCTCCACGGTCCGGGTTCGAAGTCGTCGCCCTTGCGAACCCGCAGGAACACCGGGATCACGTAGGCCACGTAGAGGCCGACGACGGCGATCGAGGTCACCGCCGCATAGGCGGTGGCGCTCCACAGATACGGCAGGGCGAGCAGGAGCGCGCCGCCCGCGGCCAGCCACACCGCGTTGGTCGGCGTCTGGGTGCGCTTGTTGATGCGGTGCCAGAACTTCGAACCCGGGATCGCGCCGTCGCGGGCGAACGCGTAGATCATCCGCGAGTTCGCGGTCACCGACGCCATCCCGCAGAACAGCTGCGCGCCGATACAGATCAGCAGGAGGAACTTGCCGGTCGTCGCGCCGGTCGCGTCGATGAAGATCTGCGCGGGCGGTACCCCGGTTTCGGAGCCCACGGCGCCGTCGTAGTCCTGGATGGCGAACGTGAGGCCGATCAGCAGGACCCAGCCGGCGGCCAGGGAGACCAGGATCGAGTTGATGATGCCGCGCGGCCCGGCCTTCGCCGCGTTCTTGGTCTCCTCGGTCATATGCGCCGAGGCGTCGTAGCCGGTCAGCGTGTACTGCGCGACGAGGAGCCCCAGTAAGAAGACATAGACCGGTGAAGCCCAGCCGGTCTTGTTCACGAACTCGCCGAAGACGAAGGACGCGTCCTGATGCTTCTCGGGAACGACGATCAGCACCCCGACGATCACCAGCACGCCCACCAGATGCCACCACACGCTGATGCTGTTCAGTAGTGCCACGATCTTGACGCCGAAGGTGTTCAGCAGTCCGTGGAGCACGAGGATGATCCCCAGCAGCAAAATCGTGTGGCCCGGCGTCGCCTCGAAGCCGAACTGGAGGTCGAGGAAGGCGTTGAGGAACAGCGCGGCGCCGAAGTCGATCCCCGCGGTGACGGCGATCTGCCCGATGAGGTTGAACCAGCCGGTGAACCATGACCACGCCGCGCCGTTGCTCGGCGCGAGCTTCGCGGCCCAGTAGTAGAGGCCGCCCGCGGTCGGATAGCTGGAGCAGACCTCCGCCATGCCCAGACCGACCAGGATGACGAACAGGCCGACCAGCGGCCAGCCCCAGATCATCGCGGCGGGCCCGCCGGTCTTCATGCCGAACCCGTAGAGGGTCAGGCAGCCGGAGAGGATCGAAATGATCGTGAAGGAGACGGCGAAGTTGGAGAAGGTCGACATCGTGCGCCGGAGTTCCTGCGCGTAGCCGAGCTGGTGGAGCCGGGCGCTGTCTTCGTCGGCGGGTTCGGCCTGCTTGTCTGAGACATCCATCGGGCACCCACTTGAAAGGTATGCGGACAGACCATTGAGATCCGCCGAAATTAGGCCCGCCGACCTGGGGATGTCAAGGTCCCGTCACGACCTCACCCCCTCCGGATGCAAGGAACGGTCCGTTCCTTGCGAAATTTGCAAGGAACGGACCGTTCATGGCACTTCAGACGAGTCGCCCCGTACCTCACCGAGTGCAGGGGCGCGAGGGAACCCGCGCTTGAGCAGCGTCAGCGCCCCCGGAAAGCCTTCACGGCCTCCAGCGCGGTGTCCGGGTGGTCGGCGAAGTAGCCGTCGACGCCCGCCTTGAGGAACGCCTCCTGTTCGGCGAACGCGTTGCCGTACTCGGCGGGGTTCGCCGACGAGCGCAGGTTCTGCGGGAGGAAGTTGTTCTCGTTGCGGAACGTGTACGGCCCGACCTTCAGTCCGGCGTGGTGCGCGTCGGCGACCAGCTTGGTCGGCTGCCCCAGCGCGCCGTTCACCACCGGGATGACCTGTGCCTTCTCCGGGCCCAGGTAGTCCGCGTACTTCGAGATCTCCTTCAGGCCCGCAGGCGTGACGAGGTCGGCGTACGTCCGCGGGTCGCCCTTCGCGACGAAGTCGGCCGGTGCGCCGGTCGCCGAGGTCAGCTGCAGCAGCGGCACCCGCACCTGACGCGAAAGCGCGATCAGGTTCGACACCTCAAACGACTGGATGATCACCGGCGCCTTCGGGTGGTTGAGCCCGTTGCGCTTGATCAGCTCGGCCAGCTTCGGCTCGGTCGGGTTCTTGATCGAGGAGAAGTAGGTCGAGTGCTTGATCTCCGGGTACGTCCCCAGCTCGCGGCGCAGTTCGCGGCCCAGCCGGCGCGTCAGGTCGAGCACCTCCTGGTAGGTGGCGATCCGGTAGCGGCCGTCGTAGATCCTGTTGTTCGGCCGCAGTTGCGGGATCCGCTCGGTGGCGCGCAGGGTCTTCAGCTCGGCGAGGGTGAAGTCCTCGGTGAACCAGCCGGTGAACGACGTGCCGTCGATGACCTTCGTCGTCTTCCGGTTCGCGAACTCGGGGTGCTTCGCGACGTCGGTGGTCCCGCCGATCTCGTTCTCGTGCCGCGCGACCAGCTGACCGTCCTTGGTGGGCACGAGGTCCACGTCGACCCAGTCGACTCCCTGGCGGTAGGCGAGCTCATAAGAGGCGAGCGTGTGCTCCGGGCGGTAGCCGGGGGCACCGCGGTGTCCGACGATCACCGGCCCATCGTGACCCTTCGCCAGCGCCGACACATCTTGGGCGCGCGGCTCGGCGGCGCCTGCCAGCCCTGTGACGCTGAGTACGGCGAGTCCGGACAGGGCGAGTACGCCCAGGCGCTTTCGCATGGTGGGTAACCTCTTTCGCTTGAACTCGGGGTACCGCGCAACCCTTGACGCAGGAGGCGTCCGGTCGGCGAAGACGGACCGGCGGAGCGCTGACCGCCGGGTGAACGCCGGATGGAACCACCCGCTCGAGGACGGCGACGTGTTCGGGGCTGTGTCGATCGGTGAACCCGCGACCGCGATCGCGTCGCCGGGGCAGGTTCGTGTTTTCGCAGGTCAGACGTTATGGTGCCCCGCCGCCACGATGACGGGGCCTCCGGCCGGGGCGGGTTTCACGTGGCTCCGCCGACAGGTCGTTTCCGGCACGGTTACCCTGTGCGTCGTGCGCGTACTGGTAATCGGGTCCGGCGCCCGTGAGCATGCACTCGTCCTCGCGGTCGCGGAAGACCCTTCCGTCACCGCACTGGCTTGTGCCCCGGGCAACGCCGGCACCTCTTCGGTGGCCGAGCAGCTCGGCGTGGACGCGGCCGATCCCGAATCGGTCGCCGCCCTCGCCAAGCAGTGGCAGGCGGACCTGGTGGTGGTCGGCCCCGAGGTCCCGCTGGTGGCGGGCGTCGCCGACGCGGTCCGGAAGGCGGGCATCGCCTGCTTCGGCCCGTCCGCGTCCGCGGCCAGGATCGAAGGCTCGAAGGCGTTCGCGAAGGACGTCATGGCGGCCGCGAAGGTGCCGACGGCGCATTGTGAGGTCGTCGACAACCCGGCCCGTCTCGACGCCGCGCTCGGCCGTTTCGGCCCCACCTGGGTGGTCAAGGACGACGGCCTGGCCGCGGGCAAGGGCGTCGTGGTCACCACGGACGTCGATGTCGCGCGCAAGCACGCCCTGATGCTGCTCGACGGCGGCCACCCCGTGCTCCTCGAGTCCTTCCTCGACGGCCCGGAGGCCTCTCTCTTCTGCTTCGTCGACGGCCGCACGGTCGTCCCGATGCTGCCCGCGCAGGACTTCAAGCGCGTCGGCGACGGTGACGCGGGTCCGAACACCGGCGGCATGGGGGCGTACGCGCCGTTGCCGTGGGCGCCGAAGGACCTGGTCGACGACGTCGTCGCCCGTATCGTCCAGCCCGTGGTCGACGAACTCGACAACCGCGGCGCCACCTTCTCCGGCCTGCTGTACGCCGGTCTCGCGCTGACTTCCGAGGGCCCGCAGGTCATCGAGTTCAACTGCCGGTTCGGCGACCCGGAGACCCAGGTCGTCCTGGCGCTGCTGCGCAGCCCGCTGGGCAAGGTCCTGCACGCGACGGCGACCGGCAAGCTCGCCGAACTGCCGCCGCTGGACTGGGATTCCGGTGCGGCGGTCACCGTCGTACTCGCCGCGGACGGTTACCCCGGCAAGCCGAGGACCGGCGACGTCATCACCGGCGGTGAGCTCGAAGGCGTGCTGCACGCCGGCACCCGTCGTCGTGACGACGGTGCCGTGGTCTCCTCCGGCGGCCGTGTGCTGTCGGTCGTCGGCACCGGCAAGAACCTGAAGGCCGCCCGCAAGGCCGCCTACGCGACGGTCGAGAAGGTCCACCTGGCCGGATCGCATCACCGCACCGACATCGCCCTGCTCGCCGCCAAGGGAGAGATCGCCACCCCGGTCTCGTGAATTCCCGGCGGAACCGTCGCGGTCCCGGGTGCGTCCAACCCGGTATTTCCGGCAAAGCTTAGGCAGCCGATACCTCCGCGTTGGTAGCCTCAGGCAGGACGAACGGTCACCGTGCGCAGTGTCCAAGGGGTGGGGAATGGCAGCATCGGGCAAGATCCAGGACCTCGCGTCGGCGGTCCCGACGCCACCATCGGTGGCCGACATCAGAGTCGACCCGTCGAAGCTGCTCGAAGTGGCGAAGATCGTCGAAGAGCAGATCGACGCGTTGCAGGACAAGCTCATGACCCGGCTCGACCAGCTGCGCATCGACACTCCGGCCAACGACACCGTGAGCACACAGGCGACCAGCGTCTGGAACGAACTCGTGGCCGACGGCGACCAGTCGTACGCCGCGCAGGTCCGGGCCTACGTGGCCGGTCTGCGGGGGCTGGTCAACCAGCTCCGCACGGCGGCCAAGGAGTACAAGGCCAGTGATGCGGACAAGGCCGCCGCGTTCGGGGACCGTGGTGTTCACCGGGCGTAGGTCCCGTGTGCTGGTGTCCGGCGGAGTGCTCACCCTCGCGCTGGCCGGATGCGCCACGGACACGGGCGGGCAGGCTTTTCCCAACGAGCCCGCGCTGGCTTCGGCCACGCAGGGCGCCAAGGCGTCCGCGCTGCCGGCCAGGCCCGCCGAGCTGAGCCTCCAGGGCGTCGATCCGTGTGCCCTGCTCACCGATCCCCAGCTCGATCAGCTCAAGATCAACAGCAACCCGCGCGCGGCCGCGGAACCGATCGACGGTCCGACCTGTGTTCTCGACTCGGACGCCGCGCAGCCCTTCCACAGTTATTACGTCCGCACGGTCACCGCGGACGTCGAAGAGTGGTTCACCGGCAAGCGCCGCAAGAACAGCATGACGACGGAACCGACGGCGGTCGGCGGATTCCCCGCCATCAAGAATCACCGTGACGGCGGGACTCCTGGTGACTGCGAAACGCTCGTCGGTGTCGCTCGAGGACAAACGCTGGCGGTGCGGGCGGTCGCCGTCACCGCCGGCGCGTTCACCATGCCGCAGCTGTGCGAAATGTCCGCACGGGCGGCCGATTCGGCCTTGCAGACCTTGAAAGCACGCAATTAGGGAGGGCGGCGTGAACGTTTCCGACCTCGCGGGCAGGCTCCGCGATCTTCGGTTCGACGGCTACACCGACACCGGGATCGCGACCGAGATCGAACGCTTCCGCAGCGGTGACGGCACCGGCGGCATCGGCATCGCCGTCGACGCGCTGAAGGCCGTCGCGGGCGCGCTCGCCGACACCGACAAGACACTGCGCGACGAGCTGGGCAAGCTCGGCGTGGAATGGCAGAGCGAGGCGGGTGGCGCCGCCGGTCAGGTGTTCACCGAACAGGCGGGCTTTTCCCAGGACGCGAACTCGAAGGTCTCGCACTCGGCGGAGATGATCTTCGCCCAAGGCGAGGCCTTCAACCGGACGCTGCACAAGCTCCCGGATCCGGAAGTGGTCCGGAAGGGCGCCGGTGGACTGACCATCGGCGACGTCGTGCTGAGCCTCATCGGGTTCGAGACCGACCACGCCAAGAGCGTCAGCGCCGCGAACAACGCGCGGGCGCAGGCGCAGGAGGCGTTGAACGATTACGCCAAGACGAGTGGTGAGAACCTGCTGTCGACCGACACCTTGGCCGACCCGCAGGCGATGAACCTGACGCAGACCACGACCGCCGCCGGGGTGGGCGGCGGTTCCGGCGCGCTCGACCTCGCGGGCACGGCCACCGAGCTCACTCCGGACGGCAGTGTGCGGCCCGCGTCGGCCGCCGTCGAGTCGAAGTACGTGCCGCCGGTCGTGCAGCCCGTCAGCAATCCGAAGGCGCCGTCCTACGACGCCCCGACCCCGGCCTACGGCGTCGCCATGGGCGGCGGGGCCCGCAAGACCGGTTCGTCGGCGCCCCACGCCGGTGCCACGGCTCCGGCGGCCGCGGCTCCGACCACGCCGTCCGGCACTTCGAGGCCGGCACCCGCGCCGGGAAGCGGCTGGGTGACGCCGAACCGGCCCGCCCCGCAGCCGGAACAGGGCAGGCCGTCGTACCCGATCACCGGCTCGCCCACCACGCCGCCGTTCGTCCCGCCGGGTGCGCCGAACACCCCGAACACCCCGAACACCCCGAACGTCCCGCCGGGCCCGTCCACCGGCAGCGCGCCGCCGAACAGCACCACGTCGGCGCAGCCTGCCGGCAAGTCGTTCGGCACCGGCCCCGGTATCGACAGCGCTCTCGGCAAGGGCCCCGGCTCCAGCTCCGGCCCCGGTGTCTTCGGCAACGTCGGTGGTGGTGCCGGTGGTGACCAGGCACTCGGCAAGGGCCGCTCGGTCAGTGCCGGGCCACAGGCGCCGTTGGCCCCCGGCAACGAATCCGGCCGCGGCTTCCCCGCCGTCCCGAAGATCACCGGCCCGGCCGCCGGCGACCTCGGTGCGGGTGCCGCCGCGCTCGGCGCCGGTGTCGCGGGTGGCGCGCTGAGCGGCGACAAGGAACGCGACCGCCGTCCCCGTCAGGAAGGCGGCGGGAAGCCGACCCGTCAGCTGCCGATCGGCGAGCTTCCCGAAGAAGAGGCCATGCGGCGTTCGGAGAAGATCGGCGCGAAACAGCCGAAGCCCGAGTCGAAGTTCATGGAGCGCGCGGCCACTCAGGACGTCGAAGAGGACGCGGAGCACATCAGGCGGTACGGCGTCGACGACAAGGACCTGTTCACGGACGAGCGCATGGTGTCGCCCGACGTGATCGGTGACCACGGCAACCCCGAAGCGCGCTGAACCTGTGCCGAACGACAACGGCAGCCTGGTGCTGTCCGCACTCGAGTTCGAAATGCTCTGGGAGGCCGAACGGCTGCCCCGACGCCATGTCGCACTCGACGTGCCGAGCCCCGGAACGACCCACACGGAGCGGGCGGCACTGATCGAAGAAGCCTGGGAATCCCTGCGCGCGCGAGGACTCGCGCGGGGACACCAGGCGTCGGGCGAACTGGTCGACATGCTGAACCTGTTCGCGCATCCCCGGGTCGCGATCGACGTCTGGGTGTGGACCGACCGCGAGATCAAGGGCCAGGCGGTCAGCGTCGGCAACCAGGCGTTGCTCGGCGTGATCGACTCCGGTCAGGTGTGGCTGATCCCGGCCAGGGAGAGCTCCCTCGCCGAGGCCGCCGTCTCGGTCGCGGGCGATCTCGGCCCTGGCGTCGGTCAGTCGGTCAGCATCCCGCACGACGTCCTTCGTGACGCCGACGCCGCCGCCCGCGGTGACGCGAAAGGGCTGGTCACCGCACTGGAAGATCTGGACGTCCCACTGTGGCAGGCCCAGGAAGTGGCGGGCATGCTGCTCGGTCAGGAGGCGCGCGGCCAGTTCGGCGTCGAACGCGCGGGCCGCGACGGCCGTCCCCGCCGCGCGGAAAGCGTTGTCGCCTTCTACGACACGGACGCGGGGCGGTACCTGTTCCAGGTCGCGCGGAACCGGGACGGACGGGACTGGGCGACCATCACCCCGGCGGACAACCAGTTGCTGGCGACCCGGATCCGGGAAGTCGCCGATTTCTGACTTGCCCGATTCGGCTGTTTCGCGAAGTTTTATCGGCGAGGGTGGAACTTGGCGTGGAGGCGCGCACGGGCCTCTTGCCGAGGTCTTAAAGTATGCGCGGGAACCGTCCTGATCGGCGGCGCGTCTGATCGGAGGCGATACGAGTTTTCCGCGAAGGGGATGACGAACCGTGCCTGTGTACGACCCGGATTCCATGGGGATCGCCGCCGGTCAGGTGGAGAAGCTCAAGGACGAGTTCGAGAAGACCAAAAAAGGCGTCACCGGGATGGATGACGAGAAGGAAAGCCCCTTCGGCGGAGTGGACGAGCACGGCGACGCGCAAGGCGCGGTCGGCAAGTTCAAACAAGGGGTCCACAACGAATTCGATTCGGCCGGTCAGTTGATGGAGGCCACGGCCTTCGTGCTGCGTAAGGCGGCGGGGTTGATCAAGGAGACCGAAGCGGTCCACGTGGACAACCTGAAGGTGCACGGAGACCTGTGACGATTCGCCAGGCCTGGGGGCCGGCTACCAAGGGGGCTTGAGCAGTGGGTTTGAACAACGTCGGCGCCGGCACGCCGGACGGCTGGGATGGGCTCGTCAAAAAGGCCGATCAGATCGACAAGGTGAACCTCGCCGCCATTCAGAACGCCTCGAAGCAGTTCAAGACGGCCGCTGACAACGCGGGTGACCACGGCGCGGCGCTCTCGCGTTCGACCGAAGCGTTGAACAGTGGCGTCTGGGTCGGGCCCGCCGCGGACGCCTTCTTCGAATACGTCAAGTCGATCACCAAGGCCGGCCAGAACGTCGAGGCCCAACTGGGCAAGGTCGTCGACGACCTCGATCGTGTCCACACCGATCTCGGCAACATCAAGACCCAGGTCGCCGACGCCTACAAGGGCGCCGAGGAAGCGATCAACAAGCGGAATACCCAGGCGGAGACGGACAAGAACGCGGCTGTCCAGGCCGCCTCGCAGGCCGAGAAGGATCATAAGCCGGCGCCGAGCCCTTCGGCCGCCGAGATCATCCAGAAGGCCAAAACCGACATCAACAAGATCGCCGCTGACGCCGACACCCGGGTCAAGGGTCTGCTCGACCAGGCCAACCAGATGATCCAGAAGTCCCAAGCGCTGATGAAGAAGGACATCCAGGGCGGTTACTCGACGGTCCCGATGCCCGGCAAGGACGGCAGCGTCCCCAAGCGCACCGGCGGTCTCCAAGCCGGAAGTGGCGGTGGAGGCGGCGGCGGTGGTGGCGGTGGCGGTGGCGGTGGGGGCGGCGGCCTCGGCCCCAGCGGCGGTCCGCCGTCGACGACGCCGCCGGGCAACGTCCAGCAGTGGATCCAGGAAGCCATCAAGATCCTGCAGGCCGCCGGGATCCCGGTGACCGAGGCGGACATCCAGAAGATCTGGACGATCATCGAGAAGGAGTCCGGCGGTGACCCCAACGCCATCAACAACTGGGACTCCAACGCGGCGAAGGGCACGCCGTCCAAAGGTTTGATGCAGTGCATCGACCCGACCTTCAACGCGCACAAGCTTCCCGGGCACGACGACATCTACAACCCGGTGGACAACATCATCGCGGGCGTTCGGTACACGTTCTCGCGGTACGGCGGCTTCGAGGGGCACCCGGGGCTGAAGTCCATGGCGGGTGGCGGCGGCTACCAGGGTTACTAGCGGCCTGGCGGGCGATGTCGTGGGGGGGGGGGGGGGGGGGGGGGGGAGAAAACACCCCCCCCCCCCCCCCCCCCACCAACAAAACAACAGGGTTTCCTGGTTGGCGGGGCAGAACAGTTGGGCGGACGACGGAG
>NZ_JBVJCE010000001.1:305024-317151 GCF_055588925.1 Amycolatopsis sp. NPDC041971 | reverse complement strand
GGGGGGGGGGGGGGGGGGGGGGGGGTGGGGGGGGGGGGGGGGGGGGGGTGGAGGGGGGGGGGGGGGGGGGGGGGGGGGGGGGTGGGGGCCACCCCCCCCCCCCCCCCCCACGACCACCTGTACCGAACACCGAACTGGCGGTTTCGCGTGACTGACGGGACGGCACGTGTGATCAGGCGGACGGCACACGTGTCTGGAGGGACGACACGCGCGCGGCCGGGTAACGACCTGGATCACTCACGACAACCCGACCCGCCATCACGAGCTAGCCTCGTCCCATGTCCTTCCCTGGTCCCGCAACACGTTCCGACGTCCCGCCGTTCCACGTCATGGACGTCCTTTCGGCCGCGCAGGCCCGGCGGCGCAGCCATGGCGACCTGGTCCCGTTGCTCGCGGGGCAACCGTCCGCGCCCGCGCCTCGACCCGTGCTCGAAGCGGCACAGCGGGCGCTGAAGGACCACACCCTCGGCTACACCGAGCAACTCGGCGTCCCGGAACTGCGCGACGCCGTCGCGGCGCACTACAACCGCACGTATCCGGTCGACGTGAGCCCGCAGGACGTCATCATCACGACCGGTTCCTCCGGTGGCTTCCTGCTCTCGTTCCTCAGCGCCTTCGAGGCCGGCGACCGTGTCGCGATGGCGCGCCCCGGCTACCCGGCCTACCGCAACCTGCTGAAGGTGCTCGGTTGCGAGGTCGTCGAGTTCGCCACCGGGGCGGGGACGAACTTCCAGCCGACCGTCGCGTTGCTCGACGAACTGGGGCCGATCAAGGGACTGATCGTCGCCAGTCCGAGCAACCCCACCGGCACCGTCCTGCCACCGGGTGAACTCGCCGCGATCAGCGGCTGGTGCGCGTCACGCGGTGTGCAGTTGATCAGCGACGAGATCTACCACGGGATCTCCTACGGCGCCGGGCTCGATTGCGCCTGGCAGTACGGCGACGAAGCGCTCGTCCTCGGTTCGTTCTCCAAGTATTTCGCCATGACCGGCTGGCGGCTCGGCTGGATGCTGGCGCCTCAGCGGCTGCATCGCGCGATCGACGTCCTGACCGGCAATTTCACCATCTGCCCGCCCGCGGTCTCCCAGTACGCCGCGATCGCCGCGTTCACCCCGGAGGGGTACGCGGAGGCCGACGGCCATGTCGAGCGCTACCGGGCCAACCGTGACGTGCTCTTCAGCGGTCTCAAGGGCATCGGCATCGACAAGCTCGCTCCGGCCGAAGGTGCCTTCTACGCCTACGCCGACGTCTCCGCGTACACGAACGACAGTCTTAGCTGGTGTCAGCGTCTCCTCGCCGAGACCGGTGTCGCGATCGCTCCCGGGATCGACTTCGACCCTGTCGACGGTGGCCGGTTCGTGCGGTTCTCCTTCGCGGGCTCGCGCGAGGACATCGACGAGGGCGTCCGCAGGGTCGGCGACTGGCTCAGCGCTCAGCGCTCGTAGGTCAGGGGGAACCCGGAGTTCTCCCTGAACGTTGGCCGGAAAGAAGGCGCTCACGACTCCCGCCTGACAACCTGGACTCACCGGGCCCGCTCGGGCACGGTGAGGCAATCGGAGGATGCCATGTTCTGGAAGATCGTCGGCGGGCTGATTCTGGCTTGGGTGGCCTTCATGGTGCTCGGTTCCGTGCTCGGTTTCCTCGTGAAGGCCGTCTTTTGGATCGCCGTCATCGGCGGCGCGGTCTTCCTCGGCACGGCCGCGTATGGCGCCATCAAGGGCAAGGGCACCCCGAAGCAGCTTCGCCGTTAAGGCTTACGCGCCACCCCGCCGAGCGACGTGAAATTCACGGGCGAAGGCGGGGTGAAGCGCGGGCCGTCCGGCCACCACAGGTGCGGGTACGTCAGCCCCGGCTCCATGAGTTCGAGTCCGTCGAAGAACGACTCGATCTCCTCGCGCGTCCGATATAGCGTGTCCAGCCCGGTGCCGGTGAAGCGTTTCTCGAGTGACGTCGCGATGTCGGCGGCTTCGGTGCCGTCGGCGGGATTGTGCTGGTGCAGCAACACGACGAACGAGCCAGGGGCCAACGCGTCGACGTAGGCGCGGACGATCTTCCGTGCCTCGCCGAAGTCCTGGATGTGGTGGACGATCGCGCACAGGATCAGGCCGGCCGGCCGGTCGAACTCCAGCCGGTGGGTACGCGCGAGCTCCTCGATGACCTCGTCCGGTTTGGTGAGGTCGGCGGCCGCCATATGCGCGAAGTCGTTCGCCGCGAGCATCGCCCGGCCGTGCGCCTGGACCACCGGATCGTGGTCGACGTAGACGACCTGCGCCTCGGGGTTGTACCGCTGCGCGACCTGATGGGTGTTGTCCGAGGTCGGGAAGCCGGAGCCGAGGTCGAGGAACTGGTCGAGGCCTTCCCGGTCGGTCAGGTAGCGCACCGTCCGGACGAGCCAGTGCCGGACCTCCTTGGCCATGACCCTGGCATCCGGCGCGAGTTCCAGGATCTGGCGCAGGACCACCCGGTCGGCCGCGTAGTTGTCCTGGCCGCCCATGAGGGCGTCGAAGACCCGCGCGATGCTCGGCCGGTCGAAATCGACCGGCACGAGCGGCCGCCGGCCGTCTGGACCAGGCATGGGCACCTACCCGTGGGAAAATCTCGGTTCGGGACGCAGGCCAGCTTAGGTCATTCGCTTCACCGCGCGTAAGCGGATGAGCGGCGAGGGTGAATTATTCCTCCGAAGAGCCGAAGGCGGATTTCGCTGTTGTCACGCCGACCCAGCGTTCCGCCTTCATCCCCACCGCTCGTGCACCGTCCACATTGGACTGGCGATCGTCGAAGAACAGGCAGTCGGCCGGTTCGGCGCCGAGTTCGGCCAGCAGGAGCCGGTAGATCTTCGCGTCGGGTTTCATGCAGCCCAGGTCACCGGAGAAGAGCTTCACGCGGAACAGGTTCGCCCATTCCTGCTCGCGCACCCAGCGTCCGAAGGTCGATGACGCGTTCGAGAGCAGCGCGAGCGCCGCGCCCGCTTCGTGCAGCCCTTCGAGCAGCTCGAGAACGTCCGGTTCGACGTGCGTCCAACCGGTGACGTCGATGCTGGTCAGCTCGTCGGCGAACGCCTTGTCGACCGGGACCTCCAGCGCGCGGCCGACGCTCTGCCAGTACTCGAGGTCCGAGCCGCCGGAGTCGTACCGGACCCGTTCGGCCCAGTAGTGCGGTTCGAAGTCGGCGACTTCGCTGTCGAAGGCCTTGGCCAGGGTCGGCAGCGCGTCGGTGTGCTCGCTGATGACGTCGCCGTAGTCGAAGACGATCCAGTTCACGTTCAGCCCCCGGTCTTGACGCGGTGAAGGGTTTCGTCGATGTCGGCCGCCGAAAGGTCCCGGTGCGCCACGAAGCGGATCCTGCCCGAGCTGGGCAGCGTCCGGATGCCGAGCCCGGCCAGCCACGCCAGCCGTCCTGCCAGGTCGGGCGCGGTGACCTGCACGATGTTGGTGTCGGGAGTGTTGACCTCCCAGCCGTGCTCGGCGAGCCCGGCCGCGAGCCGTGTCGCGTTCTCGTGGGTCTCGGCCAGGTCGCCGACGCGGTCCAGCGCGACCATGCAGGCCGCGGCCAGTACACCGCCCTGGCGGATGCCGCCGCCGAGCATCTGACGCATCCGCCGCGCCTTCTCGATGAACTCCGGGCTGCCCGCCACCACCGAGCCGACGGGTGCGCCGAGCCCCTTGGAGAAGCAGGCGGAAACGGTGTCGGCGCCGACCGTGAGCGCCGCGGGCGGTACCTCCAGCGCGACGGCCGCGTGCCAGAGGCGGGCGCCGTCGAGGTGCACGGTCAGCCCGGCCTCCTTCGCCACCGCGACCAGCCGCGCGTGCTCGTCGGGCGGGGTGACGGCGCCGCCCGCGGAGTTGTGCGTGTTCTCCAGGCACAGCAGCGGCGTGTGCAGCGCGTAGTACGGCCCGCGCGGGTCGCCGATCGCGGCCGAAAGCGTTTCCGGCGTCGGACGTCCCGGCCCGGCGTCGTGCTCCAGCGGCTCCGGCATGCCGCCCGCGAGCCAGGCGGCGGACCCGAGTTCGTCGGTGATCACGTGCGCGCCGCGCGGTGCGAGGAACCGGTCGCCGCGCTGGAGATGGATGCTCAACGCGATCAGGTTCGCCATGGTCCCGCTCGGCGTCCAGAGCGCCGCGGGCATGCCGAGCAGGTTCGCGGCGCGCTGTTCCAGCGCGCCGACGGTCGGGTCGCCGTCGAGGACGTTGTCGCCGACCTCGGCATCCGCCATCGCCTGGCGCATGACGTCGTCCGGCCGGGTCACGGTGTC
Organism: Amycolatopsis sp. NPDC041971; assembly: GCF_055588925.1. Classification (NCBI taxonomy): domain Bacteria; kingdom Bacillati; phylum Actinomycetota; class Actinomycetes; order Pseudonocardiales; family Pseudonocardiaceae; genus Amycolatopsis; species Amycolatopsis sp. NPDC041971. Next base: position 312,899 of record NZ_JBVJCE010000001.1, on the reverse strand, counting down.
GGAGCGGAAATCGAGCAGCGGGAGGGAGCGCGAGGTCACGGTACGATCACATCACATCGTCGGGCCCGCCATGAATCTCCTCCCCGGCTGGTCCCCCGCGCCCGCTCATGCAACCGTGGACGCCCCCGGTTCCGTCCTACCCACCGACGAGGCAAGAGCGGAGACAAAACCCGCGTGAACCAGCGCGACGAACAAGAGTTCGCGGAGTACTTCGCCGCGAAGCGGGACTCCGTGCGCAGGACCGCGTACATGCTCTGCGGCGACTGGCATCGCGCGGATGATCTCGCGCAGACGGCGTTCGTCGCGCTGCACCGGAGGTGGAAGAAGATCAGAGAACGGGCGGCGACCGACGCCTACGTGCGGAAGACGCTGGTCAGGGCGGCCATCGACGAGTCGAGGCGGCCGTGGCGGCGGGAGTGGCAGACCGAAGTGCTGCCCGAACCGCCGCAGGACGGCTTCGACCTCGGCGAACAGGTCGTCACCAGGGAAGACCTGCTGGCCGCGTTGCGCGAAGTGCCCCCGAAGCAGCGAGCCGTGCTGGTGCTGCGGTTCTTCGAAGGGCTCGACGTCGGTGCGGCGGCGAAGGCCCTCGGGTGCAGCGAAGGAAACGTGAAAAGCCAGACCGCGCGAGGGCTGGCGAACCTCAGGCAGGTCATGGAGAAGGAGGAGGTGGCACGGGATGGACGAGAATGACCTGAAGGCGTTGTTCCGTGACGCCCCCGGCGACGCGCCGTCGCCGACCTTCGACACCGCCGACGTCGTCCGCGCCTCCGAACGCGCCACTGCCCGACGCCGAAACGGTATCGCGGTGGCCTGTAGTGCGGTGGTTTTGGTACTGGCCGGAGCGGGCATGTTCGGCGTGCTCGGCGGCACCGACCTCCAGCTGGGGAGCGGCGCCAAATCCGAACAGGAAGCGGCCACCGCGGGGCAACCCGGGGCCGCGTCCGCACGTCCTCTTGACAGCGGGGACCCCTCGAACTTCTCGAACCCGCCGCCTCAGCAGGGGGGCGACGGGCCAGAGAGGACCGGCCGGATGACGGCCGAAGGCACCTACGGGTGCGACCAGGTGGACCGGGAGCTCGCCACCGCCCTCGCTGGCGAGCTTCCGGTCCCCGTGGATGTCGCCAAGTCGACGCCCGGCGACATCTGTACGACGGGAGCCAGGTCCGCGGGGTTCCAGGTGCCCGGCGGCACGGTCTCCGCGGCGGTCTTCCCCGCGGGCGCGGCCGTTCCGTCCTTGCCGGCCGGCGCGTCCAGCGCGCGGCGGACCACCGGCAAGGGTTCGCTGGTGGTCGTGGTGAGTCTCGGTGACGGTTCGGGCAGGCCCGCCTTCTCCGAGTCCGAGGTCGAGAGGGTTGTCGGCGTGCTCGCCGCCCGCTACTGAGCGCACCTGGCAAAATAGCCCGCCATGACCGCCGCAGCGACAACGCCGAAGGGTGAGCGACGCCGTGCCGAGCTCATCGAGGCCGCCGCGTCGCTGCTGGCGGAGGGCGGGTTCGACGCCGTGCGGCACCGCGCGGTCGCCGAACGCGCCGGGTTGCCGCTGGCCTCGACGACGTACTACTTCGACTCGCTCGAAGAACTCGTCACCGCCGCCGTGGAGCACCACTCGAACCTGGAATTGGAGACCGGACGGCTCCGACTCGAGGAACTGGCGACCCGCGATCGCGGTGTCGAGGCCACCGTCGACCTGGTGCTGGACATGCTCCTCGGACCGCTCCGCCCGGATCGCGAGGCCGACGCCGAAGCGGTCCTTCTGCGCTACGAACGCCTCGTCGGGACAGGCCGTCGTCCGTACCTTCGTCCCCTGATGCGGACGCTGTCCGCTCAGCTGTACGAGCTGCTCCACGAGATCTTCGCGCGCTCCGGCACCCCTGTGGACGGCGTCGAACTGGAGCGGCTGGTCGCCCTGGTCGACGGCGCCGTGGTCAACGCGCTGATCGAGGTCGACCCGGAGCCGCGTGCCGCCGCCGCCCGGATGCTGCAAGCGGCCCTCACCTGACCCCTCCCGCATTTCGTCCTCTGAATGCGGTAGTTCGTTATGCCAACTACCGCATTCAGAGGACGAAATGCGGTGGTCGGGCGGGGTCAAGGCGCATTCAGAGGACGAAATGCGGGCGGGTTAGTCTGGCCGCGTGACGGACAAGCCCCGCATCCCCAACGTGCTCGCCGGCCGCTACGCCTCGTCTGAGCTGGTCGAACTGTGGTCCCCGGAACGCAAGGTCGTGCTGGAGCGGGAGCTCTGGCTCGCCGTGCTCCGCGCGCAGGCCGACCTCGGCGTCGAGGTGCCGGACGGGGTGGTCGCCGACTACGAACGCGTGCTGGAGCAGGTCGACCTCGACTCGATCGCCGCGCGCGAGCGGGTCACCCGCCACGACGTGAAGGCCCGGATCGAGGAGTTCAACGCGCTCGCCGGGCACGAGCACGTCCACAAGGGCATGACGTCGCGAGACCTCACCGAGAACGTCGAGCAACTGCAGGTGCGGCGCTCGCTCGAGCTGATGCGCTCGCGGGTCGGCGCGGTGCTCGCCAGGCTCGCCGCGATCGCGGTCGAACACTCCGACACGGTGATGGCCGGTCGTTCGCACAACGTCGCCGCGCAGGCGACGACCCTGGGCAAACGGTTCGCCACCGCCGCCGACGAACTGCTCGTCGCGTTCGACCGGCTCGAGAACCTGATCGAGCGGTACCCGCTGCGCGGCATCAAGGGCCCGGTCGGCACCGCGCAGGACATGCTCGACCTGCTCGGTGACGAGTCCACTTTGGACGAACTGGAGTCGCGGGTCGCGGCCCACCTCGGCTTCGAGAACGTGTTCACCAGCGTCGGCCAGGTGTACCCGCGCTCGCTCGACTTCGACGTGCTGTCCACCGTGGTCCAGCTGGCCGCGGCGCCGTCGAGCCTGGCGAAGACGATCCGCCTGATGGCGGGCCACGAATTGGTCACCGAAGGCTTCAAGCCGGGCCAGGTCGGTTCGTCGGCCATGCCGCACAAGATGAACACGCGGTCGTGCGAGCGGGTCAACGGGCTCGCCGTGGTGCTGCGCGGCTACCTGTCGATGATCGGCGAGCTCGCCGGCGACCAGTGGAACGAAGGCGACGTGTCCGACTCCGTCGTCCGCCGGGTCGCGCTGCCCGACGCGTTCTTCGCGCTCGACGGTCTGCTGGAGACCTTCCTCACGGTGTTGGCCGAGTTCGGAGCCTTCCCCGCGGTCATCGGGCGTGAGCTCGATCGCTATCTGCCGTTCCTCGCGACCACCAAGGTGCTCATGGCCTCGGTCCGCGCGGGTGTCGGGCGTGAAACCGCTCACGAGGCGATCAAGGAGAACGCCGTCGGTGTCGCGCTCGCGATGCGGGAGCAGGGGCTGGTGGAGAACGACCTCCTCGACCGGCTCGCCGCCGACGAACGCATCCCGCTCGACCGCGGTGAGCTGGACAAACTCCTCGCCGACCGGATCTCGTTCACCGGGGTGGCCCCCCGTCAGGTGGCCGCGATCGCATCACGCGTCGAAGGCGTCCTGGAGCGTTTCCCGGAGTCGGCGAACTACTCGCCGGCACCGATCCTCTGACCAGGCGACACGATCTCCGGTGACCAAGGTCTCCGGTGACCAAAGTCCCTTGATCCCTCGAAGTCGCGCGTTTGGCCGCGAGGCCCCCGGGATCACGATGGCAGGGCGCGCTCAAGGCCACCGTGAGCTGCGAGTTCATCAGGTTGCGTCCTGGCAGCGTGATCCCGGCGGCGCGATACCAGATACTGAGACGAAGTTACTCGATCGGGCGAAATGCCTAATCTCGATCGCTGAACCCGGAGCGCCAGGCCGCCCACGAGGCGGCCTGGCGTGTTTGTATCGCGCCCTGCGCGCCGAAACCCACGGAAGAAGCGATGAGATCCACGCTGTCGAAATTCGTCGCCGTCGTCACGGCCGGAGCGGCCACCCTCGCCCTCGCCGCCTGCGGCTCCGGTGACGCGGGCGCGACTGCCCAGAAGCTGCGGGTCGGCACTCTGACCGACGCGCCGCCGTCCATCTACCTGGAGAACGGCACCTTCACCGGCTACGACAACGAACTGCTGCGCGACATCGCGAAGCGCGAGGGCTTCGAGGTCGAATTCGTCGGCACCGAGTTCGCCGGCCTGCTGGCCGCCGTCGCCACCGACAAGTTCGACATCGGCAGCTCCACGATCTCCACCACCGAGGCCCGCAAGAAGACCGTCGCGTTCAGCAACGGCTACAGCACCGGGTTCACCACGATCCTCACCAAGAAGGGCGCGGCCCTCAAGGACGTCGGCGCCTTTACCGGTAAGCGGCTCGGCGTCGTGCAGGCGTCGGTGCAGGACGACTTCGCGAGCGGCAAGGTGCCGGGCGCCAACGTCGTCCGGTTCCCGGACTACAACGCCGGTTTCGCGCAGCTGAAGGCCGGCAGCCTCGACGGCTGGGTGGTGCCGAAGGACATCGGGCAGAAGTACATCGACCAGAACCCGGACGTGCCGCTGGAGTTCGGCTACACCGTCGAGACCAAGGACACGCCGTCCGCGTTCGCCGTCCGCAAGGACAACAAGGAACTGCTGAAAAAGCTCAACGACGGTCTCGCGAAGGCCGTGGCGGACGGCACCGTCGCCCGCCTGCACGCTCAGTTCTTCAAGACCGAGCCGCTGCCGAAGGAACTCGAAAAGGGCGGCCCCGGCCTGCCCGTCCAGAACGCGGGGATTTGAAAACGATGAAAAAGATCTTCCTCGCCACGCTGGCCGCGGGTCTCGTCGCCGTGCTCGCCGCCTGCGGTGGCGGCGAATCCGCCACCGAGAAGACCCTGCGCGTCGGGACACTCAGCGACGCGCCGCCGAACATCTACGTCGAGAACGGCAACTTCACCGGTTTCGACAACGAGCTGCTGAAGGCCATCGCCGCCAAGCAGAACCTGAAGCTGGAGTTCGTATCGACGGACTTCTCGTCGCTGCTGGGCCAGGTCGCGAACAACCAGTTCGACATCGGCAGCTCGGCCATCGCACAGACCGACGAGCGCAAGAAGAACGTCGACTTCTCCAGCCCGTACAACTTCGAAGTGATGAGCATCCAGACCAAGGACGGCTCGCCGATCACCGAGGAGAAGGGCCTGTCCGGCAAGCGGGTCGCGGTCATCCAGGCGACCGTCGGCGACAAGTGGCTCACCTCGACGGTGCCCGACGCGCAGGCCGTGCGCTTCCCGGGTTACGCCCCGGCGCTGGCCGCGCTCAAGAGCGGGGCCGTCGACGCCTACGTCCTCGACCAGGCGATCGCCGAGACGAACGTCAAGGACAGCGCCGACGCGAAGCTCAAGGTCGTCAAGTCCTTCACCACCGACGTGCCCCACGGCTTCGCGGTGAAGAAGGGCAACACCGAACTGCGAACGAAGATCGACGAGGGCCTGAAGCAGATCATCGCCGACGGCACGTGGGTCAAACTGCACGAGAAGTTCCTGCCGACGGCCCCGGTTCCGGACCAGTTCAAGGCGTGAGGATCACGATGAAGAAGTCATTCGCCGCCGTCGTCGGTGCTGCCCTGGTGGCGGTGCTGGCGGCGTGCGGCGGCGGGGAAAGCGGCAGTGCCGGCACGTTGCGCGTCGGCACGCTCAGCGACTCGAAACCCAACGCCTATCAGGAGAACGGCGTGTTCACCGGGTTCGACAACGAGTTGCTGAAGGCCATCGCCGCGCAGCAGAACCTGAAACTCGAGTTCGTCTCGACCGAGTTCTCGACGTTGCTGAGCCAGGTCGCCAACGGCAAGTTCGACATCGGCAGCTCGGGGATCTCCCAGACCGACGAACGCCGCAAGACGGTCGACTTCTCGGCGCCGTACAACTATCAATCACTCGGTATCGAGGCCCGTGAGGGCACCGGCATCACCGACGAGAACTCCTTGGCGGGCAAGCGGATCGGTGTCGTGCAGGGCACGGTGTCGGACAGCTGGCTGGCGGCCAACGCGCCCACCGCGCGGGCCGTGAAGTTCCCGCAGGACGCCGCCACCCTCGCCGCGCTCAAGTCGGGCGCGATCGACGGCGCGATCTTCGACCAGGCGACCGCCGAGGACTACGCCGCGAAGAACCCGGACGCGAAACTCAAGGTGGTCAAGGCGATCACCACGACGATCCCGCACGGCTTCGCGGTCAAGAAGGGCAACACCGAACTGGCAGGCAAGATCAACGCCGGGCTCAAGGCGGTCATCGCCGACGGGACATGGGAAAAGGTGCACCAGCGGTTCGAACCGAACGCGCCGGTGCCCGCGGAGTTCAAGGCCGGGCAGAAGTAAGTGGACGATTTCCTCAACAGCTTCCTGAACTGGGAATACATCTGGGAGGTCTTCCCGGACCTCCTCGGGACCGGCCTGCTGAACACGCTGATCCTGTCGGCGTTCTCGGCGCTGATCGGCACGGTGCTCGGCATGCTGCTGGCCACGATGGGCCTGTCCAGCAAGGCGTGGCTGCGCTGGCCCGCCCGGGTGTACACCGACATCTTCCGCGGCCTGCCCGCGATCCTGACCATCCTGGTGATCGGCCAGGGCGGCGGGATCCTCATCCCGTCCCTGTCACGGAACCCGTATCCGCTGGGCATTCTGGCGCTGAGCCTGATCGCCGCCGCGTACATCGGCGAGATCTTCCGCGCCGGTATCCAAAGTGTCGAAAAAGGACAGATGGAGGCCAGCCGCGCGCTGGGCATGAGCTACACCAAGGCGATGACGCTCGTCGTCATCCCGCAGGGGGTGCGGCGGGTGCTGCCCGCGCTGGTGAACCAGTTCATCGCGCTGGTCAAGGACTCCAGCCTGGTGTACTTCCTCGGCTTCCTCGCCGAACAGCGCGACCTGTTCCGCATCGGGCAGGACCTCGCGGCGAACACCGGGAACCTGTCGCCGCTGGTCGCGGCGGGTGCGGTGTACCTGGTGATCACCGTGCCGCTGACGCATCTGGTCAACTACATCGACAAGAAGCTGCGCACCGGCAAGAAGATCCGGGTCGACGACGACGGCGGCGAAACGGAACTGCTGAACGCCGGAAAGGTGCCGATGTCATGACGACCGTCGTACGTTCTTCCAGCGTCGAACTCCGCGACATCCACGTCTCCTTCGGCACCCTCGAGGTGCTGAAGGGCGTGAACCTCAAGGTCGAAAAGGGCCGCACGACCTGCATCATCGGGCCGTCGGGCTCCGGCAAGTCGACGCTGCTGCGCTGCGTGAACCGGCTGCAGGAACCCGACTCCGGCGACTTGTTGCTTGGCGGCGAGAGCGTCATCTCGTCCGACCCGGACGCGCTGCGGCAGCGGGTCGGGATGGTGTTCCAGCACTTCAACCTGTTCGGGCACCGCAGCGTGCTGGACAACATCACCCTGCCGCTGCGCAGTGTGCGCAAGCTCGGCAAGGCGGAGGCCGCGGAGATCGCGCACGCCCGGCTCGCCGAGGTCGGCCTCGCCGACAAGGCGCCGTACCGGCCGAGCGCGCTCTCGGGCGGGCAGCAGCAGCGGGTCGCGATCGCGCGGGCGCTCGCCATGGAGCCCGAGGTCATGCTGTTCGACGAGGCGACCAGCGCGCTGGACCCGGAGCTGGTCAAGGGCGTCCTGGACCTCATGGCGGGGCTGGCCGAGCGCGGGCTGACGCTGCTCGTGGTCACCCACGAGATGGGTTTCGCGCGCAGTGTCGCCGACGAGGTCGCGTTCATGGACGCCGGGAAGATCGTCGAACTCGACGTTCCGGAGGCGATCTTCGACGCTCCGCGGAGCGAGCGTTTGCAGAGGTTTTTGTCGCAGGTGTTGTGAGGAGCCGGTGGTGGGGTGGGGGGGGGGGGGGGGGGGGGGGGGGGGGGGGGGGGGGGGAGGAAAGACAACCCCGCCCAGGCCGGGGAGGGAAGACCCGAACC
>NZ_JBVJCE010000001.1:285719-305014 GCF_055588925.1 Amycolatopsis sp. NPDC041971 | reverse complement strand
TTTTGTGGGGGGTGGGGTGGGGGGGGGGTTGGTTGTGTTGTGGTGCTCTTTGCGCCCCCCCCCCCCCCCCCCCCCCCACGACCACCTGTACCGAGCTGGTGGCGGACCGACTCGCTAACCTGCAGTTATGGCGAGAGTCGCGAAGCTGGTCTATTACCCCGTCAAGGGCTGCGCGGGGACGTCGGTCGACACGGCCGACGTCACCCCGGCGGGCCTCAGGTTCGACCGTGCCTGGATGGTCGTGTCGGCCGAGGGCGAGTTCCGCAGCCAGCGGAAGCAGCCGGTGATGGCCTCGATCCGGGCCGAGGTGCTGGACGACGGCGCCCGCCTGCGGCTGGCCGCTCCGGGCTTCGAGGATCTCTTGGTCGAGACCGTCACGGACGGGCCGCGGCATCCCGCGGCGACGTTCACCTGGCAGGGCAAGGGCGTCCACCAGGGTGACGAGGCCGCGGAGTGGTTCTCCGACGTCCTCGGCCTGCCGTCGGTGTTCGTCGGGCTCACGCCGGAACACGAGCGCGTCACCAACGGCGAGATCTCCGGCACCGCGGCCTTCGACGACGCGCACGCGATCCTGCTCACCTCCGAGTCCTCTTTGGACGGTCTGAACGAGCGGATCGCGTCCCGCGGCGCCGAAGCCGTGCCGATGGACCGCTTCCGGCCCAACATCGTCGTCGCGGGCTGGCCGGAGGCGCACCGCGAGGACGACGTCCGCTCGCTCACCGCCGGCGGTCTCGACCTGGGATACGCCCAGGTCTGCATCCGCTGCACGGTGCCGATGGTCGATCAGGAGACCGGCAAGAAGGCCGGGCCCGAACCGATCCGCTCCCTCGCCGACTACCGCCGCGAACCGGAAGGCGGTGTCTCGTTCGGGATCAAGATGGCGGTGACCGGTCCGGGTCAGGTGTCCGTCGGCGACGAGGTGATCGTGCACTCCTGGGCCGGTCCCAGCCCGAGCACGGCGGACGCCGAACCGCCGTTCACGGCGACCGCGAGCCGTCCCGCGGAATCGGTGTAGAGCACGTTCCGGCCCGGCGGCACCGTGCCGAAGGTGTCGCCGACCAGTGCCTTCACCAGAACGTGTTCGCTGCTGACCGAGACCGTGCCGGACAGGCCGGCCAGTTCGAGGTCGGCGGGGCTCGCGGCCAGCTGGACGTTGCCGAAGTGGTCGACCGTGAGCACCTCGGTCACCAGCTTGCCGGGGAACACCGCGACGAACGGGTCCGGCAGCCGCACGAGGTCGTCGACGGGCGGCCCGAACTCCTCGGGAGCGACCCCGAGCGCGAGATGCGCCGCCGCCGGGGCGAAGACGTCGCGACCGTGGAACGTCGACGAAGTCACCGGAAGGCGGTATCCCGGCGCCGCGAGTTCGTACGCGGCTATCACCCCGGTGAGTGTTTCGGCGGCGGGAATGAGGAGCCCGTTGTCCGGGCCGACGAGCATTCCGCGTTCGGTGACCACCACGACGCCGCGCCGCGCGGTGCCGACGCCGGGGTCCACGACGGCGAGATGGACCGACTCCGGCAGATACGGCGCGGTCTGGGCGAGCACCTCGGCGCCGGTCCTGACCTGCTGCGGAGGGATCCCGTGGCTCACGTCGATCACCCGGACGGACGGCGCGATCCGCGCGATCACCCCGTGGCACGCGGCCACGAAACCGTCGCACAGTCCGTAGTCGGTCGTGAACGAAACGCAGTGGATCGGCATGATCAGCCATCATCCTTGATCGCTAGGGTGCAGCCGTGACGACGCTCGAATACCCGAAGATCGCCGCCGGCAAGATCCGTGAGCTCTACGCCGTCGATGACGAGCATCTGCTGCTCGTCACTTCGGACCGGATCTCCGCCTACGACGTCGTCTTCGACACGCCCATCCCGGACAAAGGGCGAGTGCTCACCGCGATGAGCGTGTTCTGGTTCTCCCTGCTCTCCGATGTCCTCCCCAACCACCTGGTCTCCTACGAAGACGAACGCATCCCCGCCGAGGTCCGCGGCCGCGCGCTGCTGGTGCGGCGGCTGGCGATGCTGCCGTTCGAAGCCGTCGCCCGCGGTTATCTCACCGGTACCGGTCTCGCCGATTATCGCGCGCGCGGCACGGTTTGCGGCGTCGAACTTCCCCCGGGCCTGACCGAGTCCTCCCGGCTCCCCGAACCGATCTTCACGCCCGCGACCAAGGCCGACCGCGGCTCGCACGACGAGAACATCGCCTTCTCCGACGTGGTCGGGCAGCTCGGCCGCGAGCGGGCCGAAGAAGTCCGCGAGGCGACGTTGGCGGTGTATCGCCGCGGCGCGGAGTTCGCCGCCGAACGCGGCATCCTGCTCGCGGACACGAAGCTCGAATTCGGCATCGACCCCGACGGGAACCTCGTGCTCGCCGACGAGGTCCTGACCCCGGATTCCTCGCGCTACTGGCCCGCCGGTGGTTACGCGCCGGACAGTCCGCAGCCGTCGTTCGACAAGCAGCCGCTGCGGGACTGGCTCACCAGTCCCGCGTCCGGCTGGCACCGCCGGGACAGACCCGGGTCACCGCCCTTGCCCGAGGACATCGTCGCCGCCACGCGGGCGAGGTACATCGAGTCCTACGAACGCATCACCGGCCGGTCGCTGCAGGATTGGCCCGCCTGACCAGCGGCGTTCATCCCGTTGTCAGTCCGCCGCAAGCCCGGGCTGGCGTAATGGGGATCGTGGACGCACGTTTGCTGGTTTCCCTGTCCGGCGTGACCACCCGGACGTTGCACCGCTGTGCCGACCTCGCGGCCGAGCTCGACAGGCGCAAGGTCCCGATGTCCGTGCTCTACGCCGCCAGGACCGGCGAGGGCCCCGTGACCGAGTGGATCCGGACGCGCCGCAAGCACGGCGACTCCGTCCTCCTGCACGGTTACGACCACCGGATCCCGCCCACCCATCGCGCCGTCCACCTGGGCAAACGCGCCGAGTTCGCGGCTTTGCCCGCGCACGAGGCGCGGCTGCGGCTGATCGCGGCGAAGGCGGCGCTCGACGCCAACGGCATGGCCGTCGACGGATTCGCGCCGCCGCGCTGGATCGCGTCGGAGGGCACCCTGCAGGCCCTGCGCGAGCACGGGTTCAGGCTGTGCGCGGATCTGGTCTCGGTACGGGATCTGGTGTCCGGCGAGGTCCGGCGCGCCAGGGTGCAGGAGTTCGGCGGACCCTCGCACCGGACGGAGACCGTCCGGTGTTTCGCGCTGGTGCTGGCCGCCGCGAGGGCCGCGCGCCGCGGCGGGCTGGTGCGGCTCGGCATCGAGGCCGCGGACCTCGCCCGGCCGGGGCTGCGGCAGGCGTTCCTCGACGCCGTCGACGTCTCGCTGGAGAACCGCGCTTTCGGAACCACCTACGGCTCGCTCTCGCGAACGCGGGTTAAATTGTCGGGATGACCGACCAGGGTGACGCGCCGCCGACGCTGATGCGGCTCTGGCGGCGAGCGGAGCGCCCGACGCGCGGCAGGCCGTCGGTGCTCGACATCGACGGTGTCGTGGCGGCCGCGGTGGCTCTCGCCGATCGCGAAGGCGTCGCGAACGTGACGCTGGCGAGCGTGGCGAAGGACCTGGGCGTCACGAAGATGTCGCTGTACCGCCACATCGGTTCGAAGGCGGAGCTGCTGGAGCTGATGGCCGACTTCGCCATCGGCGATCCGCCGCCGGTGGAGTCCACCGGCGATTGGCGGGCCGAGCTGACCACGTTGGCCGAGGCCAACCGCGACGTCCTGATGAAGCACCCGTGGCTGGTCGAGCTGCCGCTCTCCGGTCCACCGGCGGGCCCGCACGCGGTCGCCTGGATGGACGCGATCCTGCGCACGCTGCGCGACACCGGACTCGACTGGGGCACCAAGGGTGGGGTCCTGGTCCTGGTCAGCGGCTTCGTCCGCCTCGCGTGCGCGCAGGCCATTCAGCTCGCCGAGGGCCGGAAAGAGAGCGGGTTGAGTCAGGCGCAGGCCGAACAGGCCTACGGCAAGGGGCTCGCCGAGCTGATCGACCCGGAGCGTTTCCCCGACGCCGTGGGTTTCCTGACCTCAGGACTCGGTGGTTCCGACCAGGCTCCCGACGCCGACTTCGACTTCGGTCTCGAAGTCGTTCTCAACGGCGTCGCCACTCTCGTCGACGCCGGCTGACAAGCACCCCGCAATTGTATTAGTATCCGTCGGACAATAATTAGTGTACGTTGGATACTAAAGGGGGATCCATGACATCGATACCGACGAGTGAGCGGGTGCTCGCTCCGGATCTGGCCAGGGGTTTCGCGCTACTGCTGGTCGCGCTGGCGCATACCGCGAGCATCTTCCTGGGGAACTCACCGGGTGTCGATCAGACGCCGCAAGGCCTGGAACGGCCGTACTTCGTGCTGCTGTTCGTCTTCGTGCACGCGTGTGCGTTGCCACTGTTCGGCATGATGCTCGGCTACGGGATGGTGCAGTTCGCCGACCGCCAGGAGGCGCTGGGGCAGCCGTGGCCGCGGACGCGTGGCGTCCTGCTCCGGAGGCACGCGTGGTTGCTGGTCTTCGGTGCCGTCGACGGCGTGCTGCTCTTCTCCGGTGACGTGCTCGGCGCCTACGGCGTCATCGGTGTCGTTTTCACTCTGCTGCTCCTGCGGCGCGGTAAGGGCTTGTATCGGATTCCGGCGCTGTACCTGGGTTTCGCCCTTTGTGGCCTCGCCGTGCTGATGTACCTGGTGCTCACCGGGAACTCCGGTGACGCGCCCGTCCCGTCCCCCGAGGACACGTCCTCCCTGGCGCCGACGTACGGCGACGCCCTGCGAGGGCGCCTGGTGGAATGGCCGTCCATCACGATGGTCCTGCTGCCGTCGATTCTCTTCGTCTGGGTGGGCGCTTGGGCCGCGAAGAAGCGCTTGCTGGAGGAGCCGAACCGGAAGCTCCTGCTCGTCGGCGTGTTCGGCGGATTCGGCGTCGCGATCGCGGGCGCCTTGCCGATGGGGCTCTTCGCCGGCGACTACCTCGGCTTCGACGAGGAGACCGCTGGGTACGCCAAGCTGCTGTACGAGGGAGCCGGCGTGTTCGGCGCGATCGGCTACCTCAGCCTGTTCGGCCTGGTCGGCATGGCGATCGGCAAGAAACGCCGCGGCGTCGTGGTCACCGCCATCTCCGCACTCGGCCAGCGCACGCTGAGCGCGTACCTGTTCCAGTCGGTGGCGTGGCTGATCCTGGCGCCGCCGTTCCTGCTCGGACTGGGCGGACAGGCCGGCGACCGACGTTCGTGGCGGTCGCCTGCGGACTCGGCGTGTGGCTGCTGACGGTCGTCGTCGCGTACCTGATGCACCGCGGGTCCTATCGGGGACCGGCGGAGATCCTGGTGCGGAAACTGGCCTACCGCCAGAGCTTCACCGGCTCCCCGACATCGAGCACCTTCACCTCGGTGCCTTCCGGGGCGAGGTTGACGAACAGGCCGTAGTGCATCTGCGGCCGCGCGAGGACGGCTTCGTGGATCGGGACGGCGAGGCGCGGCGACACCGCACGCAGGTAGTCCACGGCTTCGCCGGCCTTGAGCCACGGGGCGCCGGTGGGCAGGCCGAGGACGTCGATCTTCTGTTCCGGCACGAAGAACGAGTCACCCGGGTGGTAGAACGCGCCGTGGTCGACGATGTAGCCGACGTTCGGGATCACCGGGATCTCCTCGTGGATCACCGCGTGTTCGCCGCCGACGACGTTGACGGCGCTGCTGCCGCTGGAACCGATTTCGAAGGCGTCGCCGGGGTTCGCGATCTGGAACTCGGCGCCGATCTTCCCCACCGCTTCGGCGGAACCCGGGTCGACGATCAGCCGCACGCCGGGATTCGCCGCCAGCAACGCGGGCAGCCTGTCCATGTCGAGGTGGTCGAAATGCTGGTGGGTGATCAGGACGGCGTCCAGTTCACGCTCGCCTTCGAAGCCCGCCGAGAAGGTGCCGGGGTCGATCAGGATCCGCGCGCCCTCGGTCTCCAGAAGGGTGCAAGCGTGTCCAAAATGGACGATACGCATCAGGGTTCTCCTTCACGGTAGGTCATTTCCAGCCTATGCCCGGAGCAGGGCGTCGCCAAGTTCGGTGCGCAGGTAGCGCACTTCTCGGCCGCGGCGCCGCGTGCCGAGCAGGCCCGCCGTACGCATCGCGGTCAGATGTTGTGAGACCGTCGGCGCGGTGAAGCCCAGCCTGCGCGCCAGTTCGGTGGTGCTCGCGGGTTCGTTGAGGGTCGTCAGCAAGGCGGCTTTCGTCCGGCCGAGCACTCCCGCGAGCGCGCCGGGCGGGCGTTCGGGATCCGACCAGAGTCCGGCCACGCCGCGCGCCGGGTACAGCAGCGAAGGCTGCCACGGCTCCATCGTGATCAGGCCGACCGAAGGCCACGCGAAGACGCCGGGGATCAGCAGCAGACCACGGCGGTCGAGGTGGACGCGGCCGCGTTCCTTCATCTCGATCACCAGGACGTCGTCGACGAGCCGCACGCGCGGGTGGATGTCCTCGAGTACCAGCGCGATACCGCCGGCGGCCAGGCGTCGCGAGCGCTCTTCGATGTCGGCGGCGAGGAAGCGGCGCATCCGGGGCCAGTGCGGTTCGACCAGTTCGGTCCAGGCGATCTCCATCTGGCTCGCCAGCAGATCCCTCGCCTCGGCGGGATCTTCCGGCAGCCCGCTCAGGTCAGTGTCTACTTTGGACAGTTCGCGGGCGACCTGCTCCGGTGACGTGCGACGGATTTCGGCGAGCTGGGCGGAAGCGGTGGTCTCCGGGCCGCTCGGCGGCGGGCTGAGGAAGTCGGTGATGTAGTGGCGCGCGCTCATCACCTTGGCGAAGCCGTCGATGGGGAGGTCCGGCAGTTTCGCGGCCGCCTCGCGCAGCCACGGCAGATGACTGGGATGCCCGCGCCGTCCGAGCAGGGTCTGCATCGCGCCCATGGTCTCGTCGAGCGGGGAGATGCCGAACCGGACGCGGTTGGCGCTCTCGGCGGTCAGGACCAGCTCGATCATCGGATTAGGTTATGGCCTAATCAATGGTTCTGGCCAGGCCTGGTTCGGCACTGTTCGTGACATGACGTTGCTTCGCAATTCCGGGTATCGGCGCTGGTCGGCGGGGGTCCAGCTGAACCGGCTGTCCGCCACGATGGCGCCGCTGGCCTTCACCGTGCTGACCACCGCGACCACCGGTTCGTACCGGCTCGGCGGGATCATGATGGCCGTCTTCGTCGCCGCCGAGACGGTCGGCGCCGTGCCGACCGGGCGGCTGCTCGACCGCGTCGGACCCGCACGAGGTCTCGTCGTGCTGCTTCCTTTGGTCGCCGCGGGACTGTTCCTGCTGGCCGCGGTCGCTTCCGCCGGCGCCCCGGACCTGGTGCTGCTCGCGCTGGCGATCCCGCCGGGGCTGGTCGCGGGCGGGTTGAACGGCGGTTTCCGGACACTGCTCGCCGGGACGGTGACCGAAGACGAGTTGCCGAGGGCCGTTTCGGTCGACGCGATGATCTTCGAAGGTGTCATCGTCGGCGGGCCGCTGCTGGTGGCGCTCCTGGCGACGTCCGGCCCGGCCGTCCCGGTCCTCGCGATGGCCGTCGTCGCTCTGCTCGCGGCCCTGTTCGTACCGCGGCGCACGGTCACCCGAAATCCACAAAGGACGGTCGAACGCCAGGCGATCCCGGTCGCCGCCTGTGTGCCGTGGCTGGCGGGACTGTTCACCGTCGGGCTCCTGCTGTCGACCATCGAGGTCGGCCTGCTGCCGCTCGTCCAGCGCCTCGGCGCTCCCGACTCGGCGACGGCGATCGTCATCGTGGTGCTGTGCGCCGCCAGCATCGGCGGGAGCGCGCTGTACGCGGCACGGGGGAAGGCCGGCGATCCGCGGCTGTTCCTCGCGGGTTTCGTGCTCGGCGGGATCGTGGTTTCGGCGGGCTTCGGCTGGGCCGGGCTGCTCGGCGGGGTCGCGCTGATCGGGCTCTGCACCGGTCCGCTGATGGCCGTGACTTCGGTCAACCTGCAGAAACTGCTGCCGGAACGCCGCCGATCGGAGGGCTTCTCGCTGGCCTTCACCGTACAAGCGTCGGGGTTCGGGCTTGGCTCGCTGGCGATTGGGATGCTGCCGGTGTGGCTGGCCCCGCTTCTCGGTGTCCTTGCGGCCCTCGTCTCCTGTGCGATGCTGGTGGCCCACCCCAGGCGAGCTATTGGCACGCCGTCAGTAACGTCGTAGCCTGGGCTTTGAGCCGAGACACGGGAGAAGTCGATGACCGCAGTCCAGCCGAAGCCGACCGCGCAAAGCGTGGGGGAGACCTTCGATTCCCTCAGCCCGGCGACCGACGAGGTCGTCGGCACCTACCCCGTGCACAGCGGGGAGGACGTCCGCGCCGCCATCGCCCGTGCGAGGGACGCCGCCGAATGGTGGGCCGGGCTCGGGTACGACGGTCGCGCCGAACGGCTGCGCCGCTGGAAGGGCGTCATCACCCGCCGTCTGCCGCAGCTGTGCCAGGTCGTGCGCGACGAGACCGGCAAGCCGATCGCCGACGCGCAGCTGGAGAGCGTCCTCGCCATCGAGCACATCGCGTGGGCGGGCAAGCACGCGCGCAAGATCCTCGGCAAGCAGCGCCGCGCGGCCGGGCTGATGATGTCGAACCAGGCGGCGACGGTCGAGTACCAGCCGCTCGGCGTCGTGGGAGTGATCGGGCCGTGGAACTATCCGGTGTTCACCCCGCTCGGCTCCATCGCCTACGCCCTCGCCGCCGGCAACGCCGTGGTCTTCAAGCCGAGCGAGTACACGCCTGGCGTCGGGAAATGGCTGGTCGACGCCTTCAACGAGGTCGTCCCGGAGTGGCCGGTGCTACAGCTGATCACCGGCTTCGGCGAAACCGGCGCTTCGCTCGTCAGCGGAGGCGTCGGCAAGATCGCCTTCACCGGTTCCACCGGCACGGGCAAGAAGATCATGGCCGCGGCCGCCGAGACGCTGACCCCGGTGATCATCGAGGCGGGCGGCAAGGACGCGGTCCTGGTCGACGCGGACGCCGACCTCGAGGCAGCCGCCGACGCGACCGTCTGGGGCGCGTTCTCCAACTCGGGCCAGACCTGCATCGGCGTCGAGCGCGTGTACGTCCACGAGCGTGTGCACGACGAGTTCGTCGCGAAGGTGGTCGAGAAGTCGAAGGACTTGCGGGCCGGTTCGGACGCGGCCGCGCAGTACGGCCCGGTGACGATGCCTTCGCAGCTCGCGGTGATCAAACGCCACATCGCGGACGCCATCGAACGCGGCGGCAAGGCGCTGGTCGGCGGCATCGACGCGGTCGGCGACCGTTATGTCCAGCCGACCGTGCTCGTCGGCGTGCCGGAGGACTCCTCGGCGGTCAAGGAGGAGACGTTCGGCCCGACCGTCACCATCGCCAAGGTCCGCGACATGGACGAGGCCGTCGAGAAGGCCAACGACACCAAGTACGGCCTCGGGTCGACAGTGTTCTCGAAGTCGCGCGGCATGGAACTCGCCGGACGGCTGCGCACCGGCATGACGTCGATCAACGCGCCGCTTTCCTTCGCCGGTATCGCTTCGCTGCCCTTCGGTGGCGTCGGCGACTCGGGCTTCGGCCGGATCCACGGACCGGAAGGCCTGCGCGAATTCGCCCGGCCGAAGGCCGTCGCGCGACAGCGGTTCACCGCGCCGATCGTGCTGACCTCGTTCTCCCGCAAGGAAAAGACCGACGCCCTGGTGGCGAAGCTCATTACGGTGCTGCACGGGAAACGCTGACCGGTCGTCTGTCAACCCCCTTGTGCTAGGAACGGTCCTTTCCTTGCGAAATTTGCAAGGAAAGGACCGTTCCTAGCGTTTACGGGAGCATGAAAGGTCCGGTCACGAGCCCCGGATGAGGTCCGCGGCCTTCTCCGCCACCATGATCGTCGGGGCGTTGGTGTTCCCGCGCGGCACCACGGGCATCACCGACGCGTCCACCACCCGCAGCCCATCCACCCCGCGCACCTTCAGCGACGGATCGACGACGGCGTTCTCGCCCGTCCCCATCGAGCAGGTCCCGACTGGGTGGTACAGCGTCTGCGTCTTCTCGCGCACGTAGTCGGCCAGTTCGCTGTCGGTCAGGTCGTGGCGCTCCGGCAGGAACGGCTTGTCCAGGTAGCGCGCGAGCGGGCCGGACTTCCCGATCTCCACCAGGGCACGCAGCCCGGCCAGCATCTTCTCCATGTCCACGGACTCGGCGTAGTAAGCCGGGTCGATTTCGGGCTTCCACAAAGGATTCGACGACTTCAACCGCAACCGTCCCCGGCTCGCGACGTCCACGAGCGTTGCCGCGGACGTGAAGCCGGGCACCGTCGGCTCGCGCATTCCGTTGTCGTAGAACAACGTCGGCGCGACATGGATCTGCGTGTCCGGTGGTGAGACACCGTCCGCGGCCGGGAAGAAGGCGCCCGCCTCGCCGATGTTCGAGGCCAGCGGACCGCGTTTGGTGAGCTGGTAGCGCACCAGGCCGCCCGGCGTCGCCGCGTCCACCAGGTCGGTGGTGCCGCGGGTCGACCAGATGATCCCGCAGGCCGGGTGGTCGTGCAGGTTTTCGCCGACGCCGGAAAGCGCGGCCACCACGTCGATCCCGTGCTCCCGCAGGTGTTCCGCCGGGCCGATGCCGGAGAGCATCAGCAGTTGCGGCGAGTTCACCGCGCCGCCGCTGAGCAGGACTTCGGTGGACGCGCGCACCGTCGTCTCGACGCCTTTGTCCAAATAGGACACACCGACGGCGCGGGTCCCTTCGAACACCACGCGCGTGGCCTGGGCGTTGGTTCGCACGGTGAGGTTCGGGCGCGACAACGCGGGCCGCAGGTACGCGTCGGCCGTCGACCAGCGGCGGCCCTTCTTGCAGGTCACCTGGTAGACGCCGGCGCCTTCCTGTGACTCGCCGTTGAAGTCGTCGGTGCGCTTGAGGCCCCAGGCGACCGCGGAATCCACCCAGGCGTGGGACAGCTCGTGGGTGAAGCGGCGGTCCTCGACGTTCAGCGGCCCGTCGGTGCCGTGCAGCGGCCCGCCGAGCCGCTGGTTGCCTTCCGCCCGTTTGAAGTACGGCAGGACGTCGTCGAAACCCCAGCCCTCGGCGCCGTGCCCGTCACGCCAGCCGTCGTAGTCCGCGCGGTTGCCGCGGATGTAGATCATCGCGTTGATCGAGGAACAGCCGCCGAGCGTCTTCCCGCGCGGCCAGTACAGCGTCTTGCCGGTGTGCTTCTGCTCGACCGTCTCGTAGTTCCAGTCCCACTTCGTCTTGAACAGACCGGGGAACGCCGCGGGGATGTGGATCTCGTCGGCGTCGTCCTCACCGCCCGCTTCGAGCAGGAGCACCCGCGCTGACGGGTCCTCGCTCAGCCGGTTCGCCAGCACGCATCCCGCGCTGCCCGCGCCCACGATGACGTAATCGAAGGAGTCCTGATCGGCCACGGTGCCTCCTGCTGCTGCTCACCCGGTGTTGGCGTACTGCCAATGGGCTCATCTTGGCCCAGCGACGCGCTCCGAGCATCCCCCAGTCGAAGGATCGATGCGAGCTCAGTCGGAGTCGGGTGAAAAAGAAGTCACGCAAGGACCGCCTTCGGCACTGTCATCGGTTTCGACCCGGCCGGGCCGCCGGACGCCGTCGACCTCACCCGCGAGGTGCAGGATCGTCTGCTCGGCGGTGGTCAGCACGTCGGCCTTTTCGACGGTGTACCTGGCCTCGCCGTGGATGATCTGCTGCACGCCGTCGCGGGTCGTGCCGGGCACCTTCTCGCACAGCACGGACAACGCCGCCGGGATGTCACGCGTGTTGATCGCGTCGACGAACTTGTTCCCCGCCTCTTCCCCGGTCTTGACGTCGGGCCGCGGCGACGGCTTCGTCTCGATGCCCGGCAGCGGCTCGGGCTCGCCGCCGACCTTGGCGTCACGCACGCACCATCCGCCCTCGCCGGGGATCATCGCGATCCCGACGGTCTCACCCGCGGCGGTGAACGCGGCCGAGTACTCCTGCGCCGCACGCTGGTGCGCGGGCGTGCTGAGCTGTGCGCCGCCGGACACGGCCATGGTCTGCTCGAAGGTGTAGGACCGCTTCGAGCGGATCGTGCACCAAAGCTCGCTGACGCGGTGCTCGCCGACGCCGTTCACGAAGGACTGGCTCAGCTGCTCCGGCGTCGCGCGCGAAGTGGTGTCCGCCTTGGCCTTGAAGAACCCCGGCGAGACGAAGCCGGTGAACGCGACACCGCCCGCGATCAGGACGAAGACCAGCACGAGAGTGATCCAGAGCCAGGCCTTCGTCTTCTTCGGCGGCGGGTTGTACCCGTACTGCGGTTGCCCGTAGGTCATGCGGCAACCGTAGTGAAGTAGGCTCGGGCGGTACCCACGACCTGCGTGAATAAGGAGCAGCCTGCCGTGGCCCGAGTCGTTGTCGACGTCATGCCCAAGCCCGAAATCCTCGACCCGCAGGGGCAGGCCGCGCTCGGCGCCGCCGGTCGTCTCGGCTTCACCGGGATCGCCGAGATCCGTCAGGGCAAGCACTTCGAGATCGAGGTCGACGACTCCGTCGACGACGCGACGCTCGAAAAGATCGCCGAAGGATTCCTCGCGAACCCGGTCATCGAGCAGTGGACCATCAAGCGGGTGGACGCGTGAGCGCCCGCATCGGGGTCATCACCTTCCCCGGCACGCTCGACGACGGTGACGCCGCCCGCGCCGTCCGCTACGCCGACGCCGAGGCCGTGCCGCTGTGGCACGCGGACGAGGACCTGAAGGGCGTCGACGCCGTCGTCGTCCCCGGTGGCTTCTCCTACGGCGACTACCTGCGCGCCGGCGTCATCGCGCGGTTCGCGCCGGTGATGTCTTCGGTGATCCAGGCCGCCCACAAGGGCATGCCGGTGCTGGGCATCTGCAACGGCTTCCAGATCCTGTGCGAGGCCGGGCTGCTGCCGGGCGCGATGATCCGCAACGCGGGTCTGCACTTCATCTGCCGTGACCAGTGGCTGCGCGTCGAGAACACCGAGACCGCGTGGACCACCCGGTACGACAAGGACGCCGAGATCCTCATCCCGATGAAGAACATCGACGGCTGCTTCGTCGCCGAGCAGGCCACCCTCGACGAGCTGGAGGGCGAGGGCCGCGTGGTGTTCCGCTACGTCGGCGGAAACCCGAACGGCTCGCGCAACGACATCGCCGGGATCCGCAGCGAGAACGGCCGCGTCGTCGGGCTCATGCCGCATCCGGAGCACGCCATCGACGCCCTCACCGGGCCTTCCGACGACGGACTCGGCATGTTCTACAGCGCGGTGGACGCTCTTTCCTTGGTCGCGCGCTGACGTAAAGTCTCCGTCGGGCGCCTGACACCCACGCATTTCGTCCTCTGAATGCGATAGTTGCACACGCAAGTACCGCATTCAGAGGACGAAATGCGTAGGGGTGTCAGGAGGCGGCGGCTACCAGGGCTGCGTAGGGGCCACCGGCGGCAAGAAGCTCCGAGTGCGAGCCCAGCTCGGTCACCCGGCCGCCCTCGACGACCGCGACCCGGTCCGCCGCGGCCGCCGTGTGCAGCCGGTGCGCGATCGCGATCACCGTGCGCCCCTCGAGCACCGCGCTCAGCGACCGTTCCAGTTCCCGCGCCGAACCCGTGTCCAGCAACGAAGTCGCCTCGTCCAGCACCAGTGTGTGCGGGTCGGCCAGCACCACCCGCGCCAGCGCCAGCTGCTGCGCCATCGCCGCCGGGACCGCGACCGCCCCGGCCCCGACCTTCGTGTCCAGTCCGTCCGGCAGGCTCGCCACCCATTCCGAAGCGCCGACCGAGGCCAGCGCGGCCAGTAGCCGGTCGTCGGACCAGTCCCCGGCGGGCAGCGTGAGGTTGTCCCGCAGCGTCCCCGCGAACACGTGCTGTTCCTGGGTCAGCAGCAGGACCTCACCACGCAGGACGTCGTCCGGCAGCGTCGACACCTCGGCGCCGCCGATCCGCACGGAACCCGACGTCGGCGCCGACATCCCGGCCAGCAGCCGTCCCAGGGTCGATTTGCCCGCACCGGACGGACCGACGATCGCCAGCCGTTCACCGGCGGGCACCCGCAGGTCGATCCCGTGCAGCACTTCGCGGTCCGCGTTGTAGCCGAAGCGCACGTCGCGCACCTCGATGTCCTGGCCGCGCGGAGCCTCCGAAGCCGCAGTGGTCGACGAAGGCGGCCGCACGCCCAGCAGCCGTCGCAGTGAGGCCCCGGCGACCTGCATGTCCGCGAGCCAGAACAGCGCCTCGTTCAGCGGACCGGTCATGACCTGCGAGTACAGCAGCATCGCGGTGATCGTGCCGAGCCCTGCCCAGCCGTTCGAATAGGCGAGCAGGCCCAGCCCGAGCATCACCGGCACCGGCAGCACGTAACTGATCTCCAGCGACGGGATCCACCGCATCTGCAACGCCCGGATCTTGCGCTCGCCCAGCATCGACGCGTCGAGCCCGTCGTGCCCGGTCCGGATCCGGCGGCCGGTCAGGCTCAGCGCCTCCGCCGTCCGTGCGCCCTCCGCCGTCTCGTGCGTGGTGGACTGCAACTCGGACCACTTGTCGAGCATCCGCCGCATCACGTCCGGGATCCGCCGCTGGTACCAGATGTTCACCGGCACCAGCAGCGGCAGCGCGACCAGCAGGCCCAGCGCCAGGAACGGCGACGTGATCACCATCGCCACCACCGTGAACACCACGGTGACCGCGGCGATCAGGATCTCCGGCGCGCCGAACCGGACCGCGTGGTCGATGCGGCTGACGTCGGTGGTCGCCCGGCTGAGCAGATCACCGGTGCCCGCGGCCTCGACCGTCCCGAGCGGCAGGTTCAGCGCGTTCCCGACGAACTCCTCGCGGTTGCGCGCCAGGATCCGTTCACCGAACACTCGCGCGCGGAGCCGGGCCAGCCCTTTGAACCACGCCTGCGCGGCCAGCACCACCACGAACGCGACCGCGAGCCAGGTGATCGTGGTGGTCGTCGTGCCTCCGACGACCTCGTCCACCAGCGCGCCCAGCAGCCGCGGCCCGGCCAGCCCGATCGCGGTGGCGACGCAGAACAGGCCGAGCATCACGGAGAACTCGCGCTTGTTGTCCCGCGCGGTCTCCTTGATCCAACGTCGAACGTCTTTCTTGTCTGCCAGCGGCAGCTTCTTCATGCGGGCACTTTCGTACTCACGACCACATCGGCCACATGTGTCCACAGTGGACTCTGACTGAACACGACGGTGGTCTTGCCGCGCCGCAGCTTCGCGACGCGTTCGGTTATGCGGGCTTCGGTATGCGCGTCGACGGCCGAGGTCGGCTCGTCGAGCAGCAGGACGTCGGCGTCGGTCGCCAGCGCGCGGGCCAGGTTCAGCCGCTGCCGCTGACCACCCGAAACCTCACGTCCGCGTTCGCCGATCACCTCGTCGACGCCGTTGGGCAGCGCGTCCACGATGTCGTCGGCGTCCGCCGCGTACAGCGCTTCGGTGATCTCTACCTCGCCGGGCTCGCTGGGGGTGACCTGTTCGCGCAGCACTCCGGAGAACCAGATGTCCTGGTTGTGCGCGAACACGACCCGCCGCCGCAGCTCGCCGAGGGCGACCCGGTCCACCGGAACTCCGCCGACGAGGGCCGGCTCACTCGGATCGGTGAACCGCGCCATCCGCGAAGCCACCGCTTCGGCGTCGGCTCCGACGTCGACGACGGTCAGTTTCCCGGCTTCGACCTTGATCCCGGACGTCTCGTCGTACAGGTCCAGCGGGCCTTCCGGCAGCGGGATCGGGTGCTCCGGCTCGGCGAGCGTGCGTTCGGTGGACAGCAGTTTGCACACCTTCCGCGCCGAAACCAGCGCGGCGCTCAGCACGCCCGCGAACTCGGTCGCCGTCGTCACCGGGATCACCAGGAACACCGAGACGCCGTAGAACGTGATCAGTTCGCCGACGCCGATGGTGCCGTTGATCGCCAGCTGCGCGCCCAGCCAGGTGATGACCACCGTGACCAGGCCCGGCAGCGCGACCTCGACGCCCGCGAGCCACGCCTCGCTGCGTCCCACCTGGACACCGGCCGCCCGCACCCGCTGGCTGGAGCGGCGGAAGCGGTCGAGGAACTGCTTCTCGCCGCCGACACCGCGAAGGATCCGCAGGCCGGAGACGATGTCCGCGGCCAGCGCGTTGACTTCGGTCTTCTCCTCGCGCTGCTTCGTCTGGCGTTTCTCCAGCGGCTTCAGCAACGGGCCGATGCCGACCACCGCCAGCGGGACGCCGACCAGCGCGACCACGCCGAGCAACGGAGACGTCGACAGCAGCGCCGTCGCGCAGACGATGAACGCGATCAGCGAACCGAAGGCCCGCCCGAGCACCTCGAAGGAGTCACCGATCGGGTTGATGTCGCTGGTGGTGATCGCCACCACGTCACCGGTGGTGGTCGTGTCCCGCAGGTTCGCGCCCAGCTTCGCGGCGTGCTCGGTGGCGAGCCGCTGCGTCACCCCGGCGCCGTGGATCCAGCATCCGTAGGACGCGAAATGCTGCACCGTGCCCGCGAGCGTCTGCGCGATACCGAGCCCGGCGGCCACGAGGCCCCACAGCCAGACGGAATCGCCGTCGCCGCGGCCGATCGCGTCGATGCCCCGGCCGATCGCGACCGGCAGCAGGGCGATCGGCAGCGACCACAGCGCACCGCTGATCGCCGAGACGGCGAGCAGTCCCGGGCGCGCGAGCATCATCCTGACGAGGTATCGCCAGGCGGTCGGCTTGGCGGGCAGGCGTAGTCGCGGAAGGGGATATGTGGCGGAAAGCACGATCATCGACGGTAAGCGGATCGCATGCGTCAGCGCGACCGATTTATGCGTAGGCGACCGCGAGGTGAACTTGCCGTTCGCCTATTCTGGCGGCCGTGGCGAACCCTGATGTGGACACCGTGACCAGCACCGTTGACGTCCCAGTCATCCCAGTCGACACCACCGCACTCGCCGAGGCGACCCCGGAGCAGACCCAGCCGTACGTCGAACTCGGCCTCGCCGACGACGAGTACGCCCGGATCCGGGAGATCCTCGGCCGCCGTCCGACCGACGCCGAACTGGCGATGTATTCGGTGATGTGGAGCGAGCACTGCTCGTACAAGTCCTCGAAGAAGCACCTGCGCTACTTCGGTGAGACCGCCACTCCCGAAATGAAGGAGAAGATGCTCGCCGGCATCGGCGAGAACGCGGGAGTCGTCGACATCGGCGAGGGCTGGGCGGTCACCTTCAAGGTCGAGAGCCACAACCACCCGTCCTACGTCGAGCCGTACCAGGGCGCCGCGACCGGCGTCGGCGGCATCGTGCGCGACATCATGGCGATGGGCGCGCGCCCGCTCGCGGTGGCGGACGCGCTGCGCTTCGGTCCGGCGGACGCCCCCGACACCCGCCGGGTGCTGCCCGGTGTGGTCGCCGGCGTCGGCGGTTACGGCAACTGCCTCGGCCTGCCGAACATCGGCGGCGAGCTGGTGTTCGACCAGAGCTACGCGGGCAACCCGCTGGTCAACGCCCTGTGCGTCGGCGCGATGCGCGTCGAGGACCTGCACCTGGCGTTCGCCTCTGGCAAGGGCAACAAGATCATCCTGTTCGGCGCGCGCACCGGTCTCGACGGCATCGGCGGCGTGTCCGTCCTCGCCAGCGACACCTTCTCCGGCGACGAGTCCTCCGGTGGCCGCAAGAAGCTCCCGAGCGTCCAGGTCGGCGACCCGTTCACCGAGAAGGTGCTCATCGAGTGCTGCCTCGAATTGTTCGCCCAGAAGCTCGTCGTCGGCATCCAGGACCTCGGCGGCGCCGGGCTCTCCTGCGCGACGTCGGAGCTGGCGGCGGCCGGTGACGGCGGCATGCACATCTACCTCGACCGGGTTCCGTTGCGCGCCACCGGGATGACCCCGGCGGAGGTGCTCTCCAGCGAGTCGCAGGAGCGCATGTGCGCGGTCGTCTCGCCGGAAAACGTCGAGGCGTTCATGAAGGTCTGCGAGAAGTGGGACGTCATCGCCACCGACATCGGCGAGGTCACCGACGGCGAACACCTGGTCATCACCTGGAACGACGAGGTCGTCGTCGACGTCCCGGCGCACACCGTGGCGCACCAGGGCCCGGTGTACGACCGCCCGATCCAGCGTCCGTCCACACAGGACGCGCTGCGGGCCGACACCTCGGCGAAGCTGCCGCGTCCGTCCACCTCGGACGAACTGCGCGCCGACATCCTCAAGTTGATCTCGTCGCCGAACCAGGCGTCGAAGGAATGGGTGACCTCGCAGTACGACCGCTACGTGCGCGGCAACACCGTGTCCGCGCAGCCGTCGGACTCCGGCGTCATCCGGATCGACGAGTCGACCGGCCGCGGGGTCGCCGTCTCGACCGACTGCAACAGCAAGTTCGTCTTCCTCGACCCGTACGAGGGCACGAAGCTCGCACTGGCCGAGGCATACCGCAACGTCGCCACCAGTGGCGCGAAGCCGGTCGCGGTTTCGGACTGCCTGAACTTCGGCGCGCCGACCGACCCAGGCGTGATGTGGCAGTTCGAGCAGGCCCTGCACGGTCTTGCCGACGGTTGCGTCGAACTCGGCATCCCGGTCACCGGCGGCAACGTCAGCTTCTTCAACCAGACCGGTGACGTGGCCATCCTGCCGACCCCGGTGGTCGCCGTGCTCGGCGTGATCGACGACGTCACCCGCCGCATCCCCACCGGAATCGGCGCCGAGGCCGGGGAAACCCTGCTGCTGCTCGGCGAGACCCACGACGAGCTGGACGGTTCCGCCTGGGCGCGCGAATTGCACGGTCACCTCGGCGGCCGCCCGCCGAAGGTCGACTTCGCCCGCGAGAAGCTGCTCGCCGACATCCTCATCGCCGGTTCCCGCGACGGCATGATCTCCGCCGCGCACGACATCTCCGACGGCGGCCTGATCCAGACGCTCGTCGAGACCGTCCTCATCGGACAGTGCGGCGCCCGTGTCTTCCTCGACTCGGAGCAGGACCCGTTCGTGCAGCTGTTCTCCGAATCCGCGGGCCGGGTGCTGGTCGCCGTGCCGCGTACCGAGGAACTGCGGTTCACCGAGATGCTGACCGCGCGCGGTCTGCCGTGGCGCAAGACCGGCGTCGTGGACCCGGAGTCGGGCTCGCTCGAACTCCAGGACCTCACGGAGTTCACGCTGGACGAGCTTCGGGAGACCTGGGAGCGCACGCTCCCCGCGCTTTTCGACTGAAGCTGAAGTGGCCGTTCGGTACAGCTGGTCGTGGGGGGGGGGGGGGGGGGGGTGGTCGGCCGCCCCCCCCCCCCCCCCCCCCCCCCCCCCCCCCCCCCCCCCGACGCCGCGCTGGCGGCCGGGATCAATTTCATCGACACCGCCGACATGTACAGC
>NZ_JBVJCE010000001.1:160800-285709 GCF_055588925.1 Amycolatopsis sp. NPDC041971 | reverse complement strand
CGCGCCGCTCGGGGTGGGGGGGGGGGGGGGGGGGTGGGGGGGGAGGGGGGGGGGGGGGGGGGGGGGGGGGGGGTTGCAACAACACCCCCCCACCCACGACGTCTTTGAACCCGCCCCGAATTTGGCGCCCTCCAGCGAAGGCGGCTCCACGAAGGTGGCCTTGCCGAAGTCGACAGGCGCCTCGACGACGAGATCGTCCAGCAGCACCGGACGTTTGAAGGTCGCCCCGGTGACTTCGAGTCTGCCGTGGATCGTCACCTGTCGAAGCGAGACCTTGCCGGCGAGTTCGGCGTCGGAGAGGTTGAGACACGTCAGCACCTCGCTGCGATCCGCGCCGAACCAGCCGACCCGCCTGGCGGTCAGCCCGAGGTCGTCGAGCCGCGCGTCGCTGAGGTTGAGGGAAAACGTCGGCCCGGTGGTCCCGGCGTGGGGAAGGATGTCGCGGATCAGCCGTTCGGCCGCGCGCCGGACCAGCCGTTCGCGTTCCGCGGCCGCCCGCTTTTCCTTGTCTTTGTCCCATTCGAGGTCCGGATCGAAATTCGGGTGCTCGAACGGCCGCCGCAAATAGGCGCACAGCACGTCGAGCACCGTCTGCCGGTACTCCGGACGCGTCCTGGCCAGCCCCGCGAGTGAATGCATCGCCCCGACCCGGACCTGATCGGCCTCGTGGCCCAGCAGTTCGATGGACTTGGCGAAGCGCTCGTCGGAGATGCGGCCGCGCTCGATCTCGTGCCTGTCCTCTTCGGTCCGCCTTCGCCGGTCGTTGAGCCAGAGCCCGTAGAGCGCGGCGATCGCCCCGCCGGCGAGGGCGCCGGTCTTGAGCGCGTCGCCGCGGCTGGTCGCGCGGTCCGTGAGCAACCAGGCGGTGACCCCGACGAGCACCACGACCGAGGACAGCAACGTCCACAACAGCGGCGACCTGAGCAGGCGCCTCATCGGTCCTTCACCGTGAGCCGGGCACGGCCGTCCGGCAGGGTCTCGACGGACCAGTCGTCCGGGAGTTCGTGGTCCCTCGCGGGTTCCACCGTCGTGTTGTACAGCGAAACCGTGCCGGGCGGCTCGCGGAAACTCAGCTCCGCGAAGCCTTCGAACCGGGCGCGGCGCAGATCCAGCGTCCCCTTGAACCGGGCGTCGGCGAAGACGGCGTCCTTCGCGAAGACGCTGTCCTTGAAGGACGTCTCGCCCGCGAACACGGTGCCGCGGAATTCCGCGTCCTCGGAGAAGCGGACCCCGCTGAACCACGCTCGCTGTTCGAATTCGGCGTCATTGCACCGGAAGAAGCCGATCAGCTTCTTCTTGGCCGTTCCCGCGCCGGTCAGGTACACCGGCCCGAGGAACACACAACCGGACAGGTTGGTGCTGCTGTACAGACCGCCGTAGCGGAGCAGCAGCTTCCCGACCTTACGCTCCGAAAGATCGAAGTACTCCAGGACCGCGCCGGTCAGGTCGAGGTCGTACCCGGGAGTGCCCTCGGAGTCCGCTGCCGGGAGCAGTTCGCCGATGAGCCGCTGGGCGGTCTGCCGCACCTGGAGCTCTCGCTCCTCCTCCGCTTTGCCAGATGCGGGCAGCTGGTTACCGGCCGGCTTCGCGGTCTCGTCGTACCGAGGATGGTCGAACGGCCGCCGCAGATACGAGCACAGGATGTCCAGGACGGTCTGGGTGTAGATCGCCCGGCCGCGGGCCAGGCCGGCCAGTGCGTGCAGGGCCCCGACCCGCACCTGGTCGGCGTCGTGCCCGAGCAGTTCGACGGCCTTCGCGAACCGTTCGTCCGAGATGCGATCACGGTCCTGGTCGGCCCGCCGCAGTTCGAGTTCTTGCCGCTGCCGCTCGATTTCCTGCCGCCGCTCCTCGACACGGCGTCGCCTGTCGTTGAGCCACAACGCGTACAGCGCGACGATGGCGCCTCCGGCGATGCCGCCGGTCTTCAACGCCTCGCTGCGGCTGGTCGCCGGATCCGTCAGCAACCAGCCGCCGACCGCGAGCAGCAGGATGAGCGAGACGACGAACGTCCAGAGCAGCGGGGAGCGGAGCAACCGCTTCATCGGACCTTGGAGACCAGCAGGGAAGAAACGCAGTAGGCACTGCCCGATTGGCTCTGCGCGATCACGGTCCCCTTGGCGTCGGCGCCCTCGACCGTTCCGGTGATCTCGGCCATGACGATGCTGGTGGTGCCTTGGGTCTTCTTGATCTCGGCCGTGGAGCCTGCCGGCAGGAAGAGGTCGATCATGCTGCCCATGTTCGCGCGCCTGTTTTCACAGGCCAGGGCGATCGCGCCGGTCTTGTCACCGGCGGAGATCTTGGCGAGGAAGTCCGAGATGACCTGGACACCCTGAGGATCGCCGGCACTGCCACCGTTCTCGGAGCTCCTCGGGCTCCTGGTCGTGCTCGTCCTCGGGCTGCTCTTCGGCGCGGAGGTCGGCGCGGGCTCGGACGACGACGCGGGCGGAGCGGCGGTGTTGTTCCCGTCGTCCTTGCCGAGCAGGAAGCCCGGAGCCACGAAACCGGTGACACCGAAGGCGATCAGCACGACCACGCCGATCACGATTCCGATGATCAGCCCGGTCTTGCTCTTCTGCGGCGGCGGGCCGCCGTGACCCTGCGGGTAGCCCGGGTTGTTCGGGTCCCAGCCCTGCTGCTGGTACTGCTGGGTCTGGTCCCAGCCCTGCTGGGGCTGCTGCTGGTACTGCTGCGTCTGGTCCCAGCCCTGCTGCTGACCGTATTGCTGAGGCTGACCGTACTGCTGGGTCTGGTCCCAGCCACCCGGCTGCGGTTGCTGTCCCTGGGGGTCTTGGCCGTAGGGCTGGCCTGGCTGGGGTGGGTAGGTCATCGGTCTCGCCTTCCGTACTGGGGCCTGAGGCTGGAGATCAGACGACCGGCGGTCAGCGCTGGTTCCGGATCCGCCCATGCCAGGGATTTCAGCTCGGAAGGTACCGTGCGGAGGAAAGCGGCACGCGAAACGGCTCCCGGCCGAGGCCGGGAGCCGCTTTTTCACGGAATGCGCAGCTCAGCCGTTGGCCAGTGCCTGCAAACGGTCGTAGGCGCCGTTGAAGGTGTTCTGGTCGAGCGGGCTGGAGGTGTACTGCCACACGGTGTAGAAGCTCCAGCCGTTGGGCAGCGCGCCCACGGTGGACGCGTACCGCGCGATCCACAGCGGGACGGTGCCACCGAAGTTCTGTGACGTGCCGACACAGGTGCTCCACCAGCTCGTCGAGGTGTAGATGACGGGCCAGCGGCCGGTGCGTGCCTTGTACCGGTCGTGGAACGCGCGGATCCATGCCCCCATGGAAGCCTGGCTCAAGCCGTAGCAGGTGGCGCCGTACGGGTTGTACTCCATGTCCAGCGCACCCGGCAGGGTCTTGCCGTCCTTGGACCAGCCGCCGCCGTTGTTGATGAAGAAGTCCGCCTGCGCCGCGCCGCCCGAGACGTTCGGCAGGGCGAAGTGGTACGCGCCGCGGATGAAGCCCTGGCTGTAGGAACCGTTGTACTGCTGGGCGAAGTACGGGTTCTTGTAGCTCGTGCCTTCGGTGGCCTTCGTCCACACGAAGCGCTTGCCCTGACCCCACCAGTAGGCCCAGTCGACGTTCTTCTGATAGCTGGCCACGTCCATACCCGCCACGGTCGCGAGCACCCCGGCCTCGGGCTGCGGCTGCGCGGCCTTGGTCTTCGATTCCGGGGTGGAGGTGTCGCCTTCCACCCGCCGGATCTGCGATCCGATCGGGTGGTCGTTCTGCTGAAGATCCTGTTCGATCGACATGATCTCGGGGGACGGGGCGGCCGACGCCTGGACCGTGCTGCTGAGCAGGAGCAGCGCGGAGCCGACGGCGATGGCGATTCTTCGGGAAGTGCGCATTACGACAATCCCTTCACGGATAACCCTCGCTGAGGACGGTGACCTTGCAGGTGGTAGCCGTCCGGGCACGATTGTTGACGACGAGTGCCGGGTTTGTCACTAACTTCCGTGAAATTGGTACTACACGTGGGTGATTTTCATTTCCAACTAGGTCGGATTATGTGATCTTGTAACGCCACTCGGGTGAGCGTTCAGCCGACGGCCAGCGCGCGCACCCGGTCGGCCGTGCCGTTGAACCAGTTCTGGTCACCGGGCAGGCTTCCCTTGGTCGAGAACTGCCAGACGGTCTGGTGCTTCCAGCTCGCGGGCAGCTCGCCGATCTCCGTGTTGTAGCGCGCGAGCCACAACGGGTTCTGCCAGAACACATTGCTGTTGCCGGTGCAGCGTTTCCACCAGCTCGTCGAAGTGTAGATCGACGGATGCCGCCCGGTTCGCCTCAGGTAGGTCTCCGCGAACGACACCATCCACGCGACCATCTGCGCCGGCGTCTTGCCGTAACAGGTTTCGCCGTAAGGGTTGTACTCGACGTCGAGCGCGCCCGGCAGCGTCTTGCCGTCGCCCGACCAGCCGCCGCCGTTGTCGACGAAGTAGTGCGCCTGCGCGGCGCCGTCCGAGATGTCGGGACGGGCGAAGTGGTACGCGCCGCGGATCAGGCCGACACCGTAGGAACCGTTGTACTGCTGGGAAAATCGCGGATTGACGAAGCCCGTGCCCTCGGTCGCCTTCACGTAGACGAACTTCGCGCCGGTCTTGGCGGCCCCGGGCCAGTCGACCTCGCCCTGATGACCGCTGACGTCGTGGCCGAGCGTCTGATTTTCGCCGCCGTACAGCGGTCCCACCGACACGCTGACACCTTCGTGCAGCGCGATCTGTGAACCGGCGTAGTGCTCCTCTGCCCCGTCGTATCCGGGCCCGCTTTCACGTGCGACGGCGGGGGTCTGCGCGAGCAGTAGAACCCCCGCCGCGAGGACGGCCCCCAAGCCTTTTGAACACACTCTGCGACTCTTCACGTCGCCACGATCCCCTGAGAAAAGAGAATCAGCGACTCGAACCTCACCCGAAAGAGTGACTGACCGCCCGAAAAAATTGGGCCGAGTGGGTTAATCGGGCCTTAACGACGCTCGTCCAAAAGGGCCTTGTCGAGGTGCTCCGAGGGAATGATCGCGGTGAGCCGGTCGTGCGGATTGATCGTCACGGGATGCCCGGCGAGCAGCGGGACGATGTCCCGGCCGAGTACCGCTCGGGCGTGCGGCCATTCGCGTGGGACCAGCGCCTTCGCCGTGTACGCCGGCACCAGCACCTTGCCGTCGGTGTTGTGGAAGCCGATCACCGTGCGCTGCACCGGGGAAAGGGCGTAGACGAACAGCGTCGAGTCGAGGACGACCCGCGGCAGATCGACGGCCGGGCGGTGGTTCGTGCGCACCAGCTGGAGCAGCTGCTCGAGTTCGTTGCGCGGCTCCGGGAAACCGAGCGCCTTCGGCGAGGGGCGATAGCGGTCGTTGGGATGGAAGTCCTCGACGATCTCGCCGGCGCCGTTCACCGGGTACGCGCCGACGACCGCCCAGGACGGCACGGGACCGTCGGGATCGAAGGCCTCGTCGATGACATAAAGCCAGCTGTTCGGGTTGGCCTTCGCGTTGGCGCGCATCTCTTCGGTGATCTTCGGCTTGGCCTGTTTCCGCTTGCCCGCCGGGCTCGACGCCAACCGATCCGCCTCGTCCCGCTGCGCCATCGCCATCCCCACGTTCCGGGTGCCTGAAGGTTTGTTCGCGCTCACTCTACTGTTCTCCCATGGCCTCTTCGCGTTCGGTCGACCCCGCTGAGTTACGAGCCGCGATCGCGGTGATTTCCCCCTGGTTGAGCGGATCCGGTCCGGAACCGGCCCGTCCGGAGCTGGCCGCGGCGGTGCGGCTGAGCCTGCGGACGCTGGCCGGGGACGCCCCCGGGAAGAGTGTCGAAGTGCGGGTGCCGCCGTTCGCGGCCGTGCAGTGTGTCGAAGGACTTCGCCATACGCGCGGGACGCCGCCGAACGTCGTCGAAACGGATCCGCGCACGTGGCTGGAGCTGGCGACCGGGCTGCTCGGCTGGGCCGGCGCCGTCGAGTCGGGGCGGGTCACCGCCTCCGGGAGCAGGGCCGATCTGGCCCGCTGGCTGCCGCTGGTGCGCCTCTGAACCCGCTCCGGCATGCGAGGAACGGTCCGTTCCTTGCGAAATTTGCAAGGAACGGACCGTTCATAGCAGCGCGGGGGGTTACTTCTTCCGGCCGATGCCGCCCGAGATCGTCCGCTGAGCCGTGTTCAGCTCCTTGATCCGCGGGCCGTCCGGCCACCAGTCGGCGCACAGCTGGACGCCGGGCTCGACCATCTCGAGGTCGTGGAACAGCTCCTGGATCTCGGCCTTCGTCCGGAAGGTGCCCGAGCCCATCGGGCTGTGGATGAAGAAGTCCTCCATCTTGCGGGCGACCTCGGACAGTTCGTCCTGCGGGTCGGAGAAGTGCGAGATCGCCACGTACGAACCCGACGGCAGCGCGTCGATGTACTTCTTCATGATCTTGGCGGGCTGCTCGTGCGACCCGTTGTAGTGGTGCAAGGTCCCGAGCTGCAACAACGCGATCGGCCGCGTGAAGTCGATGTGCCGCCGGATGTCCGGGTTCTCGATGATCCGCTCCGGCTCGAAGATGTCGTCCGAGACGAAGTGCGTGTTCTCGTTCTCTTCGAGCAGCGCGCGTCCGTGGGCGAGCACGACCGGGTCGTTGTCGACGTAGACGACCTTGATCTCGGGGTTGATCCGCTGCACGACCTGGTGCGTGTTCTCGGCGGTCGGGAGACCGGATCCGAGGTCCAGGAACTGGGTGATGCCCGTCTGGCTGGCGATGAACCGGCACGCGCGGATCAGGAAGCCGCGGTTCTCGGTCGCCAGGTCCTGCGCCTCGGGGGCCGCCTGCTGGACCTTGCGCAGCACCTCCCGGTCGATCTCGTAGTTGTCCTTGCCGAGCAGGAAGGCGTCATACACCCGGGCGATGCTGGCCCGGGTCGGGTCGACACCCACAGGCACTCGTTCCGTCCGGGTCGGGGCGTCGGACATCTTGAACCTCACAAAACTGTGTCGGAAGTCTCGGGCTCTACGTAGAGTAGAACCACGTACGCGAGCGGTAAACCGAGCCATCCCTGTCGTGTCGAGGTCCAAACGTGTACTTTCAGTAACCGGCTTGTTCCCCTGTGAGTGTCGTCGTACGAAAGGTCCCCGGTCGATGAACGCGGTCACCCCGCCTGGCGGTGAGCAGTCCCTGGGTCCCACCGCGCGGCGGATGATCCTCGGCTCTCAGCTCCGCCGGATGCGTGAGGACGCGGGCATCACGCGCCAGGAGGCCGGCTACAGCATCCGGGGTTCCGAGTCGAAGATCAGCCGTCTCGAGCTCGGCCGCGTCGGCTTCAAGGAACGCGACGTCGCCGATCTGCTGACCATGTACGGGATGACCGATCCCGGTGAGCGGCAGCAGTTCCTCGACATGGTCAAGGAGTCGAACGAGCCGGGTTGGTGGCGCCGCTACGGCGACCTGATGCCGAGCTGGTTCAACGACCTCGTCGGACTCGAAGAGGCCGCGGCCCGCATCCAGGTGTGGGAGCCGCTGTACGTCACGGGTCTGCTGCAGACCGAGGACTACGCGCGGGCGATCATGAGCCACGGCCGCAAGGACATGGTCAACGAGCAGATCGACCGCCGGGTCGCGCTGCGGATGCGGCGGCAGAAGATGCTGTCCCGGCCGGACGCGCCGCGGTTGTGGCTGGTGCTCGACGAATCGGTGCTCTACCGGCCGATCGGCGACCGCGAGGTGCTGAAGACGCAGATCGACCACCTGCTGGAGATGATCCAGCAGCCGAACATCTCGGTGCAGGTCCTCCCGTACGACCGGAGCGGCTACTCCGCGGACAGCGCGTTCTCGCTGCTCAGGTTCGCCGAAGAGGAATTGCCGAACATCGCCTACACCGAGTACCTGACCGGCGCGCACTACATCGACAAGCGCGACGAGATCGAGCGGTACAGCCGGGCGCTGGACATGCTCGCGGTCGACGCGGAGACGCCGGACCGCAGCCGCCAGATGCTGATGAAGCGCCGCGCCGAAATCTGAGCCTCTCACCGTTGTGGTGTTCGGCCGCCGTCGCGGTGATGGCCGGGGTTTCCTTTCCTGTAACCGAAAATTCGGCCACGATCGGTAGCTGTTAGGCCATCGGGGGCTGCGCTCGTCACGCATTAGTGGGACGGACGCGGACTTAAGTCATCACCGCCCGCGAATTCTGCAGAAACTTCTGCACGTGCATTTACCGCTGCAGTCACACGTGCTAACTTTGGGATCACAGGCAAATGCACATGCAGATGCATCGCCCGAAGCTTCTGTCGGGGAAGGTGGGGACAATGGCTGAACAGTTCGACAACGGCATCCCGGCCGATCGTCTTACCGGTGCCCAGTGGCGCAAAGCCAGCTACAGCAACGCGATCGGCAACTGCGTCGAGGTGGCACCGCTCGCGTCCGGCGAGATCGCGATGCGCAATTCGCGCTTCCCGACCGGGCCGGCCCTGATCTACACCCAGGCCGAAATGTCCGCGTTCCTCGCGGGCGCCAAGGACGGCGAATTCGATGACGTTCTCAGGTGACACCATCACCGCGGAAATCACCGACATCGAAAGCGGCCTGCAGGAACTGATCCACCGCGGGTACCAGTTCGTGCACCCGTGCGACGCGAACGGCGAGGTCATGGCCGTGGTCGGCGTGCGAGTCCACGACAACGTGGTCGACGTGGTCCGGCTCAACGCCGAAGACGACGTCGTCGCGACCCGTATGCCCGGTACCGAGGAGGACATCCTCGAACCCGAGGTCTGGCTGTGGCGGTCCGCCGGCGACGCGGCGACGGTGCTGACGGCACTGCTCGCGCTCCCGGACGAGCGGACTCCCGGCGCGTTGTTCCTCCCGGAGACCGCGGCCAAGGGCTGTTGGGTCCCTGGCCGCGGCGGCACATCCAAGTGGCTCGCCGCGGGCTGACCGTGTTCGCCCGGGCGCTGTGTTCGCCGGGATGCCACCCCAGGCCCGCCCGTGGGCGCACCCCCGGACCCCCATCGCGGTCGCGTTGGCGAGTTCGCTTCAGCTTCCAAGCACAGTCGGCCGCCTCTGTCGAGGGGGAGCGGCCGGCTGGTCGGGGGTCGTGAGTGCCGGGCCTTGACACCCGCTCGTCACTCACGGTCACAGGAAATCCGCCCCGACCGAAGGCCCTGCTATCGCGGTGGCAAGGCGCCCTTGCCTGCCATCGCGACCGGGATGGCCCGTCCGTGCCCTGTCGGCGTCGATCGCGGGCGCGGGTTCACTCAGAGTCACAGCTCGAAGCGTGTCCAGTGCCACTTCGCGCGGCGCGTTGATCTCCGGCTCACCGTTTACACTGGTGGTGGCCTGCCCTCTTCTCCCTGGGAGCACCTCGGTGGTTTCCGACCCGTCCCTCGCCGGACAGCCCGTGACCGACCAGCCCGATCCCGAACCCCGCGAGGAATGCGGCGTCTTCGGTGTCTGGGCTCCCGGAGAAGAGGTCGCGAAGCTGACCTACTACGGGCTCTACGCACTTCAGCACCGCGGCCAGGAGGCGGCCGGCATCTCGGTCTCCGACGGTTCGCAGATCGTCGTCTTCAAGGATCTCGGCCTGGTCAGCCAGGTGTTCGACGAGCAGGTCCTGCAGTCGCTGCAAGGACATATCGCCGTCGGCCACTGCCGCTACTCGACCACCGGCGCGACCATCTGGGAGAACGCGCAGCCGATCTTCCGCACCACCGCCACCGGCAGCGGCCTGTCCTTCGCGCACAACGGGAACCTGGTCAACACCGCCGAACTGCGGGATCGCACGGTCGAAGCCGGGCTCAAACCGCACGCGGGCCTGACCGGTTCGTCCAGTGACTCCGACCTGGTGTGCGGGTTGCTCGCGGCCAACGCCGCCGACAAGGGCATCGAAGCCGCCGCGCTGGAACTGCTGCCTACCCTCAAGGGCGCGTTCTGCCTGGTCTTCGCCGACGAGTCCACCCTGTACGCCGCGCGCGACCCGCACGGCGTGCATCCGCTGGTGCTCGGCAGGCTCGAACGCGGCTGGGTGGTCGCGAGCGAGACGGCCGCGCTGGACATCTGCGGCGCGTCGTTCGTCCGCGAGGTCGAACCCGGTGAGCTCATCGCGATAGACGCCGAAGGCCTGCGCTCCTCGCGGTTCGCGAACCCCGAACCCAAGGGCTGCGTCTTCGAGTACGTCTACCTCGCGCGCCCCGACACCTCCATCGCCGGCCGCAGCGTGCACGCCACCCGCGTCGAAATCGGCCGCAAACTCGCCGTCGAGCACCCGGCCGACGCCGACCTGGTCATGCCGGTGCCCGAATCCGGCACCCCGGCCGCCATCGGCTACGCGCAGGGCTCCGGCATCCCCTACGGCACCGGCCTGGTGAAGAACGCCTACGTCGGCCGCACCTTCATCCAGCCGTCGCAGACCATCCGCCAGCTGGGGATCCGCTTGAAGCTGAACCCGCTGCGCGACGTCATCCGCGGCAAGCGGCTCGTCGTCGTCGACGACTCCATCGTCCGCGGCAACACCCAGCGCGCGCTGGTCCGCATGCTGCGCGAGGCCGGGGCGCTCGAGGTGCACGTCCGGATCGCGTCGCCGCCCGTCCGCTGGCCGTGTTTCTACGGGATCGACTTCGCCTCGCGCGCCGAACTGGTGGCCAACGGCGTCGACCTCGACGGCATCCGCCGTTCCATCGGCGCGGACACCTTGGGCTACATCTCCCTGGACGGGCTGGTCGCGGCTTCGGAGCAGCCGAAGTCGCGGTTGTGCACCGCGTGCTTCTCCGGCGAGTACCCGATCGCGCTCCCCGAAGACGCGCTGATCGGGAAGCACCTGCTGGAGAGCCTGGATTCGGTCAATGGCGCGGCGAAGCCCGTCAGTCCCGCCGGGTACGGTGCTGAGGACGCCATCCGGCGTCCCTAGATCTCTCTTCCAGAGTTGGAGTCCGCTTCCGTGAGCGAGTCCACGAGCGCCACGTACGCCGCCGCCGGCGTCAGCATCGACGCCGGTGACAAAGCCGTCGAGCTGCTCAAACCGCACGCCGAGAGGGCCACGAGGCCCGAGGTGATGGGCGGGGTCGGCGGTTTCGCCGGACTGTTCTCCCTGAAGCTGGACAAGTGGAAAGAGCCGGTGCTGGCCTCGTCGACCGACGGGGTCGGCACCAAGATCGCCGTCGCGCAGGCGCTCGACAAACACGACACGGTCGGCATCGACCTGGTCGCGATGGTCGTCGACGATCTGGTCGTCACCGGCGCCGAGCCGCTGTTCATGCAGGACTACATCGCCGTCGGCAAGGTCGTGCCGGAGAAGATCGCGGCACTGGTCGGCGGTATCGCCGAGGGCTGTGTCCGGGCGGGCTGCGCGCTGCTCGGCGGTGAGACCGCGGAGCACCCCGGCCTGATGGGCGAGCACGACTACGACCTCTCGGGTACCGGCATCGGCGTCGTCGAAGCGTCGAAGGTGCTCGGCCCGGAACGGGTCCGCCCCGGTGACGTCGTCCTCGCGCTCGGCTCGTCCGGCCTGCACTCCAACGGCTACTCGCTCGCCCGGCACGTGCTGCTGGACATCGCGCGCATGCCGCTCGACGGGCACGTCGAGGAGTTCGGCCGCTCCCTGGGCGAGGAGATGCTGGAGCCGACCAGGATCTACGCGAAGGACTGCCTCGCGCTGGCGGCCGAGGCCGACGTCCGCACGTTCGCGCACATCACCGGCGGCGGCCTGGAGCAGAACCTCGCCCGCGTCATGCCGCGCGGCCTGGTCGCCCGGCTCGAACGCGGCACCTGGACCCCGGCGCCGGTGTTCGCGCTGATCGGCCACCGCGGCAAGGTCGAGCGCGCCGAACTGGAGAAGACGTTCAACATGGGCGTCGGCATGGTCGCGATCGTCGGCGCCGACGACGTCGACCGGGCCCTGGCGATGCTGACCGCGCGGCACGTGCCGGCGTGGATCCTCGGCGACGTGCAGCCCGCGGAAGACCCGGACGGCCCGCGCGCCGTGCTGTCGGGCGACCACCCGCGCTTCTGAATATTCTCTTGGTCCTGGTGGAACACTGGACCCGTGGCTGATGACGTGGTGGTCGGCACCCGGTTCGTGATCCCGGGTGCCGAATTGAGCGAACGGTTCTCCCGGTCGTCGGGTCCGGGTGGGCAGGGCGTGAACACCACGGACTCACGGGTCGAACTCTCCTTCGACGTGGCCGGTTCGGCTTCGCTCCCGGAACATCTCCGGGCCCGGATGCTGGACCGGCTTTCGTCGCGCCTGGTCGACGGAGTCGTCACGATCACCGCGTCCGAACACCGCTCCCAGCTGATGAACCGCGAAGCCGCGCGCGCCCGGCTGGTGATGCTGCTGCTGGACGCGTCGGCGCCCCCGGCCGCCAAGCGGCGTCCCACCAAACCTTCACGAGGTTCGAAGGAACGCCGCCTGGCCTCGAAGAAACGCCGCGGCGATGTCAAGAAGTCACGCCGCGGCGGCTACTCAGACGATTGACAGATGCACGCACTCGGCCGCGGTCTCGAAGCCGACCCGGCCGTAGACGCGCTCCGCCTGCCCGGCCCCCGGCGTCAGGAACACCGACCGGCCGCCGCGCGCGTGGGCTTCACGCGTCAGGAACTCCGTCATCGCCGCCGCGATCCCACGGCTCCGGTACTCGTCGAGCACCCCGATCCCGGCGACCTCCGCCGCCCCGTCGAGGATCGCGGTCGCGACCCCGCCACCGACGACCTCACCGGTCTCGGCCACGGCCATCACCGAGAGGGTCTCGCCGCTCAGCTGATCCGGCGACGGGTCGAGGTGCTGATCGGGATCGGTCTCCCCGAAGGCCACGTTCTGCACCCGGATCATCTGCCGGAGTTCGCCGTCGGTCTTCGGGGTGAGCAGGCTGATCCCGGCCGGTTCCGGCTGTTCGACGACCTGCCCCGGAGCGCAGATCATCAGCGGAACCCGCCGCTCCAGCGTGTAACCGCACTCGACGAGCACGGCCTCGGCGGCCGGAACCGCTTCGGTGAGGAACTCCAGCCGCGGCGTGAGCCCGCGCTTGCGGAACGCCTCGGTGAGCGCGGCGACGTCGTCCTTGATGGGAACGGCGCCGTCATCGGGGATCGCGTAGTTGAGGAAGGGGCTGTCGGCCTCGGGGTGGAACGTGGCCAGAAACGGCCCGATCCGCTCGGTCTCCCGGAACTGCGCCGCGGTGAGGCGAATGTAGGACTGCAAAGCACGAATCGTCTCGGAAAGCACTGGTGGAAAGCCTTTCGGGCAGAAGAAAGAGGCGCACGGGAGGACCCGCGTGCGTGATGGAGCTGGCGTGTGCGCCGGCTAGCTCGTGCCGACGCCACCGAAGGCGTCAGGCATGAGGCATCCCTCTTTCTCGGTACGTAGGGCTTTCGCGATCACTTTCGCACGACGGTCAAACCCTTTACCACCGCTGCGGAAGCAGCGCGCCGGATCGTCCACAAAGGAGGCCTGTGGACAACCTGTGGACAACTCAGATGTAACCGGAAGAAGGTGTTATCGCACAAGGAAAAGCCTTGTGGGTGACCTGTGTACTACTTGCCGTGTCCGGCGAGCTCCCGGGCGCGTTCGAGCAGTTTCTGCAGATGCAGACCGCGACGCACGTCACACGGGTGCGACGTCGTTCCGCTCGCGGCCATGGCGGCGAAATCGTCCAGGAGCGCGGTGTAAGACTCGCCTGCCGAACCCGGCTTCCGCCCCAAAGTGCGGTAACCGTGCTCTCCGTACACGGCCACTTCGACGACCGTCGGCTGGATCGGCAGCCGCAGCGACAGGGTCGCCGTACTCGTCGCACCACCCTCGTGGGCTAACAGCAATTGCCACAGATCGTCATCGGTCCGATGCGCGGCGAGCACGCCGGTGATCTCACCGAGCGCCGCGTCCAGCAGATCGAGGGCGTGCGGACCGATGTCGGTGAGCGCGCCGGAGTCGTGCCGCCACGCCGACGACTGATACTGGCCGCCGAGCAGCGCACCCGAAAGCCACCTCGCGCCGCCGCCCCGCCAGCCGCCCGTTTCCTTGATGCCGTCGAGCCACTCGCGGGTCATCGGCGAGAAACGCAGGGTCAGGACCACGAGAGCGGCCACGCCGGCGGCTTCCACCGCGTCCGCGAGCCGCCGCGCGCCGTCGAGGTCCGCGGCGATCGGCTTCTCCAGGATCAGCTGCTTACCGGCCTCTGCCGCCTTGACCGCCAGTTCCGCCTGAACGGCGGGCGGCACCGCGAACGCGACCGCGTCCACCTGGTCGAGCAGCTCGTCGAAACTGGCGACGGCCTGCGCACCGTGTGCTTCAGCCAGCTCCTTCGCGGCTTCAGGACGCCTGGCCCAGACCGCGCGCAACGTGACTCCGGGGTGATCGGCGAGGCCCGGCGCGTGCACCGTCTTCGCCCACGGACCGGCACCGACCAGACCCACGCGCAGCTGTCCCTGTCCCACGACCCCGAGTCTAGAGCCCCGCGGTCAGTCCTCTGAATGCGGTAGTTGCGCGTGCAAGAACCGCATCCAGAGGACTAAACGCGGGGGAAGTAGGGGGTCAGGAGTAGCTGTAGAACCCGCGGCCGGTCTTCTTGCCGAGCAGGCCGGCGTCGACCATGCGCAGCAGCAGCGGCGGCGACGAGTACAGCGGCTCCTTGAACTCGGCGTACATGGAGTCCGCGATCGCCTTGATGGTGTCCAGGCCGATCAGGTCCGAAAGCCGCAGCGGGCCCATCGGGTGCGCGGTGCCCAGCTCCATACCGCGATCGATGTCCTCCGCCGACGCGAAGCCCGACTCGATCATCCGGATCGCCGAAAGCAGATATGGCACGAGCAGCGAGTTCACGATGAACCCGGCGCGGTCCTGCGACCGGATCACCGTCTTGTGCAACGCCGTGGTCGCGTGCTCCTCCGCGCGGCGGGCGGTGTCGTCGCTGGTCAGCAGCGAGGGCACCAGCTCGACGAGCGGCAGCACCGGGACCGGGTTGAAGAAGTGGATGCCGACCACCTGCTGCGGGCGGCCGGTGGCCATCCCGAGCTTCATGATCGGGATCGACGAGGTGTTGGACGCGAACACCGCGTCCTCACGCTCGACGATCTTGTCCAGCGACCGGAACACCTCGACCTTGGCCTGCTCCTGTTCCAGGATGGCCTCGATGACGAGGTCGCGGTCGGCGAACTCGCCGATCTCGGTGGTGAAGCGGAGCCGTCCGAGCGCCGCGTCGGCGTCTTCCTGCGAAAGCTTCCCGTTCTTGACGCCGCGTTGCAGCGACTTCTCGATCCGCGCCCGCCCGGAGTCCAGCGCCGGCTGGTTCACCTCGGTGACGATCACGTCCAGACCGGCCCGCGCGTGCACCTCGGCGATGCCGGAGCCCATGAGCCCGGCTCCGACGACGCCTATTCGTTCTACGTCGGACATGGCACCTCCTCGTTTTTGGGCAGCACGCGACACGCGAGGGTGGTCACCCGGGAAGACCCGGATCCACCCTCGCGTGTCACGCGTTGCTCAGCGGCGGTATTCGTCGTACCCGTCGTACGGGTCGTCGTCATACCGCTTGTCGTCCTCGTGCCTGTCTTCCGAGGAACTACTGGACAGCTCGCGCTGCAAAGCATCGAAGTCGGTTTCGTGCGAGCTGTACTTGAGC
This sequence comes from Amycolatopsis sp. NPDC041971, assembly GCF_055588925.1. Lineage (NCBI taxonomy): Bacteria > Bacillati > Actinomycetota > Actinomycetes > Pseudonocardiales > Pseudonocardiaceae > Amycolatopsis > Amycolatopsis sp. NPDC041971. Next base: position 270,147 of record NZ_JBVJCE010000001.1, on the reverse strand, counting down.
TCGCGCGCCACCTTCGTCTGCTTGGCCTTAGCCCGGCCGCGCCCCATGGCTCGACCCCCTCGCACAGGGGCGGGGCGGCCGGGGGAATCGGCGGCCCCGCATCGTCTCGACAATTATTTCCTGCTGACACCGTACCGTGTCCGGGGGGTTGGATGCGACGTGGCACGGTGTGCCGGTGGCGACAGTGTTCATCGAACGCCGGTTACCGGCCGGTCGGTGGCGATAGTCGCAGGTCGGCGTGCCACGATGCTGGTGTGCCCCGTCCGTTCGCGGCTTATCTCCGCGTCTATGAGCCCCTGCTCGCGCTGGGGGATCCACCGGACGAACGCCTGCTCGAGGCCGTCGAAGCGGCCCGGCTCGATCGTTCGGCAGCGGGTGAGCGCGAGCAGGCACTGTGGCTCAAGTCACAGCACGTCGGACGGTTGTTGCCCGCCGAACTCGCGGACGGCAGGCCCGCACCCAGTCTCGTCACCGACGTTCTCGTCATGGATCCCGAAGACGTGCCCGAGGGCGAGCACGGCGATGCGGGGCCGGGACCGCTGATCTGCCCGATGGAGATTCGCGCCCGCTCGGCCGCGGCGCTGGTGACCTTCCTCGGCGACGCGCATCCGGCGCTGAAGAACGCGGTGCTCGACGCGGGTGGCGCGTCACTCGACACGATCCGTGCGCGGGCGAAGTCCGCCATCGGCGACTTGTCGGCTTCGGCTTCGCACACGCTCTCGACGACGTGGACCGTCCCGCTCCCGTGGTTCGTGCTGTTCGATCCAGGGATGCGCCGGGTCAAACTGGGCAAGGGCCGCGACGACCCCGAGCGCGAAGTGTCGTGGCGGGTGTCCATCGCGGACGCGCGGCATCGCGCCCGCGAGGTCGGAGACCTGCTCGAGGCGACTTTCGGCGACTCAGCGCCCGGCCGGTTGCTGCTCGAAACGCGACGCTGGCTTGACAGCTTCCACCCCGGCTCCGCGGTCGAACTCGACTACGGCGGTCTCGTACAGCTCTTCGCCGACCCGATCCTGCAGGCCGACACGACCGCCGAAGAAGTGCACGACATCCTCGACGCGCTTCGCACCGGCAACGTCGACGAGCTGGCGGAACTGTTCGCCGACCTGCGGGACTTCTGGGGCGACCTGGCCGCGCGGGAACGCGCGAATTAGCCGAAGAGGCCGGTGACGACCCTCAGCTCGCCGACCGGTTTCCCGCCGCCCAGGACCGCGTCGCGCGCGAGGTCCCCGGCTTCGTCGCCAGGGTCGATGCCGAGGTGGCGCAGGGTCGCGAGCAGCAGCGGGATCCGGGCGCGGGCGGCGCCGTCGTCGATCTTCAGCGCCAGCGCCGTGCCGTCCGGGAGGGCGAACGCGTGCACTCCCTCGGCGCCGCCCTTCGAAAGCAGGCCCTCGACGTTCCGCATCAGCACGGTGTCCTCGCGGCCGGTACCCGCGACATGCCACGGATGCGCGCGGACGGCGTCCGCGACGCGGCGGTCCGGCCCGCCCATCGCGGTGACCAGCCTGCCGAACGACCGGGCGAGGCCGGTGAGGGAGAACGCGAACAGCGGGGCACCGCAGCCGTCGACGCCGACCGTTTCGATCGTCTCACCGGTGAGGTCGGCGACCGTGGCCTGGATGATCTTTTGCAGCGGATGGGTCGCGGCCGCGTAGTCCTTGGTCGGCCAGCCGAGCTGGGTACAGGTCATGAGCATGGCGGCGTGTTTGCCGGAGCAGTTCATCGCGGCACGGCGTTTCCCGGCCGAGGCCACGGCCAGCATGCTCGGCTCGTGCAGTGGGAAGGCGGGTGGGCAGGCCAGCGCGTCCTCGGTCAGCCTCGCGTGGGAAAGCATCGACAAGGCGCCTTCGACGTGGCCGGGTTCGCCGTTGTGCGAGCCGCAGCCCAGCGCGAGTTCTTCGTCGCCGATGGTGAGGCCTGCGCGGAGCATCCCGACGGCTTGCAAGGGTTTGTTGGACGAGCGCGGGTAGACCGGCCGCTCGATGTCGCCCGCGGCGAACCGCACCGACCCGTCCGGGGCGGTGATCACGAGCGCGCCGCGGTGCGTGCTCTCCACGAAACCGGACCGGACGACCTCGACCAGGACGGGATTCGTCACTCGGAGCCGCCGCGTTCGGTGTCGAGCAGGTCGTCGACCGATGCCGTGCCCTTGCGGTAACGGGTCGCGATCTCGGCGTTGATCGTGTCCATCACGCCCTGCACCTCGCGGCGGTACGAAGAGACCGAGACCTCTTCGTCGGCGTACCGGTTGAGGGCGTTGACCAGCTTCTCGTCCGACAGCGTGCTGACGTCGGAAAGATCGGTGTCGCCGATGAGCGCCTCGGCGAACCGCCGATGCTCGCCGGCGCGCGACGGCTCCAGCCGCTGATGCCTGCCCGAACCCGTGGCCGGGCCGATCGCGTTGTCCGCCAGGATCGCGGCCAGCCGCTCGACGACGCTGCTCTCGTCGCCGCCCGAACTCCGGCGCTTCTGCTCGGCCCGCACGATGTCGATCCGCGCGTGCAACAGACGCCGCAGATACGACAGGTCGGTCTCCTCCTGCGCGGCCTCGTCACGGCGCTCGCGCAACACGGAAAGGGTCAGCTCGCCGAGGTCGCTGAGATACCCAGGGCCGAGCACGCGGTCGATACGACGGCGACCACCAGGCCGGACTTCGATCACCCGCGTAGCTTATCGCGCTCCAGCGAAAATGTTCCGCAGGGAGAGATACCACAAGGTTCTCCGCCCCTCCCGACACCCTCCGCCGCCGCGCTGCTCTTTCGGTTTCTTCCAGAGCGCGCCCCCCACCCGTCCCGGGGGCGGCCCCTGGTCCAGTCTACCGGGGGTGGGGGCGGAAAAGTGCTGGTCGGCGAGGTTGTCCACAGGTGGATGAGGTTGTGGACAACTTGTGGATGGGTTCGGCGGGCGGGCGAGGTGGGAAGTACATGAAGGCCCCCTTCATCGCGTCTAGCGCGATGAAGGGGGCCTTCATGTACCTGGGCCGCGAGTGAACGCCGAGGTTCCAGCGTTCGGCGGCCTTCCCGTTGTGACCAGTGAGGCCGCTGTGATCGGTGAGGTCAAAGTTACGCGCCGCAAGTCCGTGAAGGCCTCCTTGAGGGACCCAGAGTCCCTCAAGGAGGCCTTCACGGACCATGTCGCCAGAGCCGCAAGGCAGCGAAGGACCCCTCCCTACCCTCAAGGGAGGCAAGGAGGCCTTCACGGAACCGAGCGGGACCGGGACCGAACCCGACAGAACGCAACGCACCAGGACAGACCGGAGCCCGCTCAGCCCCGCAGCCGTTGAGCCGCTTCCCGGCCGGGAGCCGGAGCCTCGCCCGGCACGGAGTCCGGGTCGATGGCCGCCTGCACGACGCGGTCCTCGGCGCCGACCAGCAGTTCCGCGCCCGGCTGCGTGGAGCGCTTGACCAGCGCCAGCGCGATCGGACCCAGTTCGTGGTGCTGCACCACGCTGCCGACGCGGCCGACCGTCCGCTCGCCCAGCATCACCGGGTCGCCGGTTTCCGGCGTGATCTCCGGCGAACCGTCCAGGTGCAGCAGCGCCATGTACCGCGGCGGCCGCCCGACGTTGTGGACCTTCGCGACGGTCTCCTGCCCGCGGTAGCAGCCCTTCGCCACGTGCGCGGCGGAGTCGACCCAGTTCACCTCGTGCGGGATCGTGCGCTCGTCGGTGTCCAGGCCCAAGCGCGGGCGCAGCGATTCGACCCGCAGCGCGTCGAACGCCCAGCTGCCCGCCGGGCGGGCGCCCGCGTCGGTCAGGCGGCGCCACCAGTCGGCGAGTTCGGCGCGGGGCACGGCGAGGTCGACGCTGTGCCGTCCGGGCCACGGCATGCGTCGCGCGAAACCGCCGGGGATCGGCGCGACCGAGTACGGGTCCGAGCTCAAAGAAACATCCACGGCGGCCAGGACGCGGTCCGCGTCGGGGCCGAGGACGGTCAGCAGCGCCAGTTCGGCCGAGACGTCGCGGATGTCCACTGCTGCCCAGAACTTCATCGCTTCGAGGTAGTCACGCAGGGTCTGCTCGCCGCCGGACGGCAGCGCGCTGGTGGCCACCGCGCCCCTGTCGCTGTCCAGCCACACCGTGCCGTTCGCGTGCGCGACGACCATGTGGGTGTCGACGCGGCCATGGCTGTCCAGGACGAGCGCCTCGGTGCCGGTGCCTTCGGCGAGCCCGGTCACGTGTTGCGAGATCACCAAATGCAGCCAGGACAACCGTTCTTCGCCGGTCACGGCCAGGATCTCGCGGTGCGAACGGTCGATCACGACCGCGCCGCGCGCCGCCGTCCGTTGCTCGGCGAAGGGGTCTCCCCAATGCCACGGGACACCCTCTTCGGGATGCCCGTCGGGAGCCGCGATCGGTCCGGAAAGGTCGAGCAGGGGGGAGCGGTAGGGCATGAAACCCATGCTAGTGAGTACCGTGTCCCCATGCGCGTGCTTGCCTTTCTCGACGGAACCCTGGCCGACCCCGAAGCCGCTCACCTGCGGGTGGATGACCTCGGGCTGCTCCGTGGTGATGGCGTGTTCGAGACGATCCTCGTCGTCGACGGGCGTCCTCGTGAGCTCCGCCCGCATCTCGAGCGGCTGGCCCGTTCCGCGGCGATGCTCGACCTGCCGGAGCCGGACCTCGCGGACTGGGAGCGCGCCGCGCAGACCGTCATCGACAACTGGTCCGGCCCGGCCGAAATCGCGCTGAAGCTGGTGTACACCAGGGGAATCGACGGCGATCCGGAAGCGAAGCCGTTCGGGTTCGCGCTCGGTGTCGAGATCGACGAGAAGGTCCAGCGCGCCCGCGTCGAAGGTGTCGCGGCGATCACCCTCGAACGCGGTATCGAGCCCGACCTCGCCGAGCGCGCGCCATGGCTGCTGCTGGGCGCGAAGTCGATTTCGTACGGCGTCAACATGGCCGCGTTGCGGGAGGCGGGCCGCCGCGGCGCGAGCGATGTGATCTTCACCGCCGCCGACGGTTCGGTCTTCGAGGGGCCGACTTCGACGGTCGTCCTCGCGAAGGACAGGACGCTCTACACGCCGCCGGCGACCATCGGCATCCTGCCCGGCACGACGCAGGCGGCGCTGTTCCGGGGCGCCGAGCGGGTGGGCTGGTCGGTCAAGGTCGACCCGCTCAAGGTCTCGGATCTCACCCAGGGCGAGGGGCTGTTCCTCGCCTCGTCGGTCCGCAAGCTGACCAGGGTGCACACGCTCGACGGCGTCGCGCTCACCGACTCCAGCGCGATCCACGCCGAACTGGCCGCCGCGTACGAGAGCGAGTACGCGATCAGCTGAGCGTCGCGCGCGGCCTGGCGATGGTCCGCAGGACCTCGTCCCGGTGCTTCGCCGCCGTCATCCACGCGGGTAGCCGCGCGATCGAGGTCAGGCCGGGACGGTCCCCGAGCCCGCGTTCACGCAGCTTCGCCGCGACGAACCGTTCGATCAGGTCGAGATGCCGGGCGTGAAACGCCGAGAGGGTGTGCCCACCGCAGCAGTCGGCGCGCAGCCACAGAGGTTCGCGGAAGAACGGGTCGATCGGACGATTCCACATCCTGCGGTCCGGGCGGGGAGGATCACGTACCAGGGCGCAGGTCAGCCGTTCGGGGGTGACCGAGGCACGGCCGGCGCAGCGCGGACAGACGACGAGGATCGGCTCGTCCGCGAGGTCGTCGATCCGGGTCTGCGGGTCGCGGAACCGCGAGTACGCGATCAGCTGAGCGGGCTGATGATCAGCAGGTGCGGCAGGATCGCTTCTTCGCGGTAGGCCGCGATCTTGTGGTGCCCGTCGAGGATCACCGCCGCGCCGGTGGTCTCCAGCACGACGGCGACCGGCCGGTGCCCGCTCTTGATCGCCGTCCGGTAGTAGCCGACCCGGGAGGCGTCGGCGGGCGGCCAGTCGGCGCTCGGGGTCAGGTAGCGGTCCTCGGCGAGTCGTTCGGGTCCGGTGACCTCGTATTCGCCGTCGGCGAAGAGATCGAGAAGCGGGCGGAGCGTGTCGCCGAGCGGACGCCGCATCTGACCGGTGGCCAGCGCGATCCGCAGCGACTGCGGGAGTTCGGGTTGGACGGGGACCGAAGTTGTGTCGATGACACCCGTGCCACCGGCGACCGTTACCTGTTCCACATCTTCGTGGACGAGTGAAAGCGGAGAAGGGTTCCGGCTCGGGCCTGTGCGAGTGCCGGGAGTGACGCCTGTCTCACCACGGCCGCCACCGGGTAACCACCGGTAGTTGGATGATCCGCCAAGAACACCACCGGCAACCCGCTCGGCGGCACCTGGACGGCCCCGGTCAACAGGCCTTCGCTCGGCAATTCCCGCTCCGCGTATTCGTCCCCGCGAGTCAACGCGGGCCCGTCGAGCCGGAGCCCGACACGGTTCGATTCCGCCGTCACCGTCCAGGTCTTCGCGAGCCCGGCCGCCAGGTTTTCGAACCAGTGCGCGCGCGGCCCCGGATCGGCCAGTACGACCAGCTCCGCCGGAGCCATCGTGGGCAGTACGACGTCGGCGCCTCCGGACACGGAGGGCGCGCCGAGAGAGAGGACGTCGCCCGCCTTCAGTGGCGCGGGCCCGATCTCCGAAAGGACGTCCCGCGACCGGCTGCCGAGTTCCGCCTCGACCGTGATCCCGCCGGAAACCGCCAGATAGCACCGCAAACCGGTGGCGGGTGCGCCGATCGCCACGACCTGGCCCGCGGCCAGCCACACCGGCGCGTGCGAGCCGACGGCGTGTCCGTCGACCTCGACGGTGACGGCGGGGCCGGTCACCGCGACGGTGCAGGACGCCGACGCGCGCAGTCGCAGTCCGCCGAACAGGCACTCGACGCCCGCGGCGTCCTCGGCGTTGCCGACGAGCCGGTTGGCCAGTTTCAGCGCCGGGACGTCCAGCGCGCCGGACGGCGGGACGCCGAGATGCGCGTAGCCGGGCCTGCCGAGATCTTGGAGCAGCGCGAGCGGGCCGGTCTCGACCACTTCGAGCGCCCTCATCCGGCACTCCGGAACCGCACCCGGTCGCCGGGCGCCAGCAGCGCGGGCGGGTCGGCGCGCGGATCGAACAGGACGGTCCGGGTGTGGCCGATCAGCCGCCAGCCACCGGGCGAGACGCGCGGGTAGACGCCGGTGAACTCACCCGCGATCCCGACCGAACCCGGCGGCACGCGAGTGCGCGGAGTCGACAGCCGCGCCTGCCGGAGCGGCTCGGGAAGCCCGGTCAGGTAACCGAATCCGGGCGCGAACCCGGTGAACGCCACGGTGTAGACGGCGCCGGTGTGCAACCGCACGACGTCCTCGGTGGACACTCCGGCGTCCCGTGCGACGAGTTCGAGATCCTCGCCGTCGTAGGTGACGTCGAGAGTGAGCTCCCGGGGCTCGCCTTCGGGCGGATGTTCGAGATCGGCGCCCGCCAGCAGGTCACGGGCGGCCGCGAGGGCGCCGGAACCCGGGGTTTCCACCACGAGCAGACTGCGGGCGCCGGGGACGAGTTCGGCGATCCCGGGCGGGCGCGCGGACGAGATCGTGGCGTGTGCCGCGATCGTCTGTGCCAGGGAATCGCAGTCCAGCAGGGCGGCGTGCTCGCCGTAGGCACGCCACCGCACGGGAAGAGGCTCAGCCCACCACGCGACGCAGCAGCGCCGACGTGTGCGGCTGGAGTTCCTGGCCCATCATGGCGCGTTCCTCGACGTAGCCGAGTTCGCCGTTGACGATGCCGTAGAGCCGCTGCGACGCCGTGACGTCCTTGGCCGTCGACGTGCGGACGACCGCGTCGGTGCCCAGCTCCCAGGCGGGGACCGAGGCCTTGCCACGCGGCTTGCCGTAGAAGAGTTCCACGATGCCGGTGTTGTGGGTCAGCAGCAGTTCGATCGTGTCGTCCGCCTGCGGACGCCAGAACCCGGATTCCCGCGCGGCCGGACGGATGACCTTGCCGTCCTCGTCGAGCAGCCACGCGCGGGCCTCGTGCGTGAGGAACGGGCGGCCGTCGTGCGCGATGGTCAGCTGCATGCCGAACCGGTACGGGCCGTCGATGGTCGGGTAGTCGACCTCGCCCTCGCCGCGCCAGACGCCGACGAGCGGCAGAAGCGCCAGGCAGGCGTCGTTGAGGTTCGCTCCTTCGCGCAGGTTCGCCGTGTCGCCCGGGATGGGCATGTCGTCAAACTGCGGAAGGTTCCGGTCACGCGTGTTTTCCGCGCGCTTCTCCGCGGCCTGGATGGCCTCGTCGCCGCTAGCCGTCATCGGTCAGCGCTGGTCCGCGTAAAGGCGGTAGACGACGTACACGGCGAACCAGGTGATCGCGACGCCGGCGAGCACCAGCAGGGTCGTAAACAGGATCTCCACGCCACGGAGAATAGTCCCTGGCCTGACGCGCGGCCCCGCGAAGGGGTGGTGGTAGTGGCCACACGGTCTTCCAAAGGGCGCTTCGCGCCCGGCGGAGACTTCACGTCCCGCGCCTCTCTGGCCCGAAGGCCCACGGAAACGCGATGAAGGGGCGCCTTCCGCACTCACCGTGAGGTGGATGCGGAACGACGCCCCTTCGGCGCGTTTCCGTCAGCGCGACCTAAGACACAGCGATCGCCAGCTGGTGCACACCCGGTCCCTGGGCGGTCACCGAGGCTTCGCCGTTGCCGGAGCGGTGCAGCGCGCGCACCGTCCAGTCGCCGGGGGCCGCGTAGAAGCGGAAGTCGCCGTCGGCCGACGAGACCACCTCGCCGGTGAAGTCGCCGCCGCCGTCCAGCAACCGCACGAAGGCGCCGCCGACGGGTCCTTCCGCGCCGGTCACCTTGCCGGCCAGCACGACCTGGCCGCGGGTGTCGTAGTCGGCGGGCGTGGCCTCCTGGACCGGTGCGCCGCAGCTGTCAGTGTCGTTGCTCGCTGCCATCACTTAGCTCCCAACTCGACCGGCACGCCGACGAGCGAGCCGTATTCCGTCCACGAACCGTCGTAGTTCTTCACCTGGTCGTAGCCGAGGAGCTCGTGCAGCGCGAACCACGCGATGGACGAACGCTCACCGATCCGGCAGTACGCGATCGTGGACTTCGACTCGTCGAGGCCCTCGTCGGAGTACAGCTCCTTGATCTCTTCCTCGGTCTTGAAGGTGCCGTCCTCGTTCGCGACCTTCGCCCACGGGACGTTCAGCGCGCCCGGGATGTGGCCGGGGACCTGCGACTGCTCCTGCGGCAGGTGCGCCGGGGCGAGCAGCTTGCCGGAGAACTCGTCGGGCGAACGCACGTCGACGAAGTTGCTGGAGCCGATGGCCTGGACGACCTCGTCACGGAACGCGCGGATCGAGAGGTCCTGCTCCTTGGCCTTGTACTCGACCGGCTCGCGCTTGACCTCTTCCGAGCTCAGCTCGCGGCCGTCGAGCTCCCACTTCTTGCGGCCGCCGTCGAGCAGCTGCACGTTCTCGTGGCCGTAGAGCTTGAAGTACCAGTACGCGTACGCGGCGAACCAGTTGTTGTTGCCGCCGTAGAGGATCACGCGGTCGTCGTTCGAGATGCCCCTCTCGGACAGCAGCTTCTCGAAGCCCTCCTTGTCGACGAAGTCGCGGCGGACCCCGTCCTGCAGGTCCTTGCGCCAGTCGAACTTCACCGCACCGCGGAGGTGTCCGTTGTCGTACGCGGTCGTGTCCTCGTCGACCTCGATGAACACGACACCCGGGGTGTCCAGGTTCTCCTCGGCCCACTGGGTGGTGACCAGGACGTCTTCACGGCTCATGGAGCTGACTCTCTTTCTGGGTTAGGACGCGCGAGGGCTGGGGCTGAAACGTTTGATGAGCAGGTACATCTCGCAACCGAGACAGAAGTCGAACGCCGCGTTGAGGAAGGCCGCGAACAGCGCGAACGCCGTCGCGACGAATCCGAGCGCGGTCAGTCCGGCGGCGAAGCCCACCGTGCCGGCGACGGCGAACACGAACCCGACCGCCTGCGCGAACCGCAGCGGGGCGGCGTCCTCACGTTCGGTCGTCGGGCCGAGCCGCGGCGCGACCAGGTAGCGGTAGAGGAGGGAGTACGGCGCCGGCTTGAGCCCGATGAAGGCCCCGATCGCGAACACCACCGCCTGCGCCGCGAGCAGTGGCCACCACTGGGTGATGAGCACGACCGCGAGCACGATCGTCGTCAGGATGGCGGCGAAACGCGGACCACGGGGGTCGACGGCCGGTCCTGCGGACATGGTTCCTCCTGCGAACGAGAGGGAAGGTGCGTGCCGGGAGGGCACGCGCAGCGGCTTTGAAGACGCGTTCAGCGAACGCCGGGCTCAGCCGGACACAGACTGCTGCGAACGCGGCACAGATCCACTGCGCGGCGCTGGGTCAGCAAGGTTCGGGGCAGCCTGTTCACGGGCACGAGGGTACGCAGAGCTCCCTCAGGTTGGGAACCGTGTTCACACCTTGGGACGCTTCCCAAAATTCGGGATCAGACGTTCGCCAGATGGGGTTTCAGGGCTTCGAGAAGCTCCTGACCTCGGGGAACGCCGCCGACGCGGAAAACCTCCCGGCCGTCCGGCGTCAAGGCCAGCGTCGTCGGAGTCCGCAATATCGAAAGCGCCTTGGCGACTTCGGGCGTTTCGGTGACGTCCAGATCGACGTGCGTGAGGCCGTCGGTCTTGTCCGCGAGCGCCGACAGGATCGCGCGGGTGTGGCGGCACGGCGCGCAGAACGTCGTCGAGATCTGGACCAGGGTGACGCCTTCGGGCGCGAGGGCGGCGGAGACGCGCTCCGGCAGGTTCGCCACGTCAGAAGCCTTGGCGGCCCTGATGCGGCCGTTGCGCGCTCGCAGCAGCGCGCCGGCGACGCCGCCGAGCACCAGTACGCCCAGCAGCACCCACACCCCGGTCATCCGAGATCACCCCTGCGTCGAATCACCCTGCGTCAAATCAACCCTGTGGCTTCGCTCCGCTGAAGGCGACGTTCTTGCCTTCACCCTTGATGGTCACCGAGCCGCTGTTCACGCGTACCGACGTCGGCGTCACCGAGAACGGCATCGCACCGGTGTCGATGGCCGCGTTGAAGTTCGGCAGCAGCGCGGCCTGTACCGCTTGGGGAACGACGGTGGTCTCCTTGTCATTCCCGAATTGCAGCCGCTTCGGCTCGATGCTGATCTTCTGGCCCTTCAGTTCGATCATCGCGAAGCAGAAGATCTCCACCTTCTGCCCGGCGATCTGCACGTTGCCCGACAGCCGGATGCCCGCGCTGGAGCTGTCGATCGGCTCGCCCTGCGCGTTGGTGGTAGGCGGCGTCGTCTCGTCTTGGCCGCTCTCGCCGTTGCGGACGTAGTCCTCGGTGACCGGCTCGATCTTGAGGTTCTCGATCTTGTCGAGCGGGGCCTGCTTCGCGATGTCGGAGGCCTTGACGGTCACTTCGCCCTTGAGCGTGCCGATGACGATCGACTTCGTGTTGCCGGACGTCAGATCCGACAGCGGCGCCGTGACGTCGCTCATGTCCGCGTTGAAGTCCACGTCCCGCAGCCTCGGCGGGACGGCGACGCCTTGGGCGTTGATGGTGATGTGACTGTAGTCACCGGAAAGGGCCTGCGTCAGGAACGGGAAACCATGCACCGTGACGGCCGGATCGTTGGGGATCGCCAGCTGTTCGCGGGTCTTCTGGGAGATCGTGTGCTCGGCGTACGCCGCCGCCCCGAAATCGGCCCCGACCAGCAGCACCACCAGCACCGCGAGGGCGATGAGCCAGCCCCGGCCACGGCGCTTTCCTCGCTTGGCGGACCGGCCGGGGGACGGTCGGTCGTCATGCGCCACGGGCCTGCTCACCATTGCGTCGAATCTCCTTCGTAAACCTCTTTGGCCAGGTGTGATCGATCCAGCACGGGGTAGGTCCTCGGCTGTTCACCCGCTATTCTCACCAAGCACCGGCTGTAGCCACGTTCGAGGCGACCACGACTGAAGGCGGTGCGGCGATGAGCCTGGACCTTCTGGTACTGACCCCGGAAGCAGATGCCACCACGGTATTGCCGGCCCTGGATCTGCTGCCCCACACCGTACGCGTCCGTGCCCCGGAAGTGACCGCGCTGCTCGACGCGGGCCACCGCGACGTCATCGTCCTCGACGCTCGCAGCGATCTCGCCTCCGCGAAAAGCCTCTGCCGCCTGCTCAAGGGCGCCGGTGAGGACGAGACCTCCACGCCGGTGATCGCCGTCGTCGGCGAAGGCGGCCTGGTCGCGGTCAGCGCGGAATGGCGCACCGACGACATCCTCCTCCCGACCGCGGGTCCCGCCGAGGTCGACGCGCGGCTGCGGCTGGTCACCACCCGCGACGGCGCTTCGGCACAGGTGGACGCCGAGCTCCGGGTCGGCGAACTGGTCATCGACGAGGCGACGTACACCGCGAAGCTGCGCAAGCGCACTCTCGAGCTCACCTACAAGGAGTTCGAACTCCTCAAGTACCTCGCGCAGCACGCCGGCCGGGTGTTCACCCGCGCCCAGCTGCTGCAGGAGGTCTGGGGTTACGACTTCTTCGGCGGCACGCGCACGGTCGACGTCCACGTCCGGCGCCTGCGCGCGAAGCTGGGGCCGGAGCACGAGCAGATGATCGGGACCGTGCGCAACGTCGGCTACAAGTTCGAGCGGCCCGCCAAGAACGCGGCCAAGCAGCAGGCCATCGCCCCGGACGCGAGCGTCTACGAGCCGAGCGAGCTTTCCGCGCACTGAGTCCCCTCTCCTCCTGCCTGGCAAGACGCCCGGGCGCTCGCCGGGTTCCCCGGTAATGTCGGTTTCATGCTCGAACTGCGGTGGACCGGTGAACCGGGAACGGAAGAGATCCGTCATTTCCTGCTCGCCGTGCGCGAGGCCGACGGCGATCCCCTGGACACCGGGTTCGCCGGTGGACGGCATCTCTTGGGACATGTCGACGGCGAGTTGGTCGCGTACGCGCACCTGGACACCAAAGGCGACTCGCAGGGAAACCAGGTCGCCGAACTGTTCGTCCATCCCGCGCACCGCCGCTCCGGGTACGGCAGAGCGCTCACCAAGGCGCTCGTCGAGCACGTCGCGGGGAAGCCGCTGCGGATCTGGGCGCACGGCGATCACCCCGCCGCCGTCCACCTCGCCGGTACCGAAGGCTTCGCGCGTGCTCGGGAACTGCTGATCCTGCACGCGGACGTCGAGACAGCCGATTGGCCGGAACCGGTGACACGCGAAGGCGTCACGCTGCGCACCTTCGTACCCGGCCAGGACGAGGAGGCGATGGTCCGCGTCAACGCGCGTGCCTTCGACTGGCACCCCGAGCAAGGCGCCCTGACCGCCGACGACGTCCGCGCGACCGAGACCGAGGCCTGGTTCGACCCCGAAGGCTTCTTCCTCGCCGAGGAGAACGGTGAGGTCGTGGGCTTCCACTGGACGAAGGTCCACGAGGCCGTTCCCGGCCGGTTCGGCGGCGAGCCTGCCGGCGAGGTCTACGTCGTCGGCATCGATCCGGACGCGCAGGGCGGCGGTCTCGGCAAGGCGCTCACGCTCGCCGGGCTGCGGTATCTCCGCGATCGCGGACTGGGTCAAGTGATCTTGTACGTCGAAGGCGACAACGCCCCCGCGCTCGCCGTTTATGCGAAGCTCGGCTTCACTCGATACGAGGTCGACGTCCAATACGCTCGGTAACCGCGTTCACACGTGCGGCACTTGACCGGTCACGGAGATCGGACGCGCAGGTCACGGGCGGGACACAGACCCCTTTCGGAGTAGTCGCGCTGCTCACATCGGCTGCCTTGTTCACTTGCCGTTCACCCTCTGACGGTCGCCTGTCCACTGTCGGTGCTTAGTGTCCGGGTCCGGAAGGAACGCTCCCGTTCCACCGATCCGGCGAAAGTCTCCCAGTGGAGGAAATGCAGTGAAGATCATGCGGCCCGCGGGCGCGATCGGCATCGTGGCCACCGCCGCCCTCGTGCTCGGCGCCTGTGGATCCGACCCGGCGGCGACCAAGCCCGACAGCTCCGGCGCCGCCGCCGCTCCCAGCGGCACGGCCGACGTCGAATGCGGCGGCAAGAACCCGCTTTCGGCCGAGGGCTCGTCCGCGCAGAAGACCGCGATCGACATCTTCGTGCAGGCCTACGCCGCCAAGTGCTCCGGCCAGAAGGTGAACTACAACCCCAGCGGTTCGGGCGCCGGCGTCAAGCAGTTCAACGGCAACCAGGTCGACTTCGCCGGATCCGACTCGCCGCTCAAGTCCGGTGAGGAAGCCGAGAAGGCCAAGGCCCGGTGCGCCTCCGACGCCTGGAACCTCCCGCTCGTCATCGGTCCGGTCGCGGTCGCGTACAAGGTCTCCGGCGTCGACAAGCTGACCCTGACCCCCGAGGTCACCGCCAAGATCTTCAACGGCGGCATCACCAAGTGGAACGACCCGGCCATCAAGGCGGTCAAGGGCAACGAGGGCGTCAACCTGCCGGACAAGCCGATCCAGGTCATCTCCCGCACCGACGAGTCGGGCACCACCGACAACTTCCAGAAGTACCTGAAGGTCGCCTCGAAGGGCGCCTGGACCCAGGGCGACGGCAAGAAGTTCAACGGTGGCGTCGGTAACGGTGCCGAGAAGTCCAACGGTGTGGCCAGCGCGGTCAAGGCCACCGACGGCGCCATCACCTACGTCGAGTCCGCCTTCGCGAAGGACGGCCTCAACTCCGCCCTGATCGACAGCGGCTCTGGCGGTGTCGAGCTCAACGCGGCGAACGTCGCCAAGTCCCTCGACGCGGCGAAGTTCAAAAAGGAGGGCTCCAACGACCTCGCCCTCGACCTCGACGCGATCTACGGCAGCAACGTCGCCGGCGCGTACCCGGTCATCCTCGCCACCTACGAGATCGTCTGCTCGAAGTACGCCGACGCCGAGGTCGCGAAGGCCATCAAGGCCTTCCTGACCGTCGCCGCCACGGACGGCCAGAAGCCGCTCGCGGACAAGGGTTACGTGCCGATCCCGCAGAGCCTGCAGGACAAGGTCCTGACCGCTGTCAAGGCCATCGCCTGACCCTGTTGCCAACCTTCAGGTTGATCAGTACAAGACAGGCTGGACAGAAGTAGTCGATGAGCGATTCATCTTCGCCCAGAACGCCCACCGGCGACCCCGGTGGGCGTTCTGGCGTCCGCGAGACCTTCACGGAGGACCCGATTTCGGAGCAACCTGCCGCGTCACCGCCCGAGAAGTCCTCGGTGCCGCTCGCGAGCCCCAATTCCAGGACGGTGCGACCCGGTGACCGCATCTTCCAGTTCCTGACCACCGGTGCCGGCGTCTTCGTCGTCGCACTGATCGGCCTGATCGGACTGTTCCTGCTGGTGCAGGCCATTCCGGCGCTCCAGGCCGACAACGCGAGCTTCCTCACGAGCCAGGTCTGGCAGACCGATCCGGGCGACATGCGGTTCGGCATCATGGGCCTGCTGCTCGTCACGGTCTACTCGTCGCTGCTGGCCCTGATCATCGCGATGCCGATCTCGCTCGGCATCGCCCTCTTCCTGACCCAATACGCGCCGAAGCGGCTCGCGCGGCCGTTCGCCTACGTGATCGACCTGCTCGCCGCGGTCCCCTCGATCATCTACGGCCTGTGGGGCCTGATGGTCTTCGCGCCGACGATCGAGCCCTTCTCCCAGTGGGTCAACGACACCTTTTCGTGGATCCCGATCTTCGCGGCGGGCAACGTCTCGCCGGACATGCGCGGCACGATCTTCACCGCGGGCATCGTGCTCGCCGTGATGATCCTGCCGATCATCACCTCGCTGTCCCGTGAGGTGTTCGAGCGGACCCCGACCCCGCATATCGAAGGCGCGCTGGCGCTGGGCGCCACCCGCTGGGAGGTCATCCGCACCACGGTGCTGCCGTTCGGCAAGGCGGGTTACATCGGCGCCTCCATGCTCGGCCTCGGCCGCGCGCTGGGCGAGACGATCGCGCTCGCGATCATCCTGACCGGCGCGGTGGGCCGCGAGTTCACCTGGAGCCTCTTCGACGGCGGCGCCACGTTCGCCTCGAAGATCGCGGCGGACTACGCGGAACTCAACAACGAGATCTCGGCGGGCGCGTACATCGCGGCCGGCCTCGTGCTGTTCCTGCTGACGTTCGTCGTCAACTTCGCCGCGCGATCCATCATCGCCAAGAAGGGGGACTGAGCATGTCCACCACGCTCGAGAAGACCCCCGCCACCACCCCCGCCTTCCAGCAGGTCAGCCTCGCGAGGAAGGCCAAGGACGGCCTCGCCACGGTCCTGATCTGGCTGTCGTTCCTCATCGCCGTCGTGCCGCTGGTGTGGCTGCTCGCCACGGTGGTCATCAACGGCGTCAAGCGGATCCCCTACGTCAACTGGTGGACCGAGGACTTCGGCTCGGTGCTGTCGGACGAGGTCGGCGGCGGCGTGGCACACGCCGTCATCGGCTCGGTGCTGCAGGGCGTGGTCTGCGCGATCATCGCGGTCCCGATCGGCATGCTGGTCGCGATCTACCTGGTCGAGTACGGCCGCGGCAAACTCGCGAAGGTCACGACGTTCATGGTGGACATCCTCTCCGGTGTCCCCTCGATCGTCGCGGCGCTGTTCATCTACGCGCTGTGGATCACCACGTTCGGCCTCCCGCGCAGTGGTTTCGCCGTGTCGCTGGCCCTGGTGCTGCTGATGATCCCGGTGGTCGTGCGCTCCTCGGAGGAGATGCTGCGGATCGTCCCCGATGACCTGCGCGAAGCCTCCTACGCCCTCGGCGTGCCGAAGTGGAAGACGATCATGAAGATCGTCCTGCCGACCGCGCTGTCCGGCATCATCGGCGGCATCATGATGGCCCTCGCCCGGGTCATGGGCGAGACCGCGCCGCTGCTGGTCCTCGTGGGCTATTCCGCCTACGTGAACTGGGACATCTTCGGTGGCGAGCAGGCCGCTCTGCCGCTTCTGATGAACAACGAACGGGTCAGTAACCCGTTCGACGAAGGCACCGTCGCGTTCGACAAGATCTGGGGTGCCGCGCTCACCCTGGTGCTGATCATCGCGATCGTGAACCTTCTCGCCATGCTCTTTGCCCGTCTTGTCGCCCCGAAGAAGAAGTGAGCTGTTTGAGATGGCCAAACGAATCGACGTCAAAGACGTGGACATCTACTACGGCAAATTCCACGCCGTGGACGGCGTCACCCTCTCGGTGCCGCCGCGGAACGTCACCGCGTTCATCGGCCCTTCGGGCTGCGGCAAGTCGACGGTGCTGCGCACGCTGAACCGCATGCACGAAGTCATCCCCGGCGCCCGCGTCGAGGGCGAGGTGCTGCTCGACGGCGAGGACATCTACGGTGCCGGCGTCGACCCGGTGCAGGTCCGCCGCACCATCGGCATGGTGTTCCAGCGCCCCAATCCGTTCCCGACGATGTCGATCCGCGACAACGTCGTGGCGGGCCTCCGCCTCGGCGGTGCCAGGGGCAAGAAGGAACTCGACGAGGTCGCCGAGCGCGCGCTGCGCGGCGCGAACCTGTGGAACGAGGTCAAGGACCGGCTCAACAGGCCGGGCGGCGGCCTCTCCGGCGGTCAGCAGCAGCGGCTCTGCATCGCGCGGGCGATCGCCGTGCGACCCGACGTGCTGCTGATGGACGAACCGTGCTCCGCGCTCGACCCGATCTCGACGCTGGCCATCGAGGACCTGATCGGCGAGCTCAAGAAGGAGTACACGATCGTCATCGTGACCCACAACATGCAGCAGGCGGCGCGGGTCTCGGACCAGACCGCGTTCTTCAACCTGGCGGGCGTCGGCCAGCCGGGCCGCCTGGTGGAGCTGAACGACACCGAGAAGATCTTCTCGAACCCGGACGAGAAGGCGACCGAGGACTACATCTCGGGCCGCTTCGGCTGAGTCTTTGCCCGCACTTGGGGCCCTCTTCCCTCGGCTCAACCGCGGGAAGGGGGCCTTTCCCGCGCTTTGGGGCCTGGAGCGAAGGGCGCTGGGTGGGGCAGGCTGAGGCGGGTGTCGCGAAAGCCACTTTCGCACCCTTCACTGTTGCGAACGTGGCTTTCACATCCTCCCCGGCCCCCCGGCCCCCCGGCCCCCCGGCTCCCCGGCCCCCCGGACCGCCCGGCCTCCCCGGACCACCTGACCGCCCGGACCACCTGCGCACTTGGGCTACCCGGACCACCTCCGTCACCTGAGCCACCCGGACCACCTGGGCCAGGCGCGCGCGCCGGTGCGGGTGGTCGTGAGTGGCGATTCGGGTTCTAACCCGAACCGCCACTCACGAGTCTCCAGGCAGTCTTGAGGCCCGGTTCGGCCTGGCGCCCGCGCCTGTGGTGTCCGTGAAGGCCTCCTTGAGGGACCCAGGGTCCCTGAAGGAGGCCTTCACGGACATTGGGCTGACCGCGAGCCACATCCAGTAGGTGCGTGAAACACCGTTGGCACAACCCGAATCGCCACTCACGACCCGCGCGAGGTCGGCCCCGTGCTGCCCGACATGCTCACAGGCGGTCGTGAGCGTCTGGGTCGCTGACGTGACGAAGGGGCCTTCACCGCGTCACAGGCGGTGAAGGCCCCTTCGTCACGTCCTATGCGGGGTAAGTCCCTACAGCTCGTCAGGTCCGTAGCCGGGCATCTTGCCGGTCACCACGAAGATCATCCGGCGCGCGACCGAGACGGCATGGTCGGCGAAGCGCTCGTAGAAGCGGCCAAGCAGGGTGACGTCCACGGCCGCGGCGACGCCGTGGTCCCAGTTCCGGTCCATGATGACGGTGAACAGGTGCTTGTGAATCTCGTCGACCTCGTCGTCGTCCGACTCGATCGTGCGGGCGGCCTCGACGTCCTTGGACTTGATGACCTGCTCGACCTGGCGGGCCAGGCTCACCCCGACCTCGCCCATCTTGGCGAAGTCGGCCTTCACCTCGTCGGGCAGCACCGGGTCCGGGTGGCGGCGGCGCGCGGCCTTGGCCACGTGCAGCGCCAGATCGCCCATCCGTTCCAGGCTTTCCGCCGCGTGGATCGCGGCGAGGACGGTCCGCAGGTCGGTCGCGACGGGTGCCTGCAGTGCCAGCAGCGCGTACGCCTGCTCCTCGCATTCGGCGCGCGCGTCGTCGACCTTCGCGTCGTCGCTGATGACCTGCTCGGCGAGTCCGAGATCGACCTCGAGCAACGCCCGGGTCGCCCGCTCCATCGCGTCGGCGACCTGGAGGGACATGCTCGCTAGGTTCTCGGCGAGCTGTTCGAGTTCGACATGGTAAGCCTCACGCATGGCCCAACCCTACGGGGAACAGGCACCAAAAGTCGCATCCCAGAGTGAACCCGACGTGAACCCGGACTAACGAATGATCCTCAGCCTGAGCTGGTGCTCTTCTTGGCGCCGCCGGACTTGGCGGAGCTGGTCGGAGGGGCCGCCGTCTCGCTCGCCGGAGGAGCCGGCGCCTTCTCTTCCAACGGGGTGTTGTTGATCAGCGCGTCGAAGACGGCCTTCGCCCTGCTCTGCACCAGTACCTCGTTGCCGCGTTTGTTCGCCTCTTCGGTGGTGGGCACGGTGAGGAACTTGACCTTGTCCGATCCCATCCCGCGCATCGACTTCGCCAGCGTCATCATCTGGTTGATGCCGAGGTTTTCACCGAAGGTGGCCTTGGCGAACGCGTCGATGAAACCGCTGAGCTTGCCGGTGTCCAGGATGACGTCCTTCGACATCACCGTCTTCAGCAACGCGCCGAGGAAGGCCTGCTGCCGTTTGATCCGGCCGTAGTCCGACGTCGGGTCGCCCTTGACGTGCCGCGCCCGGACGTAGTTCAGCGCCTGGTCACCGGAGATCCGGACCTCGCCCGCCTGCGGGATGATCATGCCGAGCGTGGTGTCGTCGACCGGCTTCTCGTTGTACACGGTGACGCCCTGCACGGCGTCGACCATGGATTTGAAGCCGTTGAAGTCGATCCCGACGAAGTGGTTCATCTTCATGCCGGTGATCTGCTGAATGACCTTCGTGACGCACTGCGGGCCGCCGACCGCGTAGGCGGTGTTCAGCTTCGCGATCTTCTGCGCCGGCGAGGTCTCTTCCGAGTACGACGACGTCGCCGGGTCCCACCGCTTGCATTCGGGACGGCTGATCTCGAGGTCGCGCGGGAAGGACACCATGACGACGCGCTGCCTGTCGGCGGGGACGTGCGCGATCATGACCGTGTCCGAACGGGCGCCCGGGGTGCCGTCCGCGTCGCCGACGCCGTCTTCGGCGGCCGCGCCGTCACGGCTGTCGGAGCCGACCATCAGGAAGTTCTCGTCGCCGGTCTGACCGGCGGCGTCCTGGATGTCGGCCGAGTCTTCGTCGAGCGAGGCGACGTTGTTGAACTTCGCGTCGAACCAGGTCTGGGCACCCCAGGCCGAACCGAGGGAGAGGAACACGAGCGCGGCGACGACGACGGCCGCGATCCGGCCCGCCTTGGCCGTCTGCTTGGTCTTGCGTTCCTTCTTCTCCTGCAGGCGGGTCTGCGGCGACGCTTCCCCGGAGGCCTCGGCGGGCTCGGAATCGGTGGTCGTGACCACGCGCTGCAGTGCCGTGCGGGTCTGCTCCAGCAGTGCGGCGGGACGGGAAGCGAGCCGTTCCCGGCGCTCGCGCTTCTTGGCCTCTTCGGCTTCTAGTTCGTCGTGCGCGGCGGAGAACCGGGCGAGCGTGTGGTCGATCTTGCGCTTGGTGATCGTCGCGTCGTCGATCGCTTCGAGCTCGTCGGTCATCGTGAGCCGGTCCATCTCGGACCGCGGCGGGACACCGGGCGAAAGAGACGGCGGCTGCGGGACCGGGGGCTGCTGCACCGGCCGCTGCGGCGGGCGGCGGGGACGACGCGGAGGCGCCGGGACCGCGGGCTGCTGCTGCGCGCCCGGGTTCACCACCGGCGGACGGCGCTGCGTCGGAGCTTCGGGGCCGGGCGCGGCCTGAGAGGTGCGGCGCGGCTGGCGCGCCCGAGGCGGGCGCGGTATCTCAGCGGGCGGTGTCGGTGCCGGCGGTGCGGCGGGGTTGGCCGCACGAGGCGCGGGCGCCGGGCCTTCGGTGGGCACGGCCGGACGAGGCTGACGCGGCCGACGCGGTGCGGGCGGCTCCACCCGGGCGGCACGCGCGCCGGGTCTCGGAGGCTCGGGAGACGGCTCAGTCTGCCGAAGACGGCGAGGAGTGGGCGCCTCGGCGGCGGGGTCGAAGATCGGGCGCTCACCGGTATGACGTGCGACGACGTCGGAAACGCTGATCCCGCCGTGGGTGTCCATCGAGCGGCGTCGAGCCCCGCGGCCGCGCTCGCCGGAACTTCTTTCCGTTTGGCTGTGGCGACCGGTTCCCGGGTTGTGGTGCTCGTCGGGCACTCGGTCTCCTTTCACGAATCGGTTGAAGCTCTTTCGTTATCGTACGGACACCTCGGGTTCGTGGCGACAACCATCCCGGAATTTTCTTCACCCAAGGTACCGAGAAGCGCCGAACGGTCCATGCGATCGGGTGAGCGGTCGTGGTTAAAGCTGCGTTAAAAGGTATGAAACCGCTACGCAGAGTGCGAGTGTTGGTCGAGTGAGTGGCCTAGCCGCCGACGGGGTCCGCAGCGTTCATCGGATGCGGAATCGTCCGTGAAGATTCCGCGTCGTGATAGGCGACTTTGTTCCGTCCTGCCCGTTTCGCCATATACAACAAAGCGTCGGCACTGCGCAACTGTCGTTCCGGTTCCACCGCGAGATTCGGTTCCGCACGGCTCTCGTGCGCGAGTCCCACGCTGATCGTCACCGAGAGACCGGGCCGGATCCGGCGCCACGGATGGCGGGCGACCCGGATGCGGGCGGTGTCCGCGATGCGCACGGCGCGGGCGGCGTCGACGTCCGGGATGACGAGCGCGAACTCCTCGCCGCCGTAGCGGGCGCAGAACGCCTCCGGCGGCAACCCTTGCTGCAGCAGGTCGGCCACTTCGCGCAGCACCCGATCACCGACGAGATGCCCGAAGGTGTCGTTGACGCCCTTGAACAGGTCGAGGTCGACCAGCGCGATCGCGATCCCGGGCGGACCGCGGTGGTCGACCGCCGGACCGTGCAACCACTGGTCGAGGTAGCGGCGGTTGTAACTGGACGTCAGCGTGTCCCGCAGGCTGCCGGCGCGGGCGAGGTCGAAAGCGGATTTGAGGTGGTGATAGGCGCGGCGCCAGTCGCCCTGGGTGGCGAGCACCCCGGCGATCGACTCGTGGAGGCTGAGCAGATCGGTGGCCGGCGCGCCCGATGGGAGCGCGGCCTCGTCGTCGGCTGCCACGCTCACCTCCGCCACGAATTGGTTTTCGTCGTACAGGAGGGATCTCTTGAGGTGTGAGTACGGTTCAAACCGAATATCGCTCAAGTGGACGACGGTCGCGCACCATTGTCACGCACCGAAGTGCCGTTCTGTAAGCCCGAAAATGGCTCGGCGTCTTTGAGCTGCGAAAACTGATCTTTCGCCCAGTAACTCACGTCAGTCACATCGTCATTCAGCAACAGTGCGTAATCATTCCAGTTCACCCAGCGCCAGTCGCCGACCTCGTCCGGATGCGGTTCCGGATCGTCGTCCACCCAGGCGACGAAGACCGGGCAGAACTCGTTCTCGACCACTCCGTCGAATGGCGGCGTCGAGTAACGGTACGCCGGAAGGACGCACCGGAGCCCGTTCAGCCGGGGCAAGCCCAGCTCGAAAGCGGCACGGCGCCGGACGGCCTCCTCGATCGGCTCACCCGGTGCGGGATGCCCGCAGACGCTGTTGGTCCAGACCCGGGGCCACACCTTCTTGGTGGCGGCGCGGCTGGTGATCAGCAGGGCCTGGTCGCTGCTGCGCAACAGGTAACAGGAGAACGCCAGGTGCAGCCGGGTGTGCTCGTGGTGCGCGGCCAGTTTGGGCGCGGTTTCGCCGGTCGGCTCGCCGTCCTCGGTGACATAGACGATGCGTTCAGTGTCCACTTCGGTCGTTTCGTTCACCGGACCCACTGAACCAGCAGGCTCGCTGTAACCGGTACCGCGACCAGAGTTACCCCTGTTAGTGGGACGAAAGGTGCTCCACGAGCAACGAAGTGACGGCCTCGGGTGCCTCTTCCACCACCCAGTGGGAGGCGTCCTCGATCATCTCGAAGCGGTACGGGCCGGTGACGCGGTTCGCGGTGTCGAGCGCGGCCGTCGACCCGAAGGCGGCGTCCTCGGTGCTCCAGATGTAGAGCGTCGGAACTTCGATCGGCCCGATCTTCCCGCCGGGACGGCCGGCGCGGTACCAATTGAGCGCGGCGGTCAGCGCGCCTGGTTCGGTGAGTCTCGCGACGTACTCGTCGACCTTGCTCGGCGGCAGCTTCCAGTCGAACATGCGGCGCAGCGCGTCGGCGTTGTTCTCGAGCATCCGCCGTTCGGTGACGCGGGTCTGCCGCCATTCGGTCATGTACCCCGAACGGAGGTGCTGGTCCTCGTCGGTCTTCATGGCCTCCGCCAGCGCCGTCGGATGCGGCGTCGAAATCACGGCGAGACCGCGGAGCCTGCCAGGGTGCGCGTCGGCCGTCCACCACGCGACGGCACCGCCCCAATCGTGCCCGACGAGATCGAATTCGTTCCACCCCAAGCGATCCGCGATCGCGATGACGTCACCGACGAGATAGTCGATGTTGTACTCGGACGCTTGTTCCGGCCGGACGCCCGGCGAGTAACCGCGCTGATCCGGTGCCACCGCGCGATAGCCGAGCACGCCGAGCGTGGCGACCTGGTGCTCCCATTCCACGGCGGCCTCGGGGAACCCGTGCAGCAACAGGACGGGGCGGCCGTCTTCGGGGCCCGCCGCGATGGCGTCGAAGGAACCGGCGTCGGTGGGAATGGTCAGCTGCTCGATCACGACGCCGACTTTACGGGGGACGGTCAGCCGCCCGAGTGCATGTCCTCGGCTTCGGGAACGCAGTCGTCGTCGGGGTCGTCGAGCCAGCCGTGCGGCAGCGTGACCTTGCCCGGCGAGCCCTGCCGCCCGCGCGGCCCGGTGGCGGCGCTGGGGAACGGGGCGTCGTGGTCGAGCTTGGCGATGAGATCGTCGAGTTCGTCCATACTGGACAGCATCGCGAACCCGCGACGAAGTTCGGAGCCGACCGGGAAACCCATGAAGTACCAAGCCATGTGCTTGCGGATGTCCCGCATCGCCTTGTCGTGACCGTCGTGTTCGACGAGCAGTTCCGTGTGGCGCCGTAGAACCTTCGCGACCTCGCCGAGATTCGGCGGCGTCGGCCGCGGACGCCCGGCGAAGGCGGCTTCCAGTTCCCCGAACAGCCAAGGCCTGCCCAGGCAACCGCGTCCGACCACGACACCGTCGCAACCTGTTTCGTCGACCATGCGAAGCGCGTCCTCGGCGGAGAAGATGTCGCCGTTGCCGAGCACCGGAATGCCGGTGACCGCTTCCTTGAGCGCCGCGATCTTCGTCCAGTCGGCCTGGCCCGAGTAGCGCTGCGCGGCGGTGCGCGCGTGCAGGCTGACCGCCGCCGCGCCCTCCGCCTCGGCGATCCGCCCGGCGTCGAGGTACGTGAGGTGGTCGTCGTCGATGCCCACCCGGAACTTGACCGTGAACGGCACGCCCGCCTCGGCGGCGGCCTTCGCCGACTCGCGCACGATGTCGGCGAACAGCCTGCGCTTGAACGGCAGCGCCGCGCCGCCGCCCTTGCGCGTCACCTTCGCCACCGGGCAGCCGAAGTTACTGTCGATGTGGTCGGCGAGCCCCTCGCCGGTGATGATGCGGACGGCCTCGGCCATGGTCTTGGGGTCGACCCCGTAAAGCTGCATGGACCTGGGTTTTTCGTTCTCGCCGAAGGTCATCATGTGCATGGTGCCGGGATGGCGTTCGACCACCGCGCGGGCGGTGATCATCTCGCAGACGTAGATGCCCGCGCCGTACTCCTGGCACAGCTGCCGGAACGCGACGTTGGTGATGCCCGCCATGGGAGCGAGCACGACCGGCGGATCGACCTCGTAGGGGCCGATCTTCAAGGCGGGCTTGCTCAAGGTGGCTGTCACGTCCTCCATTGTCGCCTGTGGTGTCTGTCACTCGCAGGTGGGCCAAGCGGATGACGTCGATGGGGGCGGTTCCGGAGCGGCGGGCGGCTAGGTCGCTTGACGCAAAGTGTGGGTTCGGAAACACTGTGTATATGGAGGGGAGTATTCCCTCGCGCCACTATCGTCAGCACGGAACGAAAGGTCTTGCCCGATCAACCCGGCGTTGAACGGACAAGGTTGTTCCCGGTAGTGCGGTCGCCTTCGGGCGGCGGAAGAGACCTCCGACACCACTAGCGCGACGGCTTGACGCCAGAAATCAGCAGTACACGATACAGATCTCATCTGAGTACTTTCGCCGGGCAGGTTACTCAGCTTTGCCAGTAGTCACTGGTTGAGCTGACGCCTGCGCGCCCTGCTCGACCAGAGCGAGGGACGTGAGGTAAGTGCGTGAGTCTGCCAACCCTGGGTCTGTGGATCGTCGCCGCCGCCGCGATACCGGCATGCGTCGTCATAATCGTCAGTTTGGCCGCGCTTCGGGGCAGTGTGCCCAGTGAACGGCCGGAGATTCTCCGTGCTTTGGCGGAATTGGTGCGGGCGTCCAGGCGACGCCGGGATCTGCCTAGGCTGAATCGCCGCCCGCCGCGAAGGGAAATGAGGGCGGGTGAGTTCGGTAGCCCATTGCTGATGAGCTTGAGCGATGAGGGCGGTTTGGGCGGACTCGGCTGGACGGTGGTGCATCGTCGCAGGAGGGAACATCCCCGCAACGATGTAGGAATCGGGACAGTGAACGTCCCGATTCCTACATCGTCATTCGCGGCCCGGCTGGGCGTAGACAGGCAATGCAGGCCTTCTCGAAGCGCCCTCCTCTCTCGCAAAGTGCGATGATCTTGCAGGTCGCGACCACATCGTCATCACGATTGAGTAGTGCTACGGATCCATCGGCGGGTCCCAGGCCGCATGCTGATCGCCATGACCACCGATGGGGATGTGCTCCTCAGGCTCGCCGGGGAGATCGACGACCTTGGGGCCCGCCTCGCGCGGGTCGGTACGGAGCTGCGGACCGTCCAGTCCGGAGCGGAGCCGACGCACGAAGAGGCACCTGAGCAAGCGCCCCAAGAGCAGGCCCAGCCACCCGCGCCCCAGGCCGAGCAGGCCCAGCCGCAGGTGCCACAAGCCGAGCAGCCGCAGGCCGAGCAGTCGCAGGTGCCGCAGCAGCCCCAAGCCCAGCAGACGCCTCAGCCCCAGGTGCCGCAGCAGCAGTACCCCCACCCCCAGTACCAGCAGCACCCGCAGTACGGCCACTATCAGCAGCAATACCAGCAGGCCCAGTACGCGCAGTGGCAGCAGCAGTACCGGCAGCAGCACTCGCCGCAGCAGCCCTACCGCCCGTACCAGTCGGCCCCGAAGGTCACGCTCGGCGAGAAGCTGAGCAGGGACGGCGCCGGCAGCAGGCTGCTGGCGTGGATCGGTGGCGCGGTCACGCTGCTGGGTGTCGTGCTGTTCCTCGTGCTCGCGATCCAGCGTGGCTGGTTCGGCCCGTTGCCGCGGGTGCTCGGCGGTGCCGTGCTCGGCGCGACGCTGGTCGGGATCGGACTTCGCCTGCACCGCACGCCGGCGGGCCGCACGGGTGCGTTCGCGCTCGCCGCGACCGGGATCGGGGCGTTGTACCTCGACGCCATCGCCGCCACGACGATGTACGAGTACCTTCCGGCCTACGCCGGTCTCGCGATCGGGCTCCTGATCGCGGTCGGCGGGTTGCTGCTGGCCGTGCGGTGGAAGTCTTCGCCGCTCGCGATGGCCGTCGTGCTCGGCTGTGTGGTCTGCGCGCCGATCATCACGCAGGGTTTCACTCCGCAACTGGTCGCGTTCCTGCTGGTGGTCCAGGTCGCTTCGACGCCGGTGCAGCTGCGGCAGTCGTGGCCGTCGGTCGCGGTCGCGGCCGGAATCCCGCCGTTGGTCGCGTCGGTCTTCAGTACGGCGTTCACCGGTTTCGGCGGGAGCACGGCCAACACCGCCGCCGCGCTGGCCGCGGGAGGCGTCGGGCTCGCGCTGGCCCTGATCGTCACGGCCAAGCGGCCGGGGGACGCCGCCGCGCTCGCCCTGCTGGCTGTCGCGCCGGCACCGTCGTTGCTCGCCGCGTTGTTCCTGCCGAAGACCCCGGCCGTGCTCGTCACCGCGTCGGTGGCGCTGGTGCTGCTCGGGGTGTGGGCGGCCGGGCAGTGGCTCGACGGCTGGACGGGTGACCTCGCGGGTGCCGCCGGGCTCCTCGCGGCCCTGCAGACGACGATGACGCTGTTCGACGGCAGTGCTCGTTCGGCGATCCTCATCGGCGAAGGCGTTCTGCTGGCGCTGGTCGCGCTGTGGACGAAGAAGCATGTGGCGCTCTTCGGCGGGCTGGGTTTCGCCGTCATCGGCGGCATGATCGCGCTGGCCTTCGACGTCCCGCCGACGCTCTTCTTCCTGATCCGGAACCGTCCGGACGCCCACCTCGCCGCGTCCTTGCTGGTGGCCGTCGCGATCCTGGCCGTTTCGATCACGCTTCCGTGGGTCGCGCACCGGCTCGGGCTGTTCAAGGCCGCGTCGGAGAACGTGGTGCCGTGGCTCTTCGCCGGGGTCTGCGGGCTCTACGGCGCGGGCGCGATGGTGCTGTGCGGCGCGCTGCTGGCCGTTCCCGGCCGCTCGGGTTTCCTGGTCGGCCACGTGGTGATCACGGTGTCCTGGACGGTCGCCGCGCTGGTGCTGCTCATCCGCGGCATCTCCGCGGTCAGCCTGCGGGTGATCGGCTTCGTGCTGGTCGGGGCGGCGGTGCTGAAGCTGGTGCTGTTCGACCTCTCCGCGCTCGACGGTCTCGCCAGGGTCGCCGCGTTCCTCCTCGCCGGTCTTGTGTTGCTCGGCGCCGGGACGCGCTACGCGAAACTCGTCGCGTCTCGCTGAGCGAACGAGGAAGAAATGCCGCCGGGTCGTGGTTGGTCGGTTCATGACCTACCGACCCGACCCGCGGCTCGCCGAGCGGGCGAAGGAGAACGTCGCCTGGCTGACCACGATCAGTCCGAAGGGACGCCCTTCGCCCCGCCCGGTGTGGTTCGTACTCGACGGTGACGACATCGTCGTCTTCAGTCAGCCGGACACGGCGAAGACCCGGCACATCGAGGCCGATCCCGAGGTCAGCCTCCACTTCAACAGCGACGAGCACGGCGGCTCGATCCTGGTGATCGGCGGCAAGGCCGAGATCCTGCCGGACGGTCTCGCGTCGGAGCAGCCGGGCTTTCTCGAAAAGTACGAGAAGCACTACCCCGCGATCGACTACGACGTCCCGAAGTTCGATCGGGAGTACCACGTCCGGATCAGGATCCGGCCCGAGCGCACCTGGGGGTTTTAGGAAACACCGCTAGAAGCCGACGGTCACACAGGCCAGCCGGGCGCCCGCGGTTCCGGCGTGGCCCGGGTGGGTGTGCGTATGCGTTTCGTGGATCACGATCGAGTTCGCGCGCCGGTCGGTGAACGTCCAGTCCACTTTGGACACGGCGGCACCGCGGCCGGCGGCGTCGGTGGTGAGGTCGAGCCAGATCTCGTTGCGGGGGTTGGCGTAGGCCGGATCCACCGACGGCTTCACCGGGTCTTCGACGTTCTGGTAGTGCGGACCGGCGAGGTCTCCGGTGGCACCGCACGGCTTCGTGTGGGCGTGGGCGCCGTATTCGCGGTTGGGGAGCAGACCGGTCACGAGAACCGCGGTCGAGGTGCCGTAGGCCTTGGACGTCAACCCGAAGACGTGCGCGCGGGCGCCGGGCGGCACCAGTTCCGGTTTGTAGCTCGTGAGGCCGCTCTTGGCGGTGATCACGTGGACGCGGGAGCCGGGGATGGCGGTGGCCGGCCCGGCGCCGGCGGTCAGGGCCAGTGCGGCCGCGGACAGGACGAGGGCGAGTGTGGGGACGGGGCGCATGCCCCCTGCCTAGTCCGCCTGGATCGGACACGCCAGAGCGGTCACTCCGTCGGGCGATCATTCTCAAACTATGAGCAGAGTGCGCGCGCAGCGTGTCCGTTGAGGGCGGCGGCGGGGGCATGGATGGAAGGACAAGTGAGTACTAACCCTCCGGATCGCACTTGGCTCGTCGCGGTCGCCGCCGCTCTTTGGGGCACCGACGGGCTTCTGCGGCTTCCTCTTGCCGAGGCGCTCCCGGCGGCCACGGTCGTCTTCTGGGAGCACCTGCTCGTGGTGCTCGTGCTGAGCCCGTTCATCCCCGGCGCCTTCCGGGCGTTGCGCCGATGCGGTCCGCGAGAATGGCTGGCCGTGCTCGCGATCGGCGGCGGCTCGTCCGCGCTGGCGACGGCGATGTTCACCGCGGCCTTCAAACTGGGTGACCCGGTGACGCCGTTGGTGCTGCAGAAGCTCCAGCCGGTGTTCGCCGTTCTCGCGGCATATTTCGTGCTCCGGGAACGGGTCCGCCCGGGCTACGCCTTCTTCGCGATCCCGGCGCTGCTGGGCGCTTGGCTGCTGGCGTTCAAGGACCCGCTGAACATCCAGCTCGCCGCGGCGAAGGCGGCGCTGCTGGCGATCGGCGCGGCCGCGTTGTGGGCGGCGGGAACGGTGCTCGGACGGCTGCTCTCCACCGAACTGGCGCCGAAGGAGGTCACCACCCTGCGGTTCACCGTCGGGCTCCCGGTCGCGGCGGGCATCGTGGCCTTTCAGGGCGGCGAGTTCGCGGTCGGCTGGGACAACGCGCTCGGGCTCGCTCTGCTTGCGCTGGTCCCCGGTCTGCTGGCGTTGAGCCTGTATTACGTGGGCCTGCGGTCGACGCCCGCGGCCAGGGCGACGTTGGCCGAGCTGGCGTTCCCCGTCACGGCCGCTGTCATCGGCGTATTGTGCTTGAACGCCGATTTGTCGGGTACTCAGTGGCTGGGTCTCGCCGTGGTGGTCGTGTCGGTGACGTCGCTCGGTTGGCACGAAAAGGTCAGGCGTCAACCGATGGTCTTGGAGCCGCTGAATGGTCGAGCACACCGGCGAGACGAAGAACGAACGCCTGACCCGCAACGTCAATGAGCTCCTGCAGGAGCTGCGGGTCGCGCAGGCGGGCGTCCAGATCCTCTTCGGGTTCCTGCTCACGGTGGTGTTCACCGACGAGTTCCACGAGGCGAGCGGGTTCGAGAAATCCGTGCACATGACCGCGGTGCTGCTCACGGTCTGCTCGACGGTGCTGCTGACCGCGCCCGCCGCGTGGCACCGGCTGCTGTTCCGCACCGGCAACCGTGAGCGGATCCTCACCGTCGGCAACCGGTCCGTCTTGGTCGGACTCGCCTGCCTCGCGGCCGCCATCATCACGACCGTCGCGCTCATCGCCAAGGTCGTCTTCGGCCCGATCGCGATGACGATCCTCGGTGTGGTGTCGGCGGTGCTGTTCTTCGTCATGTGGCTCGTCGTGCCGAAGAGGATCGACCGCGACGGCGACTGAGCACCGGACGGCGCGCTCCGGCGTTCCTTCGGGCGGGCCGTGCGACGAAGCCGCCGATCGGGGCAAGTGTTCACCCGCGGTTCGGGACGCGTTGCCTCCGCGACCGTAGGTTGCGGCCGTGAACGACTCCTCCAGACGGACCTTCCTGCGCGGCGCGGGCCTGCTCGGCGCCGGTGCGGCGGTGTCCGCGTTGCCGGCACTCGGTGCCCCCGCGGCTTCGGCGACCTTCGGCCACCACGGCCCGGACGCCGAAGACGGCCGCTTCACCCTCGCGGTCCTGCCCGACACCCAGTACCTCTTCGACGCCGACCGCGGCGATCCCGCGCCGTTGGACGCCACGCTGCGGTACGTCACCGGCGGTGACGAGAACATCGTCTTCCTGGCGCATCTCGGCGACCTCACCGAGAACGGGCAGCCGGGCGAGTTCGACCAGATCAGCCGGTCGTTCCAGCACCTGGACCGGCGCCGGTTCCCGTACAGCACGCTGGCGGGCAACCACGACGTCAAATCCTCGACCGACGACCAGCGCGGCCGCACGCCGTATCTGGACGCGTTCGGACCGCGACGGCAACGGGGTTCGCGGACCTTCCGCGGTGCGAGCCCCGACGGCTACAACAGCCAGCACGTTTTCCGTGCGGGCGGACGTGAGTGGCTGTTGCTCGCGCTCGACTGGCGGCCGTCGGCGGGCGGGCTGGAGTGGGCGCGTTCGGTCCTCGCACGGAATCCACGGCTTCCGGCCATCCTGACCATCCATGAATTGGTATGGGCCGACGAGGCCGGACAGGCTCGGTTCTCGGAGTTCGGGCAGAAGGTGTGGGACGAGCTGATCGCCGGGAACGACCAGATCTTCCTGACCCTCAACGGGCACTTCTGGCCGCCGGGCCGCGCGGTGAAGCGGAACGACGCGGGCAACGACGTCCACCTCCACATCACCAACTACCAGGACCGCTACTACGGCGGCAGCGCGATGATCCGGCTCTACCGGTTCGACCTGGCGCGGAACGTGATCGACGTCCGCACGTTCTCGCCGTGGCTGGCGGACCAGGCGCCGCGGCTGAACGAACTGCAACGGCGGGAGATCGAACGCACGGGCCCGGCGGACTACTTCAGCCTGGAGATCGACTTCGAGTCGAGGTTCGCCGGTTTCGCGCCGGTCCCGGTCCCGCCGGGGCGGCCTGCCGAACGGCAGCTGATCCGCGGGACCGTCGCCTATTGGCGGTTCGAAGGCCGCGATGGCAGCGCTGTCGGCGGGGTGCGTGACCTTTCGGGCCGGGGCAACGACCTGGTCCGGGTGACCCTGCCCGGCAGCGCGCCCGAGACGCTGCGGTTCTCGGGCGAGTTCTCCGGGCGGCAGCCGTCGAGATCGAGCCTGCGGTTCGACGGCGGCAAGAAACCGGCCCGCGGAGGGTATCTGCGCACGGCGGACACCGCGCCGATGAACGCCGAGACGTTCGCCCGCGGGTACACCGTCGAGGCGTTCGTGAAACTGCCCGCGGATTTCAAGGACGGCAAGCACTCCTGGGCCGCGATCTTCGGCAGGCAGGGTTCCGGCGGCAAGGCGGGCAAAACCGGTGACGACCCCGGCGAACCGTCGGCCACACTGTCCCTTTCGGACGGTGCGGCGTTCCAGTGGGCGGTCTTCCCGGTGAACCAGAATGGAATCTCCACCTGCTGGGGGCACGAACTGGCGTTGCAGGAGTGGATCCACGTCGCGGCCGTCAACGACGGCAGGCGGACGACGCTCTACGTCGACGGCTGCCCGGTGCTGCGGAACCCGAAGACGCCGGCCGCGGGGATCGCGAACCCCGGCGGCTCTTGGCTGATCGGTGCCTACGCCTACGACTCGATCGTCGAGCAGGCGTTCCACGGCTGGCTCGGCGACGTCCGGGTGGTGGGGCGGGCGCTGGAGCCGCGCGAATTCATGCTCGGCTGAATGCTCCGGACGGTGCGCGGTAATGGTGGATCTTCGTCCCCATTATCGCGCACTGTCGTTTCCGGCGGAATGCCGGGGTCCCTCTTGACAAGCGGTGGACAATAGAAAATCGGCGCCCGATCAAGAATGCTGATCAGTGCGCCGAATGTGTTGTCAGTCTAACCGCTGTGAGGGGAACTTGTCAAATCAGGGGTACGACGAGGAATTGCGGTCCGAGCGGCAGTATGTCGCGGCGCTCTACGGGCGGCTGGACACCGAACGCGCGCGGGTGAAGGAGGCGTATGCCGGTGCGCTGCGGGGAGAAGGCTTCGCGCTTTCCGACCGCGAGGTCTCCGTCGGCGCCAAGGCGCGTGAGATGGCCAGGCTGAAGATCGCCGACGAGGGCCTTTGTTTCGGCCGTCTGGATGCCCTTTCGGGAGAGCGGAGGTATGTCGGCAGGATCGGCCTTTTCGACGAGGAGAACGACTACGAACCGTTGGTGCTGGACTGGCGGGCGCCGGCGTCGCGCGCGTTCTACTGCGCGACGGGCGCGTCCCCGGAAGGAATGTCCCGGCGCCGTCAATTCCGCACTCTCGGACGTGACGTCCTCGACTTCACCGACGAGGTCTTCGGCCGTCCGGAATCGGCGGGGGAACGCGGTGACGTCGCGCTGCTGGCCGCGGTCAACGCGCCGCGCGGCGAGGGGATGCGGGACATCGTCGCGACCATCCAGGCCGAGCAGGACGAGATCATCCGGCTGGACCACACGGGCGTCGTCGTCGTGGAGGGCGGCCCCGGCACCGGGAAGACGGCGGTGGCACTGCACCGGGTGGCGTACCTGCTGTACACGAAACGGGAACGCATGGAACGCCGCGGTGTGCTCGTGGTCGGGCCCAGCAGCGGATTCCTCGACCACATCGGCCGTGTCCTGCCGTCGCTCGGCGAGACCAGTGTCGTCTTCGCGACCCCTGGGGACCTCGTCGCCGGTCTGCGCACCGAACGCGAGGATCCGCCGCCGGTCCAGCGGCTCAAGGGCTCGCTGGGGATCCTGGACGTGCTTTCGGCGGCGGTGGCGGACCGGCAGGAACTGCCGGCCGAAGCCGAGCCGATCGCACTCGACGACGTCACCGTGCCGTTGGACGCCGAGGTCGTGGCCGCCGCGCGTGTGGTGGCCAGGGAGAGCGGTCTGCCGCACAACGAGGCGAAGCCCGTCTTCGACCGGGAGGTGATCGCCGCGCTCGCCACGCGCGCGGTCGATCGGCTCGGCGCGGGCTGGCTGCCGCGGGACGACGAGCACACGCGCCCGGAGATGCTGAAGAACGCTCGGCGCGACCTGGAAGCCGGCGAGGAGTTCCGCGCGGTGCTCGATCGCCTCTGGCCGGTGCTGACGCCGCGGCGGCTGCTCGCCGACCTCTACGCCTCACCGGAACGGTTGCGGGCGGCCGGCGCCGATCCGGCGCTGTTCCGCGAGGACGCCGACGCGTGGACGGTGTCCGACGTGCCGCTGCTGGACGAAGCCGTCGAACTGCTCGGCCGGGACCGCACCGCCGAACGCCGGGCGGAGGAACGGGAGCGGCTGGCACGGAAGGAGTACGCCGAGCGGGTGCTGGAAATCGTCGAGGTCGAGGACGACCACGACGATTACGAATTCGCGCTCCGGCCGACGGACGTGCTGATGGCGGAGGAACTGGCGGACCGGTTCGCCGAACGCGACGAACGGGATCTGGCCGAACGCGCCGCCGCCGACCGGGAATGGACCTATGGCCACGTCGTGGTCGACGAGGCGCAGGAACTGTCCGAAATGGACTGGCGAGTGCTGATGCGGCGCTGTCCCAGCCGGTCGTTCACCGTGGTCGGGGATCTCGCGCAGCGCCGGTCGCCGTCCGGCGCGCGATCCTGGGACGCGATGCTCTCCCGATACGTCGCCGACCGGTGGGTGTACCGGAAACTGACCGTCAACTACCGGACGCCGTCGGAGATCATGGCTGTCGCGGCCTCGTTGCTGGCGAGCTTCGCGCCCGGGGCCGTTCCGCCGGACTCGGTGCGTTCATGCGGAGTCCGGCCGTGGGCCCGACGACTGTCCGAAATAGACACTGTAGACACTGTGGACACCGAAGAGGCCATCGCCGAGTTCGTCCGCGAGGAAGCGGGACGTGAGGGGACTTCGGTCGTGATCGGGCCGCCGGGGGTCCCGGGGGCGATTCCGCCGTCGGCCACCAAAGGGCTGGAGTACGACGCCGTCCTGGTGGTGGAGCCGGAGCGGATTCTCGCGGACGGCCCGAACGGCGAGGCGGAGCTGTACGTCGCGTTGACGCGGGCGACGCAGCGGCTCGGGGTCTTGTACAGCGGGGCGTTGCCCGCCGTCCTGCGCGGGCTCGACGCCCGGCGGCGGACTCCGGACGCGTACCTGCGCTGTGTCTGACGCCTCCGCTAGTGCATTGGAAGGTCCCTTCCTTGCAAATTCTGCGAGGAAGGGACCTTTCGTTGCGCCTTCGGTCCTTGATCCATGAGCCCGTGAGCACGGGGTTCGTGCGTGGTGAGGTTTCGTGGTCTGGGGTTCGACGCGGGCCACCGATCGAGGTCCGCTAGCGGGTCAAGTTACCCCAGGCGTACGTCTGTTTCGCCAGTTTCAGGTAGACCAATGTTTCGGTGCTGACGACCCCCGGAATGGGCCGGATGTCGTCGTTCAGCACACTCAAGAGGTGTTCGTCGTCCCGGCAGGCGACCTCGGCGAGCAGGTCGTAACCCCCCGCGGTCAGCACGACGTAATGGACGTCCGGCAATCCGGAGAGCTGGTCGGAGACCGCTCGCGGATCGCCATGGACCCTGATCCCGACCATCGCCTGACGGCCGAGCCCGACGTTCGCCGGATCCGTGACCGCGACGATCTGCATCGTCTCGTCCCGCAGCAGCCGCTGGACCCGCTGCCGCACGGCGCCCTCCGACAGTCCGACTGCCTTGGCCAAGGCCGTGAACGAGGCCCGGCCGTCGACTTGCAGTAGGGCGATCAGAGTGCGATCGGTATTGTCCAAACCTCTAGGTGTGCGCTGCTCCATCTGCGCGCGTGGTTCGTCACCCATGCCGTCCCTCCCTTTGTTTCGGCATGCGATTCTTGTCGCGCAGCGTATCGATCAATGTCCAGAATGCTACCGCCGTTAAGTTGTTTGTTGCGATTCTCTTTCACGGCGCCTTCGCGCCAAGGATTCTGTCGTACGACAGGCCGGGTGCCGAGGTTTTCGGACGGCGAGTCAGCCGAGGTCGCGTTTCAGCAGGTCTTCTTCGGTTTCCCGGCGGACGAGCAAGGTCGCCGTCCCTCGGGAGACGCCGACCATCGGCGGCCTGCCGACGAGGTTGTAATTCGACGCGAGCGAGTGATGATATGCCCCGGTGCACGGAACGGCGAGCAGATCGCCGGGGTGGACGTCGTCGGGGAGCGAGAGCCCGTCGGCGAGGACGTCTCCCGATTCGCAGTGCCGTCCGACCACCGTCATCGGCCGCCGTGCCGCCCGGCTGCGCCTGCCGATCAGGCGCGCGGTGTACGCCGCCCCGTAGAGCGCGGGCCGCGCGTTGTCGCTCATTCCGCCGTCGACGGCGACGAAGGTGCGCGAACCGCGTTTCACCGCGCAGACCCGGTACACGGTGATCCCCGCCGGGCCGACGATCGCGCGGCCCGGCTCGATCGTCAGTTTCGGCGGCGGGAAACCGTGCGAAGCGCATTCGTAAGCGAGCGCGACACGCAGGCGGCGCACATATCCGTCGATGTCGAAACCCGGGTCGCCGGGCAGATAACGCACGGCGTGCCCGCCGCCGAGATCCAGTTCCCGCAGGGTGACGCCGTAAGTTTCGCGAAGCGCGACCAGCACGCCGATCATCTTTCGGGCGGCCAATTCGTAGAAATCGACCCGGGACACCTGCGAGCCGATGTGGCAGTGCAGACCGGCCAGGCGGAGCCCGGGTTGCGCGAGGACGGCGGAAACGGCCCGGCCGAGGTTGTCGCGGACCTCCTCGCGCAGCGAGAAGCCGAACTTCTGACCTTCGGTGCCGGTGGTGATCGACGCGTGCGTCCCCGCCGCGACGTCGGGCGTCACGCGGATCAGCACCTGCTGCGCGCCGGTGGCCAGCGCGCCGAGCTGCTCGATCTCGTCGAGCGAATCCACCACGATCCGGCGGACGCCGTAGGACAGCGCCGCCTTGAGATCTTCAGGGGTCTTCGCGTTGCCGTGCAGCAGGATCCGTTCGGCGGGGAAGCCGACCGACCGTGCCACCGCGATCTCGCCCGCCGAGCAGGTGTCGAGGGAAAGCCCTTCTTCGGCGATCCAGCGCAGGACGGCGCGAGTGCACAGCGCCTTGCTCGCGTACGCCACCTCGGCCTCCGGCAGCGCCCGGCGATACGCGCGGGCGTTCTGGCGGACCTCGTCCTCGTCGAGCAGGTACGCCGGTGTCCCGAACCTCGCGGCGAGGTGGGACACCGGCGCGCCGGCGAACAGCAGTTCCCCACCGGCCCCGAGCCGGGTGCTCCGTGGCCAGATCCCGGGTTCGAGGTGGTCGGCGGCCTCGCAGCCGAGGCTGGGCAGGAGCTCGCTGAGCGTCACGGTTACCTCCGCGTCGATCGGTCAGTGCCTCATCAGCACAACTCCGATCGACCCGGCCCGGCCGCTCCGGCAACGTCTCCCTGACGGCTTCCGGGGCCTCACTGACGCCTTGTTAACGCGCGGGTAACCGTCGCCACAGTCTCAGCGGACGGGCTCCGGGACGGTGTCGAGCGCCCGCACCATGTGCACGGCCAGCGCGAACGCGGCCTCGTTGTCGAGGCCGGTGTGTTCGTTGACGATCTTCTTCACGGTGTCGACCCGGATCTCGTAGCGGGAGACGGGGACGGTGTCGGCGTTCATGGTGATCCTTTATTCGGTTGTTTCGGGTTTCGTGGCGCAGGTGCAGCCGCGGCTGAACCCGCCGGCCGCGGTCGCGGTGCAGAAGCGGCGGGCGATCGCGTCGTGCGCGGACATCGGATGCGGGCAGCTCGGGCAGCGGTCGTCGGCGGCGGGTTCGGCCACGTCGCCGAGGGAGCGGATGGAGGTCATCGTGCGGCCACCGGCTGGCCGCGCAACG
This sequence comes from Amycolatopsis sp. NPDC041971, assembly GCF_055588925.1. Lineage (NCBI taxonomy): Bacteria > Bacillati > Actinomycetota > Actinomycetes > Pseudonocardiales > Pseudonocardiaceae > Amycolatopsis > Amycolatopsis sp. NPDC041971. The sequence continues at coordinate 232,817 of NZ_JBVJCE010000001.1, read as the reverse complement.
GTGCCCCGACCGCGTGCAGATGCCGCAGGACGTACCCGTAGGACGCCGCCCAGCCGCACTGCGCGTAGTCGATGCCGTGCTTCGCGCAGAACTCCCGCACGATCACCTGCGCGTGCTTGAGGTTCGGCCGTGCCATGTTCGGGAAGAGGTGGTGTTCGATCTGGTAGTTGAGCCCGCCGAGCGCGAAGTCCACGACCGGACCGCCGCGCACGTTGCGTGAGGTGAGTACCTGCTTGCGCAGGAAGTCGAGCTTGTGCCCGGCCGACAGCGTCGGCATGCCCTTGTGGTTCGGGGCGAACGAGCAGCCCATGTACACACCCCAAAGGCACTGGTGCACGGCGATGAAGACGAAGCCGACACCGGGCGAGAGGACCACGAACACCGCTGTCAGGTACGCGGCGATATGGGCCAGCATCAGCGCCGATTCGAGCTTCCGCCGTTTGAAGCCGCGCTGGAAGAACGCCGTCACGCTCGAGACGTGCAGGTTCAGGCCTTCCAGCAGCAGCAGCGGGAAGAACAGGAACGCCTGGTATTTCGCCATCCAGCCCAGGAAACCACGTCGTTCGGCGCCCTGGGCCTTGGTGAAGATGAGTGCGGCGAGGTTGACGTCCGGGTCCTCGTCCTCGTGGTTGGGATTGGCGTGATGGCGGTTGTGCGTGCCGATCCACCAGCCGTAGCTCAGCCCGGTCAGTCCACCGTGGACGAAACCGGTGATGTCGTTCGCCTTGCGGCCACCGAAGATCTGCTTGTGTCCCGCGTCGTGGCCGATGAAGGACAGCTGCGTGAACATCATCGCGAAGAACGCGGCGAGGAACAGCTGCCACCAGGAGTCCCCGAGGTGCACGAAGGCGACCCAGCCGCCCGCGAAAGCAAGCAGGTTCAAGGAGATCTTCAGCGCGTAGTACTTGCGCCGTCGATCGAGGAGTCCGGCGTCTTTGACCAATTTGGACAGTTCAGCGAAGTCGCTGCCCTGTCTCGTCTGTGTGGAGGTCATGGGGGATCACACCGTTCTGGTTCGTGAAAGTGGGGGATCCAGCAACGGGTTTCAGAACACCGAAGGGGTCTGGTTCGGCCGAGAAAAGGCACTGGTACCACAACACGCCACGGTCGCTCCGTGGCCTGCTTCCAGTCTCCCACGACGGCGGAGCGGAAGCAATTCACCAAAACAGCAAAATCCGGCGTACAGTCGAAGACATCGAGGGAAATTTCCCCCGGTTCCATCCGGTCGTGAGACTCGACCGGAGACAGGAGCACCGGCCAGACATCGTTCTTCGCGCTCATGGTCCCGCCGGCTTCGACCGGTGAGCAGCCGCCCGCCGCGCTACAGCGCGCCCCGAGGCGCCCATCAGGGCCACGCCGCGATCGTCGATGGCCACGACCTCTGACCTGTCGCCGTGTCCGCACCCGCCTCTGGTGGGTGCGGACACGGTCCGAAAATTCGTTGGGGCAGGCCCCATTTCTCGAGCAGCCCCGCGACTTCCCGCGTTCGCCGTCGGTCGGCGCGCGGCTCGGCGGGCGGACGTCGGGGCGGCACAAAACCAGCTGTGCCAACGCTTCCTTCACCACGCTCACGTTGTTGGCGTCGCCGTCCGCGGTCCGCAGCTCCTCGAACGGCCGGACGTGTTCCCAGCAGGCCGGCGCGCCGCGGAAGTCGCCGTCCCGCAGTGAGCGGAACATCTCCAGCTGGAGCGACGGCGCGACGTTCATCAGCCCCGGCGTGACCCCGGTCGCGCCGACGGCGAAACAGCCCGGTGCCGAGAGTTCCGCCAGTCCGGCGATCCACCCGAAGCGATCGATCCCCGCGTCCCGCGCCACCGAAGCGAAACGAACCGGATCCGGCACGGCGTACTTGACCCCGATGACGTTTTCCGCCGCGTCGGCGAGCCCGGCGAGCTGCCCGCCTTCGATCTTCGGATCACGCACCTACGGCACGACACCCAGTTCCGGGACCGCGGCCGCGATGGCGCGGTGGTACTCGACCCAGCCTTCCGCCGAGACGTACGGGTGCACGGGTCGATGGATCATGATCAGCTCCGCGCCCGCCTCGCGCGCGTGCCGTGCCGCGCCGTCCGGACGTCGTGCCCGACACCGGCGCCACACTCGCCCGGCCCGCCGCGGCCTGGACCGCCAACTCGAGACAGTGCCGCGTCTCGGCCTCGTCCAGTGCGTAGAACTCACCGGTGTTCCCGTTAGGTGTCACGACGTCGACGCCGCCGGTGATCAGCCTGTGCACCAGTTTCAAGTAGGACTCCGGAGCCACGGCGCCGTCGGCGTCGAACGGGGTCACCGGGATGGCCACGACCCCGGCCGCCGTTTCCGCTCGTCGAACGGGGGAGGGACACTGGCATGTCCGATCTGATATATGATGCGACATCCCAGCTTCCAAAGACGGAGTTGTCCACACGTGGACAACCTGTGGACAACTCCGTCGAATGTCTACTTAGGACAGTGTGGTGAGGAAGGTTTCCAGCTGCTCGACGACGAACGCGTGATCGTCGGCTTGGGGCAGTCCCGAGACGCCGACGGTGCCGACCGGCCCCACGCCCTCGACGATCACCGGGAACACCCCGCCGTGGGCGGCGTACAGATCCGGGTCCAGCCGGGAAGCGGCTTCGAAGGTCGTGCCCTTCGCGCGGAACTGTTCGCCGACGAGGAACGAGCTGTGCCCGTAGCGGTCGACGACGCGGCTCTTGCGGTCGATCCACGCGTCGTTGTCGGCCGAGGTCCCCGGCAAGGCGGCGTGGAAGAGCCGCTGGCCACCGCGGCGCACGGAGACCGTCACCGGGAGGGCGCGGTCCCGTGCCGCCGCGAGCAGGTGGGCGCCCAGCCTCAGCGCGGTCTCGTGGTCGAACCGGCGGAAGACCAGGCGCTCCTCCTGTGCGGCCAGGACGGTCAAGGTGTCATCGCTCATGGCACCCATTAAATCAACACTGTTGTGTAAAGGCTACCGAAGCGCGTCCAAGGCGAAAGCGGCGTACATCGCGACGCCGTTGGCCATGGCGTCCTCGTCGAAGATCACGCGGTTCGAGTGGTTCGCCTCCGCCTTGTCCGGGTCGACGTCGGCCGGGCGGCCGCCGAGGAAGGCGAACGCGCCGGGAATCCGCTGCAGGACGTAGGAGAAGTCCTCCGCGCCCATCACCGGGTTGTCCATGGCCTCGGCGTTGCGGGCGCCGAGCACCTCGGCCGCCAGCTCCAGCACGCGTGCCGCGACCAGCGGATCGTTCACCGTGACCGGGTAGCCGGGGACGACTTCGGCGCTCACGCGGACGCCGTGCGCGGCGCCGACCGCTTCGCAGACCTTCGGCAGTTCCTCGCGGACGTACGCCTGCGTCCGGTCGGACAGCGTGCGGATCGTGCCCTCCAGGAACGCCGTCTCCGGGATGATGTTCGTCGTCGTGCCCGCCTCGATGCGGGTGACCGAGACCACCGCGGGCTCGAACACGCTCACCTTGCGGGTCACCATCGTCTGCAGCGCGCTGACCATCGCGGCCGCCGCCGGCACCGGGTCGATCGCCTGATGCGGCGCCGAGCCGTGCCCGCCCCGGCCGGTGACCTTCACGTGGAAGCTGTTCGCCGACGCCATGATCGGGCCCGGCCGCGTCTGGACGACGCCCGCTTCGACCTGCGAGAAGATATGCAGGCCGAACGCCTTCTCGACGCGCTCTCCCGCGGCTTCGAGCACGCCCTCGTGGATCATGTGGCGCGCGCCGTGTTCGCCTTCCTCGCCGGGCTGGAACATGAACACCACCGAACCGGCCAGCTCGTCGGCGTGCTCGCTGAGCAGCCGCGCGGCCGACGCCAGCATCGCGACGTGGGTGTCGTGCCCGCAGGCGTGCATCACGCCGTCTTCGTCGGAGGTGAAGTCGACGCCGGTGTCCTCCTGCAGCGGCAAGGCGTCCATGTCACCGCGGAGCAGGATCGCCGGACCGGGCTTCCCGCCGCGGAGGACGGCGGTCAGCGAGGTGGTCGATCTGCCCTCGATGATCTCCAGCGGCAGTCCTTCGAGGGCAGCCTTGATCGAGGCCTGGGTTTTCGGCAACTGGAGGCCGATCTCCGGATTCCGGTGGATCTCCCGGCGGAGCTCTACGGTTTTCGTCTGGAGCGCGCGGGCTTCCGCCAGCAATCCGGCGAAGCGCGCATCGGGGAGGGTGGGCAGGTCGGTGGGTCCGGTCATGTCTCGATAGTGGCGCATGCGGCGCTTCGGGCGCACCGTGCGTGCGTTCCGAAAGCGGGCGGAATACGGTGTGCGCATGGCGGTGCAAGAGCCGATCACGGGGTTCGCGGTGGCCGTGGTGCGGGAGGACGGTCGATGGCGGTGCAGCTCTCTTGATCCTGGGGCGCTCGCCGAACTCGACGCTGCGATCACTGAGCTCGGAAAACTGCGTTCGACCGGGGCCGCCTTCGGGCTGCTCGCGGTCGACGACGAGTTCTTCGTGATCGTCCGGCCGAGTCCCAGAGGGCCGGCGCTGCTGCTGTCCGACGCCGCCGCGGCGCTCGACTACGACATCGCCGCCGACGTCCTCGACGTGCTGAGAGTCGACCCGCCGGACGAGGACGACGACGCGGTCTGGCCGGAAGGCGATCTGGAGATCCTGGCCGATCTCGGACTGCCGGGGGCCGAACTCCAGGTGATCGTCGGCGAGGTCGACCTCTATCCGGACGAACAACTCCAGATGGTCGCGCAACGGTGCGGATTCGCCGCCGAGTTCACCAAGATCCTGGACGAGATCTGAGCCCCGCCGCCTCCGCCGCCGACATCGCCGCCGTCCGGGCGGCGATCGACGCGGCGCGAGGTGCGGGCGACGACGTGCCGATCGGGGCCGTCGTCCTGTCCCCGGACGGGATCCCGCTCGCCTCGGCGCGCAACGCCCGCGAAGAACTCGGCGACCCGACGGCGCACGCGGAGATCCTCGCGCTGCGGGCCGCGTCCAAGCTCTACGGCGACGGCTGGCGGCTCGAAGGCTGCACGCTCGCCGTGACGTTGGAACCGTGCACGATGTGCGCCGGCGCCCTCGTGATGGCCCGGGTCGCGAAGGTCGTCTTCGGCGCCTGGGAGCCCAAGACCGGGGCCGTGGGGTCGCTGTGGGACGTCGTCCGCGACCGGCGGCTCAGCCACCGCGCGGAAGTCGTCGGCGGCGTCCTGGAGGCCGAATGCGCGGCCCTGCTCGAAGGCTTCTTCCACGGGCAACGGGGTAACCGCACCGGGTGATGGATGTGTCGGATCCGGTGTGGTGGGTAACCCGGAGACAGGCGGCCGCAAACGGCGGCCGCAGTCGAAGGAGGAACGTCCGCCATGAGCGTTTTCGACAAGGCGAAGGACAAGGCCGAGCAGGCCATCGGCGCCGCCAAGGAGAAGCTCGGCGAGAAGACCGACAACCAGGACCTCGCGAACTCGGGCCGGGCCGACCAGACCGAAGGCCAGGTCAAGGAGACCGGGCACGACCTGCGCGACCGTGCCGAGGGTGGCGTGCAGGACCTCAAGGACAAGTTCAACAAATAGTCCGTACGCAGAAGAGCCGGTCTCCGTGGAGACCGGCTCTTCGCTGCGGTGGCGGTGGGATTTGAACCCACGGACGGTTATTAGCCGTCACACGATTTCGAGTCGTGCTCCTTCGGCCGCTCGGACACGCCACCGCCGAGAACAATACCGGAGGGTGTCGGCGGGCCTTCAGGGGGTCAAGAAAGCTGCGCGGTGATCTCGTCGATCGCCGCCGTCTGGTTCTCGACGATCTCCCGGGCGAGCGCCTTCGTCTCGGAGTGCTGTCCTGACGACAGCACGGTTTCGGCCATCGCGACGCCGTTGCGCAGGTGCTCCGCCATCAACGGGAGCCACGTCTTGTCGAACTCCGCGCCGGTCAGGTTCCGCAGCGAGGCGACCTGCCCGGCGGTGATCATCCCCGGCATCGTGTGCCCGGCGTGGCCCGCCGCGGGCAGCACGGCCGCGTTCCACGCTCGCAGCCAGCCCGTCATCGTCTGGACCTCGGCCGACTCCGCCTTGACGATCTTGGCCGCGGTGGTCTTCACGTATTCGGAAGCGGACCGTTCCGCGGCCAGGTTCGCGACCTGGATCGACTGCTGGTGATGCGGGACCATCTGCTGGGAGAAGGTGATGTCGGCCTGGTTGGCGCCCGGCGTCGCGGGTGCGGCACCCGTGGCCGTCGAACAGCCCGCGAGCACCCACACGACCAGCCCGAACAGTGCCATCGGCAGTCGCCGTCGCATCGATACCTCCGTAGTCAGGGGAAACCGGCCCCTCCCCTCCTGTGATACGGCTGTGACCTTCCGGCGGTTCAAAATCGGATTAGCCTTGGCGGGTATGACGGATCCGAAGACCGTGGTGACCGGTTTCCTCAAGGCCCTCGAAGAGTTCGACATCGACCGCGCGCTGGGCTTCGTCGCGATCGACATCGTCTATCAGAACGTCCCGCTGCCCCCGGCCCGTGGTCTTTCGGCGGTGGAGAAGCAGTTGCGCGCCATGGCCCGCTACGGAAGCGGGTTCGAGGCGCGCACCCACCACATCGCCGCGGACGGCCCGATCGTGCTCACCGAGCGCACCGACGTCCTGCGACGCGGTTCGTGGGAGGCCGAGTTCTGGGTGTGCGGCACGTTCGAGGTGCGCGACGGCCGGATCGTGCTGTGGCGCGACTACTTCGACTGGACGACCTTCCTGGCCGCCAGCGCGAAAGGCGCCGGCAAGGCGGCGGTCGCCGGGGCGAAGTCGCTCATCGGGAAGTACAAGGCCCGGCGGGAACTCGGGAGCGGCGAGGACGGTGATGAACCCACCCCGTCCTCGCCACTCACGAGGCGGAAATGACACACCGCCGGTATACGGGCTCCGTCCTCCCCCGACGGGTCCCGTGTACCGGCGGTGCACCCCCAGTTCCCCCTGCTCGCCCTCCCCGGCGAGCGTCAGAAGGTCAGGTGGCGGTCCGCGAGCCGCTCGCCCAGGTCGGCCTCGCGCAGCACGGTGTCGAGCCGTGCCCCGCCGAAATGGGCCACCGGGCGTCCGCCGCGTTTCCGGTCGCGCAGATCGACGGTCAGCGCGATGCTCAGCAGCAGAACCAGTGTCGTACCGACGACGGTGAGCCAGTTCATCGGACACCTCCTCCGGCGACGTGAGGGAGGAATCGTGTCCTCGCTCACGTCGTCAAAGGTAGCTCCGGAAATACCGGGTTGTACCCGGACTTGAGGTTCATTTAAGGCAGGGGAACCCCAATGGACTATTTGCGCGGGGCTCCCGCGACATAAATGTCACCGTCGGCCACGGAGACGTCACGCGCACTGGACGCGCCGGTCGCGAGAATGCGCGCGGGATCCCGGAAACCGGTGATCATTTCCACGCGCTGGACCGGTTTCGGTGTGGTGATCACGGTTTCCGGCTTCCAGACACGGCCGTTCTCGAGCAGGAACGTTTCGATGCCCGGTTGTCCGTCGCGGGTGCCGTAAACGCGCCAAGTGCCGCCATTGAGCTGTTCGATCTCGCGCAATCGGAGTCCGTTCGCGACTTCGCGCACTTCCCAGTCCCGCCCGTTCCACGCGCCCGCGAAATCGCGCGGCGAACCCGCGGCGTCGAACCGGAACCACGTGACGAACGGTTTGCCGTCGCGTTGGGTGCCGACCTGCAGGATGTAATCCGGCGATTTGAGCCCGCCGGGGAGTTCGAGCGGGGTTTCGGCGACTTTGAGGTACCGCTCCTGCTCGGCGTCGTCGACCTGCGTGCCGAGATCGCGGCCCGCCGCGGAGAAGAAGCGCAGGGTGCGGACGTCGAACGACAGGTAGTAGACGTTGCGGTGGTAGACGTCGTGCTTGTGCTGCGAGGGCCCGCCACCCGCGAGTGTGTAGACGAACTGGATCCGCCCGGAAGACGGCAGGTACCGCAGCTGCCCGACGTAGATCTCGTCCATGTGGTCGGTCCTGCCCAGCGAGCCGAACGCCCACTGCTTTCCGGTCAGCCGCACGGAGTTCTTCCATGTCTTCCCGTGGTCGCGGGAGACGAGGTACTTCATCGGACGGAAGTCGGAATTCGCCGCCGGATCCAGTTCCCTGGTCGTCTCGCGGTAGAACAGGAACAACGTGCCGTCGGTGGTCTTGACCGGCATCGGGTAGCTCGCCGCGTCGCCCTCGGGGACCTCGGTGTCCGTCCAGGTGCCCTCGAGGGAATGGGCGCGCGGCGCACGGCTGAGCACGGTCCGCGTGTTGTGCATGCCGCGGAAGATCAGCAGATGCCCGTCGCCCGCCAGCAGCATCGTCGGGTAGTTGTGCGGGTCGGATTCGCCGTCGGCGATCTTCTTCGGCGCGGTCCAGACGCCGGTCCGGTGGTCGTAGGCCTGGACGTAGGTGTCCGCGGCCTTGCCGGACCACGAGATGAACGTCTTGCGTGCGACCGGGTCGAAGATCGCGCCCGCGTTCGGCCGCCGGTCGGTGCGGGACGCGACCGTGCTCGCCGGGGTCATCACCTCGAACGCGGCCTTCTCCGGTGGCTTGGCGGCCGCTTGGGGAACCGGGGTCACGAGACCCGCCGCGATGAGCGCGCAAAGCAGTCTGCGCATGAGGACGCCTCCTGGTGCGTTACAGGCGGCGGAGTTCGATCTTCTCACGGGAGAACACGGCGGATCCAGGGTCCGAACGGGCTAGCGGTGACGAATCGTTGTCTTGTCGTCTTCCTCATTTCACTTGCCCGGGGGAGTATTCCTCGACCGATCCGGTGAAGAGGGGACTCAGCGTGACCACATCCCGACGTGCTGCTCGAAGACGTGCCCTGACCATGGCCGTCGCCTCCGGGCTGGTCGTGAGCGGTACTGCCATCACAGCCGCTCCGGCCGCGCTCGCCGCGCCCAGCGCCGACGCCGTGATCGCCGAGGTCTACGGCGGTGGCGGCAACTCGGGTGCCACGCTGACCAACGACTTCGTCGAACTCGCCAACCGCGGCGCGGCCGCCGTGCGCCTCGACGGGTTCAGCGTCCAGTACGCGCCCGCTTCAGGAAACAGCTGGCAGGTCACGCCGCTGACCGGCGGTATCGCGCCGGGCGCGCGGTACCTCGTGGCGCAGGCGAAGGGCGCGGGCGGCACCGTCGCGCTGCCGGCGCCGGACGCCACCGGTTCGCTGGCCCTGTCCGCGACCGCCGGCACCATCGCGCTCGTCCAGGGCACCACGGCGCTGACCTGCAAGACGGCCGCCGACTGCGCGGCGGACACCCGCATCAAGGACCTGGTCGGCTTCGGCTCGGCCGCCACCGTCCGCGAGGGCACCGCGGCGCCCGCGCCGTCCAACACCGCGTCGGTAGCCAGGGGGACGACGCTCGCGGACACCGACGACAACGCCGTGGACTTCATCTCCGGGGCGCCCACCCCGACGAACGGCAAGGGTGAGACACCGGGCGAGACCGGCCCGCCGCCGGTGACCGCCAAAATCCACGAAATCCAGGGCACCACCCGGATCTCGCCGTTCAAGGACCGCAAGGTCGCCGGGGTCACCGGTGTGGTGACCGCGATCCGGAGCTTCGGTTCGGCCCGCGGGTTCTGGCTCACCGGCACCGCTCCCGACGCCGACCCGCGCACCAGCGAGGGCCTGTTCGTCTTCACCGGCTCGACCACCCCCGCCGTGGTCGTCGGCGACGCGGTGACCGCCGCCGGTACCGTCCGCGAGTTCTACCCGGACGCGCCCGCGACCTCGCCGTACCAGTCGCTCACCGAGCTGACGAGTGCACAGTGGACGGTTGATTCGAGCGGGAACGCCTTGCCCGCCGCGACCGTCGTCACGCCGGAAACGGTCCCGGACACCGTCGCCCCCGCGCCCGGCGGCAGCATCGAGCCGTTGCCGCTGGAGCCGGCGAAGTACTCGCTGGACTTCTGGGAGACGCACGAAAGCGAGATCGTCAGTGTCTCCGACGCGCGCGTCGTCGGCCCGACGTCGAGGTTCAACGAGCTCTACGTGACCACCAAGCCGAAGCAGAACCCGAGCGTCCGCGGCGGCGCGGTGTACCTGGACTACGACCGGCTCAACACCGGCGTGCTCAAGGTCGCGTCGCTGATCCCGTTCGCCGAGCAGCCGTTCCCGACGGTCAACACCGGTGACGTGCTCACCGGTGAGACCTCCGGTCCGGTCGAGTACGGCAACTTCGGCGGTTACACGCTGTTCGCGACGAAGCTCGGTGCCGCCAAGGACAACGGGTTGCGGCGTGAAAGCACCCGCGCGCAGCGCGGCGGTGAGCTTTCGGTGGCGACCTACAACGTCGAGAACCTGTCCGCTTTGGACGGTGCGGAGAAGTTCGGCGAACTCGCCAAGGCGATCGCCACCAACCTGGCGAAGCCGGACATCCTGAACCTGGAGGAGATCCAGGACAACAACGGGCCGGCGAACGACGGCACCGTCGCCGCCGATCAGACGTTGCGGAAGTTCGCCGACGCGATCGTCGCCGCCGGTGGACCGCGCTACGAATGGCGCCAGATCGACCCGGTGAACGGCGAGGACGGTGGCCAGCCGGGCGGCAACATCCGCGTCGGCTTCCTGTTCAACCCGGCCCGCGTGTCCTTTGTGGACCGACCGGGCGGTACCGCGACCACTCCCGTCGACGTGGTCAAGGAACGCGGCAAGACCCACCTGACCGTCTCGCCCGGCCGCGTCGACCCGGCGAACGAGGCCTGGGAGTCCAGCCGTAAACCGCTGGCCGGCGAGTTCGTCTTCCAGGGCCGCACCGTGTTCGTCATCGCGAACCACTTCAACTCCAAGGGCGGCGACCAGCCGACCCACGGCCGCAACCAGCCGCCGGTCCGGAGTTCCGAGGTGCAGCGCGTCAAGCAGGCGACCGTGCTCCGCGGTTTCGTCGACAAGCTGCTCGCGTCGGACAAGAACGCGAACATCGTGGTCGCCGGTGACATCAACGACTACCCGTTCTCGCCCGCCGTGCGGACGCTGACCGCCGGTGGCGCGCTCAAGGACATCATCGCTTCGCTGCCCGAGAACGAGCGGTACAGCTACGTCTTCGAGGGTCAGTCGCAGGTGCTGGACCACATCCTGGCGTCGAAGGCGCCACGCGGACTCGACTACGACGTCGTCCACCTGAACGCGGAGTTCGCGAAGCAGGCGAGCGACCACGACCCGCAGGTGCTGCGGTTCCGGCCGAGCGCCGGCAACCCCGTCCTGGACGCGTTCCACGACCTGGCGGACTACCTGGAGAAGGTGCTCGGCCCTTACCTGCCGAAGCCCTGATCCGCCGGCAAGCACGTGAGTTCCGGCTCCAGTCACGCGTGATCCGCCGGCAAGCACGCGTGTTCCGGCTCCAGTCACGCGTGTTCCGGCTCCAGTCACGCGTGTTCCGGCTCCAGTCACGCGTGATCCGGCTCCAGCCACGCGTGATCCGGCCCTGATCACGCGTGTCGTCCCTCTGCTCACGCGTGCCGTCCCGACGCGCAGGCGTGATCAGAGGGCGCACACGCGTGATTGGGGGCGTAACTCGCGTGACTGGGGACGTAATTCGCGTGATTGGGGGCGTGCCTCGCGTGATTGGGGGCGTGCCTCGCGTGGCTGGGGGCGTGACACGCGTGATCAGGAGCGTTTCGCGCGCCAGCCCAGCGAAAGCACGGCCTGTACGAGTTCCTGGTAGCTCGGCTTGACCTCTTCCAGGTACTTCTCCAGATACCCGGGCCGCGCGGTCGGCACCGGCCGCGGGTCTTCGTCGTCGGGCAGCCACGAGAGCCCTTCGACGTTGTGCTGCGCCATCTTCCACCAGCGGGTGCACCGGTCGACGGCGCGCTGCTCGCGTTCGGCGGCGTTCGCGACGGCCTGATGCGCCTCGGCGAGCCGGGCCTCCAGTTCGTCCGCGCGGCCGATCTCCCAGTTGCGGAGGTTCTCCGCCGAAGCGCGCGCGCGGCCGACGATCTCCTTGTACCGCATGGCCGCGGTGATGCCGTCATCCATCGAGAAGCCCTTCCGGACGCTGGAACGGGATGATCACCTCAGGGGCGCCGTGGGTGGTGCGGTCGAAGAACAGCGCCCGGCCCGGTCGCGGCGACCAGTGCACGACCTGTCCCGCGGCGAACGGCGAGAGTTCGTTGCCCTGGACGTCCAGAGCCGCCCAGGTACCGATGTCGTCGGTGCCCGCGAACCCGAGGGTGTCCTTCAGCCGGGCGATGCTGCGCCACCACCCGATGGTGTGGACGCCGTGCGTCGGCCCCTGCTTCAGCAACACCCTCAGCTGATCCAAGCCGCTCTTGAGCTGACCGGGTGCCTTCGCCTCCAGCGCGGGGATCGAGGCGTCGACGCCGTACAGAAGCAGCACCTGCGCTTTGTCCAAAGAGGACAAATTCTCCGCGATATCGATTACCCGGGCGGGCAAATCGTCGACCAGTGTCGCTTCGTGTCCCTCCGCGCGCAGGCGCTCGGCAAGCTCGGCCACCGCGGGGACGGAGGCTTCGATGGGACACGAGAGCACGAACTCCACCGACGCGTAGCGATACTGGCGGGCCAGCGATCGAGCGGCGGAGTCCATGATGGACAGTGCCTCCGCCGTGGCCGCGCCGAGGACGGCGACGTTCCGGCCCGGTGCCTTCGGCAGATCGACCCCGCAGGGAGCCTCGTCGACGTCGATGGACTGGCCGAGCAGCGCTCGCGGTTTGTCCGTCGGCTTCAGTTCGGTGAACGCCGGGAACCGTTCCAGCACCGGGGAATGCGCGCCGTCGAACAGCCGGGGCCGCTTGAACGACTCCGAGTACCGTTCCCAAAGCCGGTGCTGCAGCTTGTTGAAGACGTCCTTGCTGCTCGCGTCCGGTACGTGGGCGAGCTGATTCCCGTGTGCCACACCGGAATCGTGGTTGATCACCGCGTGCCACTTCGGCGCCGAGACCGCCGCGTTGTTGGTCTCGGACAGCACTCGCCGCGCCTTCGGCATCGCGATCCGCAGCGTGCACTGCTCGAACACCGCCGGTTTGCCCCAGAAGGCCTCGATCCCGGCGACGTCCTGGCTCGCCAGCACCAGGTGGATGCCTTGGGACCGGCCTCGCCGCGCGATGTCCTCCAGCAGCTGGGTCGCGGTCGCCGTCACGCCGTCGCGGCCGGCGAACAGGTACTGGAATTCGTCGATCACCGCGACGATCCGCGGCCAGTGGCCGCCGGGGTCCTGTTCGCGCAGGTCCGCGAGGTTGGTGACCTCGTGCAGTTTCGCCGCGGCGGACCGGCGGCGCAGCTCGTCGGCGAGGAAGCGCAGCAGCGCCAGGCCGAACTCGCGGTCGGTGTTGACGTTGACCCCGATGAGTTTGGCGTGCGGCAGCCAGCTGGCGTCCCGCCGCCCCGGCGCGAGCCCGGCGAACGACACGCCTTCCTTGAAGTCCAGCAGGTACAGCGCGAGCTCGTCCGGCGAATACCGCGCCGAGAGGCTTCCGAGCAGCGAGTACAGGAAGTTCGTCTTCCCCGAACCGCTCGGTCCGCCGATGAGCACGTGCGGGCTGGCGTCACCGATGACGACCTCCACCGGCTCGCCCTCGAAGAACCCGACGGGCGCCCGCAGTTCCCGCGCCGAACTCTCCTTGCCCAGTTCGGTGGGCAGCAGATCGGCGAACGCGCGGGGCCCGCCCTGTTTGGCGATCAGCGCCTCGGCGATCCGCCCGGCGGCCCGGATGACCTGCCCGGACGGCATCGGCGGATCGAGGTCGACGATCAGGTCAGGGCCGGTCATGCTGCTCGTCGCGTGCCGGTCGTCGTGCAGGCTCAGCGATTCGACCGACGTCGACAGCATGGTCGGCACGTCGATCAGGATCAGGCAGATCCCGGCCGCGAGCGCCCCGGAGGCGACGCGTTTCAGCTCGCGGGCACGTTCCGGCTCGAGGGTCTCGCCGTTGCCGTAGAGCACCGCGACGCGGAACGGTTCGACGCGCTGGCCACTCGCCCGCCGGATCTCCCGCAGCGACGTGTGCCCCGCCTGCATCCCGGTGGCGTGGATGCGGCGGATGTGCCCGGCCAGCTCGTCGAGGAGGTCCTCGAGCCGTCCGGGGTCGTACAGGGTGAGCGCGCTCGTGCGGCTCAGCGGATACAGGTCGGGCAGGATCGCGGTCAGCTGCCCGACGTCCCACAGATGGACGCGCACCGCGCCGGGTTCGAACGTGCTCAGGATCCGCGTCAGCAGGTTCTGCACGATGCCGTCCACCGCGGCGCGGGTCTTCGGTGCCGAGGTGATGGACAGATGTGACTCGTCGAGCAGGGGCACCGCGACGTCGAACGTGCGCGGCACGTCCCTGCCCTGCACGGTCGCCGAGCCGACGCGCCACAGCCCTGGCGCGGTGATGCCGGGATTTCCGCCGACGCGGCCGAGCCAGTTGCCCGGCGGCTGGCTCGCGGGACCCGGCGCGTTGTGCGCGACGAGTTCGCGCAACTCGTTCGGGCCCGCTTCCCAATCCGCGTAGAACTGGCCGCGCACGGTGCCGAGCAGGCCGAACACCTCGTTCGCGGCGGGGTGCCGCGACCATTCGGTGTACTGCTCCGAGGTGGAGTTGTTCATCCCCACCCGGACTATGTGCTGTTCCAGTTCCAGTTTGGCCAGTTCCGCCTCGGCGGACCCGCGGGCGCCGGCGGCGGCGCCGAGGACGAGTCCGATCTGGTGCCGGACCCGCTCCAGCGCCGTAACGACGCGATTGCGCTGTTCACTCGCTTTGCTGCCCATACCGGCTCGCCGATCTCAGAGGCGTGATTGGTAACCGCTGACCAGGTCGTCAGCGGCGGAAAGGCGCGTCAGGAGGTTTTCGATCCCCTCGTCGGCCTGCGCCAGCTGCGACGGCACCCATGGAACGGCTTGGGCCTGTGGTTCCACAAGAGCGCGCCGGGATTCCTCGAGCAGGCTTCTGGCCCGCTCGGCATGGGCACGTCCGTCGGCGAGGCCGGTTTGGACGGCCGTCAACAGCTGATGCAGTTCTTCGAGGTACATGCGCTACAGGCGGGTCGAGTAGGACTCGGCCGACGAAATGCCCGCCTGGATGGTGCTCTGCATACCGGTGATGCCCTGCAGTGCCTCGGCGAGAAGCCCGTGCGCCTGGCTCACCTCGTGCTGGGTGCTGCCCTGGGTGGCCTGGGAAAGCGAAAGCTGTGCTTCTTCGAGAGACTGCGCTGCCTGCTGAAGTGCGGCGATGCTCGCGGATGCCTTCTCGTTCGCGAGCGCGATACCAGCGCGGATCTCTTCGACTCCGGCCATCTTGGCGGACTCCTTGGGACGTCGGGGGCTGGAACGACCACTGTTAAACTTAGCGTGATCAACTGACTCTGTTAAGTGAAGGTCCTGCTAACTAATCAACAAGGCCCCGGACGTCGGAACGTCCGGGGCCTTGCTGACGGCGGAGGATACAGGATTCGAACCTGCGAGGGCGTGAACCCAACACGCTTTCCAAGCGTGCGCCTTAGGCCGCTCGGCCAATCCTCCGTGGGGAACTTTACCGGATGCCCTTTCGTCTCCGCGAAGGCGGGTCTGACCTGCGTTCGCGGCTTTCGGGCTCAGGCGGGCGCGGAAGCGAGAACGTCGGCGACGACGCAGGTGATGTTGTCCGGTCCGCCGCCTTCGTTGGCCAGGTCGATCAGCCTCGGGACGGTCTCGGCGGGCTCTCGGAAGGCGCCGAGGACGTCCTTGATAACGGTTTCGACAACCGTTGCCGTTAACCCGTCCGAGCACAGCAGGAGACGGTCCCCGGGGGCGGCGTCGAAGGCCCAGATGTCCGCTTCGCCGCTTCCGGTGCTCAGAAGTGCCTTCATCAACAGCGAGCCACGAGGGTGTCCCTCGACCTCCGACGGGTCGATGCGGCCGTCGTCCGCGAGCGCCTGCGCGAGGGTGTGATCGCGGGTGAAGCGCTGGAGCGTTCCTCCGCGGAGGAGGTACCCCTTGGAGTCGCCGATGTGGGCGGCCGTGAAGTGCGAGCCGTCGAACAGCAGCGCCGTCAGGGTGGTGCCCATGCCCCGCGTCTCGGGCTCCTGCTCGGCCGTCGCGGCGAGCCGTTCGTCGATGGTGCGCAGGCCGCCGGAGAGCACCTCGGCCAGGTCGACCCGCGCGAGGTCGAAACCGCCGAGGTCGGCGTCGAGCCGGGACAGGACGCCGACCGCCTCGGCGCTGGCCACCTCGCCGTGCGGCTGGCCGCCGATGCCGTCGGCGACGGCCAGCATCCTGGCGCTGGCGTAGACCGAGTCCTGGTTGACCTGGCGGCGCCGCCCGACGTCCGAGCCGGCGGCGTACCGAAGGGTGTGCCTCATGGACCCCAGTAAAGCAGTTGTGTACTGAGTTCACAAACAAAGGGTTGGAATGCTCAGCTGTCGGTTAAGATGCGCCGATGGAGGAGCAAGCCACCGTCAGCGCGGCGGACATCGCGCGGATCGCCGGCGTCGGCCGCGCCGCGGTGAGCAACTGGCGTCGACGTTACGGCGATTTTCCGCCGCCCGTCGGCGGGACGGCGTCGAGCCCTCTCTTTTCGCTGGTCACCGTCGAGAACTGGCTGCGCGAGCGGGGGAAGCCGTTCGAGATCTCCCTCGGCGACCGGATCTGGCAGCGGCTGCGGAACCTCGGCGACGACCTGTCGCTGGGCCTGCGGGTCGGCCGGGTGGGGTCGTACCTGTCGCGGCCAGGCGAGTGGATTGTTTCGTCCCGCTACGACGACGCCGAACTGCTCGGCCTGCTGGACCGCTTCGCCGACGAGCGGGGCGCGCGCGAGGCCTACGAGTTCCTGTGCGAACGCTACGTCGAGGCGCACTCGCGTCAGCTGTCCGTCACCCCCGAGCCGATGGCCGCGCTGATGTCCCGCCTCATCGGTCCCGCGCCCGGCGTCGTGCTCGACCCCGCGTGCGGGCTCGGGACCCTGCTGCTCGCCTCCGGCGGGACCCGGCTGCTCGGTCAGGTCGACGATCCGGCGACCTCGTGCATCGCCGCGCACCGGCTGCTGCTCGCGGGGGCCGACATGGAGATGTACGGCGCCGACGCGCTGTCGATGGACTCCTACGAAGGGGTTCTCGCGGACGCCGTTGTCTGCGATCCGCCGTTCAACGAACGCGAATGGGGCTACGACGACCTCGTCGGCGACCCGCGCTGGGAGTACGGCCAGCCGCCGCGCGGCGAACCGGAACTGGCTTGGGTCCAGCACTGTCTCGCCCATGTGAAGCCCGGCGGGCTGGTCGCGATCCGCATGCCGCCCGCCGCCGCCGGCCGCCGCACCGGACGGCGGATCCGCGGGAACCTGTTGCGGGCCGGGGCTTTGCGCGCGGTGGTGACCGTCGGCGGTGCGGACCTCTGGCTGTTGCGGCGTCCGGAACCCGGGGAGCGGCCCCCGTCCCGTCTTCTCCTGTCGGCCGATCCGTCCATTGTGGAGGAACAGTGGCGGGCGCATCTGCGCGGCGCCGAGGTGCCGGGCACGGTCCGGATCATCGACCTGCTCGACGAGGAGGTCGACCTTTCCCCGGCGCGGAACCAGGCACGAGACGTGCATGCGGGTGAGGCTTTCCTCGAAGTGCGAAGGAATTTCGACGCGATCCGACCGGAATTGCCGTCGTTGACGGTTTCCGGCGAGAGGCCCGCGTTCACCACGATCGGCGAGCTGCTGAAGTCCGGGGTGCTCATGGTGCCGGAGTCGGTGGAAGAGGGCGACGTCGTCGCGTCGCCCGCCGTGCCCGCGTATGTCCACAGTGGAGAGACGGTCGCGGTGGAGCCGCCGATGTCGAAGTACCGCACCGATCCCGAACGGCTGGACGCCGCGTTCCTCGCCGGTTGCCTGCGCGCGGCCGGGCAGCTCGCGCCGACGTCGTCGACCAGGATCGACCTCAAGCGCACCCGGATCCCGCGCCTGCCCATCGAGACGCAGCGGGCCTACGGGGAGGCGTTCACCCGTCTCGCCGCCTTCGAGGACGCCCTGCGCGAGGCGGCGGAATCGGGCCTGGAGCTGGTGCGGCTAGGCTTGGCGGGACTCACGGAGGGTCAACTGAGGCCGGGGAATGGATAGTTGCTGGAAGCTTCTCCGTTGAGGGTGGTGGTGAGGGGGACGAGGTTGCTGATCGCCGATCGCTACGAACTCGACGAGCTGCCGCTCGGCCGGGGTGGGATGGGCGCGGTCTACGCGGGCCACGACCGGCATCTCGGCCGCCGCGTGGCGGTGAAATTCCTCGGGCTCCCCGGCGGTCCGGACGCCGAACTCGAACAGCGGTTCATTCGCGAGGCGCGGATCCTCGCGACCCTGGAACACGCGGGCGCGCCGACGCTGTACGACTTCGGCACCTACGACGAGCGGCTGTACCAGGTCATGCAGTTCATCGAAGGCGTGACCGTCGCCGATCTCGCCGCCGAACACGGGCCGCTGCCGGTGCCGTGGGCGGCCGCGATCGCGGCGCAGGCCTGCGCCGTGCTGTCCGCCGCGCACGCGCTTTCCATCTGTCACCGCGATCTCAAGCCCACCAACCTGATGCTGTGCCCCGACGCCCACGTGAAGGTGCTCGACTTCGGGCTCGCGATGCTGCGTGAGACCGACGTCGCCCAGTTCACCCGCGCCGGGCAGATCCTGGGCACCCCCGCGTACATGGCGCCCGAGCAGATCCAGCGCGGGATCGCCGGGCCGCGCAGCGATCTGTACGCGCTGGGCTGCGTCCTGCACGAAATGCTGACCGGCAGGCAGCTCTTCACCGGCCCGACGGCGTACGCGGTCTTCGAAAAGCAGGTCAAGGAGAGCCCGGCCGAAGTGGACGGTGTCCCGGATGGACTGAAGGTGCTGCTCGCGGATCTTCTGGAGAAGGACCCGGAACGGCGTCCGTCCGACGCGGACGAACTGTTCGGGCGGCTGGCCGTGTTCGCGCGGGACCTCCCGCCGCTGCCCGGATATCTGGACGAAGGCGCCAATCCGGGCCGGATGTACGCGCGGGTCGTCGGCCGCGTGCCCTGAGACGCGATCGTGACCTTCCGATCAACAACCCCGGACGGGTGCGCTTCGTCTTTATCCATGTCGGCAGGATTACAGGCGAACGGGGGTACGGGTCGTGAAGAAGTTCCTGGTGGGGGTGAGCGCACTGGCCACGGCGCTGGTGCTGACCGCGTGTTCCGGCAACGCCGGCGGCAGCGCGCCCGGTGGCGGCGCCGTCGCGCAGGGCGGCCCGGCGGGCGGGACCGCGACCACGTCGGCCCCCGCCACGTCCTCGCCGACCCCGACCCCGACCCCGACCCCGACGACTACGCCTACGCCGAGCAGTTCGAGTTCCAAGCCGACGTCTTCGAAGCCCAAGCCGACGCCGAAACCCACCCCGAAACCGGCGGCCAAGCCCGCCGCGAACGCCGCCGACGTCCCCTGTAAGGCCGCGCTGGCCTCGCCGGGCGTGAGCGCCTGCGTGGACCTCTCCGCGCTGAAGACGTGGCTGCTGCAGGACGGAAAGGTCATTTACGGCCCGGTCAAGCAGCTGCCCGGCAAGAAGGGCCACGCCACGCCGACCGGGGTCTTCCGCGTTTCGGCCAAGGTCAAGAACTACCACTCGAAGCAGTTCGACGCGCCGATGCCGAATTCGGTGTTCTTCCTGCCGGGCATCGCGTTCCACACCGGCAGCCTCTCGGTGTACTCGCACGGCTGCATCCACCTGTCCGCGGCGGCTTCGCAGAAGTACTTCACGACTCTGCAGGGCGGCGACGTGGTGCAGGTCGTGCCCTGACAGCGTCACGTCCGAGGAAACGCTCATCAGTCCGGGACGGCCTCTGCCTACCCTGAAGGGGGTGGCGGAGGTGGGCTCGTCACCGACTCGCACGCGATATCCGGGGCGATCCGGCAGCGCTGGGCTACGCTCGGCCGCTTCCAGGGCGGCTGCGTCACGGGAACCGAAGCACGGGTCAGGTGATCGACCGACGCCGATGATCACGATTCGATAAAGGCACTCGAAGGTGTGAAATGTCCGCATGGGCTCCGTCGATGAGACGTTCGACTGGGGAAGGGGCCCTTGCATGCCTTCGAAATTCCGCGCGCTCTGTCACGCCGTGGTGACGTTGCTGATAGTGACCTTGCTGGTGCCGTTGACGTCGACTTCCGCGTCCGCCGCACCCGTTCTGCCGCCCGGCTTCGTCCTGCGTGACCAGCAGAGCGGGCAGGCTCCATACGACCTGACCGACTTCGCCTACCTGCCCGACGGCTCGATGCTGACCACCGGAAAGGGTGGCAACGTCGCCTGGGTGCCCACCACCGGACAGGCGCAGAGCATCGCGACCCTGCCCACTCGCAGCACCGGTGACCTCGGCCTGGTCGGCATCGCGATCGCACCCGACTACGCCACCTCCCGCGTGATCTACACGGCCCGCGCGGTCGACGTCGCCGGCGGCGGGATCGCCCTGCGCGCCTCGCGCTGGAAGGTCTCCGGCACCGACCGGCCGACCGGGCTGACCGGGGAGAAGGTGCTCATCGAGGGCGCCGCCAACACCGACATCCACGGCATCACCGGTGTCGTGGCCGCCCCCGACGGCACGGTGTGGGTCTCGACCGGCGACAGCTCCCGCTTCCAGGGCGCGGCCGACCCGTTCGCGCTCAACGTGTACGACCTGGACAAGATCTTCGGCAAGATCTTCCACATCACCGCGGACGGCGCCGGCGTGCCGGACAACCCGTACTACACCGCGGCGAACCCGAACTCGCTGCGTTCCAAGGTGTTCGCGAGCGGCTTCCGCAGCCCGTTCCGGTTCAGCCTCGACGCCAGCACCGGCCTCCCGGTGGTCGGCGACGTCGGCTGGGGCACCTGGGAAGAGATCAACTTCGTCCAGAAGGGCGCGAACCACGGCTGGCCGTGTTTCGAGGGCAACCAGCCCTCCGACGGCTTCTCCGCGATGCCGCAGTGTGCTTCGGCCGTGAACACCCCGCCGATGCTGGCGATCCGCCACGGGCAGGGCATCGACAACGGCAACAGCGTCACCGCCGGAATTGTCTACAATGGAGAGTCGTACCCGGAGGAATACCGGGGCGCGTACTTCTTCGGCGACTACGCCACCCAGAAGCTCTGGACGGCCAAGTACGACACGCAGGGCCGGGTCGTCCGGCCGCAGGAGACGCCGCCGAAGTTCACCGGTATCGGCGGTCCGGTCAAGTTCCTGGCCGCGGCCAACGGCGACATCGTCTACGCCGACATCTACACCGGCGTGCTGCGACGGCTCAGCTACACCACCGGGAACAAGGCGCCCGTCGCGGTGGCCACCTCGGAGACGAACCCCGAAACCCGCACGGTCTCCTTCGACGGCAGCGGTTCCTACGACTTCGACAACGACCCGCTGACCTACCAGTGGGACTTCGGCGACGGCACCACCGGCACCGGCGCGAAGGTCAGCCACACCTACGCCGCCGGGACCGAGAAGTTCACCGCGAAACTGACGGTGAAGGACGGCCTGCAGGCCTCCGGGAGCACGGACATCGCCGTGGCGCCCGGAAACCACTCGCCGAAGCTGGTCATGACCGACCCCGGTGACCGCCTGTTCGCGGTCGGCGAGGAGGTCAAGGTCGGCGCGACCGTCACCGACACCGAGGACGGCGCCCTCCCGGTCACCTGGACCACGCTGGTCCGGCACTGCCCGGAGAACGCGGTCTGTCACGCGCATCCGGACCGCGGTGGCAGCGGGGCCGAGTTCATCATGCCGTTCACCGACCACACGGACTCCAACCTGGAGTTCACCGCGACGGCGACCGACAGCGCCGGTGTCACGGTCTCGAAGACCTACGTCGCGAAGCCGCGCGAGCACCGGCTGACCCTGACCAGCAACGTCGCCGCGGCGCTCGGCATCACGCCGGAAGGCGGGGCCACCTCGGCGATGGTGGTCGAAGGCGCGACCGTCGAGATCCAGGCGGCCGAGGTCGCTTCCGACGGTTCGTCGACCTTCACCGGCTGGTCCAACGGGGCCACCGGGCGGCTGACGAACATCACCATGGGCACCACCGACCAGACGATCACGGCGAACTACATCACGCCGATCGACAAGCGCTACCGCGACGAACCCGCGCTGGCGCAACGACTCGGCGCGCCGACCGCCCCCGAAGCCGTCGACGGCACGGTCCGCTTCCGCACCTACGAGCGCGGACGGCTGTACTGGTCGAAGGAGACGGGCGTCAAGCAGATCGAGGGCGAGATCCTCAAGAAGTACCTCGCCGCCGGTGGGCACGTGAAGTTCGGTCCGCCCGCCACCGACGAACAGTCCACTCCGGACGGTGTCGCCCGGTACAACCACTTCCCGGTCTGGCCCGGCGTTCTGCAGACGTCGATCTACTACACCGTGAACACCGGAGCGCACCCGGTCTACGGCAGGATCCGGCAGAAGTGGGCGTCGCTCGACTGGGAGCGGGGACCGCTGGGTTACCCGAGCACCGACGAGGCGGGCACTCCGGACGGACTCGGCCGCTACAACCACTTCAGCAAGGCCGCGTCGATCTACTACACCGCCCAAACGGACGCGAGGGCGATCTACGGCCGGATCCGCGTCCGCTGGGAGGCGCTCGGCTGGGAAGCCGGGCCCATGGGTTACCCGGCCACGGACGAGGCGGCGACCCCGGACGGTGTCGGCCGGTACACCCACTTCACCAAGGCCGGTTCCATCTACTGGTCGATGGCGACCGACGCGCGCGGCGTGTGGGGCGAGATCCGCAAGCGCTGGGCGGCGCTGGGCTGGGAACGTTCTTACCTGCGTTACCCGACCACCGACGAAATCGTCGTCACCGGCGGGAGGCAGAACAACTTCCAGGGTGGCTACGTGTTCTGGAACGCCTCCAACGGTTCGGTGACCGACCGCCCCTGGTAAGCACTGATCACGTGTGAAGGCCCCCTTTCCCTCGGCTCAGCTGAAGGGAAGGGGGCCTTCACTGCCTTCACGGACTTCTCGCGGTGCCGAAGTACATGAAGGCCCCCTTCCTGTACCTGAGCGCCGGGGTTCCGGCAAAGTCGCATAGCCGCTGGCCGGTGGCGCTTTGGTGATTCGAACTGGACTTCCGACGGGAGTGGATGACAGGGCGTCTTGACGTCAAGCGTCCACAAAGGACACTATCCGGCCGCTGGATGTCCATTTGATGCGTTTATGTACGTTTTTCGACTGGGGTCGGTCGAAGAACGCCCAAATCGGGCACTGCCGCCTCAGGTGCGTCCTATGCGGACAGTCGAGAAAGATGTCAGGCGACTGTGGCGAGCCCGCCTCTGTCGCCGCAACACCCACTTGACCAGTGATTATGCGACTTCGCCGGGACCCTGTACCCAGGCGCAAGGAAGGGGGCCTTCGGGTACTTTCGCGGTTTACCGGCGCTCAGCGCAGGAGATCGGCAGGGACGGTTCCGGCGGAGGCGAGTGGCAGGCCGAGCGCGACGCGTTCGGTCAGCCAGGCGCTCGGCCGGTAACGCTGGTCGCCGGTGGTCGCGACGAGTCCCCGCAGGACCCGCAGCACCAGCTCCGCGCCCGTTTCGTCGCCCCAGGTCAGCGGACCGCGCGGGTAGCCGAGGCCGAGCCGGACGGCGGTGTCGATGTCCTCCGGCGTGGCGAGCCGCTGTCCGGCGATGAAGCAGGCGGTGTTGACGATCGACGCCAGCAACCGCTGCGCGATCGGCGCGGGGCCGTCGCGGACCACGGTCACCGGCAGCCCGGTCGCGGCGAGCGCGCCCCAGGCGGTGCGGCCGGCGGCCGGGTCGAGCGCGGGGTGGACCGTAAGCGTCAGGCGTTTCCGGTAGCCGCCGAGGGGGTCGACGCCGACGACCCGTTCCGCCGGGAGGCCCGCGGCCAGTGCCGCGTCCACAGTGGACGAACCGATCGGGCTGACGATCAGGACCGTGTCCGGGTAGGCGGAGTGCACGACCTGGATCCCCGCCGACGAGAGCAGCGTGCCGAGCCGTTCGTCGTCGACCCACACCGGAGTGGTGGGCGCCTCCGGCGCGGCCGGCTCCGGCTCGACCTGCTGTTGCCCGTCGAGATGGTTGTAGAAGCCCTCGCCGTTCTTGCGTCCGAACAGCCCGGCGGCGACGCGGGGACGCGTCAGCCACGACGGCCGCAGGCGCGGTTCGCCGTGGAAGCCGCTCCAGATGCTTTCGAGCACGGCGTGCGAGACGTCGAGGCCGGTGAGGTCCAGCAGTTCGAACGGGCCGAGTTTCAAGCCGAGCACGTCACGCGCGACGCGGTCCACCTCGGCCGGGGTCGCGATCCCTTCGGCGAGGATCTGCAGTGCTTCGGTGCCCAGCCCTCGGCCGGCGTGGTTGACGAGGAAGCCCGGCGCGTCGCGGGCGAGGACGGGTTCGTGTCCCCAGCCGCGGACGAGTTCGGTCACGGCGGGCGGCAGCCACGCGGCGGTCCGCGCGCCGGGCACGACCTCGACCAGCCGCATCAGCGGGACCGGATTGAAGAAGTGCAGGCCGAGCAAGCGGCCGGGATCGGTCAGCGCGGCACCGATCTCGGTGACCGAGAGGGAGCTGGTGTTGGTGGCGAACACGGTGTCCGGGCCGCAGACCCGTTCCAGTTCGGCGAACAGCGCGCGTTTGATCTCCAGGTCCTCGCGGACGGCTTCGATGACGAGGTCGACGCCGTCGGCGGGGGCCAGCGGGTCTTCGGCCGGGATCAACCTGCCTTTCGCGGCCGCGGCGGCTTCTTCGGTGATCTTGCCCTTCGAGGCGAGTTTGCCGAGCATCGCGCCGACGTGGTCGATGGCCTCGCCGACGGCGTCCGGCCGGGCGTCGGCGAGTTCGACCTCGAGCCCCGCCGTCACGGCGAGCTGGACGATGCCCCGGCCCATCACCCCGGTTCCGATGACCCGGATCCTGCCGACCTGCTCCGCCCACTTCTCCACCGCGAGCCGCCTTTCCTTCGATGTCGTCCCCGGCGTGACGCTAGCCGCCACACCGGTATCTCGCCCGGAAGGGTGATCCGTGCCCCACTCGGCGTAAGGCCACCGCCCCGGCGCGGTCCCCTCCGCGAAGACCGAGTGTTCCGCGCACCACCCCCGAAGGGAAAGCTCCCATGGCCACCGTTCCCGCCGCCACAGCCGTCCGGACCACGCCATTGCTCCTCGTCGCCGTTCTCTTCGGCGCCGTCGCCGCGTTCTTGGCGAGCCAGGCGTTGTGGCCGCTCACGGCGGTGGCCGTCCTGGTCGCTGTCGCCGTTCTCGCGGGTGGAGTGTGGCTGACCGGCCGGAAGAGTGAAAGCGAACTCTAGGATCGCCGTGTGACGGCGAAACGCATGACGCGGGAAGAAAGCCGCGAGCAGACCAGGCAGCGTCTGCTCGCGGCGGCCGCCGAGCTGTTCTCCGAACGTGGGGTCAACGGCACTTCCGTCGAGCAGATCGCCGAACGGGCCGGATTCACCCGAGGGGCCTTCTACGGCAACTTCGACGGCAAGCACGAGCTGGTCGTCGAACTGCTGCGCCGCCGGACCCGGCGCGAGGCCGAAGAGGTCTCCGCGTTGCGTGAGGGCGTCGGCTCCTTCGCGGAGATGATGGACCGCCTGCGCGCGTGGAACGTCGAACGCGCCGAACACCTCGCCGGCTGGCTGACCCTGCGCACCGAGCTGGCCCTTTACGCGCTGCGGAATCCCGAGGCACGTCCGCTCGTCGGCGAAGGCGAGAAGTCGACAAGGGCGCTGCTGGAGACCTCGATCCGGACCGAGCTCGCCGCGCGGGGCGCGGAACCGCCCGCGGCCCCGGCCTTCCTCGCGTTGATCCTGCACGCGCTCGAGGACGGTCTCCTGCTGCAGCGCTTCCTCAGCCCCGAGGGGACCGGCGACGAGGACGTGGTGGACGCCGTCCAGCTGCTGATGCGGTCGTGGACCGCGCTCAGCCGGTCATCTTGATCCCGGTGAACTCGGCCATCTGACGGATCCCGTGCGCGAAGAAGGTGTCCGCCGGGTCGACGGAGCCGACGTACTGGCCGAACAGCTCGAAGTTGATCATCCCGAACAGCTGGGTCCAGGCCATGATCAGCCGGGAGGCTGTTTCGGGGGCCAGGTTGATCTTGAGGATCTCGGTGACGGCGTCGAGCTGGTGCAGTAGCTCGACGGGCATCTCGCCGACCTCGGTTTCGACCCGGAGGTTCGCGTCACGCAGGACCGCGACCAGCGTGAACGCCACCCGGCCCGCGGGTGCGATGGTGTCCTGCGGGGCCTGGTAACCGGGGATCGGCGAGCCGTAGATCAGCGCGTACTCATGCGGGTGCGCCTTCGCCCAGGCGCGGACCGCGTGCCAGATCGACTCCCACCTCGCCAGCGCGGACTTCTTGGGGTCGTCGGCCGCCTCCGCGGCTTCGCCGACGGCGTTGTAGGCGTCGACGATCAGCGCGGTCAGCAGCTGCTCGCGGCTGGAGAAGTATCGGTAGAGCGCCGACGAGACCATGCCCAGCTCCCGCGCGACCGCGCGGAGCGAGAGGCCGAGCGCGCCGACTTCGGCGAGCTGGCGGCGGGCTTCGTCCTTGATCTCGCGGGTGAGCTCGGCTCGTGCGCGTTCGCGCGCGGTCTGAGTGGCGGCCATGCGCTCATCATAGAACATTGCACCTAAACGAGAGCGCTGCTCTTGACGCGGCACACTGCTCTGGTGTTCACTGCTCCTATCAGAGAGCACTGCTCTCGAAGATTTCGAGGAGCCGAGATGACCACCACTGCCACCACTGCCACCACTTCCACCGCCGCCGGCAGCACTCCCGGCAGCACTCCCGGCAACACTGCCGCCGCCACCCGCTACGTCAAGCCGGCCAAGGCCACCAGCGCGTTCAACGAGTTCGTGCTCAAGCTGACGAAGCTCGGCGTCAGCGTCCTGGGCAGCCGGGTGCTCTCGGTCCGCGGCCGGAAGACCGGCGAACCGCGCTCCGTCCCGGTCAACCTGCTGAAGCTGGACGGCGAGCGCTACCTGGTCGCTCCGCGAGGTGTCACGCAGTGGGTGCGCAACCTGCGTGTCGCGGGTGAGGGGCAGCTCAGCGTCGGACGCCGGACCGAGACGTTCACCTACACCGAACTCGCCGACGACGAGAAGCCGGCGATCCTGCGCGCGTACCTCAAGCGCTGGAAGTTCGAGGTCGGCGTGTTCTTCGACGGCGTCGACGCGAAGGCCTCCGACGAAGAACTGCTGGAGATCGCGCCCGGCTACCCGATCTTCAGGATCGCCTGAGGCGGCGTGTCCCGCCCCCGATCACGCGTGTTCGCCATCCAATCACGCGTGTTCCGCCTCTGATCACGCGTGTTCGCGGAAGTCCGAAAGCGTGAAAGGCCCGGTCAATCGTCAGTGGGTGCCCGACGCGGGCGACGGACGGTGGCGGCCACCAGCGCCACCCCGATCAGGAACGCGACGAGCCCGATCAGGAACCACAGCTTCTGCCCGGTCATGAAGCTGCCGGTCAGCACGCCGGCGCCCTGGAGCACCCAGACGCCGCCGACCAGCAGAAAGACCAGCCCGACCGTGAGCATGACCCAGCGTTTCATTTACGGCTCCCGCCTCGACGTGTTCCTGCGGCGATTCTGGCACCGGGAACCCCGTCCGGGAACCGATCACCGTCCGCCGACGAGACCGTTCCGGAATGCGTAGACGACGGCGTGCACCCGGTCGCGCAACCCCAGTTTGGCGAGGATTCGGGAAACGTGCGTCTTCACCGTCTCTTCGCCCACGTGCAGATGCGCGGCGATCTCCGCGTTGCTGGAGGCGTCGGCGACGAGCATGAGGACTTCGCGTTCGCGTGAGGTGAGCCGTTCCAGTTCCGCCGGTTCGGCGGCCGCGGGTTCGATGCTGGTGGCGAAGGTCGACACGAGCCGCCGGGTCACCGAGGGGTCGATCAGCGCGTCTCCGCGCGCGGCGACGCGCATGGCCGACACGAGTTCCTCAGGCGCGAGGCTCTTCAACAGGAACCCGCTCGCACCGGCGCGCAGCGCGCGATACACGTACTCGTCGGAGTCGTAGGTCGTCAGCACGAGGACGCGGGTGTCGTTACCGGGTGCGGACATGATCGCCTCGGTCGCGGCCAGACCGTCCAATTTGGGCATCCGGACGTCGAGCACGGCGACGTCGGGGCGCAGCGAGGCCGCCTGCGCGACGGCTTCGCGTCCGTCCGCCGCCTCGCCGACGCACTCGAAGTCCGCCTGAGTGTCCAGCACCGCGCGCATCCCGGACCGGAACATCGCGTGGTCGTCCGCCAGCAGAACCCGGATCACTGTGCCTCCAAAGGAAAACCGACTCGAACCCGCCAGTGCCGCCCAGTGTCGAGCGGTCCGCATTCCGCCTGGCCGCCGAACAACGCGACCCGTTGCCTGATCCCGGCGAGACCGCGCTTCGTCGACTCGGCCGACATGTTCGGGCGGCCCATCTCGTTCGTGATCGTCAGGACGACCTCCGTCTGGCGGTAGGCGAGGTCGATCTCGACGATCCCGCCGCGACCGTGCCGGAGCGCGTTCGTCAGCGCCTCCTGCGCGATGCGGTACAGCGCGATGTCCACCGATGGCGGGAGTTCCCTCGGCCCGCCGTGGCTGGTCAGCCGCGCGGGCAACCCGGCGGTGCGGAGGTTGTCGAGCAGTTCGTCGAGATTGTCCAACCCCGGCTGCCGCTGCGCGTCGCCGTTCTCCTTGCCGTGCAAGAGATCCAGCAGACGTCGCAGATCGGCCATCGCTGCCCGGCTCGACGATTCGACGGCCGAGAGCGAACGCCGCGCGGCGGGTTCTCCCGCCGGCAACCCGAGCCGCGCGGCACCGGCGTGCACGCCGATCGCGCTGACGTGGTGGGAGATCACGTCGTGCAGGTCGCGGGCGATCGTCGTGCGTTCTTCGACGACGGCCCGGCGGACGGCCTCGGCTTCGTGCTGCCGCCGTTGTTCCTCCGCGCGCTGGAGATCGGCGATGTACGCGCGCCGCGCGGTCGTGTAGCGGCCGACCAGCCACGGCAGCAGTCCGCTCACGCCGACGTCGATGAGCAGCACCCGCCAATCCCGGTCACCCCGGTCGACCGGGACGAGGTTGCAGGCGACGAGACCGGCGAGCATCGCGGCGAGTGCGGCCAGCGCGGGTTTGGTCGCCAGCCAGGCACCCGCGCGATAGCCCGCGATCAGCACGCCCGCGTTCGTGGCCTGCAGGTAGTGGTCGTACGGGTACAGCAGCAGTGGCGCGGCGGTGAGCAGGACGGCGTGCGCGGCGGAAACCCAGCCGGAGTACCGCGAAGGCCCGGCGAGCGCGACATTGGCGAGGATTCCGCCCACCAGCACCACCCACGCCTGCCAGCCGAGCGAGAGCGGCGGTCCGTCGATGAGATACAGCCCGGCGTCGGCGACCAGGCAGACGGCCGCGACCGCACACGCCTGTCTCGCCAGCGAACCACTGATGTCCCGCACGCGCTCAACTCTGCCCTATTTCGCTGGACAGGGGTTCGTAAGATCAAAAGCCATGGGGACCGCGAAGACGCCTGTGCTCTGGACGACCGGGGCACCGGGAGCCGGGAAATCCACCACCGCCTGGGGTTTGTACACGCGCGTCGCGGAAGCGGGCGGCAACGTCGCGTACGTCGACATCGACCAGCTCGGGCTGATCGGCCCGCCTCCGGGCGGTGGCGAAGCCGCACACGCGATCAAGGCGGCCAATCTCCTGCGGGTGCTGGAGATCCTGCGCTCGCGGGGTGCCGGACAGCTCGTCGTGTCCGGTGTGGTGGACCCCGAAAACGGGGTCGAGCCGCACTTCGAGGGCCGCGACTTCGATCTCACGCTCATCCGGCTGACGTGCGATCGCGACGAACTCCGGCGCCGGTTCCTCGGCCGAGGTTCGCCCGCCGCGGCCCTGCCCGACCTCTTCGCGGTGGCGGACGCCTACGACCGCACCGGTTTCGGCGAGGCGATGGACACGACCGGGCAGCGGCACGAGGAGACCGTGAAAGCGCTGCTCCCGCGCTGCGTCGTGGGCGACGGACCGGTCCGGGCGCCGGGCGTCGTGGAGCCGCTGCCCGGTCCGGTGACCGTGGTGACCGGACCGACGGCGGTCGGCAAATCGACGGCCGCCTTCAGCGCGCTGCGTGATCTCTGGGCGCGCGAGATGCCCGTCGCCTACGTCGATCTCGCACAACTCGGATTCGCGAACCCCGGCCCGGATCCCGCCCTGGAGGCGGCGAACCTCGCGGCCGTCTGGCGCGGCTACCGCGAAGCCGGAGCGAAGCGGCTGATCGTCGTCGCCAGGGAATTCCGCCCGGAACACCGGCGGGTCTTCGAGGAGGTCACCTTCGTCCACCTCGACGCGGACGCCCCGACGCTCACCGAACGCGTCGGGCGTCGCGCCGAAGGTGAATCCGCGCTGCTGGCAGGCGACGAACTACGCGGCGTGTCACCCGGTGTGCGGGACCGGGTGGCCGCCCGCGCGGTCATCGAGGCGGCCCGGATGCGGCAGACCCGCACCGATCGCGTCGTCCTGGACACCACCGGGCAGGAACCCGCCGAGACGGCCGCCGCGCTGCTCGCCGTCGTCGATCAATAGCGCCCCTGTTGGCCCTGACCGGGCGGCCCGCCGCGCTGGTTCTGCCCAGGCTTGCCGATGGTCGTCGCCGTCGCGGTGTCGCCGGTGACCTTGGCGTTCACCGTCACCGTCTCGCCGGTCTTGGGATCACCGGTCTTCCGCGTCGACGCATCGATCGTGTAGACCTGCTTGTAGCCATCCTTGCTGGTCAGGCTGACGGAAGTCGCGCTGATCCCGGTGATCTCGCCGGTCTGCATCCGTTCGGTGCTGTAGCCGCCGTTGCCGTCGGAGACGACGAAGTCGCCGTGCAGCGCGTCGCGCGGCATACCCCCGCCAGGGCCGACGAGGACCCGGCCGCCGCCGGGGCCGCCCATCATCCCGCCCCGTTCGGCGCCGTTCGCGACGGTTCCGGCCCAGATCGCTGCCCCGCCGCCGGCGGCGATCACCACCGCCACCCCGGCCGCGATCGCGGTCTTGCGGCCCGACCAGGTCCTCTTCGGTGCACCGGCCGGGGCAGGCGCGCCCCAGGTGGCGGTCTCCTCCGCCGGGGGTCCGGCGGGTTTGGTCGGTTCGGTCATCTGGTCGCCTCCGTAGGGTCGGTTGCGGCCATGGTCGGCGCCGTCGCTGTGCGGAAGCTGTGCCGTCGGTGGGCACGCGCTGTGTTTCGCTCCCCGGCAGGGTGATCGTTCACAGGAAACGCACAGGCGGGACACAGAGAAGCCTCATCGGGACCACTCAGGATGGCAGCATGACCAGTGTGAACGTCCCCTCGCCCGGTTCCGGCAAGGCGGACCTGCGCCGTGCCGACGGCAGCCCCGCGCGGGTGCTGGTCGTCGACGACGAGGCGACCTTGTCCGAGCTGGTGTCGATGGCGCTGCGCATGGAGGGCTGGGACATCCGCACCGCCGCCGACGGCATCGAGGCGGTCCGCGTCGCCAGGGAATTCCGGCCGGACGCGGTGGTGCTGGACGTCATGCTGCCGGATATGAGCGGCCTGGACGTGTTGCGGCGCCTGCGTTCCGAGGTCCCGAACCTGCCGGTGCTGTTCCTGACCGCGAAGGACGCGGTGGAGGACCGGATCGCCGGGCTCACCGCGGGCGGCGACGACTACGTCACCAAACCGTTCAGCCTGGAGGAGGTCGCGCTGCGGCTGCGCGCGTTGCTCCGGCGCGCTGGCGGGGTGACCGGGCCGCGCGGTTCGACGCTGGTCGTCGGCGATCTGACCCTGGACGAGGACAGCCGCGAAGTGCGCCGCGGCGGCGATACGGTGCCGTTGACCGCCACCGAGTTCGAACTGCTGCGTTACCTCATGCGCAATCCGAAGCGGGTGTTGTCGAAGGCGCAGATCCTGGACCGGGTGTGGAGCTATGACTTCGGCGGCCAGGCCAACATCGTCGAGCTGTACATCTCCTACCTTCGCAAGAAGATCGACGCCGACAGGGAACCGATGATTCACACGATGCGCGGCGCCGGGTATGTCCTCAAACCGGCGGGATAGGCGGCCGTGGTCCTTGCGGCGGCGGTTGATCGCGCAGGTCGCGGGGCTGCTCGCGCTCGTCTGCCTGGTGGTCGGCGTGGTGACCGAACTGGCGTTGCGCGACTTCCTGTTCGACCAGCTCGACGCCCGGCTCGCCGAGACCAGTGAACGCGCCGGCCGTCCGTCGCCGCCGGGCCGTCCCGGTGGGGAACGGGTGCCGGAGGGCTTGCGCGCGTACGGCCAGAGCACCGGTTCGCTGTTCGTGAACATCCTCCCGGACGGCGGTGTGATCGCGGCGGTACTGCGGTCCAGCTACGACGCGAAGGTCGCCGACCCGTTCCCCCACGACCCGATCGGCCCGGCCCAGGTCTCCGCCCTGCTGCGGTCGACGCCGACCGACAAGCCCGCCGACGTGGACCTCGGGGCGCTTGGGGAGTACCGCGTGGTGGCCGAGCAGGCGGCCAACGGCGGCGTCGCGATCACCGGACTGCCCACGAAGGACGTCACGGACACCTTGTGGAACCTCGGTTTCATCTTCGGCGGGGTGGCCGCCGGCGGCGTCCTGCTCGCGGGCGCGCTCGGCGCGGTGACCGTGCGGCGCACCATGAAACCCCTCGACCGGCTGGCCGCCACCGCGACCAGGGTCGCCGAACTCCCGTTGGACCGCGGCGAGGTCGCGCTGTCCGAACGAGTGTCCGAAGTGGACACGGATCCGCGCACGGAGGTCGGCAAGGTCGGCTTCGCGCTCAACCGCATGCTCGGCCACATCGCGAGCGCGCTGTCCGCCCGTCAGGCCAGTGAGAGCCGGGTGCGCCGGTTCGTCGCGGACGCCAGCCACGAACTGCGGACCCCGCTCGCGGCCATCCGCGGCTACGCGGAACTCACCCGGCGGTCCGGCTCCGAGGTGCCGCCGGACATCGCGTTCGCGATGGGCAGGGTCGAGTCGGAATCGACGCGGATGACCGGCCTGGTCGAGGATCTGCTGCTGCTCGCGCGGCTCGACTCCGGCCGTCCGGTGGTGCACCAGCCGGTCGATCTGTCCCGGCTGGTCGCGGACGCCGTCGCCGACGCGCACGTCGCCGGACCGGAGCACAAGTGGCTGCTGGAGGTGCCGCCGGAACCGATCACCGTCCTCGGTGACGCGGATCAGCTCCACCAGGTGGTGATCAACCTGCTGGGCAACGCGCGCACGCACACCCCGGCTGGCACCGAGGTCACCACCTCGCTGTCCATTGTGGATTCGGCGGTGACACTGTCCATTGTCGACGGTGGCCCTGGCATTCCGCCGGAGATCCTCCCGGACGTCTTCGAACGCTTCGCCCGCGGCGATGATTCACGGTCGCGGGCGGCGGGCAGCACCGGACTCGGCCTTGCCATCGTCGCGGCCGTCGTCGCCGCGCACGGCGGGCAGGTCGGGGTCGCCGGCGGTCCGGGGCGGACGGAGTTCCGGGTCGTGCTCAGGGCGTCCAGTCACTGTTGGCGCCGCACAGGATGACGCAGGGCAGTTCGCCCCCGGTCCGCCCGGCCAGCCACGCGGCGAAGGGGACCGCCGCGGCCGGTTCGACGGCGAGGCGGAACTCCTCCCAGAGCCGGTCCCGCGCGGCGAGCAGTTCCGCGTCGCTGACCAGCACGGAGGTCACCCGCTCGCGGAGCACGGAGAACGGGACGCTCCCGACCCTGGTCGCGCCCAGCGCCGACGCCGCCACCGAGTCGATCTCCACGTCCACCGGCTCGCCCGCCGCCAGCGCCGCGTCGAGCGCGCGGCACCGCTCCGGCTCGACGGCGTACGTCGGCAACCCGGCCAGCGACGTCCCCGCCACCAGCCCGCCACCGCCGACCGCGACCAAGAACGCGTCGACGTCCGGCGCGTCCTGGACCACTTCGGCCGCCACGGTGCCCTGACCGGCGATGACGGCAGGATCGTCGTACGCGTGCAGGTACCGCGTACCCCGCTCAGAGGAGGCTTCGAGCGCCCTCGCGGCGGCCTCGGCGTACGTCGCTCCGTGACGGATGAGCTTGGCGCCCGTGGCCTCGATCCGGGCCGTCTTCGCCTGCGGAGCCGACTCCGGCACGTACACCGTCGCGGGCAGATTCAGCAGCGAAGCCGCCGTCGCCACGCCCAGCCCGTGGTTGCCGCCGGACGCCGTCAGCACCCGCTCCGGCAACGGCCCGCTCAGCAGCGCGTTCACCGCGCCCCGCAGTTTGAACGACCCGCTCCGCTGCAGATGCTCCAGCTTGAGCACCAGCGGCCGCCCGTCGACCTCGGCGCGCAGCAGCGGCGTGTGTCGCACGAACGGGTGGACGGCTTCGGCGGCCTTGAGGACATCTGCCCAGGTCGGAGTGCTCATACCCCCCACTGTCCTCCATGCATGGACGGGAGTGACTACACTGGTCCCCGGATCCCGCGCGGCGTCCATCTTGTGAACCTCCCCAGGGTCGGAAGGCAGCAAGGATAAGCAAGCTCTGACGGGTGCGCGGGGTCCCCTTTACTTTGTGGGGTGCGACTCACATCCGCCCGGCGGGCTTCGCCCCGGACCCCAGCCGCACCCAGGATTCAGAAGATCCCGAAGACGTCCTTCGGCGGCACAGGTGACGGCAGAGCTTCGGCGTCGGCGATGGGTTTCGCTTTGCCTCGCAGGTCGCGGAGGTCTTCACCGGCGACGCAGCGAGCCGGGTAGGCGGACGAGGCGGCCCGGCGGGTCATCTCGGTCACCGGCAGTTCGACGCGGGAAGCGGCGACCACGATGTTCCCGAAGCGGCGGCCCCGCAGGACACCCGGCTCCGCGAGCAGCGCGAGATGCGGGAACGACGTCGCCAGTGTCGCCAGGAACCGGCGCAGGAACGGCAGGTTCGGGCCGTCCGAGACGTTCGTGAGGTAGGTGCCGCCCGGTCGGAGGACTCGTGCGACCTCGTTCGTGAACTCCACGGTCGCGAGACCGCCGGCGAACACTCCGCGCTCGAAGGCGTCCACGATGACCAGGTCGGCCGAAGCGTCATACCTGCCCGAAACGCCTTCGCGGCCGTCGCCGACACGGACCTTCAGCCCCTTCAGGCCCAGTTGCTCGCGGATGAGCGCGACGAGTTCGCCGTCGGCATCGAAGACCAGTTGCCGTGAGCGCGGCCGCGTCGCCGTGATGTAGCGGGGGAGTGTGCAGGCCGCCCCGCCGACGTGCAGCACGTCGAGCGGGCCTTCGCCGAGGCAGTCGATGACGTCGGCGATACGGCGGATGTAGTCGAACTCGAGATCCGTGGGGTCGTCGAGGTTGACGTGCGACTGGGCGACGCCGTCGACCGAGATCATCCAGGCGTTGGGGCGGTCCGCGTCCTGGAGCAGCTCGGCGGTGCCGAAGCGGACCGGATACTTGCCTGGGGTCGGTGCTGGTCTCACCCTCGGACCTTCCCGGTATCCATCCATGCCCCCGCCGCCGCCCTCAAAGGAGACGCTACGCGCCACTGTTAGATTCAACGCCGTGGCTCTAGCTCTATACCGAAAGTACCGTCCGGCTACCTTCGCCGAGGTCGTCGGGCAGGAGCATGTGACCGACCCGCTGCGTACGGCGCTGGCCGCCGGGCGCATCAACCACGCCTACCTCTTCTCCGGCCCGCGCGGCTGCGGCAAGACGTCGAGTGCCCGCATCATGGCGCGTTCTCTGAACTGCGCTAAGGGCCCGACGCCGGATCCGTGCGGCGAGTGCAATTCGTGCCGCAACCTCGCCCCCGAAGGTCCCGGCAGCGTCGACGTCACCGAACTCGACGCCGCCAGCCACGGTGGCGTCGACGACGCCCGTGAGCTGAGGGACAGGGCCTTCTACGCCCCGGCGGACTC
This sequence comes from Amycolatopsis sp. NPDC041971, assembly GCF_055588925.1. Lineage (NCBI taxonomy): Bacteria > Bacillati > Actinomycetota > Actinomycetes > Pseudonocardiales > Pseudonocardiaceae > Amycolatopsis > Amycolatopsis sp. NPDC041971. Next base: position 197,141 of record NZ_JBVJCE010000001.1, on the reverse strand, counting down.
GCGCTACCGCGTCTTCATCATCGACGAGGCGCACATGGTCACCACGCAGGGCTTCAACGCCCTGCTGAAGATCGTGGAAGAGCCGCCGGAGCACCTGATCTTCATCTTCGCGACCACCGAACCGGACAAGGTGCTGCCCACCATCCGGTCGCGGACGCACCACTACCCCTTCCGGCTGATCCCGCCCAGCTCCATGCGTGACCTGCTGGAACGCAACGTCGCCGCCGAGGGCGCGAAGGTCGAGCCCGCGGTGTATCCGCTGGTCATCCGCGCGGGCGGGGGTTCGGCGCGGGACACGCAATCGGTGCTGGACCAGCTGCTGGCGGGGGCAGGCCCGGACGGCATCGACTACTCGCGCGCGGTTTCGCTGCTGGGTGTCACCGACGTCGCGCTCATCGACGGCATGGTCGACGCGCTGGCCGCGGACGACGCGGCGGCCGTCTTCGGCACCGTCGAGAGCCTCGCCGAGGCCGGGCACGACCCGCGCCGCTTCGCCACCGACCTGCTCGACCGCCTGCGCGATCTGGTGATGCTGCGTTCGGTGCCCGACGCGGGTGAGCGCGGGCTGGTCGCCGCGCCGGACGACGAACTCAAGAAGATGAAGGAGCAGGCGGGCAAACTGGAGCCCGCCACGCTCTCGCGTTACGCCGACATCGTCCACAATGGACTCTTGGAGATGCGGGGCGCGACCTCGCCGCGGCTGGTGCTGGAACTGCTGACGGCGCGGATGCTGCTGCCGTCGGTCGCCGAGGGCGCCGACGCGTTGCTCGCCCGTCTCGAACGGCTCGAGCGTCGTGCCGCTTCGGCTCCGGCACCCGTCGCCGGTGGTCCGGTTCCGGCCGCTCAAGCCGCCCCGGTGGCGCAGTCCGCGCCCGCCCCCGTCGCGCTCTCGGGTGAGCCCGTCCGCGAGTTCCAACGACCGTCGCGGCGAGGCGCAGCGCCCGAGCAACAGCCCGCGCCGGCACAAGAGCCCGCGCCGTCCCCGCAAGCCGCACCGGCCCCGCAGCCCGTCGCGCGGCCTGAGCCGGCCGCCGAACCGCCCGCCCCGCGACGCCCGGCCGCCTCCACCCCGCCTCCGGCCGCGCCGGAGCCCGTCGCGGCTTCGGGTGGCGCGACGGACGTGGACGGGATCCGCGGCCGCTGGCCACACGTGCTCGCCGCGATTCGCAAGGTCCCGGGCGGCCGAAGCACCGAAGCGATGCTCACGCAGGCGAGCGTCGTGAGCGTCGAGGGCACCGCCGTCACGCTCACGCACAGCGCCGAACCTCTGGCGCGACGGATTTCCGAGCCGCACAACGCCGAGCGTGTCGCGGCCGCGTTCAAGGAGGTCTTCGGCGGCGACTGGCAGGTGCGGTGCGTCCACGGCGCCGCGCAGGCCCGTCAGTCCGCGGCGCCCAAGGCCGCGTCGCAGCCACCCTCGTCTGAGCGGTCCTTCACCCGCCGGTCCGCCGAAGCGCCCAGCGCCCCTCCGGCGCCGCCCGCGCCGAAGCCGGAGCCTCAACGGGCGAAGGTGGTTACGACCGAGCCCGACATCCCGCTCCCGCCCGAGCCGGTCGAGGAGGACGAGGACCTCTACAACGAGGACGCGAGCCCCGCCCCGCCGCCTCCGCCGCTCCCGCCCGAGAAGGATCCGGAAGAGATCGCCCGGAAACTGCTCGCCGACCACCTCAACGCCCGCCCGCTCGACGAACGCAAGTAGTCCTCTGGATGCGGTCCTTGCACGTGCAAGGACCGCATCCAGAGGACTAAACGCGGGCGGTCACTAGCCTGCTAGGTAATCCTCGATGGCCTTCGCGATGACGGCGGCGTACTGCTGACGCCCTTCTTCGCTCGCCATCGCCGCCGCCTCGGCGGCGTTGCGCATGTTCCCGCATTCGACGAGCGCGGCAGGGCGGGTCGAGAGGTTGAGACCACCGAGGTCGGCGCGCGGGGCGAGCCCGTTCGAACCGAGGTACGTCGACGTCGGGAAGCCGCCCGCGCGGATCCCGTCCCGCAAGGCCGTCGCGAGTTTCACCGAGGGCTCGCCCTGCTGAGCGTTCAGGGGCGGGGCGGAATAGGCGATGTGAAAGCCGTGCGCTCCGGCGGAATTCGAGCCGTCCGCGTGGATCGACACGACGGCGTCCGCTTCGGCGTCGTTCCCGATCGCGGCGCGTTCGTTGACGCACGGCCCGACGCCGGTGTCGTTCTGCCGGGTGAGGATGACGCGGATTCCCTTGGCCGCCAAGGCCTGCGAGATCCGCTGCGACACATCCCAGGTGAACGCGTGCTCGGCATAGCCGGAATTCGTCGAGGTTCCGGTGGTGTTGCACGGTTTCGTCTTGCCGCGCCCAGCCGGGACCTGTTTGTTGATCTCGCCCGGCTCGCCGGAGTTCCCGCCGTTGTGGCCGGGGTCGAGCACGACGACCTTGCCCGTCTTCGGCGGCCGCGTGCTCGGAGGCGGCTGAGGTGCGCTCGATGGTGGCGCGCTCGTCGTGGAACTCGGCCGCGGAAGGGTGGTGAAGACCGTGGTGGTCCCTGGAGCGGGTGGATTCGACGGCGAGGACGCGGGGGTGTCCACCCCGCACGCCGTGAACAGCGTCAATCCGATCGCCACCACAAGGCCCATCCGTCGTCGCACGGCGCCCACGGTGCCACACGGGTGACGGCTAGGCTGGTAGGCGGTACGGGATTTTCCAGGAGAGGACCGATCGGATCATGGTGCAACCCGGTGGCGGCTTCGACCTGTCGCAGATCATGCAGCAGGCCCAGCAGATGCAGCAGAAGCTGGTCGAGGCTCAGGAAGAGCTGGCCAACACGGAGGTGACCGGCACTTCCGGCGGCGGCCTGGTCACCGCGACCGTGTCCGGCGACAGTCAGCTCAAATCGCTGGCCATCGACCCCAAGGTGGTCGACCCCGACGACGTCGAGACCCTGTCCGACCTGGTCGTCGCGGCCGTGCGGGACGCTTCGGCCAACGCACAGAAGCTCACCGAACAGAAACTCGGCCCGCTCGCCGGCGGCCTCGGCGGCGGAATGCCGGACCTCGGCGGCTTCCCCGGGCTCGGCGGCTAGCTTGTACGAGGGTGTCGTCCAGGATCTGATCGACGAGCTCGGGCGGTTGCCCGGCGTCGGTCCCAAGAGCGCGCAGCGGATCGCCTTCCACCTGCTGGCCGCCGATCCCGCGGATATCGCGCGCTTGCAGGAAGTGCTCGGCAAGGTCAAGGAAGGCGTGCAGTTCTGCGAGGTCTGCGGCAACGTCTCGGAGCAGGAGACCTGCCGGATCTGCCGCGACACCCGCCGCGACCTCACGGTCATCTGCGTGGTCGAGGAGCCGAAGGACGTCCTCGCCGTCGAGCGGACGCGCGAGTTCAAGGGCCGCTACCACGTGCTCGGCGGCGCGCTGGACCCGTTGTCCGGCATCGGGCCGGAGCAGCTGCGCATGCGTGAGCTGCTCGCGCGGATCGGCGGCGCGGAGATCAGCGAGATCATCATCGCGACCGACCCGAACACCGAAGGCGAGGCGACCGCGACGTACCTCGTGCGGATGCTTCGCGACTTCCCCGGTCTGACCGTGACGCGGCTGGCGTCGGGGCTGCCGATGGGCGGTGACCTGGAGTTCGCGGACGAGCTGACGCTGGGCCGCGCGCTTTCGGGCCGTCGGGCGCTCTAGCTACCCGCACACTCGACGGACCGCGAGGAGCCCCTGCGGCCCCTGAAGTCGCTCACGAAACGCTATGAACGGTCCGTTACTTGCAAATTTCGCAAGTAACGGACCGTTCATAGCGCGTGAAGGAGCTTTCGAGCGCGAAGGCGGCAGCGCGCGACAAGAACTAGCAGTAGCCCAGCCGCGCCAGCGTGTCGACGATGATCTCCGACGGGTGGAACTTGTCGACCCAGGACTCACCGCGGCGGTTCTGGTAGGTGTCGAGGAAGTTCTGCAGCTTGTCCCCGCGCATCTCGGTCAGCACGACGGTCTCGCCGAGGTGCTGCGGCGTCTCGGTGCGCTCGCGGTGCACGGCGCACGGCAGGCCGAGGTAGTAGCACTCGGCCGACAGGCCGCCCGAGTCGGTGACGACGTATTCGGCGCGCGCGACCAGCGGCAGGAACTTCAGGTACCGCATCTTCGGCTGGAGGATGAAGTTCTTCTCGTCGAAGAGGTTCGCCAGGCCGAGCGAGCGGATCTTCTCGCGCTCGGGCGCGCCCGCCATGTAGAGGATCGGCATCTGCTTGCTCTGCTCGCGCAGGATCTCCAGCGCCTCGCGGTACTTCTCCGCGCGCGAGACCAGTTCGAAGCGGTGCAGGGTGGCGAGGCCGAACTTCTCCGGCAGGCCTTCGATGTCGAGCGGCCCGTTGATGGCCATGCGCATCGCGTCGATCGCGGTGTTCGCTTCGGTGTCGACGACGACGCCGCGCGCGTTGCGGAGGTTGTTCACCTCACGCGCGCTGGGCGCGAAGTGCATGTCGACGATCTTCGCGGCGATCTTCCGGTTCAACTCCTCCGGCAGCGGCGACATGATGCTGCCCGACCGCGCGCCCGCCTCGACGTGCCCGACTCGCGACTTGAGGATCCGCTTCCCGATGAGCGAGCCGTACGGCGTGGTGAAGGTGTCACCGTGCACCAGCACCAGCGGCGGACGGCCGTCCTCGACCAGCGCGGCCTTCAGTTCGGCGCGGCGGCTCCACGCGGTGCGCAGCACCTGCGCGGCCCAGCCCGGCACCTGCGCGGGCGACTCCAGGTTGTGCGCCTTCTCCTTCGGCACCAACCAGACGTCGGGCTCGGGGAGGTTCAGATCGGCGAGAACGTCCGAGACCTCGTCGACGTGCTGGGCGGTGAACCAGATCTTCGGCCGGACCCCGCGTTCGAGGATGCCGTGGTAGACCGGCGCGATTTTGATCAGTTCCGCCGTGGTGCCGAGAATGAAGGAAATCACCGGAAGAGCCATTCTGTCGGGGTCTGCGGTGCCCGAAGGATACTGGTGGGCCGCGCAAGGTAGCCTCGCCGGGGTGAGTGCGAATTCGCTCCTCCCGGCCTTGTCCGTCGTGATACCGGTCTACAACGAGCAGGACTGGATCGATCGCAGTGTGGGCGCGCTGATGGCGTCCGCTCAAGCGGCGAACTGGCCGGTCGAGGTCGTCGTGGTCGACGACGGTAGCACCGACGGCACCGGCGACAAGCTCGTCAAGCTGCGGGAACTTCACGGGATCACCGTCCTCGCCCAGTCGAACAGCGGTCGGTTCGAGGCACGCCGGGCGGGGATCGCGAAGGCGTCCGGGCGGCAGATCCTGCTGCTCGACAGCCGCGTGATCGTGGACTCCGGCTCGCTCACCTTCCTTCGCGACCAGCTCGTGGACCATCCCGAACGCATGGTGTGGAACGGTCACGTCAACGTCGCGTCCGAGCACAATCCGTATGCGGGATTCATGTCCGGGCTGGTCAAGATCCCATGGCGCCGTTATTGCGCGAACCCGCGGTTGATGTCCTTCGGTATCGAAGAGTTCGACGTCTTCCCTAAAGGAACGGGATTCTTTTCCGCGCCGAAGGACGTTCTCGAGGATTCGTCCAACGCGTTCGAGTCGCTCTTCGAAGACGTCCGTTTCGCCAGTGACGACACGGGTGTTCTGCGCTGGATCGCCGAACGCCACCGCATCTTCCTCGCCCCCGGCTTCTCCGCGACCTACCACGGCCGGGATTCGTTCAAGAAGTTCCTCGGCCAGTCGTATTTCCGGGGCACCACGTTCGTCGATTCGTATCTCGCGTCGCCTGGGCCCGCGCGCAACGGACTGTTCGCCGCGATGGCCGTCGGAGTGCTGGGGCTCGGTGTCGCCGCGAAACGCCCGAAGACCGCCGTCGCGCTGGCCGCCGCGGGTTCGACGGCCGCCGGGTTCGCGGTGACGAAGTTCGGCGCGACCAAGGCCGAGGCCAAGGCGGTCGCGCAGCTCACCCCGGTGTTCGCCGCCGGCTTCGGCGCCGGAGCGCTCCGCGGCCTCTTCATGGCGCTGCGGGCCCGGCTCGGTCGAAAACAGCACGGTCGATGAGCAGCGCGGTGAGCAGCGAAAAACTGGCCAAGGACACCGGTAAGTCCGCCGGGCGGATCGGCGTCTACCTGCTGATCGCCATCGCGCTCGGCTACGTCCTCACCGTTGTCTGGGGCCGGACGCTGTCGAAGGCCGACAACGCCGTCCTGCTCTCCTTCTGGGGCATGTTGATGGGTCTGGGCGCCGCCCTGTCCCCGCTGGAACAGGAGATCTCGCGCCAGTCCGCGCACGCCGCGCTCGCCGGGCGCAAGGCGGGCCGCCCGGCGGTGATCGTGTTCGCCACCAGCGCGATCGCCGTGATGCTCGTCGGACTGCTCACGCTGCTGCCGCCGATCACCGACAAGGTTTACGGCGGGCAGTTCGCGCTCGCCGTGCTCGTGCTCGCGGGCGGGCTTTCGTTCGCCTTCCAGTTCGCCGCGCGCGGCCTGCTGATCGGCCAGGACCACGTCCGGGCCTACTCGTGGCTGATCCTGGTCGAGGCCGCCGTGCGGATCCTGGTGGTCGCCGCGCTGGTGGTCGCCGGGCTCACCCAGCTGTACTGGTTCGCCATCGCCGCCGCGACCGGCTCGTTCGCCTGGCTGCTGTTCGCTCGTGGCGCCGCCCGCCTGGTCGATCCGAAGCTCGAAGCCGACGCGCCCGCGAAGCCGGTCGTCACGAACATGCTGATGCTCCTCGCCGGCGCAGGGCTCACCGCGAGCGTCATCACCGGCTATCCGGCGCTGGTCAGCCTGCTCGCGCCCGGTGGTGACAAGGACAAACTCGGCGTGCTCTTCCTCGCCCTGTTCGTGGCCAGGACGCCGCTCACGCTGATGGCGCCGGTCCAGGCCCTCGCGGTCCCGACCGTGGTGCGCCTGTCCAGCACCGAGGAGGGCAAGCACCGGCTGCGGAGGCTGCTCGCGCTCGGTTCGATGGGCGCGCTGGCGCTCGGAGCGCTCGGCGCGTTGATCGGCTGGCTGATCGGCCCGTGGGTGGTGCGCCTGGTCTACGGCGCCAAGAACGACCCCGAGGCCTGGTGGATGGCCGGACTGGTCTGGTCTTCGGTGCTGCTGGCCGCGATGCAGTTGCTCGCCGCCGTCCTCGTCGCGCAGGCCAAGGCCACGAAGGTGCTGATCACCTGGGCGGCCGTCGTCGTCGCGACCGCGCTGGTCCTGCTGTTCCACCCGGGCGACACCGTCGTTCGCGCCGTCGTCGGCCTCGCCGCCGGACCGACCGTCGGCCTGCTCGTCGTCATGGCGTTCGTGGTTCGCGGCACGCCCGGGCCGGGCAACGCGCGGCCTTCCGAAACGTCTCGATAGTGTGGCGGCGCCATCGCGCGCCGCGAACTTCGGTGGCGTTCCTGACGCCGAACAGGGTTGGACAGCGAATTCGATGAACGTTCTTTTGGTCTTGCTGGCGTTCTGGCTGCCGGGGCTCGTCTTCGGCGCCGCGATCAGGCTGCGCGGCTGGACCCTCGCCGCCGCGGCCCCGCTGCTGACCTTCGGCCTCGTCGCCATCGGCATTCCGATCCTCGGCCGCTTCGGCATCCGCTGGACCATGCTGAACGTCGGCCTCTGGGTGCTGCTGCTGTCCCTCGTCGGCTTCGGTCTCTCGTTCCTCGTGCTCCGCTTCACCGCGAAGCGCCATCCCGAGTGGGCCGAGGACGAAGACGACGACGAGACGAAACGCTCCGCTTCTGGAAACACACCGCGCGACCATCTGCTGATCGGCGCCGGGGTCGTGGTCGGTCTCGGCGTCGGCTTGGTGACCTTCCTGCGCGGTTCGCACAGCCTGGAGAACGTCCAGCAGGGCTGGGACGCCCCGTTCCACGGCAACCTGGTGCGCTGGATCGCCGAGCACGGCGACGCGCGCGCGTCGACCGTCGGCACCATCGCGAACCTGCCGAACCAGCACGACTACTTCTATCCGGACACCTACCACGCGCTGCTCGCCCTGATCTTCGGCAAGGGCGGCCTGACGATGATGCCGACGCTGAACCTGGCGGCGCTCATGGTCGTGCTGACCGTCCCGGTCGGCGTCGCGGCGATGTGCCGCGCCTGGCGCATGCCGGTCCTCGCGACCGCCGCCGCGGCGGCCGTGTCCACCTGGTTCACCGCGTTCCCGTACGACTCGCTGTGGCGCGGCCCGCTGTGGCCGTACGTCGCCGGGGTGGCGCTCGTGCCCGCGATGCTCGCCCTCGCCCGCCTGCTGCTCAAGCCGAACGGTGTCGCCGGACCGGTCGCGATCGGCGTCGGCGTCGCCGGACTGGCCGGCCTGCACACCAGCCTGATCTTCGTGATCATGGTCTACTTCCTGCTGATCCTCCTCGCGGTGCTGTTCCGCTTCGAAAAGATCAGCTGGCGCCGAAGCGCCGCTTCGCTGGTGGCTACGATCGGGCTGGCGGTCGTGCTCGGCTTGCCTCAGGTCCTTCCGGCGCTCTATAACGCGGGCGGCGTGACGAGCGCGTTCTGGGCGTCGGAGACCAGCGTGTCCGGCGCGTTCGGGCAGACCATCACGTTCTCGCCGATGGCGTCGTTCCCGCAGTGGTGGATCGGCATCCCGGCGATCATCGGCGTGTTCTTCCTGGTCCGACACCGGCGGATGCTCTGGATGGTCGGCGCGTACGTCGTCCTCGGCGGTCTGTTCGCCGCGACGATCTCGCTGGAGACCCCGCTCATCCACACCCTGACCGGCGTGTTCTACAACGACCACTGGCGGATCGGCGCGCTCGTGCCGTTGGCCGGTGCCGTCGCGTTCGGCGAGTTCGTGCACACCGCGTCGGGCAAGATCGCCGAGAAGCTCGGCGAGCGCAAACCCGGCCTGAACCCGTTCACCGCGGCCATCGCGGGCGCGCTGGTGGTCGGTCTGGTCGTCACGGTGCTGAGCAGGGGCGGTTACATCGGCCGCAACTCGGCGCGGCTCGCGATGAACTACGGCGAAGGGCCTTCGGTCAGCAAGGGCGAGGAAGAGGCCTACGCCTGGCTCGGGAAGCACGTCGTGCCGGGTGAGCGCGTCATGAACGACAGGGCCGACGGTTCGGTGTGGATGTACGCGCTTTCGGGTGTTCAGCCGGTCGAGTGGACCAATTACGGTGCCGAGTTCACCACCAAGGCGGGCTGGCTCAGCGTGTTCCTGAACGACATCAACCGCGAACCCCGGGTGCGCGCGGCGCTCACCGACCTCAAAGTGCGCTACGTGCTGGTCGGCAAGGGCAAGGTGGCCCCCAACGCGCAGCCCGCGGTGGGGCTCCAGCGCCTCGACATCACTCCGGGTTTCAAACGCGTCTTCCACAACCTCGACGCGGCTGTTTACGAAATCGAAGGTCAGCAAGGTGTGGTCGCCGATGGCGTGCCCGCCGGGTCCGACACCGCTCACGGCCAGTAAGAAGATAGAGTGATCCAGTGTCCAGTACGTCCGTGACCACCCGCCGCGTACTCATCGTGATGCCCGCGTTGAACGAGCAGGCCAGTGTCGGCGCGGTCATTTCCCAGGTCAAGCAGTCCTTGCCGGGCATGGACGTGCTGGTGGTCGATGATGGCTCGTCCGACGACACGGCCAAACTCGCCCGCGCGGCGGGCGCGGACGTGGCCCGTCTGGCGGTGAACCTCGGCGTCGGCGGGGCGATGCGCACCGGCTTCCGGTACGCGGCCGCCCGCGGCTACGACGTCGTCGTGCAGGTCGACGCGGATGGCCAGCACGATCCCGAAGAGGTCGCCGCCCTGCTGGACGCGCTCGACGACGCCGACATCGCGATCGGCTCGCGGTTCGCGGGCAAAGGTTCGTACAAGGCGAGCGGCCCGCGGAAATACGCGATGGTCGCGCTCTCGGTCGTATTCTCCCGGCTAGGGAAGACCAAGCTCACCGACGTGACGTCGGGTTTCAAGGCGATGGGCCCGCGCGCGATCAAACTGTTCGCCGCGTACTACCCGGCCGAATACCTCGGCGACACGGTCGAATCGCTCGTGATGGCGATTCGAGCCGAACTGAAGATCAAGGAAATCCCGGTGATCATGCGCGAACGGGCGGCCGGAACGCCGAGCCATTCGCCGGTGAAATCGGCCGTCTACCTCGGCCGTGCCGGACTCGCCCTGCTGCTGGCGCTGGTGCGCCGCCGCCCCGCCGTCGACTCGTCGGATTCGGCGTAAAAGGAGCTGATTATGGCTGGCTGGCGCATTCTCAGCATCGTCGTCGCCTGTCTCGTGCTGTTCGTCGTCCTCGAGATGATGCGACGGCGGAAACTGCGGGAAAAGTACGCGGGTGTTTGGCTCGTCCTCGCCGTCGGCGTGGTCGTGCTCGCCCTCGTTCCGCAGGCCGCCGACTTCCTCGCCCGGGTGACCGGCGTGCAGACGCCGTCGAACTTCGTATTCCTCTTGGCCGGTGTCGTGCTCGCGCTGGTCGCCTTGCATCTGTCGACCGAGGTCGGGCATCTCGAAGAAGAGGTCCGGACCTCCGTCGAGGAGATCGCGCTCCTTCGCTGCGAACTCGCCGATGCCCAGCGTGACCTGGAAGAACGCGTCTCCGCACTCGAAGCGAGGACCGCCGCGCCCGACAACGTCAAAGGGCTCCCCGAAGTGAGCCCGGCACGCGCACGCTGATCGACGCCCTTTTCGCGGCCCCGCCGAGACTGGGCGCCGTCCGCGTGCTCGCCGTCGACGGCCCGTCCGGCTCCGGGAAGTCCACGCTGGCCGGGAAGATCGTGGCCGAACTCGGTGTCCGCGGCGTCCGCGTGGCGCTGATGAGCACCGACGAGTTCGCCACCTGGGACGAGCCCGTTTCGTGGTGGCCGCGCCTGGAAACCGGGGTACTGGAACCGTTGCGCGCGGGCAGGCCCGGCCGCTACCGGCGTGTGGACTGGACCAGCGGCACCCCTCGGCCGGGTGAAGAAATCGAAATCCCGGCCCCCGAAGTCCTGGTGCTGGAAGGCGTTTCCAGTGGCCGCGCGCGGATACGGCCGTCGTTGTCGCTGCTGACCTGGCTCGACGGCGGGAGCGAGGCCGAACGCCTCGACCGCGCGGCGGGCCGCGACGGCGAGGAATCCCGGGTGGACCTGCGGCGCTGGCAACTGTTCGAACGCGGGTGGTTCGCCGTGGACGGGACTCGGGCCGCAGCGGATCGAGTGATCACCTCCGGTGAGTGGTGAGGCCCGTGCCGTCACACGTTCACCTGGCCGTGAAGGCCTCCTTGAGGGACTCTGGGTCCCTCAAGGAGGCCTTCACGGACTTCAGGGACCGGGCCTGACAACTGCACCATTGTCTTCGGACGGGCCTTACCACTAGCGAGAGGCGACCCGATACCCGCGGATGTCCTGTTTTGTCAGTGACCCATTGGTTGTAGCGGTAAGCACCCATTTGAGTCAGTGACCCGGCACTCTGCGCGTTAGTGGTCCGAAATTGATTACACTCCGTCCAGAATTGCGGACACTTTGCGGTCGTATTGGCCGTCGTGTAGCGCGATCGTAACCTCGCGTGCTTAAGTGCGGGCTGAGTTCCCGCTAGTGTCGGCGAGCACACCGATCGTCCGCGGAGTTCGAGTTTCGACCGATCGACGCCGACGGTGCCTAAACACCGAATATCTCCTCAAGGGGTGCCAGATGCAGCAACTGCGGGTGACCCGAGCACGCCGTGTGGCCCTGATCGGGCTTGCCGGCGCACTCGCGGTCTCCATTTCCGCCTGTGCCGAATCGAAGCGTGATGAAGGCGCAGGGGGTGGCTCGGGAGGCACCATGGTCTTCGGCGCCGCCGGTAACCCGAAGACGTTCGACCCGCTCTTCAACGACGACGGTGAGACCTTCCGCATCATCCGCCAGATGATGGACACCCTGATCATGAACAAGCCGGGGACCGCGGACCTCGAGCCCGGCCTGGCGGAGAAGTGGGAAGGCAGCAACGAAGGCAAGACCTGGACCTTCACCCTGAAGAAGAACGTGAAGTTCCACGACGGCACCCCGTTCAACGCCGAAGCGGTCTGCTTCAACTTCAACCGCATGTTCAACATGAAGGGCGCCGCCGCCCAGAGCCAGATGATCTACTACGGCGACGTCTTCGAGGGTTTCGCCAAGAACGAGGGCGACGCTTCCGGCGACCCGGTCTACAAGGACTGCCAGGCCAAGGACGAGTCCACCGCCGTCCTGAACCTGAACAAGGCCAAGGGCGCCTTCCCGGCCGCCTTCACCCTTCCGTCGCTGTCCATGCAGAGTCCGGACGCGCTGAAGAAGTACAACGCCGACGCCGTCACCCAGAGCGGTGACTCGTTCTCCTACCCGGAGTACGCGCTGAAGCACCCGACCGGCACCGGCCCGTTCAAGTTCGAGAGCTGGGACCAGGCCAAGGGTGAGATCACGCTGGTCAAGGCCACCGACTCGCCGACCCAGACGGCCAAGCTCGACAAGCTGGTCTTCAAGGTCATCCCGGACGAGAACGCCCGCAAGCAGGCGCTCAAGGCCGGCGACATCCAGGGCTACGACTACCCGTCGCCCGCGGACTACGGCCTGCTGCGCAACGACGGCGAGCAGGTGCTCATCCGCCCGTCGTTCAACATCCTGTACCTGGGCATCAACCAGAAGAACAACCCGAAGCTGAAGGACCTCAAGGTCCGCCAGGCGCTGGCCTACGGCCTCAACCGTGAGCAGTTCGTGAAGTCGAAGCTCCCCGAGGGCGCCGAGACCGCGACCCAGTTCGTGCCGAAGGCGATCGACGGCTACAACGAGAACGTCACCAAGTACGACTACAACCTTCAGCGGGCGAAAGACCTCCTGAAGGAAGCCGGCGCCGAGGGCATGACGCTGAAGTTCTACTACCCGACCGAGGTCACCCGGCCGTACATGCCGAACCCGGCCGACATCTTCACCTCGCTGTCCGAGGACATGAAGGCCATGGGCATCAAGGTCGAGCCGATCGCCAAGCCGTGGAACGGTGGCTACAAGGACGACGTCCAGAAGGCGGGCAAGCACGACGTGCACCTGCTCGGCTGGACCGGTGACTACAACGACGCCGGCAACTTCGTCGGCACCTTCTTCGGCCGAGAGAAGGCGGAGTTCGGCTTCAACAACACCGAGCTCTTCAACGCCCTCTCCGCCGCGGACGCCGCGCCCGCCGGCGAGGCGCACACCAAGGCGTACCAGGAAGTCAACAAGCAGATCATGGAGTACCTGCCCGCCATCCCGATCTCCTACGGCCCCCCGGCGATCGTCGTGGGCCCGAAGGTGAAGGGCCTGGTGGCCAGCCCGCTGACCGACGAGCGCTTCTACACCGTCACGGTCAACTGATCCACCACCACTGATGGCTCAGGGGGTGGGTGCTACCGCGCCCACCCCCTGAAGTCCATTCCCGGGCTGGCAACAAAGGAACGCACGTGCTCCGTTTTCTCGTGCGTCGGCTGCTACAAGCGATACCGACGCTCTTGATCCTGTCCATTTTGATCTTCGCCTGGCTCCGGTCCCTTCCCGGTGGCCCCGCCGGCGCCCTCCTGGGTGACAAGGCGACCCCGGAGAAGATCGCCGACCTGAACAAGCTCCTCGGCCTCGACGATCCGATCTTCGTCCAGTACTTCAAGTTCCTCGGCCGGGCGATCACCGGCGACTTCGGCAACTCGCTGGTCTCCGCCCAGCCGGTGATGTCGGAGATCGGGAACTTCCTTCCCGCCACGATCGAACTCGGCTTCTGCGCGATGCTCATCGCGGTGGGCCTCGGCATCCCGTTCGGCTACCTGGCCGCCCGTTTCCGCGGCGGGACCGTCGACAACGTCATCATCGTGCTCAGCCTGGTCGGCGTCGCCGTGCCGGTGTTCTTCCTCGGGTACATGATGCAGGACCTGCTGGCCGCCCCGCTGGGACTTCCCTCGCAGGGCCGTCAGATGGCGGGCCTCGACGCCACCAGCGTCACCGGGTTCGCGGTCCTCGACGGCATCATCACCCAGGAATGGGACGCCGCCTGGGACGCGATCACCCACCTGATCCTCCCGGCGTTCGCGCTGGCCACGATTCCGCTCGCGGTCATCGTCCGGATCACCCGGGCTTCGGTGCTGGACGTGCTGAACGAGGACTTCATCCGCACGGCCAACTCGAAGGGCCTGACCCAGCCGGTCGTCCGGCGGCGTCACGTTCTCCGCAACGGCCTGCTGCCGGTGGTCACCGTCATCGGTCTCCAGACCGGCGCGCTCCTCGGTGGCGCCGTGCTGACCGAGCGGGTGTTCAACTTCCGCGGCCTCGGCTTCCTGCTCGCCGAAGGCATCGAACGGCGTGACTACCCGCGTCTGCAGGCGCTGCTGCTGTTCGGCGCGCTGGTCTACGTGCTGGTGAACATGCTGGTCGACGTCTCGTACGGGCTCATCGACCCGAGGGTGCGTGTCCGATGAACACCTTGCTGAACAAGAAGAAGGAGCCGATCGACAAGCTCGCGGCTTCGTCGGCGAAGGGGCACAGCCTCGGTGGCGAGGCGCTGCGCCGGATGCTGCGGAGCCCGGTGGCCATCACCGGCGCGGTGATCACCGGCCTGTTCCTGCTGGTGGCGATCTTCGCGCCGCTCCTGGCGCCGAAGGATCCCTACGAGCGGTATCTGCAGAGCCAGGTCATCCTCGGCCAGGGCATCATTCCGGGCGCTCAGCCCGGTTTCCCGCTCGGTGTCGACGACTTCGGCCGCGACTATCTTTCGCGGTTGCTGGTCGGTGCGCAGAACACGCTGCTGGTCGGTGTGCTCGCGACGATCATCGGCGTCGTGGTCGGCATGATCATCGGTGGCCTCGCCGGTGCCTTCGGCGGCTGGGTCGACACCGTGCTGATGCGGCTCGTCGACGTCATGCTGTCCGTGCCGTCGCTGCTGCTGGCGATCTCGGTCGCCGCGCTGTTCCAGAAGCCGAGCCAGTGGACGGTGATCGTCGCGGTTTCGATGGTCAGCGTGCCGATCTTCGCGCGGTTGCTGCGTGGTTCGATGCTCGCGCAGAGAAACAGCGACCATGTGCTCGCGGCGACGTCGCTCGGCGTCAAACGCGGGGCGATCGTGTTGCGGCACATGCTGCCCAACTCGCTCGGCCCGGTCATCGTGCAGGCCACGCTGACCCTGGCGACCGCCATCCTCGAGGCGGCGGCGCTGTCGTTCCTCGGTCTCGGCGACCCGGACCCGAACCGGGCGGAATGGGGCATCATGCTGAGCCGCAGTGCTCGGCAGTTCCTCGACATCCGCCCCGAGCTGGCGTACTACCCGGCGATCGCGATCATCATCGTCGCGCTCGGGTTCACGCTGCTCGGCGAGTCCCTGCGGGAAGCCCTCGATCCGAAGAACAGGCGGTGATGTGAAGATGGCACTCCTCGAAGTACGCGACCTCAAGGTCGTTTTCCAGCGGCGCGGTGAGAAGCCGTTCACCGCGGTGAACGAGGTCAGTTTCGACGTCGAACCCGGCCAGACGGTCGGCCTCGTCGGTGAGTCCGGTTGCGGCAAATCCGTGACCTCGCTGGCGATCATGCGGTTGCTCGCGAAACGCGGCAACCACGTGAGCGGTTCGGTGTCGTTCGAAGGCACGGATCTGCTCAGCCTGTCGGACAGGGAAATGCGGGACCGCCGCGGCCGTGACCTCGGCATGGTTTTCCAGGATCCGCTGTCCTCGCTGAACCCGGTCATCCCGATCGGCCTTCAGATCACCGAGGTGCTGGAGCGGCATCGCGGGATGTCGCGCAAGGCGGCGTCGGTGGAGGCGGCGGAACTGCTGGACAAGGTCGGGATCCCCGACCCGGCACGCCGGCTCACCGAGTACCCGCACCAGCTTTCCGGCGGGATGCGGCAGCGCGCGCTGATCGCGATCGCGCTCGCCTGCCGCCCGCGGCTGCTCATCGCCGACGAGCCGACCACCGCGCTCGACGTGACGATCCAGGCGCAGATCCTCGCGCTGCTGCGGGAATTGGTGCAGGACACCGGGACCGCGCTGATCATGATCACGCACGACCTCGGTGTCGTCGCCGGACTCTGCGACGAGGTCAACGTGCTCTACGGCGGCAAGATCGTCGAGCGGGCGGAGCGGCACTCGTTGTTCGCCGAGCCTCGGCACCCGTACACGCACGGCCTGCTCGCCTCGATCCCGCGGCTCGACGCGGGCCGCGGCGAAAAACTGATCCCCATCAAGGGATCCGTCGCCGACAACATCCCGTGGGACGGTGGCTGCGCCTTCGCGCCCCGCTGCCCGAACGCTCTCGGCGTGTGCCGGGAGGTTTCACCGCAGCTGACCCCCGATCGCGGTGGACTGCTGCGCTGCCACAACCCGGTGATCCCGGCCGTGGCCGCACGAGGAGGGACCCGATGACGCACGTGGTACCGGAGCAGGAAGTACTGCTCGAGGTCAACGACCTCAAGGTGCACTTCCCGATCAAACGCGGCATCGTGGTCGACCGGACGATCGGGTACGTGTACGCCGTGGACGGTGTCGATCTCGCCATCCGCAAGGGTGAAACCTACGGTCTGGTCGGGGAATCCGGCTGCGGGAAGTCCACTTTGGGCAGGGCCATCCTCCGGCTGACCGAACTGACGAACGGCAACGTCGTCTTCGACGGCACCGACGTGGCCGGGCTCAAGGGCGAGGAACTGCGCAAGGCACGCCGCCGGATGCAGATGATCTTCCAGGACCCGATGTCCTCTTTGGACCCTCGGCAGTCGGTGGAATCCATCCTGACCGAAGGCATGAAGGCGCACGGCCTCGACAAGGACAAGGAAACGACGGCCAAGCGGCTGCGCGAACTCCTGTCCGCCGTCGGGCTTCCGGAGTCCTCGCTGCGGAAGTACCCGCACGAGTTCTCAGGCGGCCAGCGCCAGCGCATCGGCATCGCGCGGGCGCTCGCGGTCGAGCCGGACCTGATCGTCGCCGACGAACCGGTGTCCGCGCTGGACGTCTCGGTGCAGGCGCAGGTGGTGAACCTGCTGGAAGATCTGCAGACGAAACTCGGGCTCACGTATCTGGTGATCGCGCACGACCTCGCGGTGGTGCGGCACATCTCCGACCGCATCGGCGTGATGTACCTCGGCTCGCTGGTCGAAGAGGCCGACGCCGACGCGCTCTACGAGGACCCGCTGCACCCGTACACGCGGGCACTGCTCTCGGCGATCCCCGTGCCGGACCCGGTGGTGGAGGACACCCGCGAACAGATCTTGCTCGCCGGTGACCTGCCTTCGCCGGCGCGGCCGCCGTCCGGCTGCCGGTTCCACACGCGGTGCCCGTGGAAGCAGCAGAGCCTGTGCGACACCGACCGCCCGCAGCTGCGGGAGATCGGCGCCGGGCACCGGGTCGCTTGCCACTACGCGGAGGACATCCGCGACGGGCGGATCAAACCGCACGAGGTCAAGGCGGAACTCGTCGGCGCCGGAGAGCTGAACCCCGACGTCGGCGGGCTGCCGGACGTCGGTTCGGCGGCGGAGATCCTCTAGCCGGTCGCGAGGTCACGGGGCCGTTCGGTCCAGGTGGTGGGGGGGGGGGGGGGGGGGGGGGGGGGGGGGAGGGGAGGGAGGGGGGGGGGGGGGGGGGGGGGGGGGGGGGGGGGGGGGGGGGGGGGGGGGGTTGGGTCGCGGGGGGCGGCTCGGTGTTGTCGGGCTGGCCTCCCTCCCCCCCCCCCCCCCCCCCCCCCCCCCCCCCCCGACCCAGGTGACCAGGCACTCACCGCCGCTTTCGGGCAGACTTGGTGTCATGCGGGTCACAGTGCTGGGTGCGTCGGGGCGGACGGGGATCCATGTGGTCCGGCTCCTGCGGGGGCGGGGACATCAGGTGCGGGCGGGGTTGCGCAGCCGTCGCCGCGCGGAGGAGGTCGCCGGTCTCGGCGCCGAAACGGTGGTCGCGGACGTCACCGCCGACGCGGACGACCTCGTCGAGGCGCTGGCCGGTTCCGAGGTGGTGATCAGCGCGATCGGCGCGCCCGATCCGGATCAGGCCTCGGTCGACCTCGTCGACCGCGACGGCGTGATCACGGCGATCCGCGCGGCGGAGAAGGCGGGTGTCTCGCGGTTCGTGCAGCTTTCCGCGCAGTTCGCGGATTCGCCGGATCAGGGTGATCGGCTGGTGCGGTCGATCCTGATGGCGAAGCAGATCTCCGACAGCGTCCTCCGCCGTTCGAGCCTGAACTGGACGATCGTCCGGCCCGGCACGCTCACCGACGATCGCCCCACCGGGCAGGTCAAGGTCGCCGGTCATCTCGAACCGGGCCGCGTCTCCCGCGCGGACGTCGCCGCCGTCCTGGTCGGCACGCTGGAAGAGCCGCTCACCGAGAACCAGGGTTTCGACGTCATCGGCGGCGAGATCCCGATCCCGTCAGCGCTGGCTTCGTTCAGCTGAGCGCTTTCTTCCGCTCTCGCGCCGCTCGCAGGTTCGCGACGTTCCCGCAGGTCCGTACGTCGTGCCAGACCCCGCTGTTGTTGCGCGAGACGTCGTAGAAGGCCGAGCGGCAGCCGTCGAGACGGCACAGTTTCAGCCGCGGCCAAATCCCGGCCTGCTGCGCGAGCAGCGTCTCCGTCCACAGCGCCGAAGTGAGCCACTGCCGTCCGATGCCGGACGGGAACAACCGGACGACGCCGTCCCGCAGGGCCAGATCCGCCTTGATCGACTTCTCGGCGGCCACCTCATCGCCGTCCAGGAGCGAAACGAACGACTGCCGAAGCTCTCGAAGCGCGCGAAGGTCGCCCGGACCCAGCGTGACCTCGGGCACGTCGGCATCCCGCGCCCGCGACCACTCCGCCAGCGCTTCGGTGGCCCAGGGGCGCGCCAGATCGACGTCGCTCAGCAGGTCGAGGCCGTGTGTCTTGAACGCCTTCGTGTTGAGGAAGTCCTGAACGAGCGCCAGCCCCGACGGGGCGGTGCGTAACCGGTATCGGTCGGTCGCGGTCCATGACATAGGTCAAGCGTCCTTGACTCTGTCGCTCCGCGTCTCCAACCTGACGACAGAGGCGAAAATCGAACACTTTTGTGACGTCACCGACGCGGAATCCGTCCGTGCGCTGGTCAACGTGCATTCGGTCCTGTCGTGGACGGCGGGCTCGGGTTCCTACGGCGGACCGAAGTGCTCACCGGCTACCTCACGCGCCGGGTCAAGGCCGCGTTGTCCGGGCCGGGCGAGCACCTCGGCACCGGCCGGATCGGCGCGTAAAACCGTTCGCGGGAGCACGCCGGCCCGAGGTAGTTTCGCCGCCATGTGTGCTTCCGCGTTCACCAGGAACCGCCGCGCCTAGCGGCGGATCCCCAGCGTCCAGCAAGGAACCGCCGCCCGAGCGAGACATCGCCGGGCAGGCCTCGTGCTGCCCGGCTCACCTCGAAGCCGCGGAGATCCCTTGCGCACACAGCGTCCTGGCCGTCATGAACTCGGCCAGAATTTCCTCATCGACCGGAACACCATCGAAACCGTCGTGAAGCTCGTCGCCGTCACCGACGGGCCGATCATCGAGATCGGCGCGGGTGACGGCGCGTTGACCCTGCCTCTGCGACGGCTGGGCAGGCGGTTGACCGGCGTCGAAATCGACGACCGCCGTGCCGCGAGGCTGGCGGGCCGCGTCCAGCCGCCGACGGAGATCGTCACCGCGGACTTCCTGCGGTTCACCCTGCCGTCAACGCCGTACGTGCTGGTCGGCAATCTGCCGTTCCACCTGACCACCGCGCTGCTGCGCCGTGTCCTCACCGCTCCGATGTGGACGGACGCCGTGCTGCTCACGCAGTGGGAGGTGGCGCGCCGCCGCGCGGGTGTCGGCGGCGCGACCATGATGACCGCGCAGTGGTGGCCGTGGTTCGAGTTCCGGCTGGTCGGCCGGGTCCCGGCGACGGCCTTCCGGCCTCGGCCCGGCGTCGACGGCGGGCTGCTGACCATGACCCGGCGGGAGCGCCCGCTCGTCGAGGACCGCGAACGCTACCAGGATTTCGTGCGGCGGGTGTTCACCGGTCGGGGCCGGGGGATCGCGGAGATCCTGGGCGCGTCCCGCGAGACCCGGCGCTGGCTTCAGGAGGAGCGGATCCCGCCGACGGCCCTGCCCAAGACTCTCACCGCACACCAGTGGGCTGAGGTGTTTCGGCTTCAGCGAGGAAGTCCGGCTCGCGCACGCGGCGTCTCGTCGAACCGAACAGGACCCCGCCGATGACCACGGCCGCCGCGATGATCTCCAGCGGCGACGGCCGTTCGTCCAGCACCAGGAACGCCATCGACAGCCCGACCACCGGCACCAGCAGGGAGAACGGCGCGACCACGCCCGCCGGGTTGCGGCGCATCAGCGTCGTCCAGATCCCGGAGCCGACGATCGTGCCGAACAGCACCACGTAGGCGAGCCCGCCGAGGCCGATCAGGCCGGTCGGGGTGCCCAGTGTGCTCAGCGAGTGCCCGATCTCGGCGGGGCCCTCCATGACCAGCGACAGCGCGAACATCGGCAGCGGCGGCACCACCGACATCCAGAGGACGAAGTTCAACGGGTTGTCCGGTGCCGCCTGCCGGGTGCTCAGGTTGCCGAACGCCCAGCTCAGCGCGCCGAGCAGGGTCAGGATCACCGGCAACAGGGCGGCGTTCCCGGCCTGCTGCCAGGCGATCGTCGCCATCCCGGCGACGGCGAGCAGTATCCCGGCGAGCTGCCGTCCGGACACCCGTTCCCGCAGGAAGACGGCGCCGAGCAGGACGGTGAACGGGGCTGAAGCCTGCAACACCAGCGACGCGAGACCGGTCGGCATGCCGGTGTCCATCGCGATGAAGAGGAACGCGAACTGCCCGGTGCCGAATCCGAGCCCGTAGCCGAGCAGGTGGCGGATTTTCACCTTCGGCCACGGCACGAACAGGATGGTCGGGATCGCGATGACCGCGAAACGCAGCCCGCCGGCGAAGACGGGCGGGAACTGGCCGAGGGTGGCGTGGATGGCGAGGAAGTTGCAGCCCCAGAGGACGGCGACGAGCAGAGCGAGCAGACGATCGCGGGCGGGCATGTCTTCACTCTTACGTGGAACGACCATTTAGGACCAGCGAGAATATTTACAGCGACCGTTCAGTTCGGCTTCACATATGCTGGCGGGATGGACATCGGCCGGTTGCGGACCCTGCGGGAGTTCGCCGACCGCGGCAGCGTGACGGCGGCCGCGAAGGCGTTGCACTGCACCCCGTCCGCGGTTTCCCAGCAGCTGCGCGCGTTGCAGAGTGACGTCGGTCTCGCGCTCACGGAACCCGCCGGGAGAGGGCTGCGGCTGACCGACGCGGGCCGCGCGCTGGTCGCCCGCGCGGACGACGTGCTCGCCGCCCTCGAGCGCGCGGAGTCCGAATTGGACACTTACCGCAGTGCTCCGCGCGGCCGCGTCCGGATGGCGATCTTCCAGTCGGCCGGGCTGATGCTGCTGCCCGGATTGCTGCACCGGACGGCGGAATTCGACGGCCTGGACGTCATCGTGCGCGACGTCGACATGACCCCGCCGGAGGTTCCCGGGCTCGTCGCGGATTACGACATCGTGGTGGCGCACCGGGACGAGCACGCGCCGTCGCTCGGCTCGGACCGGCTGGAGACGCGGCATCTGCTGCGTGAACCGCTCGACGTCGCGCTCCCCGCGGGGCATCGGCTCGCGAAACGGCGTCGCATCGAGCTCGCCGAACTGGCCGACGAACGCTGGATCAGCGTCAACGCCGGGTTCCCGGTCGACGACATCCTCCAGTCGCTGATCATCCGCACCGGCGTGCGTCCGCAGGTCGTCCAGCGTATCAACGATTTCCGCATCACCGAACGGCTCGTCGCCGCCGGACACGGGATCGCGTTGCTGCCTCGGTACACAATGGACACTCGACGCGGCGGTGGCCTCGTCTGCCGTCCACTCGCCGGGATCAAGGCGGCGCGGCACGTGGAGGCGGTCTACCGGCTCGGTGCGTCTTCGCGGCCGGCGGTGGCGAAGGTGCTCGACGCGCTCGCCGACGAGGTCGCGGCGCTCACGGGCGAGCGTGACTCTTCAGGTGATCCAGCGCGATCTGGAGCGCGTCGGCGATCGGCGTGATGTCATGCCGCACATGGGCCATCAGCAGGCCGCCCTGGACACAGGTCATCGCGGCCTGCGCGAGCCTGGCCGGGTCGGCGTCGTCGACGAGCTTTCCCTTTTCCTGCAAGGACCTCAGTCCGCGTTCAAGATGTGATTCCCACTCGCGGTAGGCCTTGTCGAGCAGGGGCGCCATCCTGGGGTCGTCGCCGAGTTCGCCGGTGAGATTGCCGAGCGGGCAGGCGATCGGCCCCTTGGGGGTGGTCTGGACGGCCAGGATCTCCTGGGCCCACTGGTCGAAATCGGCCCAGCTGTGCAGCTCGAAGATGGTCGGCTGATTGCCGAGGATCTTTTCGACGAAACGGGCGATGACCGCTTCGACGAGTTCGTCCTTGTTCTTGAAGTAGTGGTACATCTGCGATTTCCCGGCGCCGCTGGCCGCGAGCACCTTGTCGACGCTCGTCCCGGCCACGCCGTTGACGTACATCAGCTCGGCGGCCGCGTCGACGATCGCGTCCCGAGTCATCCGCCCTCGCGGGGTCTTCGCCGGTTGACCACTCATGTACCGGATAGTACAGTCGCCTGTACTGTACCGATCAGTACAATCGAAGGAGCTGACCATGGGGGATCTCAACACCGACCTCGCCGAACTGCGGAGCTCGGTCGCGAACCACGTTCCGGCGGAGGTCGCCGAGGTGCTCAAGGCCGACCGGGAAACGTTCGCCGGGATGGTCGTCGAGGCGGCCGGGAGGCCGGGGACGGCGATGCCGGACCTCGTGCTGCCGGACGCCGGCGGCGATCAGGTCCGGGTCGCGGACGGGCCCGCGGTCGTGGTGTTCTATCGCGGCGCGTGGTGTCCGTACTGCAATCTGACCCTGCGTACGTATCAGCAGGAACTGCTGCCGGAACTGGGAAATCTGGGCGTGAAGCTGGTCGCGGTCAGCCCGCAGCTGCCGGACGACTCGCTGTCCACAAAGGAGCTGGAGTTCACCGTTCTGTCCGATGTGGACAACGAGCTGGGGCGCGCCCTCGGCATCACGTTCCGGTTGGCCCCGGAGACGAAGCCGGCCTTCGACACGCTCATCGGCGACGTCGAGAAGATCAACGGCGCGGCGGAATGGGAACTGCCGTACCCGACCGTCCTGGTCGTGGACGGCGAAGGCGTCATCCGGTACATCGACGTGCACCCGGACTACACCACCCGCACCGACCCGGCCGACATCCTGGCCGCCGTGAAGACGCTTTAGCGCTCCTGTCTCTTCGGCAGAGGGCGTGATTCGCGTGTCCAGACGGCGATCACGCGTGATTGAAGGCGGATCTCACGTGATTGAAGGCGGATCTCACGTGTGGCCGGATCGCACGGTGTCTTCCGGCTCTGGACACGCGAGATCCGGCTTCAGACACGCGAGATCCGGCTCCACGCACGCGAGATCCGGCCTTCACACGCAAAGCGGCAGTTACCGGTGGGCCCGGTTCACGGCCGAGACGACGGCCCGCAGCGAAGCGGTCACGATCGACGGGTCGATCCCGATGCCCCAGTACACCCGGTCGGAGATGGCGCACTCGATGTACGACGCCGCGCGCGCGTCGTCGCCCGGCGAGAGGGTGTGCTCGCTGTAGTCCAGCAGCCGCAGGTCGAACCCGACGGTCGAAAGCGCGTCGAAGAAAGCCGCGATCGGCCCGTTCCCGCGGCCGGTGACCTCGTGTTCGTCACCCTCGACCCGGACGGTAGCGGTGATGTCGTACTCGCCGTCGCCGCTGTCCCTGACGTGCTGGCGGACCAGCTCCAGCGGCGTCTTCAGGTCCAGGTACTCGGCCGAGAACGCGTTCCACATCGTGGCCGGGTCGACCTCGCCGCCCTCGGTGTCGGTGTGGCGCTGGACGACCTTCGAGAACTCGATCTGCAGGCGCCGCGGCAGGTCGAGCTGGTGCTCGGCCTTCATGATGTAGGCGACGCCGCCCTTGCCGGACTGCGAGTTCACCCGGATGACGGCCTCGTAGTTGCGGCCGATGTCCTTCGGGTCGATCGGCAGGTACGGGACCTCCCACGGGTGCTCGTCGACCGGCGTCCCCGCCTTGTCGGCGGCGGCCTTCATCGCGTCGAGGCCCTTGTTGATCGCGTCCTGGTGGCTGCCGGAGAACGCGGTGAACACCAGGTCGCCGGCCCACGGGCTGCGTTCGGGCACCGGCAGCTGGTTGCAGTATTCGACGGTCCGCTTGATCTCGTCCATGTCGGAAAAGTCGATCTGCGGGTCGACGCCCTGGCTGTAGAGGTTCATGCCCAGCGCGACCAGGTCGACGTTGCCGGTGCGCTCGCCGTTGCCGAACAGGCAGCCTTCGATCCGGTCCGCCCCTGCTTGGAAGCCCAGCTCGGCGGCGGCGATACCGGTGCCGCGGTCGTTGTGCGGGTGCAGCGACAGGATCACCGAATCGCGGCGCTCCAGGTTGCGGTGCATCCACTCGATCGAGTCGGCGTAGACGTTCGGCGACGCCATCTCCACGGTGGCGGGCAGGTTCAGGATGACCGGCTTCTCCGGTGTCGGCTGCCAGATGTCGGTGATGGTGTTGCAGACCTCGAGCGCGTACGACAGCTCCGTGCCCGTGTAGGACTCCGGCGAGTACTGGAAACGGAAGTCCGTGTCCGGCTGCTTCGCGGCGTAGTCGACGACCAGTTCAGCGGCCTGCGAAGCGATCTTCGTGATGCCGATGCGCTCCTCGCGGAACACGACGCGACGCTGCAGGATCGAGGTCGAGTTGTAGATGTGGACGATCGCGCGCGGCGCGCCTTCGAGCGCCTTGAAGGTGCGCTCGATCAGTTCCGGGCGGCACTGCGTCAGCACCTGGATGCTGACGTCGTCCGGGATGGCGCCCTCGTCGATGATCTCGCGGACGAAGTCGAAGTCCGTCTGCGACGCCGCCGGGAAACCGACCTCGATCTCCTTGTAGCCCATGCGGACCAGCAGGTCGAAGAACTTGCGCTTGCGCGCGGGCGACATCGGGTCGATCAGGGCCTGGTTGCCGTCGCGCAGGTCGACCGCGCACCACAGCGGCGCGGTGTCGATGCGCTTGTCCGGCCAGGTGCGGTCGGGCAGCGAGATGTCCTCGACCAGGTCGTACCAGGGGCGATAGCGGTGTACGGGCATCGAAGTGCCGCGCTGGGTGTTCCACGAAGCCTGCTCGGAAGGGGCCGGGCGCGTGGGCTTACGGATGCTCATGAGGGGAGGGTTCTCCTGAAGAATCGGGTGCGACGACCGGCACCACGAAGCCCCGCGACGGGGAGCCGGTCCGATCAGGCCCCGTCGCGGCAGCGAAGCAGGAGAGCTCGAGCCACGACGCCACCTTAACCACGAGATCTCTCGAAAGGAAACCCGGGCCGCGATCGAACCGTGACCACAGAGGCGCCCGTTCGGGTTACTCGCGGGTAGCAATCGGCCCAGGCGGCGTGCCACACTGCCCGGCATGGGCGAGCACGCTGAAGAAAAGGAAACCGCTGATCAGAAGACCAGACGCAAGGTCGACTGGCGTGCCGGAGGCGGCCGCGCGGCCGGGATACTGGCGAGCTTGGTCCGCTGGGTCGGCCTGATCTTCGCGGCCATCCTGGTGCTGCACGTCGTCTTCGTGATCGGCGAGGCGAACCCCGACAACGGCATCGTGTCGTTCGTCCGCGGCTGGGCGGACGGGCTCCTGCTGGGCTTCAAGGATCTCTTCATGCCCGAAGACGCCAAGCTCCGCGTGCTGATCAACTACGGCATCGCCGCGATCTTCTGGATGGTCGTCACGGGCATCCTCGCGAAGATCATCCGTCGGGTGGGCGGTTCCGCCTAGCGTCACGCGGAAGTCCGGAAACGCGCTTTGCGGCGCCGGGGGCACTACGCTCGGAAGATGCCCGGCTCCGGCCGCCGCGAGGCGGCTTACGAGATCGTCGCCATCGGCTCTTCGGCGGGTGGGGTCAAGGCACTGATCGAGGTGCTCGGCGCCCTGCCCGCCGACCTTCCCGTGCCCTTGGTCGTCGTCCAGCATCTCGACCCCCGTCGCGAAACGCTCCTCGCCGACATCCTCGATCGCCGGTCTTCGCTCCGGGTCAAGCTGGCCGAGGCCGGTGACGTCTTGAAGCCCGGTGTCGTCTACGTCGCGCCGCCGGACCGCCATCTGCTGGTGGAACCCGGCGACCTGGTCGGTCTGTCGGAGACCGAGCGGGTGAAGTTCGTGCGGCCGTCGGCCGATCTGCTCTTCGAGTCCATCGCCTCGGTCCACGGTCCGGCGGCACTCGTCTGCGTTCTCAGCGGGACGGGTTCCGACGGCGCCTCGGGCGCCGCGGCCATCAAGGCCCGTGGCGGTACCGTTGTCTCACAGGATCCGGAGACCGCCGAATTCAAGGGCATGCCGGACGCGGTGACGAAGGCCGTGCCGGTCGACCTGGTGCTGCCACTGGACGAAGTCGCCGGTGCGCTCGTCGGCCTGGTCAACGGAACGAGGACGGTATGAACGCGCCGGACGGCGAAATCGAAGACGGCCAGGAACTCGAAAGGCTGCTGGCGTTCATCAGGGATTCCCGCGGTTTCGATTTCACCGGTTACAAACGCGCTTCGCTGGCCCGCCGGATCCAGAAGCGGATGCAGTCGGTGAAGATCGCGGGCTACGCCGAATACCGGGACTTCCTGGAGACCAACGCCGACGAGTTCCTCGATCTTTTCAACACCATCCTCATCAACGTCACCAGTTTCCTCCGTGACACCGAAGCCTGGAGTCATCTGCGGAAGACCGTTGTACCCGAACTCGTCGAGAAGGTCGGTGCCGACGAAGAAATCCGGATCTGGAGCGCCGGCTGTTCGAGCGGGGAAGAGGCGTATTCCCTCGCGATCGTCTTCGCGGAAGAACTCGGTATCGAGGAAAGCACCAGACGGGTCAAGATCTACGGCACCGATGTCGACGAAGAGGCCTTACGCGAGGCGAGGACAGGGCTGTATCCGGCGAAGTCCTTGGATCACCTTCCCGGCGAGCTGAAGAAGAAGTACTTCGAGCCGGTCGGTAACCTGTTCGCCTTCCGGCGTGACCTCCGCCGCCGGGTGATCTTCGGCAGGCACGACATCACGCGCGACGCCCCCATTTCCCGGGTCGACCTGCTCGCCTGCCGCAACACCTTGATGTATTTCAACGTCGAGGCACAGGCGAAGATCATCGAACGGTTCCATTTCGCGCTCAACGAAGGCGGTCACCTGTTCCTCGGGAAGGCCGAAATGCTGCTTTCCGACGGTGTCCGGTTCGACGTCGCCGACATCCGGAACCGGGTGTTCAAGCTGCGGTCGGGCGGTCCGGTGGTGCGGCCCGCACGCTTCGACGTCCGGTCGGGGGCGGGGGCGCGGGACGCCACCCGGCGACGGCAGGTGTGCGAACTCGCCTTGGCGTCCTCACCCGATTCCGTGCTGGGGCTCGACCGCGACGGCACGGTCGCCCTGATCAACAGCACGGCGAGGCTCCAGTTCGGGCTTTCCCCGCACGACGTGGGCAGGCCCTTCCACGATCTGGAGGTGTCCTACCGGCCGATCGAACTCCGGGCGGTGATCGACCAGGCCCACAGCGAGCGCCGCAGCGTCCGGCTCGAATCCGTGCGGCGGCGGAGGGGCGCGCGAGAGGCGCAGTACTTCGACGTCATCGTCCAGCCGCTGATCACCGTCGACGGCGAGGACATCGGCGCGGCGATCACGTTCGTCGACACCACCGAGGCCACCAGGCTCCAGCACGAGGTGAAACGCGTGCAGGAGGATCTGGCGACCGCCTACACCGAACTCCAGACCACCAACGCGGAACTCGAGACGGTCAACGAGGAACTCCAGTCGAGCATCGAGGAACTCGAGACGACGAACGAGGAACTCCAGTCCACGAACGAAGAATTGGAGACCACCAACGAAGAGCTCCAGTCGGGCAACGAGGAACTCGAAACGATGAACGAGGAGATGCGTATCCGTACCGCGGAACTCGACGAGACGCGCATGTTCTTCGAAGGGGTGCTGGCCAGCGTCGAGGCGGGCGTGGTCGTGCTCGACGGCGAACTCCAGGTACGCAGCTGGAACCGTGGCGCGGAGGAACTGTGGGGCCTGCGGACCGGCGAGGTCTACCGGCAGGACTTCTTCGACCTGGACTTCGGCCTGCCGACGACCACGCTCCGTGACGTCGTCGAGGTCTGCAACGAGACCGGGCACCGCGCGGACCCGGTCGAGATCGACGCGGTGGACCGGAAGGGCAGGCCACTCGTCGCCTCGGTCAGCTGTTCGCCGCTGCGGGGGCCGGGCGGCGGAGTCGTGCTGATGATCGAGCGACGGCAGCCCCAGTGAGTCAGGGCCGGTGGTTCGCCTTCGCCGCGTGCTCGGAGAGCGACGCCGTCAGGTCGGCCGCGGTCATGCGGCGGCTGAGCAGACTCTCGCAAATACCGCCGATCCGGAGATTGTGGCCGCGCGCGTAGTGGCGGATCAGGTGGAACGCGTCGTCCGTGCCGATCTCCAGCCTGGCGGAGACGAGTCCCTTGGCCTGCTCGATGATCACCCGGCTGCTGAGCGCCCCTTGTAGTTGTCGCGAGGTGGCGGTGAGCCCGGCGATCGTCCGGTGGTTGAGCATGCCGATCGCCGCCGCGTCGGCGAGCGCGCTCGCGATCCGCACGTCGGCTTCCGGTAGCCGGGTGGTCTCCGTGGTCAGGATCGTCACCGCGCCGAGGACTTCCTCGTGGCGGCTGAACGGAAACGCGTGCACGGTGCGGAAACCGAGGGCAAGGGCGGCGGGTGCCAGCCGTTCCCATCGTTCGGTCGCCTCGCCGAGCCGGAAACCGACGATCGGTTCCCTCCTCTTGCAGCAGTCGATTCCTGGACCTTCTTCGGAGAGGAGGGCGCCGATCGATGGTTCGCCGAGCCGCTCGTCCGTGTTCACCACGACGGGAAGGTCGTCGTGGACACCGAAGGCGGCCAACCGGATCGACGACGAGGGAATCAATTGGGCGTAACGATCCGCCACACAGAGCCAGTAATTCACCGGGTCGAGGGTGGGGACCAGCGTGTCGGCCAGCTCCAGCAAGGTGTCGGCGACCCATCTTTCGCGATTTCGCATCAGAAGCGGCCTTCCTGCGGATTGCAGTTCGAAGAGGCGCTGGGCACTCAACGTTAGTCTTCTTCCGGATGGCCGAGAACCCCCGGGGCTCAGCCATTCGGGTCACTTCGGCGGGCATGGCGCGGGCGTACGCTCAGCCCCATGTGGGACGGCACTGGTGGCCGGTACGACCCGTCGGCGCTGCGCGGACTGATCGAAACCGAGCGCGGGCGCGCGGATCGCGCGGCCGCCGTCGCCCGGCGGCACGAAGGCCTGCTCGCCACGGCCGTCGGGTCCATGCGGTCGTTCCACCGCCGGATGGCGGAACTGCACCGCGCGACCGAAGAAAAGCACCGTGCCGCGGCCGCGCTGCACACCGGCTACCTCGACGCCGTCGGGCGCTGGGCGAACCGGGCCGGGAAACCGGCCGGTGTCCCGCCTGCGTTCATGGCGGCGGTGGCCGAGGCGTCCGGCGTCGAGAGCCTGGTGGTGACCCTGTTCGGCCTCGCCGGGTGGGACTCGGCCGTCGTGGCGTCCGATTCCGTCGCCGCCCGGGTGCACGACCTCGAAGAAGTCCTCGGCGAAGGGCCGGCACGGGACACGCCGCTGAGACCCGGTGTCTGCCGCGAACCGGAGCTTTCCGGGCGGTGGCCCCGATTCGGCCCCGCCGCGCGGGAATTCGGGATCCACGCGGTGGTTTCGGCGCCGCTGGGCCTGCCGAAGGCGATGATGGGGACCCTCACCGCGTATCGGCCCGAGCCCGAACCGGCCGTCGCGGTGGCCCGGTCCGTGGGAGTGGTCGCCGAAGCGCTGACCGAAACCGCGTTGAACCCCGCCGTGCGGCTCGACGGTGCCGACGGTCTTCCCGTACATCCGTTGTTCGGCGACCTGGATCGCCGGGTCGTGCTGCATCAGGCCGCGGGGATGGTGATGGCCGCCCACGACTGTTCGGTCTCGGACGCGCTGGCCATGCTCCGGGCGCACGCCTTCACCCGGAACGGCAACGTCACCGAACTCGCCGAGGCCATCGTGGCGGGGACCTATCGGCTCACTTGAGCGCGAAACGTTCGTAGGCCTCGATGGCGGCTTTCGGGTCGTCCGCCTGGAACTTCACGACGCGGACGGTCTCGGTCTTGCCGAGCGGCCGCGTCACGATGATCGGCTCACGCAGCTCGGCGACCAGGTTCGTCTCGTAGAAATTGTCGTGGCTGAGCCAGGTTTCGTCGCGGAACGCCTTCGCCTTGGCCGGGTCGTGACTTTCCTTCACCTGCCGCAGGCTGACGACGTTCTCCCGCGGGATCCGCACGTCGTAGAACGAGCTGTAGCGCACCCGCACCTCGCGTGAAGAGATCACATGCGGCCGGACGACAGTGCCGGCGTAGACCCCGAACACGAGCAGCACCGAGTACACGCCCAGGACGAGCAGCAGCAGGTCGACGGCCAGGCCGAAGTCGATCAGCCAGAACAGACCCGCCTCGACGGCGCTCACCACGGCCATGACGATGAAGATCGGCTTGCCGTTTCCGCCGTACGGCACCGCGACGGCGTCCCCGTCGACGCCGTCCTCGCGGCCCCTCACATAGAGCCAGAGACCCGCCATCGTGCGCGATTCGTTGCGGACGAGACCGCGTAAAGCCCCCATGACCCCAGGTTACCGATCGAATTGCGTCAGGATCTTCAGCGCGTCGGCGGAACCCGGGTCCTTCGGTGTGTAGATCTCCAGCCGGTGGCCGGGACTGTCGGGCTGGAGCCACACCTGGTAGTCGACGCTCACCGTGCCCACCGTCGGATGCTGGAGACGCATCGCGCCGACGGTGCAGTCGGCGACGTCACCGGTCGCCCAGAGGGTCGCGAATTCGTCGCTGCGCATCGAAAGTTCGCCGATGAGCGCGGCCAGCCGGGCGTCGGTGGGGTGGCGGCCCGCGGTCAACCGCAGATAGGCGACGTGCACGCGGGCGAGTTCGGCCCGGTTCCGGTGCAGTTCGCGGGTGAGCGGATCGAGGAAGAACATGCGCGGCAGCGAAGGCCTTCGCTCCGGATCCGCCGGAGCGTCGAAGCCGAGGTGTTCGGCCATGAGCGTGTGCCCGGCGTGGTTCCAGGCGAGCACGTCGCCACGACGGCCGAAGACGAGCGCGGGAACGGCCTCACCGAGGTTCTCCAGCAGCGCGAGGACCCGGGGATGCGGATCCTCCCGGCCGGGGTCGGACAACTTCGGGAGCGGGGACTGCCGGGCGAGGTTGTGCAGGTGGACGGTCTCGACGTCGTCGAGCCGGAGCGCGCGGGCGAGCGCGTCGAGCACTTGCCGTGAAGCGGTTTCGGCCAGGCCCTGCTCCAGCCGCGTGTAGTACCCGGCGCTCACCCCGGCGAGCTGGGCGAGCTCCTCGCGGCGCAGGCCGGGCACACGGCGCGAGGTGCCGTAGGTGCGCAAGCCGAGTTCGGCGGGAGTCACCCGGTCACGACGGCTCTTGAGGTACACACCGAGGCTTTCCATGACCCCGAGCCTAGGTTTCCGGGCGGCGCCGTGGGTGTACCTGCCGGGTGTACCCACACCACGGGGATGGTTGCCGCGCTGGCGCCCACGCACCGTCGATGTCATGACGCGACAGCATTCCCGGGCCTGGTTCGGCCTGCTGGTGATCCTTTGCCCGGTCTTCCTGGTCGCCATGGACGGCTCGATCCTGTTCCTCGCGATGCCCAGGATCAGCCAGGCGCTCACCCCGACGGCCGATCAGGCGTTGTGGATCCTGGACGTCTACGGGTTCGCGGTCGGCTCGCTGCTGGTCGCTTTCGGTGCCATCGGTGACCGGTACGGCCGTTTGAAGCTGCTGATGATCGGCGCGGCCGTGTTCGGCATCGGTTCGGCGGGCGCGGCGTTCGCCCCGAGCCCGGAGTCGCTGATCGGGTTCCGTGCCTTGATGGGACTGGCGGGCGCGACGCTGTTGCCGTCCGCGCTGGCGGTGTTGAGCGAACTCTTCACCGATCCTCGGCGACGGGCGCAGGCCATCGGCGTCTTCGCCGCCGCGTTCGCCGCCGGTTTCGCGATCGGTCCGGTCGTCGGCGGGATCCTGCTGGAGCGGTTCCCGTGGGGTTCGGTCTTCCTGGTCAACCTGCCGGTGATCGCGGTTTTCCTGGCGCTCGCGCCGGTGCTGCTGCGGGAGGTGCGGGCCACGGGGCGGGGCCGTGTCGACGTGCTGAGTGTGGCGCTCTCCGCCGCCGGTCTCCTGCTCGCGATCTACGGGATCAAGCACGCGGCCGCCGACGGCCTTTCCGTGGTCGCGGCCGCCGCGGGGATCGCCGGGGCGGTGCTGCTGGTGTGGTTCGCCCGACGTCAGCGCGGCCTCGATCACCCGCTGGTCGACTTCTCCCTGTTCCGCGACCGCGTCTTCACGATCGCGATCGTCACCGGGCTGCTGCCACTGGCGGCGTGGTCGGCGGCGGCGTATCTGTCGGGGATCCACCTGCAGTCCGTGCTCGGGCTACCCGTCCTGCACGCGGCGCTGCTCGCTCTGCCGGGGGCGGCCGTGCTCACGATCATGTGCGTCGCCACGCCCGCGCTGGTCGACCGGATCGGCAGACGCGCGGCGCTGGCCGTCTGCCACTTCTCCATCGCGGCCGGGCTCGCCCTGCTGCTCATGACCGGTGTCACGGGCGGAGCGGGCTGGTACGTCGCCTCGACGGTGGTCGCCGGTGTCGGCTACGGCATCTCGTTCAGTGTGGTGGCCGACACGGCCGTCGCAGCGGT
Organism: Amycolatopsis sp. NPDC041971; assembly: GCF_055588925.1. NCBI lineage: Bacteria > Bacillati > Actinomycetota > Actinomycetes > Pseudonocardiales > Pseudonocardiaceae > Amycolatopsis > Amycolatopsis sp. NPDC041971. The sequence continues at coordinate 164,395 of NZ_JBVJCE010000001.1, read as the reverse complement.
GCCCGCCGAGCGGGCGGGAGCGGCGGGCGCGATCGCCGAAACGAGCAACGAGATCGGCAACGCGCTGGGCATCGCGCTCATGGGTTCGCTCGCCGCGCTGGTGTTCCGCCTGGCAGGTCCGGATCTCGCGCCCACCCTCGGCGAAACCCTCCAGCTGCCCGATATCGCGTCCACGGCCGCTGTTGACGCGAAGGAGGCGTTCGTCGCGGGGCTGCACGCCGCCGTCGCCGTGCTGAGCCTGCTGCACGCCGGGCTGGGGGCTCTCGCTCTGCGATGGCTCCCTCATCCGGAGAAAGCGCTTGTGCCCCAGGCGTCGGCGTAAGCGAATTCGGCCAGCGGGACCCGCTCGCGCGGCGCCTTCTCGCGCTCGACCCGCCAGTCCTCTTCGAGCACCGAAGGGTCCGCGGACGAGCCGACGGCGATGACGACCTTCGGGACGACGTCGTCGGGGAGCCCGAAGAAGTCCTTCGCCGCTTCGGCGGAGAAACCCGCCATCTGGTGCGCGATCAGACCGAGGTCGACGGCCTGGACCACGAGGTTCTCACTCGCCAGCCCCAGCCCGTACTCGGCGTACGGGACGTCGCCCTTCTCGTTCGTGGTCACCATCACGCCGATCAGCAACAGCCCGGCGCGATGGGCCCACGCGCGGTTGCCCGAGTTGAGCGTCGAGAGGATGCGGTCGAACGACGGCGTGCCGCGCAGCCCGACCAGGTAACGGGCGGGTTGGGTGTTGCCGAACGACGGCGCCCAACGGGCCGCTTCGAGCAGCGCGCGGAGCTGGTCTTCGGTGACGATCGCTGACTCGTCGTAGGCGCGCGGGCTCCAACGGTGGGCCAGGATCGACGCGATCGGGGTACTCGTGTCGGCGGGTTTGTGCATTAGCGCACCCTAACAAGGGTGCTCTCCGTCACTAAAGTGAAAGCCCTCCGACAATTTCGTTGGTGTCAAGGAAGATTTACTTCCCGGAGTCCTCGAAGTGGTGGTCAGGACCACTTACGAGGGTGGCGAGCGTGCGTGTCCCCGGTAGGCTTTCGCCCAAATAGGGACGCGGGGGCTCCTCGGTGCCCACCAGGAGCACGCCCGGCCCGTCTAGGAGGTTCGGGCGTGGCCCTCGTGGTCCAGAAGTACGGCGGTTCGTCGCTGGAAAGTGCCGACCGGATCAAACGCGTCGCGGAGCGCATCGTCGCCACCAAGAAGGCGGGCAACGACGTGGTCGTCGTCTGCTCCGCCATGGGTGACACGACGGACGAGCTGCTCGACCTGGCTCAGCAGGTCAACCCGGCGCCGCCGGAACGCGAAATGGACATGTTGCTCACAGCGGGTGAGCGTATCTCCAACTCGCTGGTGGCGATGGCGATTTCGGCCTACGGCGCGGAGGCTTGGTCGTTCACCGGCTCGCAGGCCGGTGTGGTGACGACGTCCGTGCACGGCAACGCGCGGATCATCGACGTCAGCCCCAGCCGCGTGACGGAGGCCCTCGACCAGGGCTACGTCGCGTTGGTGGCGGGTTTCCAGGGCGTGTCGCAGGACACCAAGGACATCACCACCCTCGGCCGCGGCGGTTCGGACACCACCGCCGTCGCGCTGGCCGCGGCGCTGAACGCCGACGTCTGCGAGATCTATTCCGATGTGGACGGTGTGTACACCGCCGATCCCCGGGTCGTGCCCGACGCCCGCAAGCTGGACACCATCGCCTACGAGGAGATGCTGGAGCTGGCCGCGAGCGGGTCGAAGATCCTGCATCTGCGCTCGGTGGAGTACGCGCGCCGCTACGGCGTCCCGATCCGAGTCCGTTCTTCCTACAGTGACAAGCCGGGCACCACGGTGACCGGTTCTATCGAGGAGATCCCCGTGGAACAAGCGTTGATCACCGGTGTGGCGCACGACCGCTCCGAAGCCAAGATCACGGTGACCGGAGTGCCGGACCACGCCGGCGCCGCCGCCAGGATCTTCCGGGTGATCGCCGACGACGAGATCGACATCGACATGGTGCTGCAGAACGTGTCCAGCACCGTCTCGGGCCGCACCGACATCACCTTCACGCTGTCGAAGGCCAACGGCGCCAAGGCCGTGCGGTCGCTGGAGAAGATCAAGGCGGACATCGGCTTCGAGTCGGTCCTCTACGACGACCACGTCGGCAAGGTCTCACTCGTCGGCGCGGGGATGCGTTCGCACCCCGGTGTGACGGCGACGTTCTGCGAGGCGCTCGCGCAGTCGGGCGTCAACATCGAAATCATCAACACCTCGGAGATCCGGATCTCGGTGCTGATCCGGGACGCGCAGCTCGACGACGCGGTGCGCGCGATCCACGAGGCATTCGAACTGGGCGGCGACGAAGAAGCCGTCGTCTACGCGGGGAGTGGTCGCTGATGTCGGAAGGTCTGCGGGTAGGAGTCGTCGGGGCGACCGGTCAGGTCGGCGGCGTCATGCGCCGTCTGCTGGCGGAACGGGGTTTCCCGGTCGCCGAAATGCGGTACTTCGCTTCGGCGCGGTCCGCCGGCTCGAAACTTCCTTGGCGGGACGAGGAAATCGTCATCGAGGACGCGACGATCGCGGATCCGTCCGGTTTGGACATCGCGCTGTTCTCCGCCGGTGGCTCGACCTCCAAGGCGCAGGCGGAGCGGTTCGCCGCGGCCGGCGCCACGGTGATCGACAACTCGTCGGCGTGGCGCATGGACCCGGACGTCCCGCTGATCGTCAGCGAGGTCAACCCGGAGGCGATCAAGGAAGCCCGCAAGGGGATCATCGCGAACCCCAACTGCACCACGATGGCCGCGATGCCGGTGCTCCAGCCGCTGCACGCCGAAGCGGGCCTGGTGCGGCTGGTCGCGAGCACCTACCAGGCGGTGTCCGGCAGCGGGCTCGGCGGTGTCGAGGAGCTCGAAGGCCAGCTCGCCGCGGCGGCCCCGAACGCGGGCGCGCTGACCCACGACGGCGCGGCGGTGACCTTCCCCGAGCCGAAGAAGTACGCGCGGCCCATCGCGCACAACGTCCTCCCGCTGGCCGGGTCCATTGTGGACGACGGTGAGTTCGAGACGGACGAAGAGAAGAAGTTCCGCAACGAGAGCCGCAAGATCCTGAGCATCCCGGAGCTGCGGGTCTCCTGCACCTGCGTGCGGGTGCCGGTGTTCTCGGGGCACTCGATCTCGATCAACGCGGAGTTCTCGCAGCCGCTTTCGGTCGCCCGCGCGACCGAACTGCTCACCGGCGCTCCCGGCGTGGAGCTGTCGGACATCCCGACGCCGCTGCAGGCCGCCGGCCAGGACCCGTCGTACGTCGGGCGCCTGCGGACGGACCCGGGTGTCGACGGCGGTCGCGGTCTGGTGCTGTTCCTGGCGAACGACAACCTGCGGAAGGGCGCGGCGCTCAACGCCGTGCAGATCGCGGAACTGGTCGCGCGGTCCTGACGCCCGCTTGATCTCCGTGCAGAGTCGGGGGGGGGGGGGGGGGGGGGGGGGGGGGGGGGGGGGGGGGGGGAAAGGAGAGGGGGGGGGGGGGGGGGGGGGGGGGAGGGGGGGGGGGGGGGGGGTGGGTGGGGGTGTCAAGAGACCACCCCATCCCCTCGAGTGTACTCCTCTCTCCGAAGCGGCTTGTC
>NZ_JBVJCE010000001.1:123723-160790 GCF_055588925.1 Amycolatopsis sp. NPDC041971 | reverse complement strand
TCGTTGCTTTCTGTGTGTGTTCGTTGCGTGTTTTGCTTCTCCTTCTCCCCCCCCCCCCCCCCCCCCCCCCCCCCCCCCCGACCCCGGTGACCCAGGGTGGCCCTGCTGTCGTGCTGGGTGATGTGGGCGGGAAGGGTTCCGGGCACACCCGGTGGCGAGCCCGCTCTTAGGTGCCTACTGCGTGACCTGCGGCGTTTCTTTGCCTGATGTCAGGTGAAGTACATGAAGGCCCCTTCCTGTACTGGGCGCGTCAGGGTTTCGTGACCTCGGCACCGATCGCTCGTGCGCGAAGCACCCGTGGGAGCCGAGCACTTCGTGACGAACATCGGCAGGCGCGAACGCGTGAACGTCCACAGTGGAAAGCGGTAATTGCGTTGTCCGGTTCGTCCGGCCCGTGCATGCTCAGGGGCGACGAAACGTTTTCCACGAAGGGAAAGGTCATGTACACGGCGGTCGAAGGCTCGCGGGTTCCGATCCGGATGTGGGCCGACCCCACGTCGGTCGAGGACCAAGCCATGCGGCAGCTGCACAACGTCGCCAACCTGCCGTGGGTGCACGGCGTCGCGGTCATGCCCGACGTCCACTACGGCAAGGGCGCGACCGTCGGCAGCGTGATCGCGATGCGTGACGCGGTGTCCCCGGCCGCCGTCGGCGTGGACATCGGCTGCGGGATGAGCGCGGTACGGACCTCGCTCACCGCCGTCGATCTGCCCGACGACCTGCTGAAGCTCCGCCGCCGGATCGAATCGGCCGTCCCGGTCGGCTTCGGCCTGCACAAGACGCCGGTGAACCCGGCGAAGGTGCACGGTGTCGGTGGCTGGGACGCGTTCTGGAAATCCTTCGGCGACCTGCATCCCGGCGTCCAGGACCTGCACGACCGCGCGTCGCGTCAGATCGGGAGCCTCGGTGGCGGCAACCACTTCATCGAGGTCTGCCTCGAACAGGGCGGCGAGGACGAAGGCCGCGTGTGGCTGATGCTGCACTCGGGTTCGCGCAACATCGGCAAGGAACTCGCGGAACGGCACATGGCCGTCGCGCGGAAGCTGCCGCACAACGCGGACCTGCCGGATCCGGACCTCGCGGTGTTCGTCGCGGGCACGCCGGAGATGCGGGCGTACCGGCGGGACCTGTTCTGGGCGCAGGACTACGCGGCGCGTAACCGCGCCACCATGGTCGCGCTCGTGAAGCAGGCGCTGAAGGACGTCGTCCCGCAGACGACGTTCGACGACGCGATCTCGTGCCATCACAATTACGTGGCGGAAGAGACCTACGACGGCGTCGATCTGCTGGTGACCCGCAAGGGCGCGATCCGCGCGGGTTCGGGTGACCTCGGGATCATCCCGGGCAGCATGGGCACCGGTTCGTACATCGTGCGCGGTCTCGGTAACGCGTCGTCCTTCCAGTCCGCGTCGCACGGCGCGGGCCGCCGGATGTCGCGGAACAAGGCCAAGAAGCTGTTCACCGCCGAAGACCTCGCCGCGCAGACCGCCGGCGTGGAATGCCGCAAGGACTCCGGCGTGGTGGACGAGATCCCGGCCGCGTACAAGGACATCGAAACGGTGATCAAGGCGCAGACGGATCTCGTCGAGGTGGTCGCGCACCTGAAGCAGGTCGTCTGCGTCAAGGGGTGAAGCGGGGTGGTGTGCCGGGGGAACCCGACATACCACCCACGTTTCTCGCTACTGTGGTCCTCATGAAGAGGTTGGGAATCACGGCGCTCCTGGCGGCCGCCGGACTCGCGCTGGCGGGCTGCAGCGAGGTCACGAACGCGGTCGATCAGACGAACAAGGCCGCGACGAAGGTCGGCGCGTGCACCGAGGCGCTCAGCCTCGTCGACCTCAACCCGGACCCGGCGACCATCAAGGAGCGGGCCGCGGACAAGGAAAAGCGCCTGCGTGAGCTGGCGAACAGCGTCGGCGAGCAGAACGTGGCCGGCGCGCTCACCGGTATGGCCGACTCGTACCTGCAGGTCCAGAAGGACAACATCCAGGACGCGGGCAAGGTCGCGGACTGGACCAAGCGCAACCTCGACCGGGTCGACGCCCTCCGCAAGGTCTGCGCCTGACACCCTCTCGCGTTTCGTCCTCTGAACGCGGTCGTTGCGCGCGCAACGACCGCATTCAGAGGACGAAACGCATCAGGAGGAAGTGAGCGCGGGCGCCCGGGCGGGGGTGCGGGACCGACGCCAGAACAGGCCGACCGAAGCGATCGCCAGCGCGCCCAGCGCCGAAGCCGCGAATCCCCAGCCGGGGCTGGAATGGTCGATCACGAACCCGATGATCGGGCTCCCGACCGCCAGCCCGATCCGGCTGGCCGCGTCCAGCAGGCCCATCGCCTCGCCGCGTACCCGCGGCGGTGCCGCCGCGCTGACCGTCTCCGTGCTCGCCGCGAGCGTCGGCGCGCACAGCACGTTGCTCGGGAACAGCACGATCGCCAGCAGCCACCACGGCTCGGCGATCAGCCCGACCGGCAGGGTGAGCACCGCGAGCAACAGCATCAGCGTGCCCTGCGAAAGCGACCGCCGGACCGCGCCGTGGATCGCGCCGCCGAGCACGGACGCGACGCACATCAGCGTGATCAACAACCCGGACCAGGCGATGTCGCCGCTCGCGCGCAGCGTCGCCAAGGCGGCGAGTTCCATGCCGACCAGGCAGAACAGCGCGCCGGCGGCGATGAACATCGCCATCACGAGCCGGCCGGTGAGCCAGCTCCGCACGGTCGGCCGCTCGCCGGTGAACACCTCGGCGTCGGCTTCGGCGCGGATCGGCGGGTTCTGCCGGTAGATCAGCGTCGCCGAGAGCGCGAAGCAAACTCCGATACCGGTGAGCGCGTAGACCGCGGGCAGTTGCGTGATCGCCATGATCCCGGCCGACGGCCCGATCATGAACGACGCCTCCACCAGGATCGTGTCCAGCGAGTAGGCCGCCCGCCGTTGCTCGAGCGGCACTAGTGCGGTGAGCACCAGTCGCGCCAGCGTTCCGGCGGGCACCGACAGCACGCCCGCGGGGAGCGCGACCACCAGCAGCACCTGATACGGCAGATGCGGCGCGCCGATCCAGAACGTCGTCGAGGCCAGCCCGCAGATCGCGACCACCGGCCGCAGCCCGTAGCGGTCGACGTACCGGCCGACGAGTGGTGCCCCGATCGCGCTGCCGAGCGTGGTGGCGGCACCGACCAATCCGGCCGCGCCGTAGCCGCGGCCGAGGTCGTTGACCACGTACAGCGTCATCGTCACGCCCATGGCCGTCATCGGGAGCCGCGCCAGGAACATCAACAGCATCGAGCTGGGAACCCCGGGCACGGCTAACACACGACGGTACGGAGCGAGGGCCATACGCCCGATGAGAACGTAACTTAGTACGCGCGTGCAACTTTATTTCGCGGTGCCGGTCACCCGACCCGCAGTGTTTCTTGACTGATTCCAGATTAGGCGAGAAGGTGGAGGGAGCTGACCGCCCCACCACGAACCAGGAGGCACTGCGTGACCTTGCCGACCACGAACAACGTGGGCATCCCCGTCGCGAGCGACAACGACTCGCTGACGGTGGGAGCCAACGGCCCGATCCTGCTCCAGGACCACTACCTGATCGAGAAGAACGCCCAGTTCAACCGGGAGCGCGTGCCGGAACGCGTCGTGCACGCCAAGGGCGGCGGCGCACACGGGTTCCTGGAGGTCACCGAAGACGTCAGCCAGTTCACCAAGGCCGCCCTGTTCCAGCCCGGCGTGCGCACCGAGAGCCTGGCCCGCTTCTCGTCGGTCGCCGGCGAGAACGGCTCGCCCGACACGTGGCGCGACCCGCGCGGCTTCGCGGTGAAGTTCTACACCTCCGAAGGCAACTACGACCTCGTCGGCAACAACACCCCGGTGTTCTTCATCCGCGACCCGATCAAGTTCCCCGACTTCATCCACTCGCAGAAGCGCCGCGCCGACAACCACCTGCGCGACCACGACATCCAGTGGGACTTCTGGACGCTGCGCCCCGAGTCGGCGCACCAGGTCACCTGGCTGATGGGCGACCGCGGCATCCCGTCGAACTGGCGCGAGATGGACGGCTTCGGCTCGCACACCTACCTGTGGGAGAACGCGGGCGGCGAGAAGTTCTGGGTCAAGTACCACTTCAAGACCGACCAGGGCATCGGCTACCTGGCGCAGGCCGACGCCGACCGCATCGCCGGCGAGGACTCGGACTACTACATCCGCGACCTGTTCAAGAACATCAAGCAGGGCAACCACCCCAGCTGGACGCTGTACGTCCAGGTGATGCCGTACGCCGAAGCGGCGGACTACCGCTTCAACCCGTTCGACCTGACCAAGGTGTGGCCGAAGGGCGACTATCCGCTGATCAAGGTCGGCCGCTGGGTGCTCGACCGCAATCCGGCGAACTACTTCGCGGAGATCGAGCAGGCCGCGTTCGAGCCGTCGAACCTGGTGCCGGGCATCGGTCCGTCGCCGGACAAGATGCTGCAGGGCCGCCTGTTCGCGTACCCGGACGCCCACCGCTACCGGATCGGCGCGAACTACACGCAACTGCCGGTCAACACGCCGAAGTCGCCGGTCAACAGCTACTCGCGTGACGGCGCGATGCGCTACCGCAACCCGGGCGACCCGGTGTACGCGCCGAACTCCTACGGCGGCCCGCACGCGAACGCGGCGATCGCTTCCGAGACCGCGTCGGGCTACGGCGTCGAGGACGAGGTCATCCGGTCGGCGTACAAGCTCCACGCCGAGGACGACGACTTCGGCCAGCCGGGCACGCTCGTCCGCGAGGTGATGGACGACGAGCAGCGTGCGCGGCTCGCGAACAACATCATCGGACACGCCTCGAACGACGTCTCGCGTCCGGTGCTCGAGCGGGTCTTCGAGTACTGGCGGAACGTCGACAAGGACCTCGGCGACAAGGTCGCGGAAGCCTTCCGCGAGTAAAGGACCTTTCCTCCAGAGAGGCTGCTCCCACCACAGAACGCCCCCGGTGCGCGCGTCGGGGGCGTTCCCATGTCCCGACTCGCAGTGCGACACGACTGTCCAACAGAGTGATGAAGCCGAACGACCACCGGTTACGCCGCTGTGGGTGAACGGATCGCATTACCGTGTCGATCGGTCACAGGTGGTCATAGAATGGTCGAAAAGGGGGATCTTCAGGGGGAGGCGCCGGATCTCGAGGTTAATCATTTGCGGGGTTATCACCCGGAAATGAATCCGGCACGTAAGGGTTGGAAAATTGTCCTGAACGGTGATCGGGTGGTGTCCGGCCGATACGGCGGGTATCGATTTATCTTGTCAGGTCTGGAGGGGTCTCCGCCGAGTCCGGCAGGCCGCCGGCCGACCCGGCGGCCAAGGCCCGTCAGCTGCCGCCGCTGCCGGTCGAACGCCCCAGAGGAGACCGGGAGTCGTCAGGTTCCGCCGTGCAGGGCGGCGGGCCGCACTATGGGGGCCGGAGCCCGAGTGGGGACATTTCTCCTCACTCGGGCCCGGACTTTCACTTCGGCGCGAGGCCCAGTCGCAGGGCGCCCGCCGCTTCGGCCGTCGCCTCACGGAACCGCCGTCCGACGCCGAGGAAGTTGATGTACCCGTGGATCAGGTCCGGCTGGCGGCTGAGCGCCACCGGGACCCCGGCCTTCCGCAATTTCTCCGCGTACGCCTCGCCCTCGTCACGCAGTGGGTCGAAACCGGCCGTCGCGATATACGCGGGCGGCAATCCGGAAACGTCGCCGTGCAGCGGCGACAGTTTCGGGTTGTACAGATCGGTGCCCTTCGGTACGTAATGTCCTTCGAACCAGGTCATATCCGAATCGGTGAGGAACAGGTCCTCCGCGAACAATTCCCGGGAGCGGCGGCGCACGGTGAAATCGGTCGCCGGATAGAACAGCAGCTGGAACGCCGGGATCCCGCCGCCGCGTTTCACCGCCTGCTGCGCCGTCACCGCCGCGAGGTTTCCGCCCGCGCTGTCACCGCCGACGGCGATGCGGGCCGGGTCGGCGCCCAGGTCACGTGCCTTCGCGAAGGCGTACTCGAACGCGGCGATCGCGTCTTCGGTGGCGCCGGGGAACCGCGTCTCCGGCGCGAGCCGGTATCCCACCGAAAGCACCCGCACGCCCGCCTGCTTCGCCAGGTAGCGGACGGTGTTGTCGTGGGAGGCGCGGCTGCCGACCACCCAGCCGCCGCCGTGGAAGAACACCAGCAGCCCGGACGGATCCGGCAGCCCGGCCGGCGTGTAGAGCGTCGCGGGCACGTCGCCGTCACCCGTGGGGATGAGCAGTTCCCGGGCGGCGACCGGCTCGATCGTCTGTCCGCTCACCAGATGCCTGCTCGCCAGGAGCATGCTGCGCGACTCTTCGACGCTTCCCCGCACCAGTGACGCCTTCGCCAGCTTCTGCAGGCGCAGCAGAAGCTGGGCGTCCAACGCGAGTTCCTGGCCGTCGAGGCGGAGCGGCGGTCCGGCGATGGCCCTTCTGACCGGCTTCGGGAGCCAGAACGCCAGCTGCGAAAACGCGGCCTCGGCACGGATCTGGAGCGGTATCGCCATACTTCCTCCTGGGGGCTTCCGGTCAGGTTACTTTCGAGTAGGTATGCCGTCCAGCGGGAACCGGAGCCGTTGCGGCGAACGGGTGTGACGCAGGACTCCGGTCCAGATCCTGGTTCTCCACTTAAGTAGAGGGGTTAGCCTCGGAAGCGTGACTTCGACGAACGCGGTTCATGTCCTCGGTATCGGCGGCTCCCTGCGGGAGGGTTCGCAATCCGAGCGCGCGCTGCGCATCGCGCTGGGCAGCGCGGCCGAAGCGGGAGTCACCACCGAACTGATCTCCGGGCCCGAGCTGGTGCTGCCGTTCTACGACACCGCGTTGGACGAACGACACGAAGGGGCCGTGCGCCTGGTCGAGGCGATCCGCCGCGCCGACGGGATCATCGTCGTCTCGCCCGGCTACCACGGCGCGTTGTCCGGCCTGGTCAAGAACGCCCTGGACTACGTCGAGGACCTGCGCGACGACGCCCGCCCATACCTCGACGGCCGTGCGGTCGGCCTCGCCGCCGTCGCGTTCGGCTGGCAGGCAGCGGTAACCACGCTGGAGCAGCTGCGCACGATCACGCACGCGCTGCGCGGCTGGGCCACCCCTTTGGGTGGTTCGATCAATACCGCGGAGACCAAGTTCGACGAGGCGGGCGGCGCCTCGGACGAGAAGAGCGTCCGCACCCTTCGCTTGATCGGAACCCAGGTCGCCGAGTTCGCGCTGAGTCGCGCCGGTCACTAGCCGGTTTTCCTCCGTCATCGTCCGGGTAGTTCCCGGACGTGATGCCTGCCATGGGATGGCAAGGTTTCGCGGTTGCGGGACGTTGACCCCGAAGAGACGCTCAACGGGGCGTGTCTTGAGACCAGGAGGTAGGCGAAGAATGGCTGAGGCTCTGTACACCGCTGTGGCCACCGCTCGCGGCGACGGCCGCAACGGTGAGGTCACGTCCTCTGACGGCGTCATCGACGAGTCGTTGGCGATCCCGAAGGAGATGGGCGGACCGGGCGGGGACAAGACCAACCCCGAGCAGCTCTTCGCCGCCGGCTATTCCGCCTGTTTCCACTCCGCGTTGCAGCTCGTCGCGCGCCAGGCGAAGGTGACGCTGGACGGCTCCACCGTGACCGCCGAGGTCAGCGTGCTCAAGCAGGACGTGGGCTTCGGCCTCGGCGTGGCGCTCAAGGTTTCGCTGCCAGGTCTGGAGCAGGCGCAGGCCGATCAGCTTCTCGAGCAGGCACATCAGGTGTGCCCCTACTCGAACGCGACCCGCGGAAACATCGAGGTCGCGCTGTCCGCGACGGTCTGATCCCGTTCGCGGCAGGTCCATTCCCGAACCGGCTAGTTTCTGAAAGGAAGACCCGAATATGGGCAAGTCTCCGATCAAGAGTCCGCTGAGCGAAGCCGACAAGGAGATCACCGGTAACGCCTTGCAGGCCACCCTGGTCGATCTGGTGGATCTGTCGCTGATCGCGAAGCAGGCCCACTGGAACGTCGTCGGCGCCAATTTCCGCAGCGCGCACCTGCAGCTTGACGAGCTGGTCGCCACCGCGCGCCAGTACGTCGACGAGGTCGCCGAGCGCGCCAACGCCATCGGCGTCTCGCCGAACGGCCAGGCGAAGGCCGTCGTGGAGAGCTCCGGTCTGCCGGCCTACCCCGACAACTGGCAGTCCGTCGAGTCCACGGTCGCCGCGATCGTCGACATCCTCACCGCGCTGATCGAGCGGTTGCGCAAGCGCATCGACGAGACCGACAAGAGCGACCTGGTCACCCAGGACCTGCTCATCGCGATCACCCAGGAGCTCGAAAAGGCGCACTGGATGTGGCAGGCGCAGCAGGCCTGACCCGCTCTCTCACACCCTCACCGAGCGCCGTGAAAGGTCCTTTCCTCGTGAATTTCGCGAGGAAAGGACCTTTCCTCGCATGTCCGGGTCAGCGAGCTGGGAGCCGCTGGTGCGCAACGGTTTCACGCACGACCTCCGCCGCCTGCCGAGCACGGCCCGCGTTCCATCACTGAGCCGGGTGCCCTGCGTCACGCCGGATTTCCCCTTGCTCTACCGGCGCGTAACGTCGGGGGCTATGGGAGTCGCCGGAGACGAACGTCGTGCGTTGAGCGAGCTTTTCGAAGAGGTCGGCCCGGACGCGCCGACCCTGTGCGCGGGGTGGAAGACGCGGGATCTCGCGGCGCATCTGCTGGTCCGCGAGCGGCGGCCCGACGCGGCGCCCGGCATCCTGGTCCCGGCCCTGGCGTCGTACACGCGGCGGGTGCAGGACTCCTACGCCGCGCGACCCTGGTCCGAGGTCGTCGGCAAGGTCCGGTCCGGCCCCGCCTGGTTCTGGCCGACGTCGATCGGCGCGCTCGACGAAGTGGTGAACGGCCCGGAATTCCTGGTGCACCACGAGGACGTCCGCCGAGGTCAGCCAGGCTGGAAGCCCCGTCCGGCCAAGCCCGCGCGGGACGCGGCGGCGTGGAAGTCGGCGAAGCAGGCTTCGAAGCTGAACCTGAGGAAATCACCGGTCGGCGTCCTACTGAAGACCCCCGAAGGCCGCGAAGCGCGTGTGAAGGAAGGCCCGGACACGGTGACCGTGATCGGTGCGCCGATCGAGCTGCTGCTGTTCGTCTTCGGCCGCGACGCCGTCCGCCTCACCTTCGAGGGTGACGCCTACGCGGTGGACAGGCTCCGGAAGCACGACCGCGGCCTTTAGAGTTCCGGCCATGCCGATGATCAGCGTTTCGATGTTCCCGGCCGCACGGCCGAGCAGAAGCAGGCCCTCGTACGCGAGGTGACCGATGCCTTCGTCCGCACCTGCGGCGGCAAGCCCGAAGGCGTCTGGGTGACGATCAACGAGATTCCCGCCGAACACTGGGCGGCAGGCGGGACTCTCTTCTCCGAGCGCTGACCCCGCCGGGGATGTCAGGAAAGGGTCGTTCAAGACATCTTTTGTCCTGAACGACCCTTTCCTGACACTTCAGCGAAGCCCGACGGCCCGCAACGCGAAGAACACCTCGATCGCGGTCTGTTTGATCGTCTCGGCGATCACCAGCGACCCGTGACCCGCGTCGAACCGGTAGAACTCGAACGGGATCTCCCGTTTCGCGAGCCTGTCGAGGTAGTTCTCGACCTGCCGGATCGGGCAGCGCGGATCGTTGTCCCCGGCGAGCACCAGCACCGGCGCCGTCACGGCCTCGACGTAGGTGATCGGCGAGCATTCCCGGTACACCGCCGGCACCGTCTCCGGCGAACCACCGAACAGTGCCCTGTCGAAGGAGCGGAGCTGCTCCATCTCGTCCTCGTACGCGGCGACGTAGTCCGCGACGGGAACCCCGGCGATCCCGGCCGCCCAGCGCGCCGGCTGGGTGCCCAGTGCCAGCAGGCTCAGGTAACCACCCCACGAAGCGCCGTTCACCACGCATTTGGCCGGATCCGCGAGTCCACTTTGGACCGCCCAGTCGTGCACGGCGGCGACGTCTTCGAGCTCGGTCAAACCGGGACGTCCTTCGATGGCGTCACGCCAAGCCGAGCCGTAGCCGGTCGAGCCGCGGTAATTGACTTCGACGACGGCGAATCCCGCGTCGAGCCAGACGGCGCGGTACGCGGAAAACCGGTCCTCGTCGGCCGAATGCGGCCCGCCGTGCAGGGAGAAGACCGTCGGAAGCGGACCTTCGGGCGCGTCGGCCGGACGTGAGACCAGCGCGTGGATCTGCCCGCCGATCCCTTCGACGAACGCGTCGGTGACCGGGGCGGATTCCGGAGCCCGCTCGCCCGGCGGTTCGAGGAGCACCGAGTCCGCGCCGTCCGCCGTCCGCGCGCGCACCGCCGTCGGCCGCGCGGCACTGGACCACGAGTACTCGACGGTGCCGTCCGGCCGCACGCCGGCGCCGCCGATCCTGCCCGGCGGTGTGTCCAAAAAGGACAATTCGTCGCCGGCGAGGTCGTACCGGTGAAGGGAACTGCGGCCCTGGTGAAAGTGGACGACCAGCAGCGCCCGCGCGTCCGGATACCAGCCCGCGACCACTTCGCCGGGCAGGTCGAGCTCGATCTCCCGCTCGGTGTCCGCGGCGGTGTCCCAGATCAGGAGTTCTTCGCGGCCGCGCCGCTCGTGCAGCACGAGCAACCGCTGATCGCCCGCGACCGGCGAGAACTCGAGCGCGCCGAGACCCTTGCCTTCGCCGTCCCACTTGTCGGCGACCGTGGTGAAGCCGTCGGTCGACAGGACGCGCAGGGCGGGGTGTCGTGAATCACCGTGCTCGGAGTGGGAGATCGCGAGCAGCGACTCGTCTCGGGACAGCGAGGCGATCCCCGCGTCGTCCTCGTGCTTGTAGAAGCCGGTGGTCTTGCCGTCGATATGGGCGAAGAGTTCGCTGCCGTCGTCGGTCGAGACGCCGACGGCGACCACCTTGGTGCCGATCTCGAGCCCGGCGGGATAGCCGTCGTGGACGTCCGGCACCGCGCGCTCGGCGGCGGCCCCCGGCGCGAACGGTTCGCGGACCCAGGAACCGAATTCGTCGCCGTCGGTGTCGTCGAACCACCAGATCCAGTGGCCGTCGGGGGACGGCGTGGCGTGCATGGTGCCGCTTGCCCGGTCGGTGACGCGGCGGTGCTCGCCGGTCGACCGGTCCCAGGAATAGACCTCCCAAACGCCGCTGGCGTTGGAGACGTAGATGTTCGCGTCGGGGGCGTCGACGGCCCACTCGGGGACCGAAATGCGCGGCGCGCGGAAGCGGGCCCGCCACCTGGTCTCGGCTTCGGCGTCGTCGAACAGGCGGTCCGGGACCGCCGCGGACGGATATTCAGTGCCTGGCTGCGTGCTCACCCCTCGATCCTGCCACTCCGGAGCCGTACTGTGTGCGGGGTGCTGGAGGGAAACGCGCCGCGCGCCGCGGTGTCCGCGCGGTCCGCGCGCCAAGCGGTCGATCGGGCCGTGTTCGCGCAACCGCTGTTCGGGCCGGGGATGGGGTGCGTCGACGTCGGTTGCGGGCCCGGATCGATCACCCTCGGTATCGAAAACGGGCACAGAAAGTCCACAGTGGACTTTCTGCTGGGGGACGCGTGCGCGTTGCCGTTCGCCGATGCTTCGGTGGATGTGGCCTTCGCGCATGCCGTCTTCGAGCAGCTGCGAGAGCCGGGTGCCGCGCTGGCGGAGATCCGGCGTGTCCTCAAACCCGGCGGAGCACTCGCACTGTCCACATCGGACTGGAGTCGTGCGCGGCTGCGGCCGAAGACGGCGAACGTCGATGCCGCCCTCCGCGGGCACTATCTGTTGTGCCGCCGCGCCGGCGGTGACCCGTTCGCCGGACGCTCGTTGCCCGCCGCGGTCACGGCCGCCGGTTTCACCGACGTGCGAATGAAAACCCGTTACCGCACGGACACGACATATCGGGCGCTGGCGACGTACGTGGAGCAGCGTCTGGTGACGGCGCTGGAAACCGCGACGACCCCGGACCGCGACCAACTCGCTTCGGCCGCCCGCTCGGCCTGGTCCTGGGCGCGCTCCGGCGATGGGGATTTCGCGCAATGCTGGACCGAACTCCTCGCCATCCGCTGAGGCCTTTTTTGCGGCCTCGCTCTCTGGTGTCCCCAATGCCGCATTGGGGACACTCAGCGTCTCGAATGAGGCATTGGGAACCCTTGGCTCGGCGGCCTTCGGTTGTCCACACCCACCCACCGTTGTGGACAACCAACCCCGCCACTCCCTCTTTCACCCAATCCCGACACCCCTTGCCGATACGCTGGATCCGGGGTCGCCCCCCCGGGAGTGGCGGGGGCTGCCCGGAGGGTTTTTCGCAGCGGCGGGGTAGGCCAAGAGCGCGGGGGTAGGCCAAGACAGTCGAACCCTGCAACGCAAGAAGGCCTGTTCACGTGTTAGGTGAACAGGCCTTCTTGATCCAACGTCGGGGTGGCGGGATTCGAACCCACGACCTCCTCGACCCGAACGAGGCACGCTACCAAGCTGCGCCACACCCCGGATACTTCTTAGCGGGTCGAGGAGAAGTTTAGCGGACGGTGTTTCGGGCTCTACGGGGGGCTGCTTTCCGGTGGTTCGCGCTGGTGGTGCCCCGTGGGACGAGGGTCAGCAGGCTCGCCTCGGGCGGGCACGCGAAGCGGGCGGGGGCGTACGGCGAGGTGCCCATTCCGGCGGAAACGTGGAGCCACATCTGGGCGCCCCAGCGGGACGCGCCGCGGGCGCGGGTGCGGTCGAGTTCGCAGTTGGTGACGAGCGCGCCGTAGCCCGGGATCCGCAGCTGTCCGCCGTGCGTGTGCCCGGCGAGGACGAGGTCGTAACCGTCGCCCGCGAACTCGTCGAGTACGCGGGGCTCCGGCGAGTGCGTGACGCCGATGCGGACGGCCGCCGCGGTGTCCACCGGGCCGGCGATGTCGGCGTAGCGGTCGCGGCGGAGGTGGGCGTCGTCGACGCCGGCGGTGAACACGTATTGGTCGGCGACCTCGATGGTGCGGCGGACGTGGGTCAGGTCGTGCCAGCCGTGTTCGACGAAGGCCGCGCGGAGGTCGCGCCACGGCAGGTGCTCGCCGTGGATCCGCTTCTTCTTGCCCTTCGGCATGACGTAGCGCGCGGGATTCTTCGGTTTCGGCGCGTAGTAGTCGTTGCTGCCGAAGATGAACACACCGGGCCGGTCGAGCAGGGGGCCGAGTGCGCGCAGAACGGACGGCACGGCTTGCCGATGTGACAGGTTGTCACCGGTGTTCACGACGAGGTCCGGTTCGAGGTCGTCGAGCGCCGCTACCCAGCGTTGCTTGCTCACGTGGCCCGGAAGCATGTGCAGGTCCGAGATGTGAAGGATCGTGAAGGGCTTCGCCCCTGCCGCGAGGACCGGGAGCTCCGCGGTGCGAAGCGTCCACCGGCGCCTTTCGATACCGACCGCGTAACCGAGGGTCGCGGCTCCCAGGGCGACGGTTCCCACGGCCAAGCGCCGTACCGTCGTCCCCGAAGTGCTTTTGTTACTGAGCGTACTCACAATGTCCAGTTTACGTGCTCATGGGTGGTGATCGTTCGCCCCCATTCCGGCGATGCCGGGAAATCGCTGGAATGGCCTCTTTTCTTCACTTTCCGTGGTCGGCATGGGGTCTGGCGATGCGTCGACATGATCCCGTCGGCCGTTGTTCCCCGTTAAGCCGCCAGCTGCTCACTTAAAGTTAGATTCGTATAACTCATCGTGATTTGCCCTGGTGAACGCGGTCAGCGTCCGCCACCCAGGTACTTCGGGTCCGGCTGCGGCAGCGGCAGCGGTTCCTGGCCTTCGAGGATCTTCGACATCGCCCCGAACCAGGTCTGCGCCGGCGTCTTCCCGCCGAACATGTTCTCGCAGCCGCGAGCGGTCACGTTACCCGGGCCGAGGTAGCAGAGGCCACCGCTGCCACCCTTCGGGCGGAACACCATCGCCGCGCCCGCGAGCTGCGGAGTGGCCCCGAGGTAGGTCCCCGCCCCGTTGTTCTGCGAGGTCCCGGTCTTGCCCATCACCGGCCGGTTCCACTTGACGCCGCTCGCGGCGCCGAACGACGTGCCGCCGGGCTGACTGTCCCGGCTCAGACCGACCGCGAGGGTGTTGGCGAGGCCTTCGGGCACCACCTGCTCGCAGGCGGCTTCCTTGACGGGCACCGGCTTTCCGTCCCGGTCGGTGACGCCGGCCAGCGGGGTCGGCGGGCACCAGACGCCGCCGCTCATGATCGTGGCGCCGACGTTCGCCAGTTCGAGGCCGCTGAGCGGGCTCACGCCGAGGGTGAACGCACCCGTTCCCGCCCAGCCGGGCTTCGGGCCGTAGGCGTGCAGCTGGCTGGTGTTGACACCGCTGTTGTCGGAGTTCGGGTCGACGGTACCCCCGCCGAGGTTGCTGGCCATCGTGTCGCGCATGCCGAGCTTGCGCGCCATTTCCACGACCGGTCCGGTGTTCCCGATCTTCTCCTCGAGGATCACGAAGGCGGTGTTCGGCGAGGTCGCCAGCGCCTGCTGCAGCGACATGCCCCCGGCCGCGGCGTTGTAGTCGGTCGCGTTGCCGAGGCAGTACCAGCGTGAACGCAGCGGCGGCCCGGTCGGGGCGCAGCGGTTGCCGCCGCCGGCGAACACGTGCGAGGTGTAGAAGTCGGGCACCGGCAGGGGGCTGTTGATCCCGGCCACGCCGGCTTCCAGCGCGGCGGCGGCGGTGAAGACCTTGTACGACGAGCCGGCGCCGGCGGTGTTGTAGACACCGGATGGCAACGCGAAGGTCGTCTGCCCTTGGTCTTCGTGAAGCCCGTAGTCACGGTTCGCCGCCAGCGCCACGACTTCGTGCCGTTGCTTGCCCGGTTTCACCAGCGAAAGCGTGTTCGCGACGTTTTCCTGCGTCTTCTTGACCTGAGCTTCGGCCGACATCTTGGCTTCGTGGTTCGCCCGTTCGTCCAAAGTTGTCTTGATCCGGTAGCCGCCGGTGTAGAGGTCGTCCTTCGTCATTCCGGCCTCGAGGAGATAGTCCTCGACGTACTGGCAGAAGAAACCGTTCTCCGGACCGGCGCCGGTGCAGTTCGGCGCCGGTTTCTGCGGGCCGCCTTCGACGACGCCGAGTGGCTCGGCCTTGAACCGTTCCGCGTCCGCCTTCGCGAGCTTCTGGTTGTCGACCATGCGGTCCAGCACCAGGTTGCGGCGTTCGGTCGCCCTCGCCGGGTTCTTCCACGGGTCATTGAAGCTCGGGTTGTTCACCAGACCGGCCAGCAACGCCGCCTGCGGCACCGTGAGCTTCTCGACGGGCGTGTTGAAGTACGCGTTCGCGGCCGCGCCGACGCCGTAGATCTCGCGCGAGAATTCGACGACGTTCAGGTAGCCGGTCAGGATCTGCATCTTGTTCAGCTTGGTTTCCAGCTGGATCGCGATGCGGGCTTCCTTCAGCTTCCGGGCGATCGACTGTTCCTGTGCTCGCTTCTGTCCCGGCTTGTCGTCCCGGTAGACGACGTTGATCAGGTAGTTCTTGACGTACTGCTGCGTCAGCGTCGACGCGCCTTGGGTGTCCCCGCCGGTGGTGTTGCTGACCGCGGCGCGCAGCGTGCCCTTCCAGTCCACCCCGTTGTGCTCGTAGAAGCGCTTGTCCTCGACCGAGATCAGCGCCCACTTCATGGCGTCGTTGATCTGGGTCTCGGTCGTCGGGATGCGGAACTGCTTGTACAGCGTCGCGATCTGCTTGCCGGTGTTGTCGGTGATCGTCGTCACCAGTGGCGGCGGAATGTCCGCGAGGTCCGAAGATGTCTTGTCGACGGTCTCGCTCGCCTGGTTCGACAGCACCCCCGCGGCACCCGCCACCGGGAACAACATCCCCGCGACCAGCACCCCCGCGAGCACACAAAGGCCAAGGAGCTTCAGCAGACCGTCCGTTTTGCGCACGCGGACCAGGGTACGCGGAGCCCGTTAGCCCACCGTGACGTCACCTGGCTGCGGGTCGCATTTGATTACGAAATCGACCCCATGAGGTGACGGCTGGTAACGGGAGGCATTCTAGGGCTTGGCGGGGGGAACCGAGGGCCCCTACAGTCCGTCAACGTCTCACGTATGAAAAAGCCGACAGACGGGTGAGTGCGAGCGGCAGTCGCATTCGACCGAACGGAGGCACCGGCACCGGGGAGGTGTCGGCTCAACCGACGTGAGCACACAGGGAGACACGCTCATGGGGGCAGGAGCGCAGGCTTTTCGTCCCCCCGTGGTGTGTCGAACACCAGGGTAGGGAGCTGGGGGTATGGAAACCAACCAGTCGAGCTGGCGAGTCAATGCGTCGTGCCGCGACACCGATCCGGATGGCTTGTTCGTCCGGGGGGCGGAACAGAACCGGGCCAAGGCGGTCTGCCTCGGTTGCCCGGTCAGGACGGAATGCCTCGCCGAAGCGCTCGATGGCCGGATCAACTTCGGCATCTGGGGAGGTATGACCGAACGGGAACGGCGGGCGCTGCTGAGGCGGCGGCCGGACGTGACCAGCTGGGCGGACCTGCTTGAAGCGGCGAAGCGCAGTTTCACCGGGATCGACGAAGAGGAAGACGTACGCGTCCGAGTCTCGTGATCATGATTCCGTGAAGGACCTCTTCCCTGAGTCCAAGGTAGGGAAGGGGTCCTTCACGGAAACTCAGGACTGGGTGGCGAGGCGAACGCCGATGTCGCGCAGGCCTTCGAGATCGTGCACGTCACTGGGGAGCGCGGGCACCCGCACCAGCGGGACCTCGGGATGCGCCCACGTGAACCTGGCGAGCAGCCGCTTCTCTCGATCGGCCAGCGCGACCCGGTCCGCGTGCAGGCGAAGGACGGCTTCGGCCAGCGGTGCGCCGGCCTCGCCCTTCGCCAGCTGCTCGGCGGCCGCGATGGCCTCCGCGCCGGACAACGGGGCCAGCACCGGATGCGTCCGGTTCGCGACCAGTCCGGCCAGCGGCATGCTCTCTTCCGAAAGCCGCTCCACGAAGTAGGACGCCTCGCGCAGCGCGTCCGGCTCCGGCGCGGCCACCACGAGGAACGACGTCCCGCCGGACCGCAGCAGCTCGGAGGTCTTGCGCGCGCGTTCGCGGAAGCCGCCGAACATGCTGTCGAAGGCCTGCATGAACGCCGAAGCGTCGGTCAGCAGTTGGCCGCCGATGATTGTCGAGACGGCCTTCGCGAACATCGAGAACCCGGCGTTGACGACCTTGCGCAGACCCCAGCCGCCGGCCTTCGCGGGCCCGGTGAGCAGCCGGATCATCCGGCCGTCGAGCGCGCTGGAAAGCCGTGTCGGCGCGTCGAGGAAGTCCAGCGCGGACCGGCTCGGCGGCGTGTCGACGATGATCAGATCCCATTCGTCGGTGGCCGCGAGCTGCCCCAGCTTCTCCATCGCCATGTACTCCTGCGTGCCGGAGAACGACGTGGAAATGGTCTGGTAGAAGGGGTTCTGCAGCAGCTGCTCGGCGCGTTCCGGGCCGGCGTGCACGCGCACCATGTCGTCGAAGGTGCGGCGCATGTCGAGCATCATCGCCCAGAGTTCGCCCTTGGGCTCGAAGCCCTCGACCTGCACCTGTTTCGGGTGATTGCCCAGTTCGCGCAGGCCGAGCGCCTGCGCCAGCCGCCGGGCCGGGTCGATGGTGAGCACCACCGTCTGCCGCCCGCGTTCGGCCGCGCGCAACGCCAGCGCCGCCGCGGTGGTCGTCTTGCCGACCCCGCCGGATCCGCAGCACACGATGACCCGGCTCGCCGGATCGTCGATGAGCTTGTCGACCTCCAGGACGTCCGACATCAGCGCACCCCCTGCTCGGTCAGCGCTTCGGCGAGCTCGTAGAGCGCCGCGACGTCGACCCCGTCGGTCAGGTCCGGCAGTTCCAGGCCCGGCAGATCGGCTTCGGCCAGTTGCTCGCGAGCGCGCTGTTCGGCCGCGACCCGCACGGCGTGCTCGACGGTCTCCTCGACCAGCGCGTCGAGGGTGCTGTCGGGCAGGTTCAGCCCGGCGGACGCGAGCCCGGCGCGGACGCGGGAGGCGTCGACACGGCCGTCCGCGGCGGCGGTCACCGAGCGGGCGGGCAGCCGCGGCGGGCGGACCCGGTTGACCAGCACCGCGCCGGGGCGCAGATCCGCGCCGTCGAGTTCGGCGACCGCTTCGACGGTCTCCCGCACCGGCATCTCTTCCAGCAGCGTCACCAGGTGGACGGCGGTCTCGCCGGAGTGCAGCAGCCGGACGACGCCGTCGGCCTGGCCGCGGATCGGGCCGGTCTTGGCGAGGTCGGTCAGCGCCTTGGTGACGTCGAGGAACTTCACGACCCGGCCGGTGGGCGGCGAGTCGACGACGACGGCGTCGTAGGTGTGGCGGCCGTCCGATTCGGTCCGGCCGACGCATTCCTTGATCTTCCCGGTGAGCAGGACGTCACGCAGACCCGGCGCGAGCGTGGTCGCGAACTCGATCGCGCCCATCCGCCGCAGGGTCCGCCCCGCGAAGCCGAGGTTGTAGAACATCTCGAAGTACTCGAGTAGCGCGGCCTCGACGTCGATGTGCAGGGCACGCAGCTCACCGCCACCGGGGACGGCCGCGATGCGCTGCTCGGCGTACGGCAGCGGCTCGTTGTCGAAGAGCTGGGCGATGCCCTGGCGGCCTTCGACCTCGATCAGCAGGACGCGGCGCCCGCCCTTGGCGAGGGCGAGGCCCAGCGAGGCGGCGAGCGTGGTCTTGCCCGTCCCGCCCTTACCGGTGACGAAATGCAGCCTGGCTCTCGCGAGTTCGTCGGTCCAGCCGGCAAGGGATGTGCTCACCGGTCCCACCCTAATTGAGCTTTCAGCTCGCCAGCATCATGACGCCGAGCGCGGCCGCCACCACCGCGGCGATGGCCCAGGTCAGAGCGCCGGGCAGCACCGTGAGCATCACCACACCGAGCAGCAGGAGCACCACGAAGGCCACGGCGCCGGTGATCGCGACCGTCGCCGAGCTGTCCGTCCGGTCCCGTGCCTTCGCCATCAGGACCAGTACCAGCGGCAGCCCGGCCGCGGCGAGCAGGACGGTCGCGACCACACGCCAGGTCTCCACCCGGCCCACCGTAGCGCCCCGCCACCCGCGTGATCGAGCGCCGATCTCGCGTGATTGAGCGCCGATCTCGCGTGATTGAGCGCCGATCTCGCGTGATTGAGCGCCGATGTCATGAGTTCGCCTTCTGATCACGCGAGTTCCGCTTCTGATCACGCGAGTTCGGCGTTTGATCACGCGAGTTCGGCGTCTGATCACGCGAGATCGCCGCGGGTATGGCGTCCGTCAGCTTCCGATGGGGGTCGCGGGCACGCAGGGGACCGGTTTCGCGTGCGCCGGGTCCAGTGCGTTGAGGACGTGCCCGGCGGCGTTGCGGTCGGCGGCGACGCCGCCGTGCTCGGCCAGGTCCAGCACGCAGCTGTCCTGCAGGACGATGTTCTTCACGTTCGGTCCCTTGCCCATGCCGCTCGTGTACGGGACGACGGCCTCGTCGTAGCGGGTCATGATGTTCGTGTAGGTCACGCCCGGCTGGAAGACGCCGTTGCCCGACCGCAGGTTCGTGAGGAACTCCGAGCCGCGCAGGAACTGGCGGCATGAGCCGCACAGCGGGTCGAGGACGCCGTTGAACCCGGGCGCCAGCCCCAGCGCGCCGACGAGCGCGTACAGATGCGAGGCGCCGAACAGCGTCGTGCCGTCCCACAGCGGCGTCAGGCTGACGTACTTGTCCACTTTGGACGCTCCGCCGAGGAACTTCACGTAATAAGAAGGCATCAGCGTTCCCTCGGAATGCCCGAGGATGTCCACCTTGGCCGCTCCGGTCGCACCGAGCACCTTGTCGACGAACGCCGAAAGTTCCTTCGCGCTCTGCTCCATCGGCAGGAGCCCGCCGGGCTGGTAGATCGGCAGCGGTTTCCCGGGAACGCCGTAGGTCAAGGAAAAGACGCAGTACCCGTTGTTCTTGAGCAGCGGGCTGAACGTCTGCCAGTTCACCGTCTGGTTGGCGCTGAGGCCGTGGGTGAGCACCACCGGATTCGGATGGGCCGCGCTCGGGCGGCAGCCGAAGTCGTTCGCGCCGGGTGGCGGGCCGCCGGGATTCGCCGCCTGCGCGGGCAGCGCCGCGGCGAGGGTCCACGGAACGGGGAGTGCCTCCTCGGCGAGCGCCGGTGAAGCGCAGATCAGGGCAAGGGCCGCGGCCAGGAAAGTGGCGGCGAGGGACTTCGTCGTCCGCATGTCGGCGTCCTATCTACTCCTGAGTAGGTGTGAAGTGAACCACATCGACCGGAAAACGGCGAACCGCTCGCGAGAGGGTTTTCCGCATGCGTGTCGGGCGCCCTTGCCGGTTTGGCTACGCTCCCGGGCATGAGCGCCACCAAGTGGGAGTACGCGACCGTCCCCCTGTTGATCCACGCCACCAAGCAGATCCTCGACCAGTGGGGCGAGGACGGCTGGGAGCTCGTCAGCGTGCTCCCGAACCCGACCGGCGAGCAGCACGTCGCCTACCTCAAACGAGCCAAGAACTGAGGGATTGAAGCCATGACCTGGAGCGATCGACTCGCCGAGCTCGGTATCGAACTGCCCGCCGTCGCCGCCCCGCTGGCGGCCTACGTGCCCGCCGTCCGCACCGGTTCGCACGTCTACACGGCCGGGCAGCTGCCCTTCGTCAAGGGCGAGCTCGAAGCGACCGGCAAGGTCGGCGCCGAGGTCAGTCCCGAAGAAGCGAAGCAGTACGCGCGGACGTCGATCCTGAACGCCCTCGCCGCGGTCGACTCCGTCGTCGGGATCGACAACTTGGTGCGGGTCGTCAAGGTCGTCGGGTTCGTGGCGTCCGCGGAGGGCTTCACCGGTCAGCCCGCGGTGATCAACGGGGCGTCCGAGCTGCTCGGCGAGATCTTCGGCGAGGCGGGCATCCACGCCCGTTCGGCCGTCGGTGTCGCCGAGCTGCCGATCGGGGCGCCGGTCGAGATCGAACTGATCGTGGAGGTGAAGTGATGGACCCGGACATCGAGAAGTCCTCGCACGAGCTCCTGCTCCGGTTGGCCGGACGGCTGCCGGACCAGCTCCTGTGGCGGTTCCGTGACTGGCTGGGCGAAGGCGCGATGGGGACGCTCGCGCGGACCCTGCCGAGGTCTTTGCTTAAGCACAGGATCGACCTCGATCAAACCGAGTATCGCCTGCTAGTCGCCGGGCTCATTCCGCACGGGGCCGATTGGCATCAGGTGAGTTCCACCCTGGGGGTAGACGACGTCACCGAGACCAGGTACACATTCACGCAGAGTGCGCCCGAATGGGTGAACTCCGTCGACTCAGTGTCCGTATTGATCCACGCGACGTTGCGGGGACGGCCGGATGTGGGTGAAGTGCGGCAAAGCTGGCGACACCTCGGTGTGGTCGGCGAGGGTGGGGCGAAACGAGTCCTCCTGGTCACGGCGCTGAACGGGCTGCCGAGGTTGACCGGCGAACTGCAGCGCGTCCTGCGCGTGCTGGGTGACGAGGAGCCCGGCGTCGAGGTTCTCCCGCCGAGCATCGACCTCACCGGCTATCACCGCATCGCACTCGCCAACTCCGAGCTCATCTGTGTGGGCGCGGTGGACACCGGAAGTCGGCTGGTCGCCGCTTAACGCTCGCTCCACCAGGCGAGCCGGGAGGGAGCAGAGCAATGGTGGAGGTCCACGACGGCCCGCCCATGGACGGGTTCTCGGTGCCCCTGCGCCTGCACAACCTGTTACTGGCCCTGGCGGGTCGGATCGACGACAGTGCTTTGACCGAAGCGCGTGAGCTGATCGCGCGTGCGCACATCGACGAAGCGGTGGAACTCACCACCGGCACCCTGATCGCGGGGAAGATCCCGGTGAGCTCGTCCGAACAGCGTGAACTCGCCCTCGTCCTCGAGATGAGCCGGTCCGACGCCACCCTGGCGAACGATCTGCTGGTCGTCGAGGAGGACGAGCCGGTGCTCACCCACCGGTTCACCGGCGAGAACCAGCCCGAATTCGGCCTCGCCGAAGCGCTCGACCGCACCCTGCAGGTGCTGCCGGACGTCCGGTCGGTGCACGCGGTGTGGCGGAACACGCCCGCCGGCAGCGTGCCCGGCGCGCTGCCGCAGCGGGTCGTCCTGGTCGAGATCGGCCCGGAGGGCAACCCGCCCGCGGTCGCGTTCCGCGTGGACACCGCGCTTCGCCGCGCGGGCATCCGTTCGGTCGTCGAGGTCGCGGGACCCGGCGTCGCGCGGTCCGCGTACCACCAGGCCGCGTCGTCGGCCGCGAGTCCTGTCTGGGTCACCGGGAGTACCCATTCCAGTGACTTTCGGTCCGAGCCGGTGACCCCGCCGTCCGCTCCCTCCCCGGCTCCCGAGCCGGTCAAGGAACAGCCGAGCAGGCACGGGCTGCGGCCGGTCGGCAGCGGTACGCACGAACCGGTCGAGCCGATCGCGCCGGTGGTGCCGATCGTGCAGCAGGCGCCCGCACTGGCGGCACCTGCTCCGGAGACGGCGCCGCCGCGCAAATCGCGGGCGGAGACCCGCGCGGAGCGCACGGCCGACCTGACCCCGGCCGAAGTGGCGCAGCTGCGCCAGGCGCTCAAGGAGGACCCGGAAAAGGGCCGTGAGATCGCCACGGGCAAGCCGAGCATGCACGAGGTCGTCGAGCTGCCCGCTCTCGACCTCGACGACCCCAGCCTGAGCGAGCGCGACCGCGCTCTCCTGCGCGAGCTGCACGCCGAACTCGCCGAACGGGAGCGCGCCGAAGCGGCGAAGATCCGGCTGAACGGCGCTTCGCGCAGCAGCGGCTCGAGCTGGTCCTAGCAATCCCTACGCGTTTCGTCCTCTGGATGCGGTGGTTGCACGCGCAACTACCGCATCCAGAGGACGAAATGCGATGTTAGGTTGCGAGGGTGGCTGAAGAACTGACATTCGACATCCCGGTGGGGGCCGGGGTGGGCACCCGTGCCAACGCCGACGGCGAGCCGGTGACGCCCAAGGACGCGGCGACCGTGATCCTCCTCCGCGACGGCGCCGACGGCGTCGAGGTCTTCCTGCAGCATCGGGTGAAGGGCATGCCGTTCGCGGGCGGGATGACCGTCTTCCCCGGCGGTGGCGTGGATTCCCGCGATGTCGACACCTCGGTGAGCTGGTCGGGCCCGGAGCCTGCCTGGTGGGCGGAGCGTTTCGGCTGCGAGGAATCACTGGCCCGCGCCCTGGTGTGCGCGGCCGTGCGGGAGACGTTCGAGGAGTCGGGCGTGCTGCTCGCGAGCCTCGGAGACTCCGTCGTCGCCGATGCGACGCGATACCACGACGCCCGCGAAAAGCTGGTCTCCCGCGAGCTCTCGCTTGCCGCTTTCCTCGAGGCGAACGGCCTGACGCTGCGCGCGGATCTCCTGCGCCCATGGGCGAACTGGGTCACCCCGCCCCAGGAACCGCGCCGCTACGACACCTGCTTCTTCGTCGCCGTGCTGCCCGAGGGACAGCAGGCGGACGGTGCCACCTCCGAGGCCGTCGGCTCCGGCTGGCAGCGGCCCGAAGAGGCCATCGCCGACGCCAAGGAAGGGCGCCGCATGCTCATGCCCCCGACCTGGATCACGCTCGCGGAACTGGGCGAATTCGACTCGGCGGCCGCGGCACAGGCCGTCGAGCGCGAGATCGTGAAGATCATGCCGACGCTGGTGCGTGACGGCGACAAGGTCCGCGTCGTCCTGGACCCGGCGTGAGCGCCCCCGCGTACGGCGTGTTGCGCCAGATCACGCCAACGGCTTCCGTGCTGCTGGAGCACAACCCGTCGTCGATGACGTTGGAGGGCACCAACTCCTGGGTGCTGCGCGGATCCGGCGCGTCGGGTTCCGTGGTCGTCGACCCCGGCCACGAGGATGTCGAGCATCTGACCTTGCTGGCGGAGACCGGCGCCGTCGAGCTGATCGTCCTGACCCACCACCACCCCGACCATGCCGAGGGCGCGCCCTGGTTCGCCGAACGCGTCGGCGCTCCGGTGCGGGCCTTCGACGAGTCGCTCTGTGTCGACGGGAAGTCCCTTGTGGACGGTGAAGTGATCGAGGCCGGCGGCGTCCGGCTGTCGGTGCTGCACACGCCGGGGCACACTGATGACTCGATCTGCCTGGTCTCCGACGGGCAGATCCTGACCGGTGACACCATCCTCGGCCGCGGCACCACCGTGCTGCACGACCTCGGTGACTACCTGCGCTCGCTGCGGAAACTCATCGAGCTGCCCGGCGGCACCATCGGCCTGCCGGGCCACGGCCCGGAACTGCCCGACCTGGCCGCGACCGCGCGCGAATACCTGGCGCACCGGGAAGAACGGCTCGACCAGGTGCGTTCGGCCTTGGAGACACTCGGCGCCGACGCCACCCCGCGCCAGGTCGTCGAGGTCGTCTACGCCGACGTCGACAAGGCTCTGTGGGTGCCCGCGGAGTGGAGTGTGCAAGCACAATTGGACTACCTGAGGTCGGAGGACGGCGAATGAGTGACGTCGAAGTCGAGTTCTACTGGCGCCCCGGATGCGGGTTCTGCGCCGCGTTGGAGCGGCCGCTGTCGAAGAGCGGCTTCAAGGTGAAGCGGATCAACATCTGGGAGGACCCGGACGCCGCCGCGCGGGTGCGTTCGGTGGCGAACGGGAACGAGGTCGTGCCGACGGTCTTCGTGGGCTCGAAGGCGATGGTGAACCCTTCGTTCGGTGAGATCGAGACCGCGGTGAAGGCTGCTTCCGCCTGAGTCGCCAATGCTATGAACGGTCCGTTACTTGCAAAATTTGCAAGTAACGGACCGTTCATGGCGTTCGGCAGGGGATGGGTGCGTCGGGATTCAGCTTCGAGGTCGCGACATGTCTCCGCCTCGGTAAGTCCTTTAAGGGCAGTCGAGACCCAGGCTCAGCGGGGAAGCATCGGCATCACGTAGTACGTCAGCGCCACCTCGCCCGGCTCCACCGCGCGGATGACGCAGGCCCGCATGCCGGGCTGGATATCGAGCCGCACCCGTTCCCCGGCGAAACCCTGCAGCGCGTCCAGCAGGTAGCGCGCCTGGAACGAGGGCGACGTCCGGCCGCCCGAAACCTCCGCCTTCAAGGTCTCCTCGGCCTCGCCGGTGTCCTGCTTCGAACTGGCCAGCCGCAGTTGCGAGTCGCCGACCTCCAGCGTCAGCACCCGGCGCTCGTCCGCGTAGACGCCGACCCGGCGCACGGCGGCGGCCAGCGCGTCGGCGGCGACCTCGACCGTCGTGTCCACAGTGGACGATTCGATCAGCTTCTCCGACAGGAATCCCGCGTCGAGTACGGCGGTGGTGACGGTGACTCCGGCCCAGCTCAGCCCGAACCGGGTCCTGTCGCCGTGCAGGCCGACGGTGCCGCGAGCCTGCTTCGCCGTCTCGGCCAGCAGGCCTGCCGGGACGAGCGCGTCGATCGGCTCGCCTTCGGAACGCAAAGACAGGGTGGCGACGGCCATCCGGTACCGGTCGGACGCCGTCAACCGCAGCTCACGGCTGAAGCTCTGCACGCGGACGCCGGTGAACATCGGCAACGCGTCGTCCTTGGCCGCCGTGCCCGCGACCGTGCGCAACGCGGTCCCCAGCGCGTGACCGTCCACTTCGGACACCTTCGGTGGCATGTCCGGGAGGTTCAGTTCGCGGCTCAGCAACGGAAGTGCGAACCGGCCGCCGTCCACGCGCACGGCCAGCCGTGCTCCCTCGACGACCAGGCGCACCAAGTCGCCGTCGAGCATCCGCAGCGTCTCCGCGAGCGGCCCGGCCGGGACGAGGACCTCGCCGTCGGTGTGAACCATGGCGTCGCTGGTCAGGCGGACCGCTCGTTCGCTGTCTTCGCCGCCGACGGTCAGGCCTTCCCGCCCGGCGCGCAGGAGCAGACCGGAGCGGGCCGACAGCAACCGTGCGGCGGCGGAAACGGCGGACGAGAGGGAGCGGGTGTCGGCAGTCAGGTCCATGCCCGCAAGTTAGCGGGCGGCACCGACAAGTTCGGAGGCTTCGGCGACGGCATCGGACGGCCGCGGGCGGAAGGTGCCGCGCATCAGCCACACCACAACGGCGAGCGCGAATCCGACGGCGCCGGCGGCGAGGAACGCCGCTTCGTACCCGGCGTGCTCGACGAGGTAGCCACTGATCGACTGCCCGAACGCGAGGCCGAGGGTCACCGAGGTGAGCACCCAGCCGAACGCCTCGGCCGCCGTACCCTTCGGTGCGGCGATCTCGATGGCCGCCGAGTGCGTCGTCGACTGCGGCGTGATGAGCGCGCCCGCGGCGAGCATGGCGAGCGCGAGGCCCCAGAGCGAACCCGGCAACGCGAGCAGCGCCACGAGCGCGCCGAAGCCCGCCAGCAGCACCGGCAGCCGCAAGCCCATCTGACGCGGCCACGGGCGCAGGCTGTACGCGACGCCGAACGCGACCGAGCTGACCGACCAGGCCGAGAGCAGCAGCCCGCCGATGGAGGTGTTCCCCGCTTCGGTGGCGGCCGCCGGGACGGCGACCTCGACGAAGCCGATCACAGCGCCGAAGCCCAGCGCGGCGATGGCGAGCGTGCGCATCCCGGGGCTGGCCAGCGCGCCGAGCAGTTTGCCGCCCGAGGACGGTGACGGCCCCCAGGCCCGCACGGTCGGGTTCAGCGCGAACAGCACCGCGCCCGCGATCATCGTCAGCGAGCCGGTCACGATGCCGGTGCCCGCCCACGGCGCCGCGATCAGCAGGCCGGCGAACCCGGGACCGAGGATGAAGAAGACCTCCATGCTGATCGCCTCGTAGGAGAACGCGGCGTTCCGCGTCGGCCCGGCGGGCAGCAGCCGTGTCCACAGCGCCCGCGAAGCCGAACCGACCATCGGTTCCGTGATCCCGGTGCCGAAGGCGAGCGGGACCAGCACAAGGGTCGGCGCGTGCGCCTCGATCGCGAACACCAGCCCGGTCATCGCCAGCGCGAAGAGCACGGTGGTCGTCAACAGCGGCCGTGTCGGGCCGAAACGGTCGATGAGCCGTCCCTGCACGACCGCGCCGACGGAGACGCCCACCAGCGACCCGGCCGAAACCAGTCCGGCCGAGGCGAAGGAGCCCGTCTCCCGTTGGACGTAGAGCAGCGCCGAGATGCCGATCATCGCGATCGGCAGGCGGGCGAGCAGGGACGCGATCACCGCCCCGCGGGAGCCGGGCGCGGTCAGCGCGGCTCGGTAGTCGGCGAGGGAGGTGCGATGGCTCTCGGCGGAGGCGGACACAGACTGGGACACGCGTACCAGTATGAACTACTTTGGTACGCGAGTACCAGTTCCGGGGCGGTAAGTTCGGTCACCACCGGATTCAGGTGATGCGCGCTGGGAGCCGGTCAGGTTCGTCACGATCGGGTAACAGTCAGTCAATTCTGGGTCATTCGGGGCAACAAACCGACGCAGATGGCGTCCTTGAGAGTGAAAGAACTTGAGTTCACGGCCGATGGCCGTGGATGGTTGTACGACAACCACACAGTCTCCAGCTCCCTCCGGCGTACGGGTCGGGGCCTTGTTCCGGAGGGCGGGGAGCGCGGATCGTCGGGGGATGGTCCGCGCACAGCGAAGAGCCGGTGCGCCACGTCGGGGGTGGCGCCCGGCTCTTCGTTGTGTTGTCGGGTCCCGGATGTCAGGACAGGTGCGGGTTCCTCGCGACGGGCTAGCGGGCGCGGCGGGCCAGCCGCTCCGGGTCCAGGATCAGGACGCTCTTGCCCTCGAGCCGCAGCCAGCCACGGTGCGCGAAGTCGGCGAGAGCCTTGTTGACGGTCTCGCGCGAAGCGCCGACGTACTGGGCGATTTCTTCCTGCGTCAGGTCGTGGGTGACCCGCAGCAGACCGGCTTCCTGGCTGCCGAACCGCTGCGCGAGCTGCAGCAGCGCGCGCGCCACGCGTCCGGGGACGTCGGTGAAGATCAGCTCGGCGACCATGTTGTTCGTCCGGCGCAGCCTGCGGGCGACCACACGCAGTAACTGCTCGGCGATCTCCGGGCGGGTGGAGATCCACTGCCGCAGCGCCGGGCGGTCCATCGTCACCGCGCGGACCTCGGTCACGGTCGTCGCGCTGGACGTCCGCGGGCCGGGGTCGAAAATGGACAACTCGCCGAACATGTCGGACGGGCCGAAGATGCCCAGCAGGTTCTCGCGGCCGTCAGGTGACTTGCGGCCGATCTTCACCTTGCCGGCCTGGATGATGTAAAGCTTGTCGCCGGGTTCACCCTCGTTGAAGATGACATGCCCGCGAGGGAACTCCACGGATTCCAAGGTCTGCGCCAGCGCCTCGGCGGCTGCCGGCTCAACACCCTGGAAAATGCCCGCTCGGGCCAGGGTTTCGTCCACCTCGGGTGCCTCCTCATCGAGATACGACGTCGATCCTCGTCGGGCGAGGACCGTGTCGTCGATCACTTTTCGCGTCAGTCTAGGTCGTGCGCGCGAGATCGCTCGTCGGCACGCCGAACGTGCGCGCGTGCCCGGAACGATCTCGCTCGAACGTGGAGCCTAACTCCGCACGCGCCGCGCGCGAAGCCTGGCCGCCTTCCCGCCGAGCCTGCGCAGCCGGAAAAGCTCGAGCGCGCGCCCGATGCCGTGCCCGTAAAGGGCCCTGACCTCGTTGGGCTGCGCCTGCTCGAGAAACTCCTCGACTTCGTTCTCCTGCACCGCGACGTGCTTGAGCCGGGTCTCCACGCGTTCCATGAACAGCGCGAAGAACATGATCACCAAGGGGACGAGGATGACGAACCACACGGTCATGCGGCCTGCTCCGGGAATTCCGAAAAGTTGTGCATTACTCCAGATCCTCGCTCATGGCGTCCTCGATCGAAGCGCCGAGGTGGTGCTCTGGCGTGTCGGCCGTCGACCGGCGGGTGCTCCCACTGGCTCGACCGATGGCGCCCGTAGGCTATCGGGGTGCCTCCTGCCCCCACCAATGCCCCCCGCGCGGGGGGCAAGGGTGAAAGCCGGCTCGCGTTGGTGAGACGCGCCAGGCGGATGAAGCGTTGCCTCGACGACGAGTTCCCCGACGCGCACTGTGAGCTTGACTTCACCACTCCGCTCGAACTGCTGGTCGCGGTCGTGCTGTCGGCGCAGACCACCGACGTCCGCGTGAATCAGGTCACGCCCGCGCTTTTCGCGCGCTACCGAACCGCCGCGGACTACGCCGGCGCCGATCGCGCGGAACTCGAGGAGTACCTCCGGCCGACGGGGTTCTTCCGCGCCAAGGCGAACTCACTGCTGGGCCTGGGCGCCGCGCTGGTGGAGCGCTACGACGGCGAAGTGCCCGGCAAGCTGAAGGACCTCGTCACACTGCCCGGTGTCGGCCGCAAAACGGCCAATGTCGTGCTCGGCGACGCCTTCGGGGTTCCCGGGATCACCGTCGACACCCATTTCGGCCGCCTGGTCCGCCGCTGGGGCTGGACCGAGGAGGAGGACCCGGTCAAGGTCGAGCACGCCGTCGGCGAGCTGATCCCGCGCAAGGAGTGGACGCTCCTCTCGCACCGGACGATCTTCCACGGCCGTCGTGTCTGTCACGCCCGTAAACCCGCCTGCGGCGCCTGCCCGCTGGCCAAGCTGTGCCCCTCGTACGGAACCGGTCCGACGGAATTCGAAGAAGCCGCGAAGCTGGTCAAGGGCGAAGAGCGCGACCACATCCTCGAGCTGGCGGCGCGCCGGTGACCAGGGTCACCAAACTGGCCCTCGGTGCCGCCGTGCTGGTGGTGGCCCTGATCGCCGCGTTGCTCACGACCCGTGACGGCCAGGAACCCGCCAGGACGTCGGGAGACCTCACGGCCGCCCGTGCGAAGGCCGCGCTCGCTCCTTGCCCGCCGCCCGGACCGGGCGAGGTGGCGAAGCTGAGCGGGGTCGACGTCGAATGCCTCGGCGACGGCTCCCGGGTCGACCTCGCCAAGGTGCTCTCGGGTGGTCCGGTGCTGGTCAACCTGTGGGCGTCGTGGTGCGAGCCGTGCCGCGCCGAACTGCCGTCGCTGCAGGAATACGCCGCGCTGCCCGGCGCCGCCCGCGTACTCCTCGTCCAGGTCGCGAGCTCTGGGGCCGACGGGCTGGCGATGTTGGCCGATCTCGGTGTCCGGCTGCCGTCGGTGTTCGACGGTGACGGACGGTCGGGTCCGGTGCGGACGGCACTAAAGGTCCCTTCCTCCCTTCCCGCGACGTACCTGGTCACGGCGGGGGGCGAGGTGAGGCTCATCGAGAACCCACGCGTCTTCCTGAACACTGACCAGGTGCGCGCCGCTGTGGAAGGGAAACCATGACCGGCCCCCTCGTGGACACCGACGCCGTGCCCGCCTGGTTGCAACCGCTGGTCAAGATCAGCGGGGACCTCGACGCGGCCACCTTCAGCCGGTTCAGCGTGCCGCCGGACGCGAGCTACCGGTCCGCGTCCGTCCTGATGCTCTTCGGCGAGGGCCCGCAGGGGCCGGACGTGCTGCTCCAGCGCCGCGCCGACACCCTGGGCTCCCACGCGGGCCAGGTCTCCTTCCCCGGCGGGGGCGCCGAGCCGGACGACGGCGGGCCGGTCGGTACCGCGTTGCGCGAGGCGGAGGAGGAGACCGGCGTCGAGCCCGCCGGCGTGCTGCCGGTGGCGATCTTCCCGGAACTGTTCGTGCCGGTGTCCGCCTTCGCCGTGACGCCGGTGCTCGCCTACTGGCGGACACCGTCCCCGGTGCACGCCGTCGATCCCGGTGAGACGGCGGCGGTGGCCAGGGTGCCGGTCGCCGAACTCACCGACCCGGCCAACCGGTTCCAGGTCACGCGCGAGGGCTACGACTGGAAGGGGCCCGCGTTCGACGTCGGCGGGCTGTTCGTCTGGGGCTTCACGGCCGGCCTGCTGGCGATGACGTTGTCGCTCGGTGGCTGGGAACGGGACTGGGACCAAGGCGACGTCCGGGACCTTGACGTAGCGTTGGCCGAACATCAGGCGCGGGTCGACGGGCGGCAAGTGCCGGAGAAGGAGTAGGCGCCGGTGAACTGGGTCGACGTACTGGTGATCCTCCTCGCGCTGCTGGCGGGCGTGTCCGGCGCGTTCCAGGGGGTGATCATCGCCCTCCCTTCGCTGGTCGGGGTGGTGCTCGGAGCGCTCGCCGGGATCAAGATCGCGCCGCTGATCGTCGAACTCTTCGAACATCCGGCGGCGAAGGTCGCCTTCGCGGTGGCGACCGTGGTGTTCCTGGTCGCGCTCGGCGAGACCCTCGGCGTCTGGGCAGGCCGGAAACTGCGGCAGAAGATCAACCCGGACAAGCTTTCCGGTGTCGACAAGTCACTCGGCGCGGTGGTGCAGGCCGCCGTGGTGTTCGTGGTCGCCTGGCTGATCGCGACGCCGCTCACGGCCGTCTCGGGGGTGCCGGGGCTGGCGAAGTCGATCAACAGCTCGGTGGTGCTCGGCGAGGTCAACAACGTGATGCCGGACGCGGCGCAGGGCTTCCCGAGCGAACTGCGGAAACTGCTCGACGCGTCCGGCTTCCCGTCCATTGTGGACCCGTTCCAGAAGCCGAACGTCCAGGACACCAGCCCGCCGGACACCGCCTTGCAGGCGAGCGCGATCGTCAAACAGGTGCACCGCAGCGTCGTGAAGATCCGCGGGAACGCGAGTTCGTGTTCGCGGGCGCTGGAGGGCAGCGGATTCGTCATCGCGCCGCAG
This sequence comes from Amycolatopsis sp. NPDC041971, assembly GCF_055588925.1. Classification (NCBI taxonomy): domain Bacteria; kingdom Bacillati; phylum Actinomycetota; class Actinomycetes; order Pseudonocardiales; family Pseudonocardiaceae; genus Amycolatopsis; species Amycolatopsis sp. NPDC041971. Next base: position 129,230 of record NZ_JBVJCE010000001.1, on the reverse strand, counting down.
CGCGTGATGACGAACGCGCACGTCGTCGCGGGGACCGACGAGGTCGCCATCGAGTCGACTTCGGGCAAGTTCCCGGCCAGGGTCGTCTACTTCGACCCCGAGGCCGACGTGGCCGTGCTCGCGGTGCCGAGGCTCCAGGCCCCGGTGCTGCCGTTCACGCCGCGGGTGGCGCGGGCAGGCGACAACGCGATCGTGCTCGGCTACCCGCTCGACGGCCCGTACACCGCGACCCCGGCCAGGGTGCGCGGCCGGATCAACCTGCGCGGACCGGACATCTACGAGTCCAACACCGTGCAGCGCGACGTGTTCACCGTGCGCGGGCAGGTCCGCAGCGGAAACTCGGGCGGGCCGATGATCAATCCCGAGGGCGAGGTCATCGGGGTCGTCTTCGGCGCGGCCGTGGAAGATCCGGAGACCGGCTTCACGCTGACTTCGGAGCAGGTGCGGCCGGTGGTGGACACGGCTCCGGCGTTGAGCGCGAACGCGTCGACCGGTCCCTGCGCGAACTGAGCTGACCCCTCCGCCGATGCTAGGAACGGTCCGTTCATTGCGAAATTTGCTAGGAACGGACCGTTCCTAGCACGCGCGGAGGGGTGCGTCAGGAGCCGGAGGAGAGGCCTTCGCGCCAAGAAGCGACGGTCTCCTCCACATCCAGCGGCCGGGCCCGCAGCACCGGACCGCCCGCCGGACGCCGGTGCTCGGCGCGGATCCGTTCGTTCAGGTCCTCGACGATCTCCCGCACCCGCGCCTCACGACGCACCCGCGCCAGCGTGTCCGGCAGGTCGTCGAGTTCCTTCGCGATGGCCAGTGACGGCGGCAGCAGCGCCGAAACGTCGTGCCCTTCGCCGCGGACCTTGTTCACCACCCAGGTCAGCGCCGTGTCCTTGCCGTCGGTCTTCGGCAGTGGTTTCCCCGCGCCGGGCAGGTCGTCGAACTCGCCTTTCGCCGCCGCGGCGCTGATCTGCCGGTCCACCCAGGACTCGAACGACACGCCCGTCGGTTTGCGCTCGGTCATGCTTCCAAGATACGGAGGAAGTCCAGTAGCGCCGCCGACGTGCGCTCCGGAGCCTCCAGATGCGGAAAGTGCCCGACGCCGGGCCAGCGCTCGAGACGAGCGTCCGGGGCCCAGCGCCGCGACGCCGCCGCCGTCTCGGGCAGGACGCACCGGTCTTCCTCGCCGTGCAGTTGCAGCACGCGGGGAGCGAAGCGGCCTTGCAGTGCTTCGCTGAACCGGCGGCCTTCGCCGCGGAACTGCGCGCGGAACGCCCATCGGTAGTACTCGAGCGCGCTGTGCGGCACTCCCTGCACGAGCATCGCCTGCCGGAACGTCCGCACGGTCTCGGTGAAGTCGGGGGTGTCCGTCCACTGTGGACCGGCCCAGGACCGGAACAGCTCTTCGACGGCGAGCGCTTCGTCCTTGACCAGCCATTTCTCCGGCGCCATCGGCAGCTGGAAACGGAACAGATGTCCCGAGGCCCGCAACTGTCCCGGCCGCCGGACGGCTCGTCGCAACGCCAGCGGATGCGCGCCACCCAGCACGCTGACCGAAGACACCAGCCGGGGGTGCAGCGCGCCGACCGTCCACGCGAGCATGCCGCCCCAGGCGTGTCCGACGAGATGGGCCTTGCGCGCGCCGAGCGACTTGATCAGCCCGCCGACGTCGCCTGCCAAGGTCCACGCGTCGTAACCGCGCGGGGGCTTGTCCGAGTCGCCGTAGCCGCGAAGATCGACCGCGACCGCGCGGAAACCGGCGTCGGCGAGCGCCCGCAGCTGGTGGTGCCAGGTCCACCAGAACTCGGCGAACCCGTGCAGCAGCAGGACCACCGGCCCATCACCGAGTTCGGCGACGTGCAGCCGGATGCCGTTCGCCGAGACGTCACGATGGGTCCACGGGCCGTCGATCCGGACGATCGACGGATCCGGTGTCGCCTGCACCGACTCGAAGACTTCTCAGTCGCGGTCCGCGGACGCGTCGTCATGACGCGGCTTGAACGCGGCGGCGGTGTCCTTGAAGCTGTTGATCGTGCGCTCCGGCGCCTTGATCTTCTTCATCTTCCGGTAGCCGAGGAAGCCCGCGACGGCCGTCGAGACGAGCATCAGCCCGAACACGATCAGGAACGCCGCCCAGCGCTGCAGGAACTCCGACAGCAGCTCGCCGAGGAAGAAAAAGAAGAAGAACGAGCTGTACAGGCCGATGACCAGCGCGACAAGGAAGAAGATGGCGCCCTTGAGGCCCTTCTTCGCCTCCGCGACGACCTCGGACTTGGCCAGCTCGACCTCGGCGCGGATCAGCGTCGAGACGTGCTGTGTGGCATCGCCGACGAGTTTCCCGAGGGACTGCTCGCTCGCTACCACGTCGTCATCGCTCGACAGGGGGAGGTAGGGCACGGCCCCCACGCCGTCGGGGCCGGTACGTTCGTGCTTGGGGCTGCTCACACCGGTCATCGTGCCACGTGCCCCGATCACGGGCGCGGCGGACCGGCGAGTGTCGCGTACTCAATCGTCCTGAGCGTGGACACGGCTGCGATGCAGGAGCAGACCGGCACCCGCCAGCGAGGCGACGGCGGAGGCGATCAAGACGGACGTTTTCGCGAGTTCGACGGCTTCCCCCTCGAGCGCGAGATCGGCGATCAGCAGGCTCACCGTGAACCCGACGCCGCCGAGCATCGACAGCGCGCCGATGTCCCGCCAGCCCACACCCCTGGGTTTCTCCGCGAGCTTGAACTTCACCGCGAGCAGGCTGGCGCCGAAGATCCCGAGCAGCTTCCCGCCGACCAGCCCGACCAGGATGGCCAGCGGCAACGCCGTGGTGAACACCTGGCCGAGCGATTCGCCGTCCACCTTGATCCCGGCCGCGAACAGCGCGAACAACGGCACCGCCACCGCGGCCGACCACGGCTGTAGCCGGTGTTCGAGCCGGATCGCGGGCGCGTGCTCCTCGCCTTCGTCGGCGCGGACGCGGGTGAGCAGCCCGAGCGCGACGCCGGCGATGGTGGCGTGGACGCCGGCCGAATGCACCGCGACCCAGGTGATCAAGGCCAGCGGCACGTAGATCCAGGCGCTGCGGACGCGGCGCTTCTGCAGGTAGGCGTACAACGCGAGCGCGACGACGGCGACGCCTGCGGCGACGAGGTCGAACTTCGCGGTGAACAGGATCGCGATGACGAGGATCGCGCCGAGGTCGTCGACCACCGCGAGCGAGAGCAGGAAGACCCTGGCGCTGCTCGGCAGGTTCGACGCGGTCAGCGCGAGGACGCCCAGCGCGAACGCGATGTCCGTGGCGACCGGGATGGCCCACGCGCGTTCGATGCCCGGCGCTCCCCAGCCGACGGCGACCGCGACCAGCGCCGGGACGACCATGCCACCGATCGCGGCGACCACCGGCAGGATCGCCTGTTTGAAGCGGGAGAGCTCACCGACCACGAGTTCGCGTTTGAGTTCGAGCCCGGCGACGAAGAAGAACAGCGCGAGCAGGCCGTCCTTCGCCCAGTCGCCGATCGTCAGATTCAGATGGAGGAATTCGGGCCCGAGCCGGAAATCACGAATCGCGCGGTAAATGTCGTCGATGGGCGAATTGGCCCACAGGAGGGCGATCGCGGTGGCGCCGAGCAGGATCATCCCACCGGTCGTCTCCGTGCGCAGGTAGCGGGCGAAGTCGGCGACGGCTTTCGCGGGGCGAGTGGGGCCGGACAAGGCATCCTCCGGGTTTCGGCGACGACTAATACTGTTGCCGACCAGACTTCCCGGCGCACCTTGACGCGATTTTAATACCTCGAGCTGCGGAAATCTCGCGTTCATGACAGCTGCCACAGAGATCATGCGGACGTCGGTGTCCCGTCCACGGGGTGGGCTTCTAGCATGTCAACCGGAAACCGACAACGATGTCTTCGATAAGGACGGCATGGTGAGTACCTCTACCGAGGTCCAGCAAGACACCAGGTTCTTCGGGCACCCACGAGGGCTCGCGAACCTGTTCGGCGTGGAGATGTGGGAACGCTTCTCGTTCTACGGGATGCTCGGCATCCTTCCCATTTACCTTTACTACGAAGTCAGTCAGGGCGGCCTGGCGCTGCCGAAGGCTTCCGCGCTCGGCATCGTCGGCGCGTACGGCGGCATGGTCTACCTGTCGGCCGTGATCGGTGCCTGGGTCGCGGACCGCGTACTCGGCTCCGAACGAACGCTGTTCTACAGCGCGATCCTCATCATGATCGGCCACATCAGCCTGGCGGTACTGCCCGGTCTGGCGGGCATCGGTGTCGGCCTCGTCTGCGTGGCCGTCGGCAGCGGCGGGCTGAAGTCCAACGCCACCGCCATCGTCGGGACGCTGTACGCGCCGGGTGACGAGCGCCGTGACGGCGGTTTCACGATCTTCTACATGGGCGTGAACGTCGGTGGCTTCGTCGGCCCGCTGCTGACCGGACTCGCGCAGAGCGAGATCGGTTTCCACGTCGGGTTCGGGCTCGCCGCGGTCGGCATGGCGCTCGGCCTGATCCAGTACACGATCGGCCGCAAGAACCTCGGTGACAAGGCGGGCGAGATCCCCAATCCGCTGCCCGCGTCGCGGCGTCCGCTGGTCTACGGCGGCGCCGCGGTGGGTGTCGCGGCGATCGTGCTGCTGGTGGTCTTCGGGGTGATCAACCCGGCGAACCTGGTCGACATCGTTGTCGGGGCCGTCGCGGTCATCTCGGTCATCTACTTCGTGGTGATCATCACCAGCAAGAAAATCACCTCCGACGAACGCACCCGGGTGTACTCGTTCATCCCGATGTTCATCGCGAGCGCGGCGTTCTTCTCGCTGTACCAGCAGCAGTTCACCGTCGTCGCGGCCTACACCGACGAGCGGCTGAACCGCACCGTCTTCGGCTGGGAGATGCCGGTGGCTTGGGTCAACTCGATCAACCCGGTGTTCATCATCCTGTTCGCGCCGGTGATCGCGGCGATCTGGACGAAACTCGGCCCGAAGCAGCCGTCCTCGCCGATCAAATTCGTACTCGGCACCGTCACGATGGGCTTGGCGTTCCTGCTGTTCCTCCCGATGGTCGGCAGCGGCAAGAACGCGAGCCCGCTGCTCGCACTGGCCGGCATCCTGTTCGTGTTCACCATGGCGGAACTGATGCTTTCGCCGGTGGGCCTCTCGCTGTCGACCAAACTCGCGCCGGAGGCGTTCCGGACGCAGATGGTGGCGCTGAACTTCCTGTCCATTTCGCTCGGTACGGCGATGTCCGGAAAGCTCGCCGAGTACTACTCGGTCGACGACGAAGCGCCGTATTTCAGCATCGTCGGCGGGGTGGCCATCGTGGTCGGTGTGGCGCTCCTGGTGGCGACGCCGATGATCCGCAAGCTGATGAAGGGCGTGCACTGACGTTCTTCCCGCGCTGACGAGCGATCCTCGAACGTGGTCGGTCCGGCGGGGGGGGGGGGGGGGGGGGGGGGGGGGGGGGGGGGGGGGGGGGGGGGAGGGGGAGACGGCAGACCAACCGACAAGCAAAGCAACAAAAAACACACCA
>NZ_JBVJCE010000001.1:53248-123713 GCF_055588925.1 Amycolatopsis sp. NPDC041971 | reverse complement strand
TCCCCCCCCCTCTCCCCCCCTCCCCCCCCCCCCCCCTCCCCCCCCCCCCCCCCCCCCCCCCCCCCCCCCCCCCCCCCCCCCCCCCCCCGCGGCCCGCCTACGCCACGCTGACGCCGAACAGCACGCCGACGTAGTAGGTCACCAGCATCGTCAGCGCGCCGACGCCGACGTTCCGCGCGATCGCGCGGCCGACGCGGGCGTCGCCGAGTTTCGCGCTGATGAACCCGGTCAGCACCAGGCCGACCGCCACCGCCGACGCGCACGCCCAGACCCGCGCCGAGGTCGGCGTCCACAGAATCGACAGCAGCGGAAGCAGCGCGCCGACGGTGAACGCGACCAGCGAGGCCCACGCCGCCTGCCACGGACTGGTCAGATTGTCCGGATCGATGCCGAGTTCAGCCTCGGCGTGTGCCTGCAGAGCGTCTTTGTCGGTCAGTTCGCGGGCGACCTCGGCGGCGAGTTCCGGGGAAAGCCCCTTTGACTCGTAGATTTCCGCGAGTTCTCGTTCTTCCGCCTCGGGCAGCTCTTTCAGTTCGCGTTTTTCCAGCCGCAACTGAGCGCGTTCGGTGTCGCGCTGGGTGCTCACCGAGACGTATTCGCCGCCCGCCATGGAAAGCGCGCCGGCGACCAGCCCGGCGATTCCCGCGGTCGCGATCACGGTGGAGTCGGTGGTCGCGCCCGCGACGCCGACCACGATGCCCGCCACCGAAACGATCCCGTCGTTGGCACCGAGAACCCCGGCGCGCAGCCAGTTCAACTTGCCGCCCAGATCCGCGTGCGGCTCGTGCGGATGTGCAGTCGATACGGTCTCGGTCACCGTTTCAGTGAAACACAAAGAACGGTATTCGGCGAGCGAAGACGGTTTCGGTGAATAGAGGCAATCCTTGTCGACTATTGCCTTACCCAACCCGCCGGCTAGGTTGTGTCCGTGGCAGAAGTGGTGATCCTGATCGGGCTCCAGGTGTCCGGGAAGACGACGTTCTTCCGCCGGGACGAGTATCGCGCCTGCCTCGGCGAACTGCTTCAGCCGATCGGTTCGGGCAGCCGCCGCACGGTGTAGGCGAGTTCGATCGTCTCGCCGGTCGCCGGGTCGCCCAGTTCCACGCGCCAGGAGTCGGCGAACTGGTCGACGCCGTGCATCATCGGGATGGTCCCGGAGATCAGCACGGTGCCCGGGGCGTAGAGGTCACGCTCGCGCAGCACGTCCAGCCAGTACGACGGCGGCAGCAGTTCCGCGAGTTTTCCTTGCTGGATCAGGGTTTCCCCGGCCCAGGCGGACAGGGTGAGGTCGTCGAGCCGGTCCTGGACGTCCACGAGGCGCCAGGCCTTGGCGGCGAGCACGTCGGGGCCCGCGTTCTTGCTCCACGCGACGCCGTGCGCTTCGAGCGCGCGGTCGGTGTGGTCACAGGCGGCGGTCAGGAGGACGTCCTCGGGGGCGGGGCCGGTGATGACGATGGCCCATTCGGCCTCGCCGGAGGTCCGCTCGTGCTGCACCGGCACCTCGTCGGTCTGGCTCGCCAGGTACGGCGCGACCGGGTAGAGCGCCGGGATCACCGAAGGCGCGGGGACGCCGAGTTCGGCCAGTTCGGCCACGTGGGCGGCGACGTCCTCCTGGCTGCGACCGGCGTATCCGGCGTTCAACAGCGTGTGGACCTCGGTCCGCCGCTCCTGGCCGTCGGGAAGGGTGAAACGCAGCTCAGGCATCGGTCCTCCGAGATCGGGGGTTGCGCATACAGCTTGTATACAAGGAGTATATCCGCAATTCAACCCCTCCCGGCGGGGTTGCGGATCTCCTACGGACGGGATGTGGACATGACCTCACCAGCCGGTGACCGGCGCTCGCTGCACAAGGCCTTCGCGGCCAGCCTCTCGGGAACAGCGCTCGAGTGGTACGACTTCGCGGCCTACTCGGTGGCGGCCGCGACGATCTTCGGGCAGCTCTTCTTCCCCTCGGAAGATCAGCTCGCGAGCACGATGGCGGCGTTCTCCACCTACGCCGTCGGCTACCTCGCCAGGCCGCTCGGCGGAATCCTTTTCGGCCGCCTCGGCGACGTGCTCGGCCGCAAGCGCATCCTGGTCATGACCCTCGTGCTCACCGGGGTGGCGACGTTCCTCATCGGTGTCCTGCCCACGTACGAGACCATCGGCGGCTTCGCGGCCGTGCTGCTCGTCGCGCTGCGGTTCGCGCAGGGTGTCGGCATCGGCGGCGAATGGGGTGGCGCCGTCCTGCTCTCGAGTGAGTTCGGCGATCCGAACAAACGCGGTTTCTGGGCGTCGGCCGCCCAGATCGGCCCGCCGGCGGGCAACCTGCTCGCCAACGGTGTCCTCGCCGTACTGGCCGCGTTGCTCACCGAGGCCCAGTTCAACAGCTGGGGCTGGCGGATCGCGTTCCTGCTTTCGGGCGCACTGGTCGGTTTCGGCCTGTGGATCCGGCTCAAGCTGGAGGAAACGCCGGTCTTCAAGAAGATCCAGGAGCGCGGCGAACGTCCGTCGGCGCCGATCTCCGAGGTCTTCCGCACCGAACGCCGCGCACTGATCGCGGCCGTGCTGATCCGCGTCTGCCCGGACGTGCTGTACGCGTTGTTCACCGTCTTCGTCCTCACCTACGTCACCACGCACACCGATCTCTCGCGCGGCGCCGGGCTGGCCGCGGTGATGATCGGTTCGGCGTTCCAGCTGGTGCTGATGCCGCTGTTCGGCGCGCTCTCCGACCGCGTCTCGCGACGCAAGATGTACCTGGTCGCGACCATCGCCGCCGGGATCTGGCCGTTCGTGTTCTTCCCGATGGTCAGCGGCGGTTCGTTCTTCATGCTGGTGCTCGGCATCGTGCTCGCGCTGGTCATCCACGCCGCGCTTTACGGGCCGCAGGCCGCGCTCGTCACCGAGCAGTTCTCGCCGCGCCTCCGCTACACCGGCAGCTCGCTGGCCTACACCCTCGCCGGGGTCATCGGCGGGGCGCCCGCGCCGTTGCTGCTCACGGCGTTGCTCGCCGGCTACGGCACCTGGGTGGCGATCGGCGTCTACCTGCTCGCGACCGCGGTGGTGAGCGTCATCGGTGTCGTGCTCGCTCGTGACCCGGACCGCGACGAGGAGGCGGCGGCCATGGCGTCCGCGCGATGACCTGGTCCCCGATGTCCACGGTGGAGGGTCTGCCGCTGATCGGCGGAGCGGGCCGGTTCCGGACGCTCGCCACGGCGGAAGGCGGGCTGGCGTACGAGATCCGCTATCCGGCGGGCGTCGCTTCTCCCGTGCACAGCCACGATCACGACAGCATCGTGTACCTGGTTTCGGGTTCGCTGCGCGGCACGCTCGACGGCCGCGAAGTGACCCTCGAAGCGGGCGGGACGATCGTCCACCCGCGCGGGGTCCCGCACAGCGTCGAGGCCATTGTGGACAGTCGCTGGGTCGAGTTCAAGACGCCGCTGCCTTCGCGGCCGCCGATCGCGGAATGAAAAAACCGGGGCGGACACTGATATCCAGCGTCCGCCCCGGTCGGGAGGAAAGTCTTACGCGTCCAGCTCGGCCAGCGCCAGCTTCGCCTTCTCCAGCTCGGCTTCGAGCTGAGCGACCTTCGCGGCCTGAAGCTCGCGGGCGGCGTTGATGACCTCGTCGATCGGGCCCGACAGGTCGGCGTGCAGTTCCTTGGCGGCGCGGGACACGGCCGCGGCCGGGATCTCGAGGCCCTTCGTGACCCACTTGCTGCCGTTCTTGAGCTCGGCCTGCCACTCGCCATCGGCGGTGCCGGTGACCGTGAGGGTCAGCTCGACGGTGCGGGTCTTCTTCGCCGTCGTGGCGACCTTCGGGCGGCCACGCTTGGGCTTGGGGGACTCCACCGCGCCGTCGGCGGACGTCTCGTCGGTGGGGGTCTCCGGGTTTTCCGGAGTCTCGGTCTTGGCCTCGGCAGGGGCTTCGGCCGTCTCCGCCTGCGGCGTCGAGTCGACGGGCGCTTCGGTAGCCGCTTCTTCGGACACGGCGTCAGTGCGTGTCAAGGCATCCACGGTCATCGTCGGTGTCGTCTCCTTGCCCGGGTATGGGGTGGTACCCGGCACATCCTAGAACAGGCGTTCGAGTAGGGCGAACCGGGGTGTGGTAGGCGTGTCGGATGCGAGGAACGGTCCGTTCCTTGCGAAATTCGCGAGGAACGGACCGTTCATAGCGCGCGAGGTGGGGTTACTCCTCGGACTTGCCCGACTTCAGGCCCGAAGAGATCAGGTCCATCACCGACGAGTCGGCCAGCGTGGTCACGTCGCCGACCTGGCGGTTCTCGGCGACGTCGCGCAGCAGGCGGCGCATGATCTTGCCGGAGCGCGTCTTCGGCAGCTCCTGCACGACCAGGATCTGCCGCGGCTTCGCGATCGGCCCGATCTCCTTGGCGACGTGGTTGCGCAGCTCCTGCACGGCCTCCTCGCCTCCATCCACGGCGTTGCCGCGCAGGATGACGAACGCGACGATGCCCTGCCCGGTCGTCGGGTCGGTCGCGCCGACGACGGCGGCCTCGGCGACCGTCGGATGCGAGACCAGCGCGGACTCGACCTCGGTGGTCGAGATGCGGTGCCCGGACACGTTCATCACGTCGTCGACCCGGCCCAGCAGCCAGACGTCGCCGTCCGCGTCGTACTTCGCGCCGTCGCCGGCGAAGTAATAGCCCTGGTCGGCGAAGCGGGACCAGTAGGTCTCGCGGAAACGCTCCTCGTCGCCCCAGATGCCACGCAGCATGCCCGGCCACGGCTTGTCGAGCACCAGGTACCCGCCGCCGCCCTTGCCGACCTCGACGCCTTGGTCGTCGACGACCTTCGCCGAGATGCCCGGCAGTGCCTTCTGCGCCGAGCCCGGTTTCGTGGCGGTGACGCCCGGCAGCGGCGAGATCATGATCCCGCCGGTCTCGGTCTGCCACCAGGTGTCGACGATCGGCGCGGAGTTCGCGCCGACGTTCTCGCGGTACCAGATCCACGCTTCGGGGTTGATCGGCTCGCCGACGCTGCCGAGCACGCGCAGCGAGGAGAGGTCGTACTTCTGCGGGATCTCGTTGCCCCACTTCATGAACGTGCGGATCAACGTGGGCGCCGTGTAGTAGATGGAGACCTTGTGCTGCTGCACGATCTCCCAGTGGCGGCCCTCGTGCGGGGTGTTCGGCGTGCCTTCGTAGACGACCTGCGTCGTCCGGTTCGCCAGCGGCCCGTACACGATGTACGTGTGCCCGGTGATCCAGCCGATGTCGGCGGTGCACCAGTAGACGTCTTCGCCGGCCTTGTGGTCGAAGACGTTGTGGTGCGTGTACGCCGCCTGGGTCAGGTAGCCGCCGGAAGTGTGCAGGATGCCCTTCGGCTTCCCGGTGGTGCCGGAGGTGTAGAGGATGAAGAGCGGGTGCTCGGAGTCGAACGCCTGCGGCGCGTGCTCCGCGGACTGGCCGTCGAGCAAGTCGTGCCACCAGAGGTCGCGGCCTTCGGTGATCGGCACCTCTTCGCCGGTGCGCCGGACGACGATGACCTTCTCGACCGATTCGGCGCCTTCGAGCGCTTCGTCGACATTGACCTTCATCGGGGCGGCCTTGCCGCGGCGGTACTGGCCGTCGGTCGTGATCACGATCCGCGCGGCCTGATCGTCCACCCGGGATCGCAGTGCAGTCGGGGAAAAACCACCGAAGACGACACTGTGCAGGACACCGATGCGGGCACACGCGAGCATCGCGACGATCGCTTCGGGCACCATCGGCATCTGGATGGCGACCCGGTCGCCCGCCTCGAGGCCGAGCGACTCGAAGGCGTTCGCGGCCTTGGAAACCTCGTCCTTCAGCTGTGCGTAGGTGAGGTCACGGTTGTCGCCGGGCTCGCCGACCCAGTGGATGGCGACCTGGTCACCGTGCCCGGAATCGACGTGGCGGTCGACGCAGTTGTACGCGACGTTGAGCTTCCCGCCCACGAACCACTTCGCCACCGGCGCATTGGTCCAGTCCAGTACCTGAGACCACTTCGTTTCCCAGTGGAGGCGCTCGGCCTGCTTGGCCCAGAACGCTTCCCGGTCCGTGTCGGCTTCGGCGTAGAAGTCGGCGGTGGCATTCGCTTGCGCGCTGAAAGCCTCGCTCGGGGGGAAGGTCCTGCTCTCCGTGAGCAAATTGTCCAGCGCCGGCGACTGCTCGGTCATGGTGCGATGCCTCCTGTGATTCGCGTGTCTTCACGCCCGTTGGCACGCTATCGACGTTACGACGCGAAGTAAAAGGTTGCGTCGTGGTTGCGCACGGCGTTCACACGCTTGAGGACAAAGCGGTACGGACCGCGGGCCATTCTGGTCCGGTGACGGAGTAGACGACGGTGTCACGGATGGTTTCGTCGGGCCGGACGCGATGCGCGCGGAGCACACCTTCCCGTCGCGCGCCGAGACGTTCGATCGCCTTCTGCGACTTCAGGTTGCGGATGTCGGTCTCCCACGAGACGCGGTTCACGCCGAGGTCGTCGAAAGCGTGGCGCAGCAGCAGGAATTTCGACTCGCGGTTGAATCCGGTCCGCTGCCATTCGGAACCGATCCAGGTGTGGCCGAGGGAAAGGATCTTGTGGCGCGCGTTCATCGCGTAGAACGACGTCGTGCCCGCGACCTCACCGGTGCGGGCGTCGATCTGGGCCCAGGCACGGCGGTCCGGGTCGGCGAGGATGTCGTCGACCATGGTTTCGGCAGCGGCGAGGTCCCGCGGCTGCCGGAGGCTGAGCCAGGTCCAGATCGCCGGGTCGGAGCCCGCCGTGAACAGGCCCTTCGCGTGGTCGCGGGTGAGCGGCTCGAGGCGGACGCGTTCGCCCTCCAGGGTGGCGTGGGTGTTCCAGTTGGTCACGGACGCGACGTTACGGACGGCAGTGGCCTTGCAGGAGAGCCAGTTTCGAAGCATTCGAGAAGACCACTGAGGCGTTGCCTATGCTCGCGGGAACGATCGAGAAGGCGAGGCAGCATGGCCGAGGAGCGGGAAGAGCTCACCTGGGAGTTGTTCGGGACGGCCAGCAGGGAGCTGGCGCAGGCCGTCGCCGACGACGGCTTCGAGCCGGACCTCATCCTGTCGATCGCGCGAGGCGGGCTGTTCGTCGCGGGCGCGCTCGGCTACGCGCTCGACGTGAAGAACCTGCACGTGATGAACGTCGAGTTCTACACCGGCGTCGACCAGCGTCTCGACCTGCCGGTGATGTTGCCGCCGGTGCCGAACGTCGTCGACCTGACGAAGAAGAAGGTGCTCGTCGCCGACGACGTCGCGGACACGGGTGCCACGTTGAAGCTGGTCCGCGACTTCTGCGCCGACCACGTCGCCGAGGTGCGCTGCGCGGTCGTCTACGAAAAGCCGCGCTCCGAGGTCAAAGGCGAGTACGTCTGGAAGCACACGGACCGGTGGATCAACTTCCCGTGGTCGGTGCAGGCGCCGGTCGTGCGCCGCGAGGGCCAGGTGCTGGACGCGTGACGGATCCGCTGAAGCCGCTGCTGGACCTCGAAGGGGTCGTCGCGGCCGCGAAATCGGCACAGGACGCGGTGTTCGCCGTCCACCGGCTGCCCGCCAACCTGCGCGGCGGCGCGGCGACGGCCGCCGAAGCGTCCGTGCGCTCGGCGCGGGCGTCGGCGGGGATCGAAGGCGCCGCGCCCGAACTGCCCGAATCCGGTGAAGTGACCGATCCGGTGCTGGCGGGTGCGCTGCGGGTCGCGGAAGCGCTGGAAGGACTGCTCCCGACGTGGCGTCGTGCGCCGTTGCAGGCGTTGGCGCGTTTGCACCTGCTCGCCGCGTCGGATCTGGTGACGGATCTCGACGCGCTCGGGCGGCCGCGGTCGTCCGGCGGCGTCGGTCCGCGGCTGGAGATGCTGGCGCAGCTGGTCACCGGCGCGACGTCGGTGCCGGGACCGGTGCTGACCGCCGTCGTACACGGGGAACTGTTGGCACTGAAGCCTTTCGGCTCGGCGGACGGTGTCGTCGCGAGGGCGGCGGCGCGGCTTTCGGCGGTGGCGACGGGGCTGGACCCGAAGGCGCTGACGGTGCCCGAGGTGGCGTATTTCCGGCGCGTGCCGAAGTACCTTGAAGCCGCTTCGGCCTTCTCCGGCGGGACTCCGGAGGGCGTCCGGGCTTGGCTGCTCTTTTCGTGTGAAGCCTTCGAGGTGGGTGCCCGCGAGGCGAAGTCGATCTCCGACGCCGCCGGCTGACCCCTCGCATTTCGTCCTCTGGATGCGGTCCTTGCACACGCAACTTCCGCATTCAGAGGACGAAATGCGGAAGTGTGGGGAGCGCACACAGGCTTGTGCGCAGATGTGGGCCGTAACCACATGGCTCAAGCGGGCCGGGCGACCTAACGTCGTCCGGCATGAGTGGTGCGTATCACAGCGATCTGGCCGGTAAGTCCGCGCTGGTCACGGGCGCGGCGAGCGGAATCGGCCTGGCCTGCGCCGAAGCGCTGGCCGAGGCGGGGGCCAAGGTCCACCTCGCCGACATCGACGACGCCGTCGTGAAGGCGGCGGCCGACGTCGACGGCATCGCGCACGTCGTCGACCTCACCGACGCCCGGGCCCTCGAGACCCTCCCGGCCGAGATCGACATCCTCGTCAACAACGCCGGTTTCCAGCACGTCGCGCCGATCCATGAGTTCCCGCCCGAGACGTTCACCCGCATCCAGGCGCTCATGGTCACCGCGCCGTTCCTGCTCATCCGCCGCGCGCTGCCGAACATGTACGAACGCGGCTGGGGACGCGTGGTCAACATGTCCAGCGTCCACGGCCTCCGCGCGAGCCCGTTCAAATCCGCGTACGTCACCGCGAAGCACGCGCTCGAAGGACTCTCCAAGGTCACCGCGCTCGAAGGCGCGGAACACGGCGTGACCAGCAACTGCGTCAATCCCGGCTACGTCCGGACACCGCTGGTCACCGGCCAGCTCCAGGCGCAGGCCGAAGAACACGGGCTCGAACGCGACGCCGTCATCGAACAGGTCCTGCTTCGCCGGTCGGCGATCAAGCGGCTCATCGAACCCGCCGACGTCGCCGCGTGCGTGCTCTGGCTGTCCGGAGGCCACGCCGCCCACGTCACCGGCACCTCCATCCCCCTCGACGGCGGTTGGACCGCCGCGTGAACCCCCAAGAAAGGAAGCCCTCGGTGACCACGCAGAACCGCGGCTCGATCGCGAAGGTCGTCAGCGCCAGCCTGATCGGCACGACGATCGAGTGGTACGACTTCTTCCTCTACACCTCCGCCGCGGCGCTGGTGTTCGGCGAATTGTTCTTTCCCTCCAACGATCCGCTGACCGGCACGCTGCTGGCCTTCCTGACCTACGCGGTCGGCTTCCTCGCGCGGCCGGTCGGCGGGCTGGTGTTCGGGCATTTCGGCGACCGGGTCGGCCGCAAGAAACTGCTGGTGCTGAGCCTGCTGTTGATGGGTGGTTCGACCTGCGCGATGGGCATCCTCCCGACGTACGCCTCCGTCGGTGCCCTGGCGCCGATCCTGCTGACGTTGCTGCGGCTCGTACAGGGTTTCGCGCTCGGTGGCGAATGGGGTGGCGCGGTGCTGATCGTCTCCGA
Organism: Amycolatopsis sp. NPDC041971; assembly: GCF_055588925.1. Taxonomy (NCBI): domain Bacteria; kingdom Bacillati; phylum Actinomycetota; class Actinomycetes; order Pseudonocardiales; family Pseudonocardiaceae; genus Amycolatopsis; species Amycolatopsis sp. NPDC041971. The sequence goes on along the minus strand of NZ_JBVJCE010000001.1, from coordinate 114,191 downwards.
ACACGGCGACGACAAACGGCGCGGGTTCTGGGCGTCTTGGCCGCAGTGCGGTGCCCCTGGCGGGAACCTGCTCGCGACGGCCGTCCTCGCGATCCTGGCGGCGACGCAGTCGGACGAGGCGTTCCTCAGCTGGGGCTGGCGGATCCCGTTCCTGCTTTCCGGTGCCCTCGTGGTGATCGGGCTGTGGATCCGGCTCGCGGTCAGCGAATCGCCTGTCTTCTTGGCGGCGCGGGAGAAAAGCAAGCCCGAGCACGCGCCGGTCGTCGAGGTGTTCCGGAACCACTGGCGCGCGGTGCTGATCACGATCGGCTCGCGGATGGCGGAAAACGTTTCGTACTACGTGATCACCGCCTTCATTCTCGTTTACGTCACCACCGGACTTGGTCTGCCGAAATCGGCCGGACTCAACGCGGTGCTCATCGGTTCGGCCGTGCATTTCTTGGCCATTCCTTTGTGGGGCATTCTTTCCGACCGGATCGGACGCCGCCCGGTGTATCTGTTCGGCGCGATCGGTATGGCCGCGTGGAGTTTCGCGTTCTTCGCGATGCTCGACACCAAGAATTCCGGTGTCATCATTCTCGCCGCGACCGTCGGACTCGTGTTGCACGGCGCGATGTACGGCCCGCAGGCCGCGTTCTTCTCCGAGCAGTTCCCGACGAGGGTCCGCTACACCGGCCTTTCGGTCGGCGGGCAGCTGTCGTCGATCGCGGCGGGCGCGGTGGCGCCCCTCATCGCGGTCGCACTGTTCAAGGAGTTCGGCAGCACGGTCCCGGTCTCGCTTTACGTCGTCGCGATGTGCGCGCTGACCGTGATCGCGCTGCTCGTCGCCCGCGAGACGAAGGGGGAATCCCTGCATTCCGAAGTTCTCACGAAGCGCGGTCACGTGTCAGCATGACCTCTGTGGACGGTGCCGAGACGGCGAGGCGGTTGCGCCGGCTGCTCGAACTGCTCGCCTCCGGTGCGGGCAGCGAGCAGCTGGCGCACGTCCCCGTCGATCCGAAGGCCACCGAGCTGGCGCTGCGGATCCGGGACACCGTCGCCGAGCACCGGCGGCGCGAGGCGGAGCTGGCCGCGCTGTTCGACACGGCCAGCGACCTCGCCCGGCTGGACGATCCGGACGCCGTCCTCCGGTCGATCGTGCGGCGGGCGCGGGCGCTGCTCGGCGTGGACGTCTCGTATCTCAGCCTCAACGACGAAACCGAAGGCAAGACCTACGTCCGCGTCACCGACGGCTCGGTTTCCGCGCTGTTCCAGGACATCGTGCTCGGCATGGGCGAGGGGCTCGGCGGGCTGGTCGCGCAGACCGCGCGGCCGTACGCGACGGCGGATTACTTCAACGACGAGCGGTTCCGCCATACGTCGTCGATCGACACCGGGGTGCTCGACGAGGGACTGACCGCGATCCTCGGGGTGCCGCTGGCGATCGGCAGCAAGGTCATCGGGGTGTTGTTCGCCTCCGACCGGACCACGCGGGAGTTCTCGCCCGACGAGGTCGCGTTGCTGTCGTCGCTGGCCGACCACGCGGCGATCGCGCTGGACAACGCGCATCTGCTCGACGAGACGCGCCGCGCGGTCGCCGAGCTGAACGCCGCCAACGCGACGATCAGCGCGCACAACGACGCGATGCGCCGCGCCGAAGACGCGCACGACCGGTTGATGGACCTCGTGCTGCGCGGCGGTGATCTGGCCGAGGTCGCCGTCGCGGTCGCGGACGTGCTCGGCGGCGCCATCGCCGTCTACGACGCGGAAGGCGTTGTCCTGGCCCGGACCGGCGGGGAGCTGAGCGTCTCGCGTGCGGCGGTGTCGGCGTCCCGGGCGAGTGGCCGGGCCGTGTCCACAAAGGACGGTTGGCTGTGTGCTGTTCAGGCGGGGCAGGAGTTCCTCGGCAGCCTGGTACTCGGCGACGGGCCGTCGCTCGGCGAGGCCGACCGGCGGCTGTTCGAGCGGGCGGGTGTGGTCACCGCGGTGCTGCTGATGCAACGGCGTTCCGTCGCGCGCGCCGAGGACGAGGTGCGTGGGGAGCTGCTGTCGGATCTGCTCACCGCGCCGGGCCGCAATCCCGCCGCGTTGCTGGCGCGAGGCAGACGACTTGGAGTCGATTTGTCGACATCGCACGCGGTGCTGATCGCGCATTCCGATGCCGTCTCGCGACGACGGCTGGCCACAGCGGCCGCACGGCATGCGGAGCTGGTCGGTGTCCACGCCGACGAGGTCGTCCTGCTGGTCCGCGGGGCGGATGCCGGCGCGCTGGCCAGATCCGTCGCCGCTGAGCTGACGTCCATAATGGACTGCCCGGTGACGGTGGGTGCGGGGGGCCCGGCGGTCTCGCCGCGGGAACTGGCCGTGGCGCACGCCGAAGCCGCGCGGTGCGTCGCGTCGTTGCTGGCACTCGGGCGGGCGGGGGAAGGCGCGAGCATGGCCGATCTCGGATTCGTCGGGCTGCTCCTCGGTGAGCACGCCGATCTCGGCGCGTATGTGACCGCCACGATCGGCCCGGTGCTCGACTACGACGAACGCCGCGGCACGGATCTGATCGGCACCCTTCGCGCGTACTTCGCCTGCGGCGGCAACTTGACGCGGGCGAAGGAACTGCTCCACGTGCACGTCAACACCGTCGTGCAGCGGCTGGACCGCATCGCGTCACTGCTGGGTGAGCAGTGGCAGGCGCCCGAGCGCGCCCTGGAACTCCAGCTCGCGCTCAGGCTGCACCGCCTCACCCATGGCCGAAACGGATGACCTCGTCGAAACCGCGGCGGGTCAGGGTTCGGGGAAACCAGCCGGTTCAGTCGGCCTGGATCGTATGTCCGAGGCCAGGGCCGGCCTCGTCGCGAGGGCCAGAACGAGCCGCATCGGCGACGATAAGCGGGGCCCCTCAAGGGTCGGTACCCGGCGCGACCACACAAAATCGGCCGCCGCTGTGGTGGTCTGCCACCTGGAACCCCGCGGGTGGCGGTTCTAGCCTCGGGTAATGCGAAAACTCCTCATCGGCGCGGTGGTTTCGGCACTGACCCTTCTCTTTTCGACTCCGGCACAGGCGGCGGCGATCCGCCCGGTGACCGGGTTCGGGAGCAATCCCGGTGCGTTGCGGATGTTCGACTACGTTCCCGACGGGCTGCCGCCCGGCCGTCCGGTGGTGGTCGTGCTGCACGGCTGCACCCAGGACGCGGCCGGCTACGCGCGCGGCTCCGGCTGGGTCGGACTCGCGGACAGGCTGCGGTTCAAACTTGTTCTGCCGCAACAGGTTTCGACGAACAACTTCAACAAGTGCTTCAACTGGTTCCAGGCGGGCGACATCAAGCGCGGATCCGGGGAGGCCGAGTCGATCGCGCAGATGACGCGGTATGCCGCCGGAAGCCGCACGTATGTGACCGGGCTGTCGGCGGGTGGCGCGATGACCTCGGTGCTGCTGGCGGCGTATCCGGAACTGTTCGCCGGCGGCGGTGTCGTGGCGGGGCTGCCTTATGGCTGCGCGACTTCGATGATCGACGCGTACTCCTGCATGAACCCCGGCAAGGATCTGACTCCGAAGCAGTGGGGTGACAAGGTGCGGGCCGCGGGCACGGGGCCGCGTTCGCCGGTCAGCGTCTGGCACGGGACCGCGGACTACACGGTCGCCCCGATGAACATGCGCGAGCTTGCCGAGCAGTGGGCCGATGTCGGCGCCGCCGTCGACACGCACGCCATCACCGGGATGGGGCACGGGCAGCCGATCGCGCCGCGGTCCGGTTGCGGTCAGGCCGGGCCGTATCTGCTCGACGTCGGCGTGTGCGCCGCGGGAGAACTCGCGGCGAAATGGCGGCTAGGCGAGGACGGCGTCCAGTAGGCCGGGGAACCGCGCGTGGATGTCCTCGGCGCGTAGTTCGACCCAGCGGGTCCGGCCTTCGACGAACGTCGTCGTGAGGCCGGCCTCGCGTAAGACCTTCCAGTGATGGGAGAGCGTCGGCGCACTGATCTCGACGTCGTACTCGGTGACGGCGCAGCTTCGCGGCGAAGGGTTGCTTCGCAGGGCGCGGATCAGCTCCAGGCGTACGGGATCCGCGAGCGCCTGGAGGACCGGCACGATCTCGATCTCCGCGGTCGCCGGCTGCGGCAGCGTGGTGCTCACTTCGCTCCAACTATTTGACAGTCATCGAATAATTCGGCCACTGTACCCCGTATGACGATTCGACGATCATCAAATGATCGGCTCGCTCTGGGGGCTCTGCTGGTACTCGCCGTCGGGACGTTCACCGTCGGCACCGACGGGTTCGTCCTGAATGGGCTGCTGCCCACCATCGCCGCCGACCTGCGTGTTTCCGAAGCCGTCGCGGGCCAGCTGACCACGGTCTTCGCGGTGACCTACGCGGTTTCGTCACCGCTCATCGCGGCGTTCACCGGACGGCTGGACCGGCGGTGGGTGCTCGGCGCGGGGATGGTGCTGTTCACGATCGGCATGGCCGGTCAGGCGATCGGCGACTCCTTCGCCGTGGTCGCCGCCGCACGCGTGCTGGCCGCCCTGGGCGCCGCCGCGTTCCAATCCAACGCCTACGTCCTCGCCGGAGCATTGGCTTCGGACGAGCGTCGCGGCCGCGCTCTGGCCACCGTCTCCGCCGGGATGAGCGTGTCGATGGTGCTCGGCGTGCCGATCGGGGTGCTCGCCGGGAACTGGTTCGGCTGGCGCGCGGTCATGTGGGGGATCGGCGCGGTGGCGGTGGTGGTGACGCTGCTCGTACCGTTGCTGCCGGGTGTCCGGATGCCGACGGTGACCCTGCGTGCCAGGCTTGCCGTCGTCGCGCGACCGCCCATCGCGCGTGTGCTCGGCGTAAGCGTTCTCGGTACCGCTGCGGGCTTCGCGGCCTTCGTGTACCTGCCGGTGCTGGTGGCACCCGTGGCGGCGGGCGCGATGATCTCGTGGCTGCTCGCCGGTTTCGGGATCGGGCAGATCGCGGGCAACGCCTTCGCGGGCCGTGCGACCGACTCACTCGGTTCCGCGCGCGTCCGCTCGATCTCGCTCATCGGTACGGTCGCGACGCTGGCGCTGCTGGACGTCGCTGTGCTGAGCCTTCCCGGCGCGCTGGTCTTCGCGCTGGCGTCGGGGATGTCCGGTGGGATGCTGATGGTGCCGCAGCAGCACCGGCTGTTCTCGCTGGCGCCCGATGCGCCGACGGTCGCCATGGGGCTCAACGGTTCCGCGATCTACGGCGGTGGTGCCCTCGGTGCCGTGCTGGGTGGCGTCGTCCTGTCGTCGGCGGGTGCCTGGTGGGTCGGCCCCGTTGCCGCCTTCGTCGCTCTGCTCGCCTTCGCGCTTTCGGTCCCTTCGCGGAGGCGGGTGGTCCAGCCCGCCTGACCGAAAGCGATAGCAAGGGACCCTTGCTATCGTTAGCGTGGGTACGCTAAATATCGCGTGGCCGCTCGACTTTCCCGTGCTGTGGTGTCCCCAATGTGGCATTGGGGACACCGGGGGTCACCATGGGGAACGCGCCCAGCGACAGCAAAGGTCCCTTGCTCCCTTTTCGCAGGTCAGGGGCTCCAGTGAAGACCCGGGAGCCTTGGGGCGGCCGGGTCAGCTCGCGCGCACTCGCAGGGAGTCGAGAGCCTCGCGTACGTGGCCATCGTTGGCCGCCAGCGCCTTCGCCGCGTTCGCGACGTCCTCGCCGGACAGCAGATGGACCAGCGCGACCTTGAGGTCGCCGTCGGCCTCGGTGAGCGCGTCGGAGCAGTCCGCCATGCTCATGCCGGTGGCCTCGCGCAGGATCCGGATGGTCCGTCCGCGCAGCTTCGCGTTGGTCGCCCGCATGCTGACCATCAGGTTCGAGTACGTGCGGCCGAGCTTGATCATCGTCGCGGTGGAGAACGCCGTGAGGATGATCTTCTGCGCCGTGCCCGCCTTCATCCGCGTCGACCCGGCGATCGCCTCGGGGCCGGTGTCCACCGCGATGAGGACATCGACACCCGGCGGCGTCACCGCGGCCGGATTGCCCGAGACCAGAGCGGTACGGGCACCGCGACGGCTGGCCGCGGCCAGCGCGCCGAGGACGTAGGGAGTCCGGCCGGAAGCCGTCAGCCCGAGCACGAAATCACCGGGGGAGACGGACTCGGCCACCTCGGCGGCTCCGGCCTTCGCGTTGTCCTCGGCGTCTTCCACGGCTTGGCGCAGCGCGCGTGCGCCGCCCGCGTGATGCGCGATGAACCAGTCGGAGGGCACGTTGAACGTCGGCACGAGCTCCGCCGCGTCCAACGTCGCCAGCCTGCCGGAGGTACCGGCCCCGAAGTAGTGCACGCGGTGTCCCGACCGCAGCGCTTCCACGGCGAAGTCGACCGCCCGTGCCACCTGCGGCAGGACCGCGGCGACGGCTTCGGGGACCCGGCGGTCCTCGGCGTTGATCGCGCCGAGGATGCCCATGGTCGACATCAGGTCGATGTCGGTCGTCCGTGGATTGCGCTGTTCGGTTGGCGAATCGACGTGCACCACCTGGCGTGGGACGGTCATCATGCGCCTCACTTTTCCATTCATTTGCCGGTTTCCCGCGGCCGCCGCCTGCCGTCGGGCCGAACGCCCAGACGGTGCGAGCCAACCGCGTCCCTGGTCGCGTCGAGCGCGTTGACCGACGCGTCCATGTGCCGCTGCGCGACACCGATGAACAGGCAGTCGATGACGGTCAGCTGCGCGATGCGACTGGCGGTCGCGCCCGATCGGAACGTCGTCTCCCGCGCGGCCGTGGTCAGTACGTGGTCGGAGACCTCGGTGATCGGCGAACGCGGGAAGTTCGTCACGGCGACGGTGATCGCGCCGTGCTCGCGGGCCACGCGCAGCGCCTCGACGGTGTCCGTGGTCGCGCCCGTGTGGGAGATGCCGATCGCGACGTCTCCGGGGCTCAGCACGGCGGCCGAGGTGAGCATGATGTGCGTGTCCGACCAGGCGAAGCTGACCCGCCCGATGCGGTGCAGCTTCTGCTGCAGGTCCGCGGCCACGAACGCGCTCGCGCCCACACCGTAGACGTCCACCCGGCCGGCGCCCGCCAAAACGTCGATCACCCGCTGTAGCGACGGGACGTCGAGCTGGTCGGCGGTCTCCTCCACGGCACGGGCGTCCGCGAAGCTCACCTTGCCGATCACCGCGGCCAGGTCGTCCTCGGGACCGATCTCGCCGCCGAGGTTCCGGCTCGACCGGGCCTCCGTACGGGCGGTGTCGGCCGCCAAGGCGATCCTGAGCTGCGGATATCCGCCGACACCGACGGCTTTGCAGAACCGCGTGACGGTGGTTTCGCTGGTATTGGCCGCGAGCGCGACCTCGGTGATGCTGCGCCGCGCTACCGTCGCGGGGTCCTCGAGGACGACCTTCGCGACACGCTGTTCAGCCCGGGCGAGCCCGGGCAGCAGTGAGCGAATCCGGACCAGCGGGCTCGCGTCAGCGTCCCGTGCCGGCTGCGCCGGCAGGGCCTCGGACGGTGCGGCCGCGATTACGGATTCGGTATCGCCCACCGTGGGAAAGTTACTAACCGTTGGCATCTGCGACAAGGCTACCCACACCCTTCGGGAAGATCGCAACCTATCCGTGTCTGCGGATTCGATTTGCGATTAATCGTTGACCAGAAAGTCGCTAACCAGGTCGAGGTCGTTAACGAGGTCGAGCTAACGACTTGGCAACTTAGTGTCGCGACGCAAGGGGCTATGTCCCGGTCAACGGGGAAGCAGGGCAGCGCACCGGAACCAAGTGGTTACCTAGTGCTCAATTTCCAGCCGGTAGCGACAAAAGCAGGGGGATTATGCTCACTGTCCAGCAGTATGCGGCCGCGTTCAGTGACTTTCACACCGTCCAAAGAAATTCCGCGGCCGGTGTAACGGGCATCGGTCGTATAACGCCAGCGAAGGCCGATTTGTGAGCTTTGTGACACCTCGGCGGCGACCCGCCACCAAGCTCGATGTCCGTGCCCGCCGAGGCCGGTCTGATCTCCCGCGGGAGCGCCGGGGCCGCCGACACGCAGAGTAATCGTTTTCCAGGTGGCTCCACCGTCGTTACTTGTTTCCAAGAAAAGCGAGTCCGACGGGCCTTCGGTGTCCACGAAGGTGTTGAAGGAGACCTTCAGCGGTCCGCCGCGCGTCTGTAACGGCGGAGTCGTGAGCGTGGCCGTGGAGACGTCCCCGGCGCCGCTGAACCACGCTTCACGGCCGTGCGCCGGGCGGACGGCCATCGCCTTCGCGAGCGAGCTCGCCCAAGCTTCCCTGGCGAGGTTGATCGAGCCCCAGCTCCGCGTCGGGTGCACGCGGTTGGTGAGCAGGATCGCGAACGACCTCGACAGCGGGTCGATCACCAGCGAGGTCCCGGTGAATCCGGTGTGGCCCGCCGTGGAGGGCGCCGACAGCGCGCCCATGTACCAGGGCTGATCGAGTTCGAAGCCGAGCCCGTGGGAGTTGTCGGGGAACTTGTGGTTGTAGTTCGTCAGCATCGCCCGCACGGTTTCCGGGCGCAGGATTCGCTGACCGCGGTACGCGCCGCCGTTGAGAATCGTCTGCGCCAGCACGGCCATGTCCGAGGCGGTGGAGAAGACGCCCGCGTGCCCGGCGACGCCACCCAGCGACCAGGCGTTCTCGTCGTGGACCACTCCGCGTACGAGCCCCCGGGGCGGCTTCGCGGCGTACTCGGTCGCCGCGACCCTGGCGAGTTTCGACGCCGGCGGGTTGTATCCGGTGTCGGCCAGGCCCAGCGGGACGGCGATGCGGTCTTGGACCACCTTGTCGAGTGGCGCCCCTGCCAGCTTTTCGACCAGGAAGCCGAGCGTCAGCAGGTTGATGTCGGAGTACAGGTACGTACCGCCGGGCGCGTTCTTCAGGGAGCTGTCGAGGACGGCCTTCCTGCGCGACGGGATGTCCGGGTAGCCCTCCCACAGCGACGGGAGCGGTGTCGCGGCGAAGCCCGAGACGTGCGTGAGCAGCTGCTGGACGGTGACGGCCTCCTTGCCGTTCACCCCGAACTCCGGCAGGTACCGCACCACCGGCGCCGAGATGTCCAGCTTGCCCGCCTCGGCCAGCTGCATCACCGCGATGGAGGTGAACAGCTTCGAGATCGAGGCCATGTCGAAGATGGTGTCCGCGCGCATCGGCACCTGCTGCTCCGGTGGCAGTTCTGTGCCCTTCGCGTCGGCGTAGCGGACCGCGCCGCCGACGGCCTGGCGTTCGACGACCACGCCGTCGTGCGCGAGCAGGCCGACCGCTCCGGAGAAGTGCGGATGCCCGGTGGCGTCCGGCTTCGTCCAGCTCTCGATGAAGTGCTCGGCCGCCTTGATCGGCGCCGGGTCGAGCCCGACCTCGGAGGGCGCGCCGTCGCGCAGGACGGTGGACGCGGGCGCGAAGCCTTCGCGCGGCTTGTCGAACCGGCCCGCCGCGCGGTCTCCCTGTTCTCCGCTACCCGGAATCGCCTGTGCTCCCGCCGTCGACAGCGTGGTCGCCGCGACCAGGACGGAAACAGCCGCGATCAGGATCTTCCTAACACGCAAGGTCGTTCCCCTCAGCGATAGATGAGATGGCGACGGCGTTTCCGGTCGAACCCGGCCAGTTCGGCCTGCCAGGACGCGACGATCTCGTCCGGCCCGGCGCCCTTGTCGATCATCGTGCGCAACCTGTCGGAACCGGAGAGCTTGTCGAGGAAGTTGTCGGGCCGCCACTTGAACTTGTCCGGGTGCACCTGTTTCGCGGTGACGAACATGGTGACCGCGGTGCGGATGGCGTCGAACGCCCGCGGGTCCGTGATGGTCACCTGCACACCGCCGCAAGGCACGTTGACGAACTTGCCGAACGTCGGCACGAAGTACGCCTCACGGAACTTCACGCCGGGAAGCCGCAGTTCGCCGAGCTTTTCGCGCCAGCGCCAGTCGAGACCCGGCGCGCCGATGATCTCGAACGGCCTGGTGGTGCCTCGCCCCTCGGAGAACACGGTGCCCTCGAACATCCCGGTGCCGGGATAGACCAGCGCGGTCTCCGGCGTCGGCATGTTCGGGCTCGGCGGGATCCAGGTCAGCCCGGTGCGGTCGAAGAGCTGATCGCGCCGCCAAGCACGCACTTCGACGATCTCGAGCTCGCCCGGCGTGACGCCCTCGGCCGGCAGGAACTCGGCCGCGAAGAACCGCGCGAGTTCACCGACGGTCATGCCGTGCTGCTGCACGATCGGCTTCCGGCCGACACCCGAGGCGAACGCCGGGTTCAGCATCGGTCCGGCGGCCTTGCCACCCAGCGGGTTCGGCCGGTCCAGCACGACGACCGCCGCGCCGGCCTTCGCCGCCGCGACCATCGCCGTGTACAGCGACCAGATGTAGGTGTAGAACCGCGCGCCGACATCGGCGATGTCGAAGACGACGGTGTCCACACCCGCCTTCGTGAACATCCCGGCGAGCTTTGTCGCGTCGGCGCCGTACACGTCGTACACCGGCACGCCGGTGCGCGGATCGGTGTAGTCGCCTTCGGAGCCGCCCGCCTGCGCGCTGCCGCGGAAACCGTGCTCCGGCCCGAACGCGGCGAGTGGCCGGACCCCGGCGGCGACCATCGAGTCGACGATGTGGTCACCGCTCGCCAGGACGCCCGTGGGATTCGACAGCACTCCGAGCTTGCGGCCGGACAACGGTGCCCAGCCCTTGGCTGCGAGCACGTCCGCTCCGGTGCGGGTGAGCGGGGGACCTTTGCTCTCGCTTTCCGGCTGCGCCCCCGCGACCGAGGACCCGGCCGTCAGCGCGGGGACCGCGAGCACACCGGTGGCGAGGAAGTGGCGACGGTTGAGGTTCACCAGGTCAGCCCGTGGCCGAAGGGGTACTTCACCGTGCCGACGTCCTTGCCCGCGGGGACGTCCACCGGGAGCTTGCCCTGCGGCTTCACCTTCCCGAGGATCACCTTCGCCAACGCTTCGAGCGAAGGCGAGATGTAGCCGTACGTGGCGAGCCACGTCTTGACCGGGTTCTCGTAACCGGCGTCGTAGGGGATCTGGGCGGCCACCGCGACGACGGGCTTCCCGGTGTCGGCCAGTGCCCGCAACAGCTTGCCCTGCAAGGGATACGTGCCGACATTGTTGGTCAGCACCACGACGAGGTCGACGTTCTTCGCCGCCGCGACGGCCTGCGAGATCTGCGCGTCGGTCGGTGCCTGGCCGGTCTGCAACGCCGTCGCCCGCGTTCCGTGCGCGGTGAGCTTCGCGGCCAGTGACGTCGTCGTGCTCACGCCCCAACCGGTCACCAGCGTCTTCGCGGGCTGCTGCTTGAGCGGCAGGACGCCACCGTCGTTGCGGATCGCGGTGACCGACCGGTCGGCGATGCCCTGCGCGGTCGCGAGGTTGGCCGGGGTGCCGACCTTGGAAGCGACCTTGGCCGGGTCGACGAACGGCGAGGTCAGGATGCCCCGGTTCAGCTTGAGCTTGAGCACCCGGAGGACGCTCTCGTCGATGCGCCGCTCGGTCAGCTCACCCTTGCGGACGGCGTCGAGCACCGAGTTGATCGCGAGTTCGAGGTTCACCGGCATGAGCAGCTGATCGATGCCCGCCTTGAGCGCCAGCACCGGGATCTCCGCGTCGCTGTGCCTCTCGCGCACGGCGTCCATCGAGAGGGAGTCGGTGACGACGACACCGCGGTAACCGAGCTCCTCGCGCAGTTTGCCGGTGAGGATCGGCTTCGACAGCGTCGCGGGCTCGCCCGACGGGTCGAGGCTCGGGAACTGGATGTGCGCGCTCATGATCGAGTCGATGCCCGCCCTGATCGCGGCCTTGAACGGCGGCACGTCGGTCTCGCGCCAGCTGGCCTCACTCCGGTCGATCCTGGGCAGCTCGTGGTGACTGTCGGTGGCGGCGTCGCCGTGTCCGGGGAAGTGCTTCGCGGCGGCGGACACCGTCTCGGAGCGTCGTCCGGAGTTCTGGAAGCCCTTGACCTGGGCCGCGACGAACTCGCTCGCCAGATCCGGGCGGCCGGAGAAGGAGCGGACACCGATCACCGGGTTCGCCGGATTCGAGTTCACGTCGGCGTCGGGGGCGAAGTCCTGGTTGATGCCGACGGCGCGCAGTTCGTGCCCGAGGATCCTGGCGGCCTCCTGCGCGGCCTTGGTGTCACGGCCGGCCGAGATCGCCATCGCGTTCGGCAGTTCGGTGGCGGGGGCCCCCATCCGGGTGACCGTGCCGCCTTCCTGGTCGGTCGCGATCTGCAGCGGGATGTGGGCGCCGCCGCGGAGGGCGGCGCGCTGGAGCCCGTTCGACAGCTTCGCGACCTGGACCGGGTCGTCGAAGTTGTCGCGGCTGTCGTTGTTGAAGTAGATGACGCCGCCCAGGTGGTACTTCGCGATCACCTGCGCGGGGGTGTCCACGCCGAAATCGGCCTTGTTCTTGGCGTTGACCTCGTCGGCGGACTTCCCGTTCACCCACGTGACGAACAGCTGGCCGACCTTCTGCTCCAGGGTCAATCCGCGCAGCGTCCGCTGCGCCTCCACGTCGGCCGTCACCGGCTGCGCGGTCGCCGGGACACCCGTGACGGCGAGGGTGAGCAGACCCGCGAGGGGCAGGGCGAGCGCATGGATCCTCCGATGACGGGCGTGCGCGGTTCGGGTCGTCACCTCAAGCCTCCCAGATTCGTGCCTGACTCTCAGGTGGAAAGAAGTCCACCTGGAAGCACTGATATCCGGAAGCTACCCACGAGCACTTTGCTTGTCCATCGGCCACCCCCGCGATCGGTCCGTTCATACACAAAGGGACGCGAAGGGGCCGGTCACGCTCGAAACCGGGGATAAACACTGGCGGCGCCCGTCAGCCGAAGCCGGCGGGCGCCGCCAATCAGTGCGGGCAACTCGGGCGACCAAGCGTGCAACTCTGGTCGTACCTTCATGGACTCGGCGTCCGGCGTCCCGATACGCAGTCCCTAGACGACGAGCCTCCCGCGGCGCGCTGCGCGTGGGTACCCGGTGTCCGCACACGGAGATTCGCCGGGGTGGAACAGGCTTCTCTTCTACCTGTTCCCTGGCCGACCGAACGTCCGCACTTACTTTCTACGCCGTGAGCCGGGTCACTTCAAGTGCGCAGACGGGTGCACCGGTACAGAGGCTCGATCTAGTGACACGGGCACCCTCCGCGATGGACAATTCGCCGCCCTGGCTGCGAAAACCGGCTCGGTACCGCCGTGTGGGTGTGCGCTCAGCGAGGGCGTTTGCGCCGGTTGTAGCCGTACCAGGTGGCCCCCGCGGCGAAGGCGCCGAGCGCCACCAGCCCCGCCGACCGCGCCGGGATCCGGGTCCGCAGCGACATCGGGTGCTCGAAGGCGAGGATCTCCCAGCCCTGCTCCGTCGCGTGCTTGCGCAGGACGCGGTCGGGGTTGACCGCGTGCGGCCGTCCGACGACCTCGAGGAGCGGGATGTCGGTGCTCGAGTCGGTGTACGCGTGGCACTGGGTGAGGTCGTAGCCGTACGTCGCCGCGAGTTGCTTCGCGGCGACGGCCTTGTTCTCGCCGTAGCAGTAGAAATCGACTTCGCCCGAGTAACGACCGTCCACGATCTGCATCCGCGTGGCCACGCTTCGCGTCGCGCCGAGCATTTCGGCGACCGGGGCGACGACTTCCTCGCCGGTCGCCGACAACACGACGACGTCGTGCCCGTCCGCGCGATGCGCGGAGATCAGTTCCGCGGCTTCCGCGTAGACGAGCGGATCGACGACGTCGTGCAGCGTCTCGCGGACAATCGCGGACACCTGAGCGACGTCCCATCCGGCGCACAGCGCGGAAACCTCCGCCCGCATCCGCTCGGTCTTCGCCGCGTCCGCGCCCGAGAGGGAGAAGACGAGCTGGGCGTACGCGCTGCGAAGCGCGGCTCGGCGGTTGATCAGGCCTTCGCGCAGAAGAGGCTTGCTGAAGGCCAGCGCGCTCGAAGAGGCGATGATCGTCTTGTCGAGATCGAAGAACGCCGCGACCGTGCTCTGGGTCGTGCTGGATCGGTCCACCCGCCAAGGATAGGAGAGCCGGAGACCGGCCCGCCCGTTGGTCGACCACGGCCGGGCCGCCGCGATGGAAAATTCACGACCGCGCACCGGATCCGGCGCGTCGTGCCGTTACCGAATTGTGGGTACCGGCGTCGCCCGCAACGGGGCGGTACCGGAGTTACAGTGAGATTGTCCGGTTTCGCACCGGACCCAGGTTCAGTCCGACCCCCCGGGGCTGAACCCCAGGCGGCCCTCGTCCCTCCCCCCTGGCGAGGGCCGCCCTCTGACTTCCCGCCCTGCCAATGGTTCAGACCTTGTCGGCCGTGGAAATTCCGCCAGGGCAAGGACGACTCGGCCGGAGTTCGTTAACTTTCTTTTCTCTCAACGGTTTTCGCGCTTGTTCTCAACGGAAAACGGCGAGGGCGGGTTCGCCGCGGAAAGCCGGGAAGTGTGCCGGAACGGACCGACGAAACCGGTGGGGGACCGGTTCCCCGCGGCGGAGTTGTCCACAACACCCCGGTTGTCCACAGGCGGGACGGAATGGCGTTGTGCGCGGCCGGAACCGGCGCGACCGTGGAGTCACAACCCGAGTCCGACCGAATCACTGGGGGAGTCATGACCGACGAACATCCGCTCGTCGTCGCCGGAGACGACATCCTGCTCGACGAGATCCTGCGCGTGGCGGCGGCCGCGGGCTGCGAGGTCGAACGAGCGCCGGATCTGGACGCCGCACGCGGGAGATGGGCCCGCGCGCCGCTCGTGGTGCTCGACGAGGAGGCCGCGAGCACACCGAATCGCCTGCTGCGACGGAACAAGGTCCTGCTCGTCTGCAAGGGCGCGCCGACCCCGGTGACGTGGGAGCGGGCCTTCAACACCGGTTCGGAGAAGGTCCTTTCGCTGCCGGACGAGGAAAGCGACCTCATCGGTGAGTTCGCCGACGTCGTCGACGGGCCGGCGCGTGACGACGGCGTCGTCATCGGGGTCATCGGCGGCCGGGGCGGAGCCGGTGCTTCCGTACTGGCGGCCGCCGTCGCGTACCGGGCGGAGAAATCCGGCAGCGGCGGTTTGCTCGTCGACTGCGACCCGCTCGGTGGCGGGGTCGACGTCCTCCTCGCCGCCGAACGCGATCGCGGGCCCCGCTGGCCGGAGCTCGACCTCGGCGGCAGGGTGTCCATGACGGCGCTGAGCGAAGCCCTGCCGCGAAAGAAATACGCGACCGGCTCACTGTCCTTTGTGTCCTACGGCAGGGAAGGCCGCGGCCCCGGACCGGACGCGATCGAGGGCGTGCTGTGCGCCGGACGGCGGGCGGGGCGGACGGTCGTCTG
Organism: Amycolatopsis sp. NPDC041971; assembly: GCF_055588925.1. Classification (NCBI taxonomy): domain Bacteria; kingdom Bacillati; phylum Actinomycetota; class Actinomycetes; order Pseudonocardiales; family Pseudonocardiaceae; genus Amycolatopsis; species Amycolatopsis sp. NPDC041971. The sequence continues at coordinate 98,960 of NZ_JBVJCE010000001.1, read as the reverse complement.
CGATCTGCCGAGGTACTTCGGCGCCGAAACTTCCGCCGCGATCGGGCTGGCCGATCTGATCGTGATCGTCGTCCCCGCGGAACTCCGTGCCTGCGCGGCGGCGAAACAGGTCATCGCCAGACTCGAACCCCACGCGACCCGGATCGGTGTCGCGGTCCGGGGGCCGTCGCCCGCCGGGCTGATCCCGCAAGAGATCGCCGACGCCGTCGGCGTCCCGCTCATCACGTCGATGGGCCGCGAGCGATCCCTGTCGGCGGCCCTCGACCGCGGCGAGTTCCTTCTCAAGCCTCGCGGGCACCTGGCCACGGCCGCCACCGACGTGCTCGCGGCCGCGCGCGGAAACCTGGCCGGTGCCTCGCGATGACCGACGATCTGGTCGAGCGGGTCCGGCGGCGGCTGGCCGGATCCGCCGTCCCGGCGGATCCGGTGAGCGTCGCGCGGGCGGTCCGCGCCGAAGCCGGCGGAGCGCTCGGACAGGACGCCGTCCTCGGCGCGGTCCGGTTGGCCCGCGACGAGTTCGTCGGCGTCGGCCCGCTCGCGCCGCTTCTGGAAAAGCCCGGCGTCACCGACATTCTCGTCACCGCCCCCGATGAGGTCTGGGCCGACATCGGTGAAGGTCTCAAAGAGACGGAAGTTCGCTTCGCCGACGAGGAAGCGGTCCGCAGGCTGGCCCAGCGGCTCGCGCTCGCCGGTGGGCGACGGCTGGACGACGCGCAACCGTTCGCCGACTGCTGGCTACCGGGGACGGGACCGCGACGCCGGATCCGGATGCACGCCATCCTCCCGCCGATCGCACCCGCCGGGACTTCCCTTTCCCTTCGCGTTCTCCGCCCCGCCACTCATGATCTCGCCGAACTCCGGTTGCGCGGGGTCTTCGGCACCAGCGGTGCGGACCTGCTCGATTCGGTCATCCGGCGACGGCTCGCGTTCCTGGTGTCCGGCGGGACAGGGGCGGGCAAGACGACGCTGCTTTCCGCGTTGCTGGGTGCGGTGTCCCCGGGCGAACGCATCGTCTGCGTCGAGGACGCCGGCGAACTGCAACCGGATCATCCGCAGTTCGTCAGCCTGATCGCCCGCCCGGCCAACGTCGAGGGCGCGGGTGAGATCGGCCTCGGCGAACTGGTGCGGCAGGCGTTGCGCATGCGCCCGGACCGCCTGGTCGTCGGCGAGGTGCGCGGCGCGGAGGTCTGCGCGCTGCTCAACGCGATGAACACCGGGCACGAGGGCGGGGGTTGCACGTTGCACGCCAATTCGCCGATGGAGGTCCCCGCACGGATGGAGGCGCTGGCCGCGCTCGGCGGGCTCAAACGGGACGCCCTGCACAGCCAGTTGACGGCGGCGGTGCGAGTGGTGCTGCACATGCGCCGACTGCCGAGCGGGATCCGGCGGCTGGACGAGGTCGGCGTCCTCCGGTCGTTCCGAGGCGAGGCCAAGGTCGTCCCGGTCTGGAGCAAGGGCAACTGGATCGGCGACGAGACCCCGTTCGAGGAGATGGCGGCATGAACCCCTGGTTCCTTCTCTCCTGCGGAGCGGGATTGGCTTGTTGGCCGAGACCAGCGGCGGGCACGCCGTTCGTCTGGCGGCTGCCCCAGGCCGTGCGCGCGGGCTGGTGGCCGCTGCCCGCGTTGCTCGTCCTGCCGGTACTCGGGATCGGCTGGGCGGTGGCGACACTCGTGTTGTCCTTGACCGTCCGCCAGGAGCACCGGTGGCGGGCACGGGCGAAGGCGGCGCTGGCCGAAGCCGAGCTCACCGCGTCCGTGCTGCGGACGATGATCGGCGAACTCCGGGCGGGCGCCCATCCGGTGGCGGCGGCCGAAGCCACCGCGGAGGCGGTGCCCGCGGCGTCCGAGCGGTTGCGCGGACTCAGCGCGGCCGCCCGGCTCGGTGGCGAGACCACCGATCCGGACGCACCGTCGGCGCTGGTGAACGCCTGGACGCTCGCGAACCGGTTCGGGCTCCCGATGGCCGACGTGCTCGACGCCGCGCGGCGGGACGCCGAGGCGGAGATCGGCTTCCGGCGCCGTCTCAAGGCCAAGATGGCCGGGCCGCGGGCGAGCGCCGCCGTGCTCGCCGTCCTCCCGTTGGTGTGCCTGCCGCTCGGCGAGGCGATGGGGGCGAGCCCGGTCAGCGTCCTCACCGGGACGGGTGCCGGTCAATTCCTGCTCGTCGTCGGCAGCGCGCTGATCTGGGCGGGTACGGCCTGGTGCCGGGCACTCACCGGGCGGGTGGCGCCGTGCTGACCGGGGCGGCGTTGATCCTGCTGGGCAGCGCCCTCTTCTCCTGGCCGCACGTCGCTGTCCGGCCCGTCGCGCGGCCAGGACGTCTCTTCACCTGGTTTCGGGAACGGTCGTCCCGGGACGAAGGCGTGTCCGAACTCCTCCGGTCCGCGGCCACCCTCGACCTGCTGGCCGCCTGTCTGGCGGGTGGGCTGCCGGTGCCCGTCGCGATCGAGGCCGTCGTACCGGCCGCGTCACCGAAGACCGCGGCGGCCCTGCGTTCGGTGGCGTCGCATCTGGCCGTGGGTATCGGACCGGCGGAAGCCTGGGCACCGATCCGCGATCGGCCCGGTCTGACCGAACTGGCCGTCGCCGCCGTCCGCACGGCGAGAGCGGGCACCGCGCTCGCGACACACGCGAAGGACCTCGCGCGAAGACTGCGCGAGTCGCTTTCCGCCGAAGCCGAGGAGCGCGCTGAACGGGCCGGAGTGCTGCTCGCGGCACCTATCGGCCTCTGCTTCCTCCCCGCGTTCCTTTGCCTCGGTGTCCTGCCCGTCGTACTCGGCCTCACCGGCCGTCTCGGCGGCGTCCTCTGACCGAAAGGCGATTCCATGTACAAGCTCCCCGATTTCCGCGATGACGACGGCATGGCGACCGTCGAATACGCCATCGCCACCTTGGCCGCCGCCGCGCTGGCCACCGTCCTCTATCTGGTCGTCAGCAGCGAGTCCGTCGTCGCCGGGCTCACCGGGCTCATCGAGCGGGCCTTGTCGGTGAAGTTCTGATGCCCGGCGGCGACCGCGGATCCGTCACGGTAGAGGCCGCGCTCGGTATCGGCGCGCTGACCTTCGTCTCGGCACTGCTGTTCGCCGGGATCGGGGTCGCCGCCGACCAGCTCCGCTGCACCGACGCGGCCCGCGAGGCGGCCCGGCTCCTCGCGCGCGGCCAGCCCGCCCGTGCCGAGCAGGCGGTGCGGGAGATCGCGCCGCCCGGCGCGCGGTTGGACGTCGTCCGCGAAGGCGACACCCTCTCCGCCGGTGTCGAAGCCGAACCGGTGGCCGGGCTCCTGCCGGGAATCCGGTTGAGCTCCCGCGCCTTCGCCGTCGCCGAGCCGGGGAGCGAGCCGTGACCGCGGACGATCGCGGCGTCGCCACCGCCTGGACCGCCTCGATCGTCGCCGTCCTGATCGGCGCGGCGGCGTTCGCCTTCTGGATCGGCGCCGCCGTCACGACCCGGCACCGTGCCGAGGCCGCCGCCGATCTGGCGGCGCTCGCGGCGGCCTCGCACGCGACGGACGGTCCCGGCGCGGCCTGCGAACGGGCGCGACAGGTCACCGTCCGGATGTCGGTCACGCTGCTGACCTGCCGGTGGGAGCGCGGCGACGCCCTGGTCGAGGTGCGATCGGAGCCGTTGGGACAGCTCGCGGCCATCGGACGGACGGAGGCACGGGCCAGGGCCGGTCCGGTCGACCGGCCGCCGTGACGGGCGTCGCACGATGAGCGGTCGCCGGGCGGTGACCGGCCGGTGGTACGCGTGAGTAACCGCTGGGCGCGAGCAGCGGTCGTTGACGCGCGGCGAGCGGTCGAAGCCATGATCAGCGCTCCGCCGAACGGTCGTCCGCCGGCCACCGTGAGCGCCGTCACAAGGGCGGGAAACCCAGGTCGGTTGCGACGAACGGCCCCAAAGCGGTCGGAGACGCCGGTTAACCGGCCGTCCGGGGTTCGGTCCGTCCGGTCGCACTACCGCGCGTTCATCGCTGCGTAACCGCCGGTTGTCGCCTGAGGTCTTCTCCCGATGTGCAACTTGCCGTTTATTGAGATGTGCGCCACTTCGAAAAGTTCGCCGGGGCCGGTGCGACAGAGACAGACACAGGACAGAGTTGACCTGAGGCAGGGAAAGTAATGTTGGACGCGAATTGGCCGGACAGCTGGCGGGGCGCCTTCCGCATCGAAATGCGGGCGGAGGCGATCGGTCTCGCCTGGCGTGGCTGGCCGGTGCTGCCGGGCGCGGCGCCCGCCGCGATCACCGCGGAAGGTGACGACCTCACCTGGCGGCGTCCTGTCCCGGCCCAGGCCGACTGGCGTGCACTGACCGAGTCTCACCCGCACGAGGTCGCCACCTGGTTCGGCGACGAAACACACAGCCTGCTCGTGGCCACCGGCACCGTGCTGGACGCCATCGAGGTCGACGACGAGCTCGGCAAGGCCGCGGCCCGCCTGCTGCGCGCCACCGGTCACCCGGCGCCGATCGTCGCGATGCCGAACGGCCGCTGGCTGTTCCTGACCACCGTCGCCGAGAGCATCCCGCGGGAGCTGGCCGACCAGGCTTCGATCCAGTGGCACGGCGCGAACGGCTACATCCCGCTGCCCCCGTCACCGTTCCAGCACGGTGTCGTGCACTGGCGGGTCAAGCCCGAGGTCTGGGGCTGGCAGCTGCCCGAGGCCGCCGAGGTGCACGGCGTGCTCGTTCGTGCGCTGGCCGGTGACAAGGCCGCCGCCTCCGTGGCGACCCTGAGCACCGCCGCCTGATCGACCCATAATTTCAAGCCAACAGGTGGCCGGACCGGGACCCGTGCTGACGCAACGCCCCGAGCACGGTGTCCAGAACGGCCACCGCCCCCGCCTTGTCCAGCGGATCGTTGCCGTTCCCGCACTTCGGCGACTGGACGCAGGACGGGCAGCCGGCCGGGCACTCGCAGGAAACGATCGCCTCCCGCGTTGCGGCCAGCCAAGGGACAATTGCGGCAAAACCGCGATCGGCGAATCCCGCACCCCCGGGATGGCCATCGTGCACGAACACCGTCGCCTCCCCGGTGTCTTCGTGCCACGCGGTCGACACCCCGCCGATGTCCCAGCGGTCGCACGTAGCGAACAGCGGTAGCAGGCCGATCGCCGCGTGCTCGGCGGCATGCAGGGCACCGGGGACGCGCGCCGAATCCAATCCGGCGCTCGTCCCCGGTGCTCCGCCAAGTTCCCCGGTCCCCACCCTGGAGCCTCCGGTCCCCACCGGCTCCAGCACCTCGGCCTCCGGCCGATGGCCCCCGGTCCCCGCCACGCCATCGGACAGACCGAGCAGCTCCGCCGAGATCGTGTACCAGACGGCGCGGGTGTGCAGGCTCTGCTCCGGCAGGTCGAGCGGAGTCTGATCCAGCACTTCCCCCGACGGACGCCTTCGCAGGTAGCCGACCACTTGCGAACTCACCGACACCTCGCCGAGGTTCACCGTGATCCCGCCGTGCGTCCGGGTCTCCTCGGTACGCAGCACGCTGATGTCGACGATCTCGCGCGGCGACGTGGTCCAGTCCGGATCCTCGGCGTGCACCAGGGCGAGCCCGGTCTCCAGATCCAGTTCGTCGACCACATAGGACGAACCCTGGTGCAGGTACACCGCGCCGGGATGCACCGCGTAGCAGGCGGAACCCGGGTCGACCGTACCCAGCATCCGGCCGGAATCGGCTTCCACCACCGCGATCTGCTCACCGCCGGAACCGCGGATGCCGACCTCGGAGTGCGGCCGGTCGCGCGAAGTCCAGTACCAGCCGCTCGTGCGGCGGCGGACGATCTTCTCCTCGACCAGATCGGCGAGCACGGCACGCGCCGCGTCACCGCCGAAGGCCGCGACCTCCGGTTCGGTCAGCGGGAGTTCGGCGATGGCGCAGGCCAGTTGCGGCCCCAGCACATACGGATTCGACGGGTCGAGAACGGCGGCCTCCACCGGCCGGTCCAGGATCGCGGCCGGATGGTGCACGAGATAGGTGTCCAGCGGATCGTCGCGGGCCACGAACACGACCAGTGCCGCGTCGCCCGCTCGCCCGGCCCGTCCCGCCTGCTGCCAGAACGACGCGAGCGTCCCCGGATAACCGGCCAGCACCACCGCGTCCAGGCCGGCGATGTCGACGCCGAGTTCGAGCGCGTTCGTCGTCGCGACACCGAGCAGCCGCCCGGAGAGCAACGCCGCTTCGAGGGCACGCCGCTCCTCCGGCAGGTACCCGGAGCGGTACGCGGCGACGGATTCCGCCAAGGCGCCGTCCACTTCGGACAAAATCCGCCGGGCGCCGAGCGCGGTCAGCTCCGCTCCTCTCCGCGACCGGACGAACGCCAGCGAGCGGGCGCCCTCGATGACCAGTTCGGCGAGGATCCGGGAAGCCTCGGCGCCCGCCGAGCGCCGCACCGGCGCTCCGTTCTCACCCGAGAGTTCCGACAGCAGCGGGGGTTCCCACAACGCGACCGTGCGGGCGCCGCGCGGTGAACCGTCCTCGGTGACCGGGACACAGTCCTGTCCGGAGAGTTTCGCGGCGAACGCCGCCGGATCCGCCGTGGTCGCCGACGCGAGGACGAAGACCGGCGAGGCGCCGTAGTACGCCGCGACCCTCCGCAGCCTGCGCAGCAGCAGCGCCACATGGGAACCGAAGACGCCGCGATAGCTGTGGCATTCGTCGACGACGACGAACGAGAGCCGCCGGAAGAACCGGGACCAGCGCGCGTGCGACGAGAGGATCCCGCGGTGCAGCATGTCCGGGTTCGTGAACACCCAGTTCGCGTGCGCGCGGACCCAGTCCCGCTCCTCCAGCGGGGTGTCGCCGTCGAACGATGCCGCCCGCGCTTTCTTGATGTCCAAAGAGGACACGGCGCGCAACTGGTCGGCGCCGAGCGCCTTGGTCGGGGACAGATACAGCGCCGAAGCGCGCTCGTCCTCGACCAGAGCCGAGAGCACCGGCAACTGGTACGCGAGCGACTTGCCCGAGGCGGTGCCGGTGGAGATCACGACATGCTTGCCTTCGCGGGCCAGCGTGGCGGCTTCCGCCTGATGCCGCCACGGCGCCTTGACGCCGTTCGCCCTCAGCGCCTCGACGACCGGAACCGCCGCCCACTCCGGCCAGTCCACCGGATCCGCCGGACGCGCCGGCAGTTCGGCCACATGGGTGACCGGGTACAGCGAAGCCGGGATTCCCGCCGTCGCGCGGTCGAGAAGCCGCCGCCCCTTACCGGATTCCGCCGTACCGTCCACCTTCGGAAGCTTCGCACAGCACACCGACAGAAACGGGCCGCCGCCGGACGGAACGGACGCCGAAAGGGGTCGCTGATGATCGATACAGTGACCAGCCTCACAAGATCACGGAACGTACGGTGCCGGGGACGCCTTGCCGTCCGCCATCCCACTACCAATACACTCCCGCAATCCACACCGTCTGTGGCGAGCGTCATGTGAGACGTGCCTTGCAGTGCGACTAGCGTGACGTTCGGCTCAGATCCCATGCCAACGCGCGAGCCGCCGGTTCCCTCGGCGGATCGTCGTTGGCCAACGGCGACGTCTCCAGGAGGACGAATGTCCCGGCAGTTCCTCGCGGAGGGCGAACTCACGCTCTCCGGAGGTGGTTACACCATCGTCGGTGTGATCGCCGTGGTCGCCCTTGCCGCACTGGTCATCGGCTACGTTCTGATGAAGGAGGTCTTGGCCGCGGGCCAGGGCACCTCCAAGATGCAGGACATCGCGAAGGCAGTGCAGGAAGGCGCGGCTGCCTATCTCAAACGGCAGCGCAACACTCTCGCGATCTTCGGTGCGATCGTTTTCGTGCTGCTCTTCGCTTTGCCGGCCGATGACTGGAACGAGAAGATCGGCCGGTCCCTCTTCTTCTTGGTCGGCGCTGGGTTCTCCTTCGCGATCGGCTATCTCGGCATGTGGCTGGCGACGCAGGCGAACCTGCGTGTCGCGGCGGCTTCGCGCGAGGCAGGCGGTCGCGAGAAGGCGATGCGCCTGGCCTTCCGCACCGGTGGCGTCGTCGGCATGATCACCGTCGGTCTCGGTCTCTTCGGTGCCGCGGTGGTCGTCCTCGTCTACACCGGACAGGCTCCGAAGGTGTTGGAGGGCTTCGGTTTCGGTGCCGCGCTGATCGCGATGTTCATGCGTGTCGGCGGCGGTATCTTCACGAAGGCCGCCGACGTCGGCGCGGACCTGGTCGGCAAGGTCGAGCAGGGCATCCCCGAGGACGACCCGCGCAACGCGGCCACCATCGCCGACAACGTCGGTGACAACGTGGGCGACTGCGCCGGGATGGCGGCGGACCTCTTCGAGTCGTACGCGGTCATGCTCGTGGCGGCACTGATCCTGGGCAGCACCGCCTTCGGCGTGCACGGCCTGATCTTCCCGCTCATCGTTCCCGCTATCGGCGTGATCACCGCGGTCATCGGTGTCTACATCACCAAGGCCAAGCCGGGTGAAGGCGGTCTGGTCACGATCAACCGCTCGTTCTACATCTCCGCGGGGATTTCCGCGGTGCTCTCGACGATCGCGGCGTTCGTCTACCTGCCCGGTTCGTTCTCCGAGCTGACCAGCGGTGCCACCAGCGAGCCCGGCAGCCCGGCGCTGATCGCGACCATCTCGGTGATCATCGGCATCGTGCTCGCGGCGGTCATCCTCAAGCTCACCGGCTACTACACCGGCACCGAGCACAAGCCGGTCAAGGAGGTCGGCAAGTCGTCGGAAACCGGTGCGGCGACGGTGATCCTGGCCGGTATCTCGGTCGGGTTCGAGTCCGCCGTGTACACCGCACTGGTGATCAGCGCGGCCGTCTTCGGCGCGTACCTGCTCGGTGGCGGCGTCGCACTGTTCGCCGTGGCGCTGGCCGGTACCGGTCTGCTCACCACCGTCGGCGTCATCGTCGCGATGGACACCTTCGGCCCGATTTCGGACAACGCGCAGGGCATCGCCGAGATGTCGGGCGACGTCGACGAAGACGCCGCGCAGATCCTCACCGAGCTCGACGCGGTCGGCAACACCACCAAGGCCATCACCAAGGGCATCGCGATCGCCACGGCGGTCCTCGCGGCGACGGCGCTGTTCGGGTCCTATCAGGACGCGATCAGCAAGGCGCTGAAGTCGATCCCGGAGGCGGCCGAGGCGAGCACGAGCGCGGTGAACTTCTTCGTGAACTCGGTGGTCAGCCCGAACACCCTGGTCGGCGTGATCGTCGGTGCCGCGGTCGTGTTCATGTTCTCCGGTCTCGCGGTCAACGCGGTGTCCCGGGCCGCCGGCGCGGTCGTCTACGAAGTGCGCCGCCAGTTCCGCGACATCCCGGGGATCATGGAGGGCACCACCCGCCCCGAGTACGGCCGGGTCGTCGACATCGTCACGCGCGATTCGCTGCGTGAGCTGACCACTCCCGGTCTGCTCGCGGTCTTCGCCCCGATCGCGGTCGGCTTCGGCCTCGGCACCGGCGCGCTCGCCGGTTACCTGGCCGGTGCGATCGCTTCCGGCACCCTGATGGCGATCTTCCTCGCCAACTCCGGTGGTGCCTGGGACAACGCGAAGAAGCTCGTGGAGGACGGAAGCCACGGCGGCAAGGGTTCGGACGCGCACGAGGCCACCATCATCGGTGACACCGTGGGTGACCCGTTCAAGGACACCGCCGGTCCGGCGATCAACCCGCTGATCAAGGTGATGAACCTGGTGTCGGTGCTGATCGCCCCGGCGGTCGTGCAGTTCTCGATCGGCGCGGACGCGAACGTCGCCGTCCGGGTCGGGATCTCGCTGGTCGCCGTCGCGATCATCGTCGCGGCGATCGTCGTCTCGAAGCGTCGGGAGTCGGTTCTTTCCGATAACCCCGCGCAAGCGAAGGCGTAACGTCGAAAGTTCTCCTCCGCCGGGCCCGCCACGATTTCCGTGGCGGGCCCGGCGTCGTTCCGGCGCAGGCTAACCTCTGCGCGTCACGCCGATCCGATCCGGGGGAGTCCCTGCCATGAGGCGTTCGATCGTCCTGTTCGCCGCCGTTCTCCTGCTGGCGGGCTGCGGTGGCGCCGAGCCGGCGGCCGCCCCTTCTCCTCCTTCTTCCGCTCCAGTGGCCGGGGGTTCGTGGATGGACGGTTTCTGCGGTTCGCTGATCGACTTCGCCAAGATCGGCGACTTCACGATGCCCGACTTCGAGCAGAACGACGTCGCCGGCGCACGGAAGGTGCTGGACGAGGCCTTCGGGGTGTTCGCGCCCGGTTTCGACAACGCGGTCACGGGCCTGCGGAAGCTCGGCCAGGCACCGAGCGCGGAAGCGGACGCGGCACGCAAGAGCATCGTCGACGCGTTGACGCCGGTCCGGGACGAGGTCCTCGCCGCGAAGGCCGCGCTGGACGCCGCGCCGAAGGACGACAAGAAGGCCGTGGCGGCCGCCGCGGCCGCGTTCCGGCGAATCGGCTCCGACATTAACGACATGCCCGACCCGTTCCAGCAGCTGGAAACGAACGCTTCGCTGAAAGCACTGGCCGCGCAGGCGCCGAACTGCGAGAAGTTGCCTTCCTGACCTTTTTTCCGTCACGTTGATTTGCATCGCCCATCGGTATCGGTACCGTCGGGGCCAATCGGGAAGTCGTCAGGTCGGGAGGTGTTTTCGTGCGGCCGCGGTTCACCGTCTTCGCCGCGCTAGCAACAGGTATCGGGCTCGGCCTCGCCGGGTGCGGGCAGCAGCCCGCGGTGACTTCCCACGCCAGACAAGAAGGTCTCGCGACGGTCAGCGCGTCGGAGGCCGACCCCGCTTCCGCTTGGGCGGAGGGATACTGCGGCGCGGCGGGCGGACTCGTCCGGACGCTGGCGACGTTGCCCAGCGTCGACCCGAGTTCGCCGCGGCAGGCTTCCCGTACCTCCAGCGAGCTGATGGTCTCGGTGGTCCGAGGGCTGGATCGCACCTCCGCCGCGCTCGAGAACCTCGGCCCGGCTCCGGTCGCCGGCGGCGACACTTCGCGAGCGGCCGCCGTCGCGCAGCTGGAAGGCATCCGCGCCCGCGCAGACGACGTCCGTCACCGTCTCGACTCCTCAACCGACCCCGAAGCGACGAAAACGGCGCTTCGTGACGCGAGGACGTCGCTCGACGAACTAGACCGCCTCGACCTTCTCAGAGGCCTTAACGACGTCCCTCAGCTCGCCGCGGCGAGCAGCCGGATCCCGATTTGCCAGGAATTGGTCAAACAATCTCGCTGAGTCACCACGTTGTCACTGGCCATGACTCGAACTTGTGTTCTATTCTGTGCGGGTGGACGGGACGATCTCGCTCTTCTCGGCGGAGGCGAGCGGGCCGGGGCTCGCCGACCTCGCCGGGGTGCTGTGCGGGCCCGGGCGGATGACGGGTTTCGGGCGGACGGCCGCGCGGCTGTCCGCCGTGGTCGACGAGCCGTGGCGGGCGGGTGCCCTCGCCAGGGAATGCCGTCGGCGCGGCGCCGAGGCGCAGGTCTCGGCCGCCGACTGCGGCCGTCCTCTGGTGAGAACGCCGTTCCGGGTCGACCTGCTGCCGCTGGAGCGGGGTTGGAACCGTGGTGAAGAGAAGGTCCTGCCGGAGGGTTTCCGGCTCGATGGGGCGATGCTGAGGATGTGGGCGCTGGCGGCGGGCAGCCCCCAGGGCAACGGGTACCTGCTCGCGCTCGACCCGGAGGCGCCGGAGACGCATGAGCGGCTGATCGCGGCGCTGGCCCAGCTGGGGGTACCGGTGAAGGCACAGCGTGGCGAAGAGGCTTTGTTGCGGGTCACCGGACGGCGGCGGCTCGCGCACGTGCTGGAGCTCATCGGGGACGCGCCCGCCGGGGCGGAGCCCGCTTGGCCGAGCCTGGTGCCCGTGGTTCGCGCCGGGTGATCCTCATGTGAACGCTATGAACGGTCCGTTACTTGCAAATTTTGCAAGTAACGGACCGTTCATAGCACTCGGTGAGAGGTAGGTCAGGGTTTCGGAGCCCGGCAGTCCGGGTTCGACAGGTCCAGTTCACTGTGGGAAAGACAGGAGGTCAGCTGATAGGTCTGCTCCCCGTAGTTGATGCCCTTCCGCACGGTCACGTTCCCGGCGGCGTCGACCTCGCACGGGTTGTTCATCGTGCACCGCTGACCGCTTTCGTTGCCGGTGTTGTTGACGCCGACGACCTTCCCGGTCGAGGTCTCGATGATCGGCGACCCCGAGGTCCCGCCGATCGTCTTGCACGCCGAGGTGTACCTGATCGAGTCCTTCCAGACCCAGTTCGCCTCGCGCAGTTCGTGGACGAAGCCGTCGATGTTGCAGGAGTAGATCTTCTTCCAATATCCCGACACCACGTCCATCGCGATGCCCGCCGCCGGACGGGTCGGCGAGAGGGTCAGCGGGGCGATACCGTAGGTCGCCTTGATCTTGGCGTAGCTGGTGTTGAGCTGGTAGAGCGAGACGTCGGTGTCGGTCATCGTCGCGTAGAGCAGCTTCTTCGCCTTGAGCGTGCCCAGCGACGAACGGCCGTCCTTGGACAGCAGGCTGAAGGTCCGTGACGACGGCTGATCGACGATTACTTCTCCGGGGTCAGGGAAACCCTCTTGCAGGCAATGCCCGTTGGAGAGGACGAGGGCGGGGTCGTCGAGGCTCGCCTCGGGCGGTTTGACCACCGACCCGGAGCAGTTCGACAGCGCCACGGTTCCGGCGAAAGTGGTCGTGGCTGCTTCCGCCTGTGCGGTCCCGACCAGCGCGGTCGCGGTCAGCATGGCGAACAGTGTGCCGAGGAGTCGTCGGGTCACGTGGAGTCCTTTCGGGTCGGCGTGGACATCAAGTGAAGCGTTGGCGGGTGAGGGCCACCACCGTCGAACGGAGGGTGTTCACCCCAGCACGCGGGCCCCCTGGCCGACGTGTCCGACATCACGTGCTAGGTGTTGAAAGGAAACATCGACGAGGTCAGCGGCGATGCGCTGGACACACGATCGGCGGCGTGTTGCACCACCTAGCCGTGGTCCGGGCGGTGCGAGCGTGCACACTGACGGGTCGAGAGGCGGCGCGAAGGCGCCGAAGATGAGCGGAGAGCAGGACAGCGTGGCAGGAGCACGGACGAAGAAGACCGCGGCGTCGGACGACGGCGCGGGCCGTCGTCGGCTGGTGATCGTCGAGTCGCCGACCAAGGCCCGCAAGATCGCCCCGTACCTCGGCGCGAACTACGTCGTGGAGTCCTCCGTCGGGCACATCCGTGACCTTCCCCGCGGCGCGGCCGACGTGCCCGCCCAGTACAAGGGCGAGTCATGGGCGCGGCTGGGGGTCGACGTCGACAACGATTTCAAGGCGCTCTACGTCGTCACGCCGGACAAGAAGTCCAAGGTCACCGAGCTGAAAAGCCTGCTGAAGGACGTCGACGAGCTCTACCTCGCGACGGACCCCGACCGCGAGGGCGAGGCCATCGCGTGGCATCTGCTGGAGACCCTCAAACCGAAGGTCCCGGTCCGCCGGATGGTCTTCCACGAGGTCACCGAGCAGGCGATCCGCGCCGCGGCCGACAGCACCCGTGAGCTCGACGGCGACCTCGTCGACGCGCAGGAGACCCGCCGCATCCTGGACCGGCTCTACGGCTACGAGGTCTCGCCCGTGCTGTGGAAGAAGGTCATGCCGAAGCTTTCGGCCGGCCGCGTGCAGTCCGTGGCGACCAGGATCGTGGTCGAGCGGGAACGTGAGCGCATGCGCTTCACCTCGGCTTCGTACTGGGACATCTCGGCGACGATGGATGCCGGCGCCGAGGCGTCGCCCCGGAACTTCCCGGCCAGGATGATCGCCGTCGACGGTGCGCGCCTGGCCACGGGCCGTGACTTCGGCTCGGACGGGCAGCTCAAAGCTTCGAACAACGAGATCCGCGTGCTGGCCGAGGCCGACGCGGTCCGGCTGGCCGAGGCGCTGAAGAACCGTGACTTCAAGGTCGCGAGCGTCGAGGAGAAGCCGTACACGCGGAAGCCGTACGCGCCCTTCATGACCTCGACCCTGCAGCAGGAGGCGGGCCGCAAGCTGCGGTTCACCTCCGAGCGCACCATGCGGATCGCGCAGAAGCTGTACGAGAACGGGTACATCACTTATATGCGTACCGACTCCACGACGCTGTCGGAGTCGGCGATCTCGGCGGCGCGCAGCCAGGCGACGCAGCTGTACGGCAAGGAGTACGTCTCGCCGTCGCCGCGCCAGTACACCCGCAAGGTGAAGAACGCGCAGGAAGCCCACGAGGCGATCCGTCCCTCGGGCGAGGTCTTCCGCACGCCGGGCCAGGTCGCGAAGGATCTGGACACCGACGAGTACCGCCTTTACGAGATGATCTGGCAGCGCACGATCGCGTCGCAGATGGCGGACGCGAAGGGCACCACGATGTCGGTGCGCATCGTCGGCACCGCCACCAGCGGCGAAGAGGTCACGTTCGCCTCGTCGGGCCGCACGATCACCTTCGCCGGGTTCCTCAAGGCGTACGTCGAGGCCGTCGACACCGAGAGCGGTGGCGAGGCGGACGACAAGCAGAGCCGGCTGCCGCGGCTGGTCAAGGACCAGCCGCTGACCGCGACCGACCTGAGCCCGGACGGGCACACCACGTCGCCGCCGGCGCGCTACTCGGAGCCGAGCCTGGTCAGCAAGCTCGAAGAGCTGGGCATCGGCCGCCCGTCGACGTACGCGTCGATCATCAAGACCATCCAGGACCGCGGCTACGTGTGGAAGAAGGGTTCCGCGCTGGTGCCCTCCTGGGTCGCGTTCGCCGTGATCGGCCTGATGGAGCGGCATTTCGAGCGGCTGGTCGACTACGACTTCACCGCCGGCATGGAGGACGAACTCGACCGCATCGCCGCCGGTGACGAGCATCGGACGCAGTGGCTGTCGAAGTTCTACTTCGGCGGCGACATGGGTGTCGACGGTTCGGTCGGCCGACTGGGTGGCCTGAAAAAATTGGTCGGCTCCGGCGTCGAGGACATCGACGCCCGCGAGATCAACTCGATCCCGCTGTTCAGCGACGCCGACGGCCACACCGTCGTCGTGCGCGTCGGCCGCTACGGCCCGTATCTCGAGCGTGAGGTCGACGGGACGTCGCAGCGGGCGAACCTGCCCGAGGACCTGCCGCCGGACGAGCTGACCCAGGACATCGCGGAGAAGCTCTTCGCGACGCCGCAGGAAGGCCGCGTGCTCGGCACGGACCCGGTCAGCGGACACGAGATCGTGGCGAAGGAAGGCCGCTTCGGCCCGTACGTCACCGAGCTCCTGCCCGAGCCCGAGCCGCTGCCCGAAGGCGCGACAGCCGCGCAGAAGAAGGCCGCGAAGGCGAAGCAGCCGAAGCCGCGGACGGGTTCGCTGTTCAAGTCGATGTCGATCGAGACGATGACCCTCGAAGACGCGCTCAAGCTGCTCTCGCTGCCGCGCGTGGTCGGCAAGGACCCGGAATCCGGCGACGAGATCACCGCACAGAACGGGCGCTACGGGCCGTATCTGAAGAAGGGCACGGACTCGCGTTCGCTCACGACCGAAGACCAGCTGTTCTCGATCACGCTCGAAGAGGCGCTGAAGATCTACTCGGAGCCGAAGCAGCGTGGCCGGTCCGCGACCGCGAAGCCGCCGCTCAAGGAACTGGGCGACGACCCGGTATCCGGTAAGCCGATGGTGGTCAAGGACGGCCGCTTCGGTCCGTACGTGACCGACGGCGAGTACAACGCGACGCTGCGGAAGTCGGACAGCATCGAGGAGCTGACCGCCGAGCGCGGCGCCGAACTGCTGGCGGAGAAGCGCGCGAAGGGCCCCGCGCCCAAGCGCAAGGCTCCGGCGCGGAAGCCGGCGGCGTCGAAGACGGCGGCCACCAAGACGACAGCTGCCAAGAAGACCACCGCGACCAAGTCGACGGCGGCGAAGGCGACCACGGCGAAGAAACCTTCGACGCGCTCGACGGCCACGAAGACGAAGTAGGTCCCTCGGCTTCTTCGAGTGTCATGAAAGGGTCGTTCAGGACATTTTTCGTCTTGAACGACCCTTTTGACATCCGGGGCCGGTCAGAGCGAAGGACGGTCGGCAGGAAGGCACGGGATCACTGCCTTCGGGTCGCGAGATCGAAGAGGGACACCAGTTCGGCCGAGTAAGTGGTGAGATCCAGCTTCAGCGCCCCGGCGAGGAGGAACACCGGACCCGCCGCAGACCGCCGGATGGTCGTCGCCAACACGCGGACGTGAGCTTCCGGAACCCGCCTCCAGCGCCGCCCGCTCGCTGGGTCGTAGCCGAGAGCGCCGCCGAGGAAGATGTTCGGCAACGCCCGCATCCGGGTCCGCCGCGCGACGGCGAACGCGAGGTTCGCCTCCGGACAGGTACGCGGACCGCGGTCGCGACCGGCGGATCGGCCAGCGCCGGATACCGCTCACCGACCGCTCGCCGACCGACCTCACCCGTTCGAACAAAAGTTCTAAAAATTGTCGGTACCAGGGTGTTCAATGGTCGGGTGAGCACTTCAACGACCGCTGTCTTCGACGTCATCGACGAGGTCATCGCCCCGCTGGCCGCCGAGGTTCCGGAGCGTCCCTCGGTGATGGAGTTCTACGATCCGGAGCTTGCCGTGCCGCCGGTGCTGGCCGACGAGGAGCCGACTCCAGGGCTCACCCTGGCCGAGGAGGTGGAGCAGTACACCCGGTTCGTGAGCGGGATGGCGACCATCGGGCTGGCCCCCGGCGGTGAGGTCACGCCCGAGGCCGTCGGGCTGTACCGAGCGCTGCGCGGCGGGTTCATCCGCGGCGTGGTGACCGGGGTGTTCCCGTCCCGCGCGGAGCCGTGGGAGGTCCGGTTCTTCGGCGACGAGGACTACACCACGGTGCTGAACAAGCTCGGCAGGCGAGCGCGGCTGCGGTCCGGTTTCCTCAGCGCGCTGCCGGGCTGGGTGTTCGACGGGCTGCCCGACCATCCGCCGGGCACCGGCGAGACCGTCCGCATCGAAACGGACGCGGGCGGGTTGATCCCGCTGCGGGCCCGCGAGGCCGTCGAGGTGATTCGTGAAGGTGCTTCGCGGCCGCGGTACGGCACGGTCCTCGTCGATCTCGCGGTGCGGAACTCCATCCTCGCCGAGTATCCGCACGGCGCCTTCGGCCTGGTGGACAACGACCTCGGCCGATACCAGTTCAGCGCGGCGATGGGCGGCGACGGCCGCTGGACGCTCACCTGGGGCCCGGCCAGCCGGTCGACGGCCGAGCAATGGATCGTGAAGGCGGTGCAGAACCATGCGTGAACCGGCTGAACCGACAACGGTGCGGGAACTGATGAAGCGTGCCGCCGAGCCGGTGCGGCGCGCGGTGCCCGAGCGCCGGAGCGTGTACCTGGGCTACGACCCGGAGATCACCGACGACGAGATCCGCCGCCTGTGCCCGTCCTACGACGAGCCTGCGGATCTCGTCACCCAGGCCGAGCGGTACGCGGCCAAGGCGGCGATGCTCGAAGAGGCCGGGCTGTTGGAGAACGGCGAGATCCATCCGGCCGCGGCCCAGATGCACGGCGTGATGCTGCGGGGTTCGGTGCGAGGCGTCCTCACCGGCGTTTTCGCGTCCGCGCCCCGCGCGGTGCGGGTCGATTGCTACGGCGACGGGCATCAGGCGGTCGTCTGGCGGATGCGGTCGGGGCGGCGGACCACGTTCAGCCTGAGCGATTTCGGCGAGCTGGGAGCCCGGGTGTTCGGCGGGCTCCCGCACGTCCCCGCCGGCGAGACCGAGCTGATGCGCATCAGGATCGACGGGCACGGCGTGCCGCTGCCCGGCCAGGACGAAGAGGTCGGCCTGGTCGGAGACACGCTGAACCGGCCGCGGACCGGGACGGCGATCCTCGATCTGGTCGCCTTCGGCGGGCTGAACGCCGAGTACCCGGACTACGGATTCGTGATCATCGACAACGATCTGGGGAGGTTCGTGTTGTACGCCGCCCCTTCCGAAGGGTGGCTGATGTTCGGTGGAATGGACCGCCGGGCACTGGCGGGCTGGCTGCACGAGGCGGTGGACTTGAGCCGGACGTAGCCGTGGACGAGGGGGCGGGCATGGACCTGGATCGGCGGGCGGCCGACGCGTGGTTCCGGCGGCGAGGGCTGCCGATGGTCATCCACCGGCGAAGGCGTGGGGCGGGCATGTTGCGTCGTTCGACGCCCGGACTGGTGTTCCTGAGCCTGCTCGACCTACTGCTGGCCGGGCTGCTGAAGCTGCTCGACGTCCCCGAGGACGTGCTCACGGCCCGGATGCGCGAGAGCGGTCTCGCGTACGTCCTCGGCGTGCTGGCGCTGACGTTCGCCGTGGTCGTCGTGCCGGTGATCGCCGGTCGCGTGATGGCGAAGCTGCTCCGGGCATTGCAACGCGCCCGGGTCCGGCTGGCCGTCATGGCGGCGACGATCGGCTTCTGGCTGCTCGTGCTGCCGTTCGGCGAACGGCTCACCGGGCTGGTGTCGTGGGAGCATCCGCTCTGGGCGGCCGTCCTGACCAACCTCGTCGCGCTGGCCGTGCTGATGCTGCTGGTCCGGATCGGGGTCGGTTCGATCCTGACCTGGGCGGCGCGGAGCGCGGTCGCGCAGGTCAGAGCCATCGGCACGCTGGCGTCGCGGGCGTTGCCGCTGCTTCTGCTGGTGGTGATGTTCAGTTTCTTCACCGCCGAGCTGTGGCAGGCCGTGGAACGGCTGACCCCCGGCCGGTTGTGGCTGGTGGTCGGTTTCCTCGTGCTGATCGGCGCGGTGTTCCTCGCGTCGATGCTGTCCGACGAGATCAAGGAGCTCAAGTCCTGGACCGCGGGACCCGGGGCGCCCGTCCTGCGCGGCACGCCGTTCGACGACGACACACCCCCGCCCGACAGGCGCGCGCTGACGAAGATCGAGCGCTTGAACATCGCCTTGGTGCTGTTCTTCGCCCAAGCGGTGCAGATCGTGGCGTTCGGGGTGCTGGTGTTCTCGTTCTTCGTCGTGTTCGGGGTGCTGATCCTCCGGCCGGAGGTCGTGACCGAGTTCGCCGGCCGCGAATCGGCGCCCGGCACCCTCCTGGGTGTCCCTCTTCCGGTGAGTTCCGCGCTCGTCAACGTCTCCGTCTTTCTCGCCGTTTTCTCAGGTCTGTATTTCGCCGCATCAACCGCGACAGATGCCCGGTACCGGCGTTCTTTCTTCGAACCGTTGTTGGAGGATGTGAAGATCAGCCTCGCGGCGCGTGACATTTATCTGGCCCATTGGGCGGATGTGCGACGAGCCGAGGTGGTTACCCTGGAAGCAGAGGACATTCCGTAGTGAGGTGGTCACCATGAGCGGGAAGGGCGGAACTCCCTTCTTCGATGCCCCCGACTTCGTGAAAGGCGATGGCACTCAGGCAGATCCTCCGGGCGACACGTTCGCCGACCCCCTGTCCGGGCTGGTCACGACCGGTACCGCGGCCCAAGCGAATCCGTCGGTCGGGGCCGACGACGTCCACGTGCAGGTGCCGGGACCGGTCCAGCACGACCCCGAAGTGGTGAGCAGGATGGTCAACGCGGCCATGCTCGCGGATGAGCAGCCCGCCGGAAGCCCCGGCCCCGAACACACCGCCGTCCGGCCGCCCACCGAGATCGTCAGCACGGTCGGTGAGCAGGGCGTTGCGCCGATCGGGATCCTGCCCCAACAGCGAACCTGGCCGTCGAGGCCGTCTCAGCTGATCCGTCCACCTCGCCGCTTCAAACAGGAAGAGCCGGTCGAGGTCGACGAAGAGGCCGAGGTCCGAGTACGGCGTGCCAAGCGTTCCATGCAGATGCCGAGGCTCGGCAAGCCGTCGTCCAACACCGCCGGTGTGATGATCGCGATCGCCCTCATGATCCTCTTCGCGATCCTCGCCATTCAGCTGCTGGCCAGCTTGTTCAACAGCATCGCGGGGATCTTCGGGTAACCCGTCCGGCGCTTGCGCCGGACGGGGCCGTCCGTACGGACCTCACCCATCGGGATACCCTGGCCATACGGTCGGGAGATCCGGCGTTGACCCGGGTCGCACCCTGGCGCCGCGTGACTAGTGGGGTGGGCGTATCAGCGAGGGCGTGCAGTCGGTGCCCGAAGCGGGCACTGGTTCTTCGGGGCGTGACGCTTCCACGATGCACCGTGTGCGGCGGGTGCTGGCGATCAAGCCGTTCCGCCGGATCTGGGGTGTCTCGTACCTGTGCAGCGTCGCGGACTGGCTGAATCTGCTGACGCTGACCGGCCTGGTCACCAAGCTGACCGACAACTACGCCGCGCAGAACTTCGCGTTCGTCGGTGTCGTGCTGACGTCGCTGCTGCCGGGGCTGCTGTTCGCCCCGATCGGCGGGCTGCTCGCCGACCGTTTCGACCGGCGCAAGGTGATGGTGCTCTGCGACCTCGGCCGGTGCGGATTCCTGCTGTCGATCGCGTTCGTCGGCACGCCTTGGTGGGTGTTCGTCGGCAACTTCCTGGTCGGCTGCTGCGCGATGATGTGGATCCCGTCGAAGGACGCGGCGGTACCGAACCTGCTGCGCCGTCCGGACCAGGTCGAGACGGCCAACCAGCTCGGCATGGTGATGACCTACGGCCTCGCGGTGATCACCGCGGCCGGGGCGAACGCCGTGCTCACCGGTAGCAACACCACGTTTCACTTCTTCGAGGGCGACGCCCAGCTCGGCATCGCGAAGGTCGCCGTCGTCATCACCGGCCTGCTGTACCTGACCAGCGCGATCGTGATCGCCACCCGGATCCCCGAGCTCTCGCTGCGCAATGTCCACGAGGTCGAGAAACCCGAGGTCGAGGCCGCGGACGAGGAGAAATTCGGCTTCCGCCAGATGATCGCCGACGGCGCCCGGTTCGTGCGGACGACGCCGTTGGTACGCGGGTTGATGATCGGCGCTTTCGGCGCCTTCGCCGCCGGTGGAGCGGTGATCGGTTCGGCCAAGCCGTACTCCTCCAGCCTGCTTGCCGGTGACGCCGCGTTCAACCTCCTCGTGCTCGCCGTCTTCCTCGGGCTCGCCACCGGGATGGCGGTGGCCCCGAAACTCGCTCGGCGGCTCGCGCACGACCGGCTGTTCGGGATCTCGATCGTCGCCGCGGGTCTGTGTCTCATCGTCGTCGCGCTGTCGCCGCATCTCGCTGTTTCGCTGGTCGCTGTCGCCGCCGTCGGGGTGTGGGCCGGGACGGCGTTCCTGACCGGTGTGACCATCATCGGTTCGCGGATCGAGGACTCGATCCGCGGCCGGATCAACGCGATCTACCAGTCGCTGATGAAGATCGTGCTGTTCGGCTCGACGGTGCTGGTGCCGGTGCTGATCAGCCTGGTCCAGCCGACCGCGATCTCCGTGTGGGGCAGCACGATCACGATCGACGGCACGCGGCCGGTGATGATCGGCGGCGGTGTCCTCGCGCTGCTCGCCGGCATCTTCGCCTACCGGCAGATGGACGACCGGCGGGCCGAGCCGATCCTCGCCGACCTCCGCAACGCTCTGCGCCGCAGCCCGCGCCGGGTGAACGGGCTGCTGATCGCGCTCGAGGGAACGCGGGCGATCAACACCGAAATGCAGGCCGAGCGGCTGGCCGAATGGCTGCGCGGAGGTACGCGTCCGGTCGTTCTGGCCGCCGATCCGGCGCTGGACGACCAACGGCTCGCGAAGCTCGTCTCCGGTGCTTCGCTGTCCGGCGCGCGGGCGCAGGCGCTGGCCGCCGCCGCGGTGCGGGCGGACATCGTCGAACGGGACATCCAGCCCGCGCTCGACGCCGGTTCGGTCGTGGTGATGGAACGGTTCGTGGACTCGCCGCTGGCGCATTTGTCCGCGGTCGCCGGGCTGGACAGCCAGGAACTCGAGGGCCTCGCCGACTGGGCGACCGGCCGGCTGCGGCCGGACATCACGGTCCTGCTCGACGCCGATCCCGGCACGATGATGCGGAAGTCCGAATCGCTGGACGCGCAGTGGCGGGTGCAGCACCTGCTCACGGAAATGGCCGCCGCCGACCCGGACCGGTACGTCGTGGTCGACGCGGAGGGCACCGAGGACGAGGTGAGTGACCGCGTGCGGACCGCGATCCGGGCGGTGCTCGTCGGCAGGCTCGCCGGACTCGCGCCGGCGGAGGAAAAGGTCGAGGTGAGATGACGGAAGCCCCTGCGCTGATCGGTGTCTGGAAGCAGCTCGTCGGCCAGGAGCCCGCCGCGCGCACGCTTTCTTCGGCGTCGATGGCGGCCGCGCGGATCGTCGAGAACCAGCCTGTCGCGCCCGGCGCGATGACCCACGCCTGGCTGGTCACCGGTCCGCCCGGTTCGGGGCGCTCGACCGCCGCGAGGGTTTTCGCGGCGGCGCTGGAGTGCAGCACCGGCACCGGATGCGGTGAATGCCCTGGTTGCCGCACCGTGCTCGCCGGAACGCACGCGGACGTCAAACTCGTCGCACCCGAAGGCCTCTCGATCTCCGTCGCCGAAATGCGCTCGCTGGTCCAGACCGCCGCTCGCCGCCCGACCACCGGGAGGTGGCAGGTGGTGATCATCGAAGACGCCGACAGGCTGACCGAAGGCGCGTCGAACGCGTTGTTGAAGGCCGTCGAGGAACCGCCGGACCGCACGGTTTTCCTGCTGTGCGCACCCTCCGATCACCCGGATGACGTGTCGGTGACGATCCGCTCGCGGTGCCGCCTGGTCACGCTGCGGACGCCGCCGGCCGAGGCGATCGCGCAGGTGCTGATCGAGCGCGACGGTATCGATCCCGAGCGTGCGCGGTGGGCCGCGTCCGTCTCGAGTGGACATGTCGGCCGCGCGCGCCGGCTCGCCACCGATGAGGCCGCCCGGCAGCGACGGGCGACGGTGCTGCGGATCCCGCTCGGTCTCCGCCGTCCGTCCGATGTGTTCACCTGCGCCGATCAGCTGATCAGCGCGGCCGAGGCCGACGCGGGCGAAGAGAGCAAGGTCCGCGACGAGTCCGAGCGTTCCGAACTCCGCACCGCGATGGGTGGTGACGGCATCGGGAAGGGCGTCGGCGGGGCGAAACGAGCCGCCGAAGCCGCTGTGAAGCAGCTCGAAAAGCGCCAGAAGTCACGCGCGACCCGGACGCAGCGGGACACCCTCGATCTCGCGCTGGTGGACCTGGCCGCGTTCTACCGGGACGTGCTCGTGACCGCGAGCGGCGCGGGCGCGACGCTGAACCACCCCGACCACGCCTCGGAAATCGCGCAGGCCGCTTCCGCCTGGGCGCCGGACTCGATCCTGCGGCGCCTCGAAGCCGTCCTGGAATGCCGCGAGGCCATCGATCTGAACGTGAAACCACGAATCGCCGTCGAAGCCATGGTCACCACCCTGCGCCAGGGCTGACGCCTCGCTCTGCTGATGCCCTCACCCCAACCCCCGCCCTCACCCCAACCCCCACCCTTCCCGGGGGGCGACCCCGAGTCCAGTTTACCGGGGGTGGAGGGGGAAAAGGGCAGGTAGCGGGAGTTGTCCACAGGTGGGGATGGTTGTGGACAAGTGCTGTGGGTAAGTGAAGGGGCTTCGGGTTCGGGGCGAGTGCCGTGAGGTCCCGAATGTGGCATTGGGGACATCGTGGGCGGATGAGGAAGTGAGCGTAGGCGGGGAAGCGGCGAAGGTGCCGAAGTCGCGAACGCAGTGAAGTGGGCGAAGGTAGCGAAGCGGCGAAGGTAGCCGAAGAGGAGGCCGCGAAGGATATGGATTTCAGGTCATCCAACGCACCAAAATCCACACAGTCACCGGGACGCGAAAGGGGCCTTCACCGCATCGAAGCGGCGAAGGCCCCTGACTATCGAAAGGCGACTAAGAGAGAGGCACGAACGGACCTCTTACGCGGGGACAAGGCGTGAAAGGAACGTTCGGCACCCTCCTCGCCCGTCTAGTCCCGCGAGCGCGGCCGCGGCGACGGCTTGAACTCCGGCGAGTCGTCCGAGACGGGAACCACCGCGAGACGGCGGCGTCCCGGCATGGCGGCCACGAGGACGACGCCGATCAACAGCATCGCGGTACCCGACCAGAACATCGGCACCGTGTCGTAGGCCGCGCTGGTGTAGGCCAGGTTCTTGACCGGTCCCTTCGGCGCCGCGCCGCCGTTGTTACCGGCAGGGGGTGTCTGAGCCGTGCCGCATTCGACACCGCCGGCCGGCGCGTACGCGCGGGCGATCTGCTCACCGAGTGAGACCTGGGCCAGCGACGAAGGCAGTTTCTTCGCTGCGTCCGGCGGGAGCGCCTTCTGCAGCGCCGTTGTCGGCAGGATCTGCAGGTCCAGCAGCCGTGCCGAGGCGCCCATCTGGAAGCCCTTGAACGGTGAGGTCATGTCGCTCGACTTCTGGTTCAGCCCGGCGATCGACAGCTTCAGCACCCCGAGGTCGAGGGTGAGCCCGTTCCCGGCCTCGCCGCCCGGAAGCTGCTTGGTGGCACCGTCCACCATCTCGGCGAGCCCGCCGACGACCGGCACGTTCTTCAGCTGCTCGAAGCCGGGGACCTGCTTGAGCGACGGCAGCGGGATGCCGATCGGGATGTCCTTGGTCGGGTTGTTCGCGTCGAGGGTGAACAGCACCTTGTCGCCGCGGACGATCTGCAGCACCGGCGCGGTGTATTCGACCTTCGACGTCTTCTTGTCGCCGGTCGAGGTGACCCGCAGTGTCGGCTGGCTGGCGACCTTGATCGTCAGGCCGAGCGGCGTGCCCTTGAGCAGTTCGATGTTGGCCGCCTGCAGGGTCGACGTCGATTCGACGGCCTTGTTCTTCGTGCCGGGGATGTCGACCAGCCGGACGACCGAACGCGACGACAGCGTGTTCGGCAGGCTCAGCACGGCGCCTTTGCCGTCGGCGCCGGCGCTGGTGCCCGAAAGCAGACCGCCCAGGCTCGCCAGCGGGCCGGGAAGCGCCTTGAGACCGGCTGTGAGCTGCTCCGAAGCCTGGGTGAGCTGGTCGGCCCCCGGGATGTTCGGGATGGTCGGCAGCAGCGCGAGATTCGCGATCGACGTGCTCGAGTCGGCGATCGTGCCGACGCACGGGCCGAGCGTCGGGCTCCAGCGCGCGTGCGCCTCGCCGTTGAGCAGGCCCAGGTTGAACAGCGGGTTCTTCGGCGCGTTGAGGCCGCCGCTGATCGGCTTCGGGTTGTCCGGCATCGCCGTCTGCACGAGGCTGCCCGGCGTCTGCGGCGCGTTGCCGGCGGCGGACAGGCCGAACGGCGACGACTGCGCGATCGACTTTTCGTAGCTCAGGTAGGCCTCGGAGTTGGCCTGTGCGCTGGAAAGCCCCATCCCGGCCTCGAGAGCGGACTGCTTCGGCAGCATCTCGCCCGCTCCGGGAAGGATGGCGCTCGCCGGCACCGCGTTCGGCAGCAGCCGCAGCACGCCGAGGGCCGCTCCCGCGTCACCGACGGCCTTGCCCAGCGGCTGCGGCCCGATCGGCGCCGACATCGGCGGCTGTCCCGGATTCGCCGGATCGGGGATCGGCGTGGTGGGAATCGTCTGGGCGGTCGCCGGGGCCGCGGTCAGCAGAAGCAGGGCCGCGGCGGCCGGAAGCGCCAGCACACGGGGCAGTCGTTGCCGCATGAACAGGTCCTCCAGTGGGGGTGGGCCGATCTTGGGGGACTGAGACCGGCGTCATAGGACCCTAACGACGGTGGCCCCGGAAGGTGACGTTCAAGCCTCCGCTACACTTGTCCTCGTCATCGGGTGCGAGCCCGATGTCCGCCGCCTTAGCTCAGTCGGCCAGAGCGATTCACTCGTAATGAATAGGTCAGGGGTTCGATTCCCCTAGGCGGCTCCGCAGGTCAGGGCCTCATTCGGATACTCCGGATGAGGCCCTGACGCATTTCCGGCCCGGCGTGGAGTCCGCGCGAAAGTTCACCCGTTGGAATTACCCCTTGAGGAACATCCGCGACAGCGAAGTGCCCACTCCCGTGAGGTGGTCGACGAGCGTGTCCGCGTCCGCGTCGAGCAGGCCGGAGCGCCAAGCGAGCATGATCTCCACGAAGCCGCCGATGCCCAGCAGGACGTTGACCCGGAACTCCAGCCCGTCCACGTCCGGCTTCAGATGCGGCCGCGCCAGGTCGATCAGCAGGCCGGTGGTCTCCTGGACGGTCTGCCGCCGCAGTTGCTCCAGTACCGCGCTCCCCGCGTGGTCGCCGAACAGGATCTGCGCGCGGGACGGCTCTTCCTGCACGTGGTGCACGACGACGTCGACGGCGGCGCGGAGCTGGTCCAGGGCAGGTTGCTCGATCCGGGCGGTGACGGCGTCGAGGACCATCCGCAGGGTCTCGTCGCGGACTTGTTCCCAGGCGGTGGCGAGCAACGCGTCGCGGTTCGCGAAGCTCTCGTAGAAGTACCGGTCGGTCAGATTCGCCCGCGCGCAGACGCCGCGCATGGTGACCGCCGCCCAGCCCTGTTCCTGCCAGATGTCCAATGCGGCGCCGAGCAGGGCGAGCCGTCGTTCGGTGCGGCGTTCGTCGGCGGTCTTGCCGCTGTAGCGGCGGGACGCGGTCACCTGTCCATCTTGACAGCAGGTGGCCTCGGATTCATTCTGAGGGCATGCGACCGCAGAATCGCCTGCGACCTGGTTTGGCCGCCGCGCTGACGTCCGCCTTCGTGCGGCCGATCGCCAACGCGATCCCGGCCAACCGGGCGGGTATCGCCTTCTCCCGCGCTTTCATCGCGAGCAGCTTGTGGCTGGCTTCGCCCCCGTTGCAGGGGAGTCGCGTCGAGTCCGGCGTCGGCGGCGAGTGGGTCCGCGGTCCCGAAGTGACCGAAGGCGACGCGGTTGTCCTTTACATCCACGGCAGCGGCTACGCGCTTTGCTCGGCGCGCACGCATCGCGGGCTGACCACGCGGGTTTCCCACGGCACCGGGCTGCCGGTCTTCGCCTGCGAGTACCGGCTCGCGCCCCGGCATCGTTTCCCGAGCGCCGCCGACGACGTCCGCGCGGCCTACGACCGGCTCATCGGCGAGGGCTACCGGCGGATCCTCGTCGCGGGCGACTCGGCGGGTGGGCATCTGGCGGTCGATCTCGCCGCGCAACTGATCCGGGAACGAAAAGATCCGCCTGCCGCGCTGGCCCTCTTCTCGCCGCTGTTCGACGTGACGTTCTCCTTGGCCGCCCAAAGGGAACGCATGCGCCCGGACCCGATGATCTCCGCCGCCGCGGCCGCGCGGCTGGTCGGTCTGTACACGGTGGACGCGGACGTCGCGTCGACCCGGCTGCGGTTCGCCTTCGACGACATCAAGGGGTTCCCGCCGACGATCATCCAAGCGGGCGGGCTCGAAATGCTCGCCGCGGACGCCATCGAACTCGCCAGGGCTCTGCGCCGGGCGGGCGCGGACTGCGAACTCGAGGTGGTCCCGGGTCAGATGCACGTCTTCCAGGCATTGACCCGCTTCGTCCCGGAGGCGCGGCCCGCGATGGAGCGTGCCTGCCGATTTCTGACCGAAAATCTGACAGCGATCGAAAAGGCGGCCTAGTGAAACGGACCCACGGAGCGCACGCCGTCGTCACCGGGGCGGGCAGCGGGATCGGGAGGGCGATCGCGGCCGAGCTCGTCCGGCGCGGCAGCCGGGTCGTTTGCGCGGACATCGACCTCGAAGCGGCCGAGGAAACCGTGACGATGCTGAAGGACAAGGGCGAAGCGGTCGCCGTCGACTGCGACGTGTCCAATGTGGACGAGGTCGCCGAGCTCGCGAGCCAGGCGCGTTCCTGGCTCGGCCGCGAGCCGGACCTCGTCGTCAACAACGCCGGGATCGGCGCGGGCGGCAAGGTCGTCGGGGAGAGCCCGTTGTCCGATTGGCAGCGCACCCTCGGCGTGAACCTCTGGGGTGTGATCCACGGCTGCCACACCTTCGTCCCCGCCATGCGGACGGCGAAAGCGGGCGGCGTCATCAACGTCGCCTCGGCCGCCGGCTTCACCGCCGCACCGAGGATGGCGGCCTACAACGTGAGCAAGGCCGGGGTCGTCAGTCTTTCGGAGACATTGGCCGCCGAGCTGTCCGGCACGGGTGTCGCGGTCACCGTCTTGTGCCCGACTTTCGTGCGTACCAACATCTTCGGCGGCGAGCTCATCGACGCCGAAGCACGCGGTCTCGCGCAGCGAGTCTCCGACGTGGTCGGGTTCTCGCCGGAGCGTGTCGCGCGGATGACGCTCGACGCCCACGATCGCGGCCGCCTCTACGTGGTGCCGCAACCCGACGCTCAGCTTCTCTGGCACGCCAAGCGTTTCGTGCCTGTCCCGTACACGCGGATCGCCGGTCTGCTCGGCCGGTTCCTGCCCGCCGAAAAGGAGAAGTGATGGCCTACGACTTCGACGCGATGCTCCAGACCATCAAGGACAAGCAGTGGTCGCTGGCCGACATCGACTGGGACGCGCCCGGCGCGGAGACGATGACCGACGAACTCCGCGCCAAGATGCGGCCGTTCATGGCCGATCTCGTGTGGATCGAGCACGTCGGCGCCCGCGGGTTCGCCTCGCTGGCCAAGAAGGCGCCGACACCGGTCATCCAGGAGATCTACCGCTACTTCCACGCCGAGGAACAGAAGCACGCCAACGCGGAACTGGCGTTGATGAAGCGCTGGGGCATGCTCGACGAGCACGGGTCGATGCCCGAGCCGAACATCAACGTCAAGCTCGCCATCAAGGTCCTCGACGACTACGGCGACACGTTGCCGCTGACGGCGCTGGCCACGCTCATCCCGCTGCTGGAATGCGCGCTGGACGGCGCGCTGGTGAAGTTCCTGCTGGAGGA
This sequence comes from Amycolatopsis sp. NPDC041971, assembly GCF_055588925.1. Lineage (NCBI taxonomy): Bacteria > Bacillati > Actinomycetota > Actinomycetes > Pseudonocardiales > Pseudonocardiaceae > Amycolatopsis > Amycolatopsis sp. NPDC041971. The sequence goes on along the minus strand of NZ_JBVJCE010000001.1, from coordinate 70,334 downwards.
GGTCTCCGATCCGGTGTGCCATCAGGTGTTCCGGCATATCAACTCGGACGAGTCCCGGCACATCACGGCCGATTTCGAGGTGCTGGAACTGATCGGCGCCGGTTCGACGCACCAGCTGCTCACCGAGTCCATCGGCTCGCTCAAACCCCAGATCGTCCTCGGCCTGATCGTGGTGTTCGTCCCGCTGATCAACAAGATGCGGGACAACATCGTCGCGATGGGCCTGCCGGAGAAGAAGCTGTACAACGCCGTGAAACGGTTCTCCACCATCGGCGGCCGCGGCGAGTTCACGAAACGCATCCCGGCCTACCACGTGCTCAAGGCGCAGGCGGCGATGATCGTCGACCGCTCGCACGTCTACCACCGGCTGCTCGCCGACCCGATGGTCAAGGTGACCCGCCTGATTCCCGCGCGGCTGCTGGGGAAACCGCAGTCGTGGACCGAGGAGATCACTCACGAACCGGTCGCGTCATGACACTGGGTGCCTTCGAGGGCGAGGTGCTGCGCGGTACCGAATGGTTCGGGCGCGACTTCGCCGGGCAGCGGGTCGCCGTCGTCGCGCCCGGCCGTGAAGCGGCGCAGATCGTGCCCGAGGTGGCGGCCACCGCGCGTGCGGTGAAGGTGTTCCAGGAAGAACCCGATTGGGTGGTACCGATGCCGGTCCCCGGGCCGAACGTCCTCGGCATCGTCGTCGCCCGCGTCTTCCTGCGCTGGCACGTGAAAGACCCCTGGCTCCGCAGACTGCTGACCCCCGACCGCCGCTTCGGGTCGCGGCGGACGGCGCCGGGGCTTTGCTACTACGGGGCGCTGCGGCGGCCCGGCTGCAAACTCGTCACCTGGCCGGTCTACGCCTTCGCGCCCCACGGAATCCGCACCGCCGAAGGTATCGAGCACCAGGCCGACGTCGTCGTGCTCGGCGCCAGTTCGCTTTTCGCCAAGGAAGGACTTCCCGCATGACGCCGGACCACGAGATCGCGATCATCGGCGGAGGTTTCTCCGGTATCGGCGCCGCGATCCTGCTGCGGAAGGCCGGTTTCGAGGATTTCCTGATGCTGGAAGAGGGCGACGGCGTCGGCGGCGCCTGGCATTGGAACACCTATCCGGGCGTCGCCGTCGACATCCCGTCGTTCAGCTACCAGTTCTCGTTCGAGCAGATCTCCGGCTGGTCGCGGGTCTACGCGCCGGGCCGCGAACTGAAGGCGTACGCCGACTACTGCGTCGACAAGTACGACATCCGCCGCCGCACCCGCCTCGGGAGCAAGGTCGTCTCCGCGGCCTTCGACGACGAAACGCACTTGTGGCGCCTGGAAACCGCCGACGGCTGGTCGATGACGGCGCGGTTCGTCGTCGGTGCCACCGGCGTGCTCACCCGGCCGAAACCACCGGACATCGACGGGCTGGCCGACTTCCGGGGCACGGTCATGCACACCGCCCGCTGGGATCACGGCGTCGATCTGCGCGGGAAACGGGTCGCCGTCGTCGGGACCGGGGCCTCGGCCGTGCAGGTCATCCCGTCCATCGCGCCGGAAGCGGGCCGGCTGACCGTGTTCCAGCGGACGCCGATCTGGTGCCTGCCCAAACCCGACGCCGTCTTGCCGCGGTCGGCGCGGCTCGCGTTGCGGCGGCTGCCGGGCGCGAAACTGGTGTCCCGGCTGGCAAGTCAGGCCCTGGTCGAGGTGACCTTCCCGCTGGCCGCGCATTTTCACAACCTCCTGCCGACCGCGGGCGCGGGGGAGCGGATCGGGCGCGCGCATCTGCGCCGCGCGGTGAAAGACCCCGTGACCCGCGAGAAGCTCACCCCGCGTTATGCCTTGGGCTGCAAGCGGCCGAGCTTCTCCAACGACTACCTCCAGACGTTCGACCGGGACAACGTCACGCTGGAGACCACGAGCATCGACGCGATCACCGGATCCGGGGTGCGCACCGTCGACGGCACCGAGCATCCGGTGGACGTCCTGGTGCTGGCGACCGGGTTCAAGGTGTTCGAGAAGGGCAACATGCCGGCCTTCACCGTGCGCGGATCCGGCGGCGCCGACCTGGAGAAGTTCTGGGAGGAGAACCGGTTCCAGGCCTATCAGGGCGTCAGCGTCCCCGGCTTCCCGAACTTCTTCACCATTCTCGGCCCCTACGGCTACAACGGTTCCTCGTATTTCAACCTCATCGAGACGCAGACCGCGCACATCATCCGGTGCCTGCGCAACGCCCGCAGAATCGGCGCAACGCGCGTGGAGGTCACGAACGAGGCCAACGACCGGTACTTCCGGAGCATGCTGGACCGGCGCAAGCACCAGGTGTTCTTCCAGGACAGCTGTGCACTCGCCAACAGCTACTACTTCGACGCGAACGGGGACGTGCCGTTCCGTGCCTCGCCCACGCTGGAAACGATGGTGACGAGCCGGTTCTTCGACCTCGACGACTACGCCTTCGCGGACGGCCGGTGAACACTGGCTGAAGTCCGCCGTCCCCGGCCGGGATGAGCCTTAGGTTCGATTTCCCGAACCTGGAGGCTGGTCTTGGAAGGCTTTCCCTGGGACGTCCTGCTCGCGGTGGTCGGGATCGCCGTCCCGGCCGTCGCGTTCTTGTGGGAGTTCGTGCTCGTCGGCCGCAAACGGCTCGGCTACCGCGTGCAGATGGACACCCCGACGGCGTCCGGACGCGGGTTCGCGCCGACGGCGGACGCGCTCGCGCAGCTGCAGCACGAGAACGGCGAGCGGCTCGTCGACCCGTCGTTCGTGCTGCTGCGCATCGAGAACAGCGGCACCACCGACATCGACACCGACGATTACGCGGTCAACGAGAACGACCGGGTCGGCGTCCGCGTGAAGTTCCCCGGCCGCACCGTGGCCGGCATGGTGGTGACCGAGCTCAGCTCGCCGCATCTGCACGAATGTTTCGGCGACGACTCCGGGTGGGGCGCGCGCGACGAGAATCCCGAACGGCCCGCCGGGGTGATCGACCTGCCGAGGGTGCCGCTGAACCGGGGTGCGCATTACAAGATCCTCGCCGTACTCGACCGCATCCCCAACGGCTCGCCCGACGATTTCGACGAACCTCAGGTCGTCGGCGAGATCAAGGGCGGCAGCCTCCGCGAGACCAAGAGCCGCACCGGGCCGACGGGTTCGGTGATGGCGCTGATCCTCTTCCTCGTCGTGGTCAGCATCTTCCAGCTGACCCGTTCACTGTTCTTCGACGAGAAGCCGCCTCCGCTGGACTGCGCGTCCGGGAAGCTCACGATCACCGGATCGACGGCTTTCGCGCCGGTGCTGAAGGAAGCGACGGCTTCGTACACGAAGACGTGCCCGGGCGCGTCGTTCGCTTTCGACAGCCGGGGGAGCGCGGAAGGGCTCGGCACCCTGAACCAGGCCGGGAACGACGGCACGCTGGCGTTCTCCGACGGCGCCAAGGGCGAGGGCTTCCCGCGACTGTTGCCGCGTCCGGTCGCGTTCTCGCTGTTCACGCTCGTGATCAACTCCGAAGCGGGCGTCCAGGATCTGTCGCTCGCGCAGATCCGCGACGTCTACGACGGCAAGATCGCGAACTGGAAGGAGATCGGGGGCAAGGACCGGCCGGTCCGGCTCGTCGACCGGCATTCCGACTCCGGCACGCGGCGGACGTTCGAGGGGCGGATCCTGGCGGGCAAGCGCGAACCCGGCGACAACTCCGACGACTGCCTCAAACCGGCGCCGGGCGCCCAGCCGGGAGTGGTGCGGTGCGCGAAGCCGTCCACGAACGACGTCCTCGACGCGGTGTCGCGCGTGCCGGGCGCGCTCGGCTACAGCGAACTCGGCGCGGCCACGAAACGCGAGGACGTGCTGCCGGTCCGCGTCGACGGCCACCAAGCGACCCTGGAGGGCGCGATCCACGCGGCGTACCCGTTCTGGGAGACCGAGTACGCGTACACGTTCGGTGAGCCGAAGGCGGACTCGCTCGTCGCGAGCTTCCTGCGGTACCTGACCAACCAGGTCGGCAAGGACATCGTGCGCTCCCACGGGCACCGGCCGTGCGCCGAACTGGCGAATCCGGTGCTGTGCCGTCCGGGCGCGTGAAGGCGGTGGGCCGGGTTGGGGGGGGGGGGGGGGGGGGGGGGGGGGGGGGGGGGGGGGGGGGGGGGGGGGGGGGGGGGGGGGGGGGTGGGGGGGGAGAAAAACCACCACCCCCCCCCCCACGACCAACTGGACCGAGGTCAGGCAGGCGGCTTCAGGGTGACGACGGTGGCGCTGGTCTCCCCGCGCGGCGTCCGGTACTTGATCTCGTCGCCCTCCTTGGCGCCCACGAGCGCCAGGCCGAGCGGGCTGTCCGAGGTGACCGTGGAGGCGTCGGCGTCCTCGCCGGGGATCGTGACGATGTGGAGTTCGTCTTCGTCGCCGTCGGAGAACCTGAGGGTGACGGTGGTGCCGTCGGGGAGCAGGCCCTTGCTGTTGCGGCCGCCGTGCTCGAGCTTCGCCGCGACGTCGGCGATGCGCCGGTCGAGGTAGGCGGCGGCCTCCGCGCGGTCCAGCACCTCCGCCTGGTCGGCGGCGTCGCCGGTTCGTTCCTGCTCGCCGACGAGCGGCGCCATCGCGTCGCGCTGCGCACGCAGATCGGCGAGTTCCTTTTCCAGCTGCCGCCGCGCGGCCGGGCTGAACCCGTTGTCCCCTGAGGTCACCATGCCGGGCATTGTCCGCTACGGATCGGCCGTGAGCCACCTAGATTTTTCACCCGCTGTGATCGGACAGGACGATTGCCCTAAGCTTCAGGGCTCATGTCCTGACTACTTGGTGTAAGGAACTTCGTGACCGCCGTTCCCGGCCGCAGCGCGCGGCTCTCCCCCAATCAGCTGCAGAAACAGGAACAGATCGTCGAAGCGGCGCGTGTCGTGCTCGCCAGGGACGGCCTCGCCGGCTGCACCGTTCGCGCGATCGCGGAGGCCGGGCCGCTCACGAAGAGTGCGATTCATTACTACTTCGCGGACATCGACGTCCTGATCGATCGGGCGATGGCGGCGCATATCACAACGTTCACGGCCGATTTGCGCAAAGTTTCGGCGAAGCACGATCACCCGGACGAGCGGCTCTTCGCGGCGCTGGAGGCCTTCCTCGCCGAGTTCTCCGGACGTCCGAACGCGGCCTTCCTCTGGTTCGAGTACTGGATCGCGGCGGGCCGCGCGCAGCATCCACAGGCCATCGACGTCATGCTGACTTCGATCACCGAACTGCTCGCGGAACTGCTCGCCCCGCTCGACGTCGAAGACCCGCGGGCGCGGGCACGGGCCCTGCTGTCCTACCTGCTCGGCGCGATCGTCCAGCAGCGCGTCCGGCGGCGGCCGTTCGCCGCACTGCGCGGCGACATCGAAGCGCTCTGTTTCGCGAACTACGGGTAGAAATACGCATTAGATCCGTACCGTTACGGATTGTTCCCCTCCTCCGGCTCCGGCCATGGTGAGGTACCCCTTCCCTTGCCCAGAGCTAGGAGACGACGATGCGCATAAGACGGTGCATGGCCGTGGCGATCGCGGCCGTCGCGGCGTTCACCATCCCGGTCGCCGCGAGTCCGGCGACCGCCGACCAGCAGGCCGAAGACGCGCAGGTCCAGATCTACGAGGTCTTCGGCACGGCCACCGCGCAGCAGCGCACCCAGCTCTCCCGGCTGGGCATCGACGTCCTCGGCACCTCCGGCTCCACGACCACGGTGATCGGCGAAGCGCGCGACGCGGCGAAGATCCGCTCGCTCGGCTTCCGCGTCGAGCAGCGCGGCGTCGTCGACAGGTCGGAGAAGGTCGGTACCAACGCGATCAACGACTTCCCGCCGTCGGACTCCGGCTATCACAACTACGCCGAGGTGACGACCGAACTGCGCAACGCCCAGTCGAACTTCGGCTCGATCGCGCGGCTGAGCAGCGTCGGCAACTCGTACCAGGGCCGCGCGCTGAACATGCTCAAGATCAGCGACAACGTCGCCACGGACGAGAACGAGCCGGAAGTCCTCTTCACCTGCAACCAGCACGCCCGTGAGCACCTCACCACCGAGATGTGCCTGCGGATCGTGAACCGGTTCACCCAGGGCTACGCCTCCGACCCGGCGATCAAACGCTTCGTCGACAGCACCGAGATCTACGTGATCCCGAACGTCAACCCGGACGGTTCGGAGTACGACATCTCCGGCGGCAGCTACAAGTACTGGCGCAAGAACCGCCAGGGCAACGGCACCGACCCCAACCGCAACTGGGCCTACAACTGGGGCTGCTGCGGCGGTTCGTCGGGCTCGACGACCAGCGAGACCTACCGCGGCCCGTCGGCGTTCTCCGCACCGGAGACCAGGGCCGTGTCCAACTTCGTGAACTCACGCAGGATCGGCGGCGTCCAGCAGATCAAGGCGAGCATCGACTTCCACACCTATTCGGAGCTCGTGCTGTGGCCGTTCGGCTTCACCTACAACGACACCGCGCCGGGCATGACGGCGGCCGAGGCGCAGCGTTTCCAGACGGTGGGCAGGCAGCTGGCGGCGACCAACGGCTACACGCCTCAGCAGTCGAGCGACCTGTACATCACGGACGGGACGATCGACGACTGGATGTGGGGCACCCACAAGATCCTGAGCTTCACCTTCGAGATGTACCCGCGGGGCTCCAACCCCGGTTTCTACCCGCCCGACGAGGTGATCGTCCGGGAGACCACGCGTAACGACAGGGCCGTGGACCTCCTGCTGAACACCGCCATCGGTTGAGCGACAGCTCCGTGAAGGCCTCCTTCCTTACTCTCAAGGTAGGGAGGAGGCCTTCACGGACTTTCGGCATAGGGTGCGGGGCATGCCGATGTTCGAATTCGAGGGGCACCGTCCCCAGGTGGATCCCGAAGCGTGGATCGCCCCCACCGCCACCCTGATCGGTGACGTCGTCGTCGAGAAGGGCGCTTCCGTCTGGTATGGCGCCGTGCTGCGCGCCGACTTCGGGAAGATCCTCATCCGCGAGGGCGCCAACATCCAGGACAACTCGGTCATCCACGTCAACGGTGGCGTGACCGAGGTCGGCAAGAACGTCACCGTCGGGCACCAGTGCCTCGTGCACGACTGCACGATCGGCGAGCAGGCGCTGATCGGGAACGGCTCCACCGTGCTCGACAAGGCGCAGATCGGGGCGAAGGCCCTGGTCGCCGCCGGTGCCACGGTGACACCCGGGATGATCATCCCGCCGGAGACGGTCGCCATGGGCAGCCCGGCGAAGAAGCACGTCCCGCTCGACGGCGCCGCCCGCGGCTGGGTCGAGCACAACGCGGCGATCTACCGGGAGCTGGCGCGCAGGCACGCGGAGGGCATCAAGCCGATCGATTGACTCTCTAGTAACTGGAGACCCTAGCTTCGGGCGTATGGCACCGAAGTCGAAGAAGAAGACCCATCAGGCGACACTCGAGTTGGCCGCCGGCGACGCGCCGGTGGTCGATCTCGGGAAGACGCTCGGGCAGACCGGCGTGAACCTCGTCGAGGTCAAGAAGGCCTACGACGCGGCGACCGCGGTGCACCGCGGCGAGATCATCCCGGTGGTCGTGTCGGTGTTCGAGGACCGCTCCTTCGAACTCCGGTTGAAGACGCCGCCGACGTCGTTCCTCATCAAGAAGGCGTTGGGCGGCAAGGGATCCGGCCGCCCAGGGCATGAGGTGGCCGGGAAGCTGAGCCAGGAACAGCTGCGTGGGATCGCGGAACGGAAGCTGCCCGACCTCAATACCGGAGACCTCGGCGCGGCCATGCGCACGGTCGCGGGCACGGCCCGCTCGATGGGCGTCGCGATCGAAGAACCGTGACGCGCAAGCACGTGATCGTCCCGCCTTTCCGTGACCTCGACCCGGCGCTCGAAGTCGCGGAAAGGCTGCTGGCGCAAGAGAATCCGTGGCTCGCCGGAATCGTCTCGGCGCTGCCCGACGAACACGCCGCCGCCGACCGGCTCAACCGCGTCCTCGCCGGGACCGGCGCCGCGCCCCGGTTGGTCGAGGCCGGAAACGGCTGGCGCGTCGTGCAGGTGACGTCGTGGCCGGGCTGCGGTGACCTGGTCGCGGGCGCCTCCGGGCTGGCCGGACTCGTCGCGTTCGGCGGCTGGCGGCGGATCAAACGCTGCGCCGTGTGCGCGCAGGCGTTCTGTGATCGCACGGCCGGATGCAGCCGCCGGTGGTGCGCCGGACATCGTCCGCACACCGGGCCACGGCCCGTGCTCTAGGCTTGTCCGCACCAGCGACTGGCGCCATTTGAGGTGGAGCACCACCGGGAAGCGACGACAAGGCCGGTACCGCGCGCCTGGGTCCGGCCGTCTCCGGCAGGAGTACCTCCGATGACACACCAGCCCGAACTTTCCGCGCTCGCCGCCGCCGACCCGCAGATCGCGGGGCTCGTCGAGGACGAGGCGAAACGCCAGCACGACAAGATCCGCCTGATCGCGTCCGAGAACTATGTCTCCCAGGCCGTACTGGAGGCGACGGGCACCGTCCTCACCAACAAGTACTCCGAGGGCTACGCCGGCAAGCGCTACTACGAGGGCCAGCAACTCATCGACCAGGTCGAGAACCTCGCCATCGAGCGCGCGAAGGCGGTCTTCGGCGCCGACCACGCGAACGTCCAGCCGTACTCCGGCTCACCGGCGAACCTGGCGGTGTACCTCGCTTTCGCGCAGCCGGGCGACACCATCCTCGGTATGGCGCTGCCGGACGGCGGCCACCTCACGCACGGGTGGAGCGTGTCCGCGACCGGCAAGTGGTTCACCCCGGTCCGCTACGGCGTCCGCAAGGAGACCGGTCGCGTCGACCTCGACCAGGTGCGCGAACTCGCGTTGAAGCACCGGCCGAAGCTGATCTTCGCGGGCGGCACCGCGATCCCGCGCACCATCGACTTCCCGGCGTTCGCGGAGATCGCCCGCGAGGTCGACGCCGTCCTGGTCGCCGACATCGCGCATATCGCCGGGCTCGTCGCCGGCGGCGCGCACCCGTCGCCGGTCGGACACGCGCAGGTCATCACCACGACCACGCACAAGACCCTGCGCGGTCCGCGCGGCGCGATGATCCTTTCCGACGCCGACCACGCGAAGGCCGTCGACAAGGCGGTGTTCCCCGGTCTGCAGGGCGGCCCGCACAACCACACGACAGCCGCGATCGCCGTCGCGCTGGGCGAGGCGCGGAAGCCGGAGTTCGCCGAGTACGCGCACACGATCGTCGCCAACGCGAAGGCGCTGGCGGAGGCGCTGGTGGAACGCGGCTACGACCTCGTGTCCGGCGGCACCGACAACCACCTGCTGCTGATCGACCTGACGAACAAGAACGTGCCGGGCAAACCGGCCGCGCAGGCGCTGGACCGCGCCGGCATCGAGCTGAACTACAACACCGTGCCGTTCGACCCGCGCAAACCGTTCGACCCGTCCGGCATCCGGCTCGGCACCTCCGCGATCACCACGCGCGGGCTCAGGCCGGAGCACCAGGTGCGGGTCGCGGACTGGATCGACCGCACGATCACCGCGGCGGCGGGCGAGGAACAGTCCGCTTTGGACACCATCGCCGCCGAGATCCGCGAGTTCCTGACGCCGTTCCCGATCCCGGGCTACTCGGCGTAGCACCCCTGCTCTGTCCGTGAAGGCCTCCTTGAGGGACCCAGGGTCCCTCAAGGAGGCCTTCACGGACTTCGAGCGAGACGCTTAAGCGACTAGTGAGCCGCCGGACCGTCGACGGCCTCCTTGGCCAGCCGGTCGGTCTCGCGCTCGAACGAACGCTTGATCTCGGCCTCGGCCTCGGAACGCCCGACCCAGCTCGACCCCTCGACGCTCTTGCCCGGTTCCAGGTCCTTGTACACCTCGAAGAAGTGCTGGATCTCGAGCTTGTGGAACTCGTTGAGGTGGTGGATGTCGCGCAGGTGCTCCAGGCGCGGGTCGTTCGTCGGGACCGCGAGGACCTTGTCGTCCGGGCCCTTCTCGTCGGTCATCCGGAACATGCCGATCGCGCGGCAGCGGATCAGGCAGCCGGGGAAGGTCGGCTCCTGGACGAGCACCAGCACGTCGAGCGGGTCGCCGTCCTGGCCGAGGGTGTCGTCGATGAACCCGTAGTCGGCGGGGTACTGCGTGGCGGTGAACAGCGTCCGGTCGAGTTTGATCCGACCGGTCTTGTGGTCCACCTCGTACTTGTTGCGCTCCCCCTTGGGGATTTCGATAGTGACGTCGAATTCCACGCCGGCCTCGCTGCTCTCGTCTTTGGTACGCCCCGCCGTCGCGGACGGCTCACCGAGTTCATGGTCTTGTCTTCACTAGTGTGGACCACGGGGGCTCGGGCGGTCGCATCGATGTGGTCGTATGTGAGCTTGGCCCCTTCCCCGGACGGTGGATGAAGGAGCGTTGCGTGCCGGAAAACGATGTCCCGAGGTGGCCGTCGGACGACAAGGACACCTCGTCCGCCGAGCCCAAGGGCGCCAAGGGGGAGGGCGAGGCCACCGTCTGGCTGCCCATGTCGGGCCTGGCGAACGGCAAGACCGAAGAACTGTCAGTGCCGAAGGTCACACCCGAAAGTGGCTCGTGGTTCCAGCCGGTCGTCGAGGTCGGTGACATCGACGAGGAACCGGACGTCCCGAAGACACCGACACCGCGGTGGTCCGCCTTCGACCCGGTGACGCCGGTGACGCCTGCGACGCCGGTCGAGCCGGAGCAGCACGAAGAGCCGAAGACGCTCTTCGTCAAGCCGGTCCAGCCGCAGCACAAGGACGAACCGGACTGGGATCAGTTCGACCGGGGCGCCGCCACCCCACATCGTGACGCCGAGCCCTCGAAGCCCGAGCCGAGGCAAGAACAGCCGAGGCAGGAGCCCCAGCGTCAGGAGGAACCGCGCCGTCCCGAGCAGCGCCGGGTCGAGCCGCCGGTTCCCGCGCCGGTCCCGTCCGCGACCATGCACGCGCGCCCGGTCCGCATCGAGCCGTCCGGAGAGCGCTCCGACTCCGAAGCCACCGTCGGGATGCAGCGGCCCGAGCCGCCGTCCCCGGAACCCCAGGAACCTCCGGCAGCCGAGGCCGCCCCCGCGCCGAAGCCGAAGCGCAAGCGCAAGGCCCTGCTGATCACGACCCTGGTCGTCGTCCTGCTGCTCGCCGGGATGGGCGGCGCCGCCGCGATGCCGAAGGTGTCGAACCGGCTCGGCCTGCCCTGGGCGCCGAACGCGCCGAAGGGCGAGATCCCGAAGCCCGCCGGTGTCACCCGGGTCCTGCAGGGGCCGGACGTCAACGGCGTCGCGCCGACGAAGGAAGGTCTGGCGGCCGCGCTCGCCGGCCCCGCCGGTGCCGCTGACCTCGGCACGCTCACCGGCACCGTCGTGGACGCGGCGACCGGGGACGTCCTCTGGGACAAGAACTCCGGCACCTCGCTGACCCCGGCGTCGACCACGAAGATCCTCGTCGTGGCGGCCGCGTTGCTGTCGATGGACCACGGGACGCGGTTCTCGACGAAGATCGTCCAGGGCGCCGACCCGGGCACGGTCGTCCTCGTCGCGGGCGGCGACCCCTCGCTGACGTCGCTGCCGCTGGGCACGGACTCGCCGCTGTACCCGGGGGCCGCGCACGTCGACGACCTCGTCGCCCAGGTCAAGAAGGCCGTCGGAGGCAAGATCTCCAAGGTCCAGCTGGACATCAGCCTGTTCAAGGGGCCGACGTCCGCGAAAGGCTGGGACCCGGAGGACACCGCCGCCGGCAACACCTACATGGCGCCGGTCCTGCCCGTGATGGCCGACGGCGGCCGCACCGACCCGAAGAACGACCACTCGCCCCGCATCGCGAACCCGGCGGCCGCGCTGACCCAGAAGATCGCTGGGAAGCTCGAAGCCCAATCCGGCGGTACGACGACGGCACCGAAGGACGCGAAGGTGCTCGGCGAGGTCAAGTCGCAGCCGCTCGCGGAGTTCGCCAACTCGCTGCTGCAGCTTTCGGACAACCTGCTGGCCGACGTCCTCGCCCGCCAGATCGCGCTCGCGAAGGGCACCGAACCGTCGTTCACCGGCGGCGCGGCCGCCACGATGGACGTGCTCAAACAGGCCGGGTTCGACCTCACCGGCGTCCAGATCAACGACGGCAGCGGGCTTTCCGACCAGAACAAGATCTCGGCCAAGGTGCTCAGCGAGATCCTCAAGGTCGCGGCGGCACCGGACGGCAAGGATCCGAGGACGGCCAAACTGCGGCCCCTGCTGGCGGGCCTCCCTGTCGCGGGCGGCAGCGGGACGCTGGAGAAGCGCTACGGCGATCCGGCGTCGGCCGCGGGCCGCGGCTGGGTGCGCGGCAAGACCGGCACGTTGTCCGGGGTGAACACCCTGGCGGGCGTGGTGCTGGACACCGACGGCCGGATGCTGGTGTTCGCGTTGATGTCCTCCGGTTCGGACCAGAACAAGGGCAGGGCCGCGCTCGACGTCGTCGCGGCGACCCTGCACACGTGCGGCTGCCGGTGAGCGACCGGAATCGGAGCGTGAGGAAGTCGGGACGGAAACCGGTCTTCCAGCGGGTAGCGTCATGAGAGTGACTGAGGAAACGCCGACCAAGACACGTTCGATGGTCGACTGGTCCCTGGCCGCCTCGACGGGCGCCCTCCTGGTGCGTGGCGGGCCGGCGGTCGACCGCGAAGTGGCCGAAGAAGCCGTCGCCGATCTGCGCGAGCTGACCGATGAGGCGGAGCTGCACGTCCGCGAGCTGACCGGGCTCGGCCTCGACCTGCCGCTGCTGCCCGCCGAAGTCGTCGACAGGCCCGGCTGGGTCCGTTCGGCCGCCGCGGGGCTCGACGCGCTCACCGGTCGTGCGCTGCCAGAGGCCCACGGCGGCCCGCTGGCCCCCGTGCTGGCCGGTGGCGCCGGTGTCCAGACCGGTCTGGTGCTCGCCTTCCTGGCTTCACGCGTGCTCGGCCAGTACGACCCGTTCGGCGGGCCGGAACGCCGTGGGCAGCTGGTGCTCGTCGCGCCGAACGTGGTCGCCGCCCAGCGTGCGATGGACGTGCCGGGGCACGATTTCCGGCTGTGGGTCTGCCTGCACGAATGCACCCACCGGTTGCAGTTCACCGCGGTCACTTGGCTGCGTGACTACTTCGCCGACGAGGTCGAGCGCCTGATCGGCGGGCTCGCCGGCCGGGACGCGGACGGGCTGAGCGATCTGGTCGGCCGTCTGCCGGACACCATCAAGCAGATCGGCAAGGGCAAGACGGGCGGCGCCGGTCTCGCCGAACTCCTGCAGTCGCCGGGCGAACGCGCGGTGTTCGACCGGCTCCTCGCCCTCTCCACGCTGCTGGAGGGGCACGCCGATTTCGTGATGGACGCCGTCGGGCCGCGGGTCGTGCCGAGTGTCGAGCTGATCCGTTCGCGGTTCACCGCCCGGCGCAAGGGCGGCGGGCTGATCGACCGAGTGCTGCGCAGCCTGCTCGGCGTGGACGCGAAGCTGCGCCAGTACGAACAGGGCGCGAAGTTCACCAAGCACGTCGTCGACGCCGTCGGCATGGACGGCTTCAACGCGGTGTGGACTTCGCCGAACACGTTGCCGACCAGGGCCGAGATCACCGATCCGGCGGCCTGGGTGCGGCGCCTGCACGGGTGAGCGGACCGGAGCCGGCGATCGCGGCCGTGCGGTCGGCCGTACGGGATTTTCTGGGATCGGTGACGACCGCCGAGGAGGTCTGCGTCGCCGTCTCCGGTGGCGCGGATTCCCTGGCACTGGCCGAAGCGGCGGCGTTCGTCGGATCGCGCGCCGGGCTGAAGGTGCGGGCACTCGTCGTCGACCACGGTCTCCAGGCCGGTTCCGCCGAGACCGCCGCTCGAGCCGCGAGCACGGCGCGAGAGCTGGGCGCCGGCACCGCCGAGATCCTGAAGGTGCGGGTCGAGGGCGCGGGCGGACCGGAAGCCGCGGCCCGCCGGGCCCGCTACGGCGCCTTGCGTGCGGCGCTCCCCGACGGGCACGGTCTCGTCCTGCTCGGCCACACCCTCGACGACCAGGCCGAAACCGTCCTGCTCGGCCTCGGCCGGGGCTCCGGACCGCGATCGCTGGCCGGGATGCGGCCGCACGACCCGCCATGGGGACGCCCGCTGCTCGGCGTCACCCGGGCCACCACCCGGCGGGCGTGCCGGGCGCTCGGCGTCGACCCGTGGCAGGACCCGCACAACGAGGACCCGCGGTTCACCCGTGTCCGGTTACGGACGGAAGTACTGCCCCTTCTGGAGGAGGTGCTTTCCGGCGGTGTCGCGGCCTCGCTCGCCCGCACGGCGGCGCAACTGCGCGAAGACTCCGAGGCGTTGGACACACTCGCGGACGAGGTCCACCTGCGCGCCTTCATCGCGGAAGGGCTCGACGCCGCGGTGCTCGCCACCGAACCGCCCGCGCTGCGACGGCGCGTCCTCCGCAGGTGGCTGCTGGACTCCGGGGTCCGCGAACTCACCGACGCCCATCTGCGTTCGGTCGACGCGCTGGTGGGGAACTGGCGGGGGCAGGGCGGGGTCTGGCTACCCGGCGAGTTGGTGGCCAAGCGGGCGCATGGCAGTCTCTTGCTCGAAGCACCCCAGTCCACCACCTAGAGGGGATCGTCCTGTGTACGAAGGCGAGATCGCCTCCGTGCTCGTCACCGAGCAGCAGATCAACGACAAGATCGCCGAACTGGCCGCGCAGGTCGCCGCGGACTATCCGGCCGACGGCCCCGGCGCGGGGCGGGGAGACCTCCTGCTCGTCGGCGTGCTCAAGGGCGCGGTGATGTTCATGACCGACTTCGCCAGGGCACTCCCTCTTCCTTCGCAGCTCGAGTTCATGGCGGTCTCCTCCTACGGCTCGGCGACGTCGTCGTCCGGCGTGGTGCGGATCCTCAAGGACCTCGACCGCGACATCGCCGGTCGCGACGTGCTCATCGTCGAGGACATCGTCGACTCCGGGCTCACGCTGTCCTGGCTGTTGAAGAACCTCGCCAGCCGCAACCCGGCCTCGCTCGAGGTCGTCTCGCTCCTGCGCAAGCCCGAAGCGGTCAAGGTCGACGTACCGGTCAAGTACATCGGGTTCGACATTCCCAACGAATTCGTAGTCGGATACGGCCTGGACTACGCGGAGCGTTACCGGGACCTGCCCTACATCGGCACGCTGGATCCGCACGTTTACACGTCTTGAGAACCGCTTGCCCGCGTCCGCGGAAATGCGGAACCCTGAGCACCGAGAACACGTCATAGGCTGCGATCAAGTGCGTTAACCTATGCGAAGACCAATGTCGACGAAGCCGTCGTGGCCTGGCCCGGGGGAAACGGAGAGAGCTCAGATGGGGAACAGCAGCTTGGCGGACGCGAACGCGTTCAAGAACGCCGCGGCCCAGGGTCAGGTCGGGATCGACCCGGACGCGGCCCAGACCGTCCTGAACAAGATCCGCACCGGCAAGGACGCCGTCGAGGCCCTGTTGCACCGCGCGGGTGACCTCGGGCAGGCGCCGAAGCTGGGCAACAACCCGGTCGGCAACGCGATCGCCGCGAAGGTGGCGAACCGCGCCGACGGCGGCGGAGACTCCTACGCCGCGGCACTCAAGAACCTGTACCAGCAGTACGAGGCCGCCGAGTCCGGCATCGTGACCGCGATGGCCCGGTACCACGAGATCGACCAGGCCGCCGCCGAGCCGTTCCGTAACGTCTGAGGGGGAGTCAGAAAGCCATGCCACCGAAGCACAGCGCCGACTCTTACGGCGAGAGCAGCAGCACCACGCCGGTCCAGCTCGGCGACAACTCGCACGCCGAGGGCATCGTGTCGTCCGCCCGCGGCCGTTCCGACGGGTTCGACATCGGCGCCGACCGCGCCATCACCAACCCGCCGAACTGGGAAAGCGCCCCGAGCAGCCAGGACCTGTGGAACCAGGCCAACCTCGGCAACGACCCCAGCACCGCGACCGGCATCAGCCAGTCCTGGGGCTCGCACGGCCGTCAGCTGAGCCAGGCCTCGAACGACCTCTACAACGCGATCTCCGAACTCGGCGCCGCCTGGATCGGACAGGGCGCGGCCGCCGCGCAGGGTTCGCTGGTCGCCATCGCCAACTCGGGTTCGCAGGCCTCCGAGGCCGCGAACACGATGTCGGACAGGTTGCAGAAGCAGGCCGACGCGGCCACCAAGGTCAAGCTCATGCCGAAGCCGACCGACTACAGCCCGGAGAAGGCGATGGCGCAGGCCCTCGCGGCCGGTCCGGTCGGCATGATCACCGACCAGAAGCCCCTCGCCGACCAGGACAAGGAAGTGCGGGCGGAGCAGGCCAGGTTCCTCGAGGCCTACACCAAGGAGATGAGCGAGGTCGACAGCTCGACCCCGAGCTTCGGCCCCGAATCCCTCGGCATGAAGCCGACCGCCACGCACAACAGCGCTTCGTTCAGCGGTGTCGGCAACGTCGGCGGCGCGGGCCTCAACTCGAACGCCGTCTCGGGCACCCCGGTCCTCGCCGGGACGCACGGCTACGGCGGCGCGCAGGGCAGCGCCGGTGCCCCGATCCACGCCGGTCCGGACTCGGGTTCGTTCTCGCAGGCCGGCTACACCCCCGCCGCGGGGAATCCGCCGGCCGCCGGTGTCGCGCCGGGTGCCGGCGTCGCCTCCGGCGCGGGTGCCCCGATCGCGACCCCGCACGCCCCGGCGAGCGGCGGCAACGGACTCGGCCAAGCCCTCACCGCGGCCGCGCTCGGCGGCGGTCTCGGCTACGCCGGCGCCAAGGCCCTCGGACAGGGCAACAAGTCCGGCTCCAAGGACACCGACAGCACCGACGCGGCGGCCACCGAGAAGGCCCCCGCGCAGAGCGCCGCGTCCCAGGCCGTGCCGCAGCAGGGCATCGTGTCCTCCAGCGGCACCATCGGCGCCACCCCGCCGCCGATGCAAGGCATGGGCGGCATGGGCATGGGCGCCCCCGGCGCTCGGGCCGAGCAGGAAGAGGAGCACACGCACGCCTCGTTCCTCATCGAGCCGGACCCGGACGACGCCTTCGGCGCCAACGAGGCGACCCCGCCGCCGGTCATCGGCGCCTGGACCGAAGACGACGAACGCTAGAGCGGTTTTCACCGGGCGGGGGGGGGGGGGGGGGGGGGGGGGGGGGGGGGTGGGGGGGGGGGGGGGGGGGGGGGGGGGGGGAGGAGGAGGAGGGAAA
>NZ_JBVJCE010000001.1:0-53238 GCF_055588925.1 Amycolatopsis sp. NPDC041971 | reverse complement strand
CCCCGCCCGCTTCTCTCCACACCACCGTCCCCCCCCCCCCCCTCGCCTCATACCCAAAACAAAAGAAGCCCACACCCGGACTTGTTCTCCCCCGCCCCCCCCCCCCCCCCCCCCCCCCGCCCGCTGACTTGTGGGAGCCTGTTGGCGGAGCCGAAGATCGACGCCGATCGCGGACGCGGGTTCACCGACACACATTTGGGGGCGGAAGATGGCGAACGGTGACCTGCTCACCCCGGTCGAACTGGACTTCCTGTGGGAGAGCGCGAACGCCGGTGAGCTGCCGTACCCGCTGCGGCTCCGCTCGCACGGGGCGACCATGGACGAGCGCGGCGCGCTGCGGGCGCGGACGTTCCAGTCGCTGAACCAGCGTCGTCTCGCCGACGAACGCGGCCGTCCCGAGCCGCATATCGAGGACTTCTTCGGTGTCCTCGCGCGGCCGGACCTGAGCCTGGACTGCGTCCAGCTCAACAACCCCGGTACCGAACCGCTGCTCGCGGTCGCGTCGCTGCTCAGCGGCCAAGGCCTGCTGACGGTGCAGGACCCGCGCGGTTTCCACTTCCACCCCATCGCCCCGGACGGCCTCGCGAGCGCGATCGTCTCCCTGCTGCCGCCGGGTTCGCGCGGCACGGAGAAGTCGATCACCCTCCCGCTGGACGGCCTGGTCGGCACCTCGGGGGCGGACTTCCTCCAGCGTCGTCAGCCACAGGTCGACGGCTCCGCGACGTCCGATGAGGACCGAAAGGCCCTGTCGCGGCTCCAGGCGCAGCCGCGGCTTCGCGGCGGACAGTTCGGTGCCAACGCGCGCAGCAAACACGGCACGCGGACCCGGTCTTCGGTGCTGAGCTGGTTCGACACGCAGTCCGGCCGGTACTTCACCCAGGCCACGCGCGGTTCCGACGGACGCGACTGGATCACCATCGCGCCCGCGGACCCGGCGACGCTGCGGCACCGGCTCACGGAGATGCTGGGGAAGATCGCGGCGGACGCTTCGCCCGCGCGCTGACCTGTCGGTCCCTTTCCTGACAGCTGGCGGGACACTTCCCCCGATCCGGCCGCCGACTGTCGTACCCCTTCGCTATCGTGAACCCCCTGGGCGTCCCGAGGCCCAGGAGCCAAGGTGCCGGGAGGGCACGGAGCAATGCACCAGGAACACTTCACACCGATGGCGTTCGACTTCCTCTGGGAGTCCGCCGAGCTCGGCGACCTGCCCTATCCGCTGCGCGTCCGTTCGCACGGCGCCACGGAGGCCGAGCGCCGGGCGCTGCGCCGGCGCACCGACGTCGAACTCCAGGCCCGCGGGATCCGCGACGGCCGGGGAAGGCCGGAGCGGAGGATCGAGGACTGGCTGTACCTCCTCGCCCGCGGTTCGCTGACCATCGACGCGCTGCACATCCCCGAGTTCCAGGCCCCGACGGTCGCCGTGCTCGGCGCCACCGACGGCCGCGACGGGGTGATCGCGATCCAGGACCAGTCCGGGATCTGGCTGCGTGAGGCGCCCGCCGACGGCCTTCCGACGGCGGTCGTCGAACTGCTGCCCCCGGGGCAGCGCGGCTCGGAGGCGTCCGTCACGCTGCCGATCGACGACGCCCGCCGCACCGAGCCGATCCGCGCCGCCGTCAACCCGGCGAAGAAGGCCGAGGAGCCCGAAGCGGCGAAGACCCGGCGTAAGGAGAAATCCCGCGTTTCACTCAGTGAACGCATCACCGCGGATCCCCGCGAGGCGTTCGGCAAGCTCACCGGCCAGCCGAGGCTGCGCGGCGGTCAGCTGGCAGCGAACAGCCGGTCCCACGTTGGCGCCAAGCAGCGGTCACGGGTCCTCGGCTGGTTCGACACCGCCAGCGGGCGCTACCTCAGCACGTCACAAGCAGGTCCAGACGGACGCGAATGGGTCACCGTCTCACCCGCCGACGTCAAGACACTCCGCACGCGCCTGGGCGAAATGGCCGCCGGTGTGGCGGTCGACACACGTTAGGGTGACTCCCTCGTTCACTCTCCGGGAACCCTCGCGCGGCGTCCACCGTTTACGTCCGAGAGGCTCACCACCCTCATCCGTCCAGGCGGGCGGTATCCTGAGGGGCGGGTGTCGGAGCACCATGGGTCGTCAAGATCGTGATGGCGGGTAACAGCATGAGCCGCCCAACCAGGAAGGGTCGAGGCCACCAGGGCCGAGTCGTATGAACCGGAAGAGCGTGCTCAAGAACCCAGTGCTCTGGATTCTCGCGGCGGTACTGGCGTTTCTCGCCTACAACACGATCTTCGACAGTGATCGTGGCTATACCCAGGTGCCGATCTCGATCGCGAACCAGCAGATCACCGCGAACAACGTCAAGGAAGCCTCGCAAGAGGACAAGGAGCAGCAGATCAAGCTGCTGCTGAACAAGAAGATCGAGGTCGAGGGCCAGCAGGTCGACCAGATCATCGCGCAGTACCCGTCGAACGTCGCGGGCGTCATCTACGGTCAGCTCATCGGCCTCAAGAGCGGTGACAACCCGGTCAAGTTCACCACCAAGGTCACCCAGCAGAACGTCCTCACCCAGATCTTGATCTTCGCGATCCCGCTGGCGCTGGTGCTGGGCCTGCTGATGTGGATGATGAACAACGCCCAGGGCGGCGGGAACCGCGTCCTCAACTTCGGCAAGTCGAAGGCCAAGCAGCTCAACAAGGACATGCCCAAGACGACCTTCGGGGACGTCGCGGGCGCCGACGAGGCCGTCGAAGAGCTGTACGAGATCAAGGACTTCCTGCAGAACCCGGCGCGCTACCAGGCACTCGGCGCGAAGATCCCCAAGGGCGTGCTGCTCTATGGGCCGCCCGGTACCGGTAAGACGCTGCTCGCGCGAGCCGTCGCCGGTGAGGCCGGCGTGCCGTTCTACACGATCTCCGGTTCGGACTTCGTCGAGATGTTCGTCGGTGTCGGCGCCTCGCGCGTCCGCGACCTGTTCGAGCAGGCCAAGCAGAACGCGCCCTGCATCATCTTCGTCGACGAGATCGACGCGGTCGGCCGCCAGCGCGGCGCCGGCCTCGGCGGCGGCCACGACGAACGTGAGCAGACGCTGAACCAGCTCCTCGTCGAAATGGATGGTTTCGACGCGCGCGGCGGCATCATCCTGATCGCCGCGACCAACCGTCCCGACATCCTCGACCCCGCGCTCCTGCGTCCCGGCCGGTTCGACCGCCAGATCCCGGTGGCCGCGCCGGACATGCGCGGTCGCAAGGCGATCCTCGAGGTGCACGCCAAGGGCAAGCCGATCGCGCAGGGCACCGACCTGAGCGGCCTCGCCAAGCGGACCGTCGGCATGTCCGGCGCGGACCTGGCGAACGTGCTCAACGAGGCCGCGCTGCTTACCGCCCGCCAGAACGGGCACGTGATCACCGACGCCGCGCTGGAGGAGTCGGTCGACCGCGTCGTCGGCGGCCCCGCCCGCAAGAGCCGGATCATCTCCGAGAAGGAGAAGAAGATCACGGCCTACCACGAGGGCGGGCACGCGCTCGCCGCGTGGGCGATGCCGGACATCGAACCGGTCTACAAGCTGACGATCCTGCCGCGCGGGCGCACCGGCGGTCACGCCCTGCTCGTCCCGGAGGACGACAAGGAGCTGATGACCCGTTCGGAGATGATCGGGCGCCTGGTCTTCGCGATGGGCGGCCGCACGGCGGAGGAGCTCGTCTTCCACGAGCCCACCACCGGTGCCTCCTCCGACATCGAGCAGGCGACCAAGATCGCCCGCGCGATGGTCACCGAATACGGCATGAGCGCCCGGCTCGGCGCGGTCAAGTACGGCCAGGAGCAGGGCGACCCGTTCCTCGGCCGCTCGGCGGGCCGCCAGGCGGACTACTCGCTCGAGGTCGCGCACGAGATCGACGAGGAGGTGCGCAAGCTCATCGAGACCGCGCACACCGAGGCGTGGCACGTGCTGAGCACCTACCGCGACGTGCTGGACGAGCTGGTCATCGAGCTCCTCGAGAAGGAGACGCTGACCCGCAAGGATCTCGAGCGGATCTTCGCGACCGTCGAGAAGCGCCCGCACATCACCATCTTCAACGAGTTCGGCGACCGGAAGCCGTCCGACAAGCCGCCGATCAAGACCCCCGGCGAGCTGGCGATGGAGCGCGGCGAGCCGTGGCCGCCGCCGGAGGAGAAGAAGGAGCAACCGGTGCTGCAGCCGGCGCCGACCCCGGTCGGCACCGTGCAGGGCGGCGGCGACCTTCCCGGTGGCCCGCCGTACGCGCAGCCGGCTCCGCCGCCGGACCCGAACGCGAACCCGTACGCTCCGCCGCCGCCGGGCGCCTACCCCAACGGTGGTCGCCCCAACGGTGGGCCGAACGGCACCGGTCACTGGCCCCAGGCATATGGTGGGCAGCAGCCGGGCGGTCCGGCAGGCGGTTACCAGGGTGGGCCCGTTGGCGGCCCGCCGAACTACGGGGCTCCTCCCGGATGGACCCCGGCCACGCAGCCGGGCGGCCAGCCGAACCAGCCCTGGCGTCCCGCCGAAGACCGCCCGCGCGACGGCTGGTTCGCTGACCAGCCCGGCGGTCAGCAGGACGAAGGACAGCAACGGCGTGACGACGGACAGGACGACACCAAGCGGTAACGGCGTAGGCCCGGTCTTCGACCAAGACCGGGCCGAGAAAGCCGTACGCGAACTCCTGCTCGCCTGTGGCGAGGACCCGGACCGGAACGGTCTCCTTGAGACCCCGGCCCGGGTCGCTCGCGCTTACCGGGAAATGTTCGCCGGGCTCTACACCGAGCCGGACCACGTCCTGGACCGCACGTTCGACGAGGCACACGAAGAGCTCGTGCTCGTGACGGACATCCCGATGTTCTCGGTGTGCGAACACCATTTGTTGTCGTTCCACGGTGTCGCCCACGTCGGCTACATCCCCAATGAGCACGGCAAGGTCACCGGGCTGTCCAAACTGGCCCGCCTCGTCGACCTGTACGCGAAGCGCCCGCAGGTCCAGGAGCGGCTCACCTCCCAGGTCGCCGACGCGATCATGCGCAAACTCGAGCCCCGCGGCGCGATCGTCGTGGTCGAGGCCGAGCACCTCTGCATGGCCATGCGCGGCATCCGCAAACCCGGGGCCAGGACGACGACGTCGGCCGTACGCGGTCTGTTGCAGACTTCGGCGTCCTCGCGGTCGGAGGCGCTGGACCTCATCAAGGGCCGTCGATGACCGCCCTGCCCCGGCCCGGCCGGTGCGCGGTGATGGGCGTTCTGAACGTCACCCCCGATTCCTTTTCGGACGGTGGCCGCTACCTCGGCGTCGAGCAGGCGCTGGAGCACGCGCACGAGATGTGGGCGCGCGGGGCGGATCTGATCGACGTCGGCGGAGAGTCGACGCGGCCGGGAGCCTCCAGAGTGGACGCCGAGACCGAGATTTCCCGGATCATGCCGGTGATCCGCTCGCTCGCCGCCGACGGTGTCACGATGTCCGTGGACACCACGCGTGCCGAGGTCGCCCTCGCCGCCGTCGAGGCGGGCGCGTCCGTCATCAACGACGTCTCCGGTGGGCTGGCCGATTCGAACATGGCGAAGGTCGCCGCCGAGACCGGGGTGCCGTGGGTGCTGATGCACTGGCGTGGGCACAGCAAGGACATGAACGCGCTGGCGTCCTATGAGGACGTCGTCGCGGACGTGCGCGCCGAATTGCTGTCCCGAGTGGACGAAGCAGTCGACGCGGGCGTCGACCAGAACGCGATCGTGCTCGACCCCGGACTCGGGTTCGCGAAGAACGCCGAACACGACTGGGCGCTGCTGAACAGCCTGGACTCCTTTCTGTCATTGGGTTTCCCGGTTCTCGTCGGTGCCTCGCGCAAACGGTTCCTCGGGCGCCTCTTGTCCGGAAAGGACGGAAAGCCCGCGCCGCCGGACGGCCGCGAGAACGCGACCGCGGCCGTGTCCGCGCTCGCCGCGGCGGCCGGTGCCTGGGGAGTGCGGGTGCACGAGGTCGGCGCGAGCATCGACGCCGTGACCGTCGCGGCGGCCTGGCGGAAGGGGAGTCCTGTTGTCTGACCGGATCACGTTGACCGGCTTGCGGGTTTTCGGCAGGCACGGGGTCTTCGACCACGAGAAACGCGACGGGCAGGAGTTCGTCGTCGACATCGTGGTGTGGCTGGACCTCGGCCCGGCCGCCGCCTCCGACGATCTGACCAAGACGCTGCACTACGGCGAGCTGGCGGAACTCGCCGCCGGGATCGTGGCAGGCGAGCCGTACGACCTCATCGAGAGTGTCGCCGGGAAGATCGCCGACGAGGTGCTGCGCGACGAGCGGCTGAGCGCCGTCGAGGTGACGGTGCACAAACCGTCCGCGCCGATCCCGCTGAACTTCGACGACGTCGCCGTCACGGTGCGACGCGAACGATGAGCCGCGCGCTGCTTTCGCTCGGTTCCAATCTGGGGGACCGGCTCGCGTTCCTGCAATCCGCCGTCGACGCCGTGCGGCCGGCTGTCGTAGCCGTGTCGAGTGTTTACGAGACGAAAGCGTGGGGCGTCGAGGACCAGCCGGACTTCCTCAACGCCGTCGTCCTGGTCGACGACCCGGCGCGTGACCATTGGGATTGGCTGCGCACCGGGCAGGCCGCCGAGCAGGCGGCGGAACGCGTGCGCGAACTCCGCTGGGGGCCGCGCACGCTGGATGTCGACATAGTGACCGTGGACGGGGCGCGCTCCGACGACCCCCGGTTGCTGCTTCCGCATCCCGGCACGCCGGAGCGCGCGAGCGTGCTGATCCCCTGGCTGGAGATCGAGCCCGGCGCGGTGCTCCCCGACCACGGTCCTGTCGCCGACCTCCTCGCCGCCCGCCCCGTTTCGGACCGCGACTCCGTCCGGCTGACCTCGCTCACCCTCACCTGAGCATTTCGTCCTCTGAACGCGTTAGTTGGCGATACGCACTACCGCATTCAGAGGACGAAATGCGGTAGTGCGTGGGGCGAACTACCGCATTCAGAGGACGAAACGCGGGAGGGGCGAGAGCAAAGGTCCCTTGCTACCCCAGCGCGGCGCGCAGGGCGGCGATGACCCACTCGGCCTGCCGCATCTGCGAGGGGAACGACGGCCAGCCGTTCATCTTCCCCAGCAGCATCCAGTACCGCTCGGCGCGCGGGTCGGAGCTGATCGCCATGCCGTCGGCCAGCCGTTTCCGCCAGGCCGGGTCGGCGGGGTCCTGCCCGTTCCGCGAAGACTGCGTGAAGATCGTCTCCGCCAGTTCGCGGCCCTCGGCCGAATCAGGCGCGAGGCCGGCTTCGAGTGCTTCGGTCGCCTTCGCACTCCACGCGATCCACAGCTGCTGCTGCTTCTCACCGAAGTCCGCTCCGTCCTCCTCCCGGAGCTTCGAGTGCCACTCGCTCATCCGGCGGATCGACGCGCGGAACTCCTCGTCCTGGACGAGTTCGGCGAACTCGATCCAGGCCTCCAGCTGCTCGGGCGTCGGGTCGTCGGGCAGTTCCGGTTTCGCCGAGCGCATCCGCTCGTAGAACTGCGGATCCAATTCGAGACCTTCGACCATGTCCGCCCAGAACTCGTCGAGCAGACCTTTGCGGTCTTCGTCCGACATCGACGCGAGTTTGTTCATCAATTCGACCTCCTCCAGTGGTGAGTCCCGTTTGGCCACCGCTCGCAGGACCGCGCGGCGCAGTTCCAGCCGCCGGATCTGCTCGTCCAGGGCGGCGACGTGCTGGACCGCGAGGTCCCCGATGGTCGCTTCCCTGGTCAGCGCCCGCTCCACGTCCGCGAGGCCCAGCCCGAGTTCGCGCAGCGTCCGGACCAGCTCCAGGCGTGCCATCGCGGTGGCGTCGTAGAGGCGGTAGCCGGCGTCGGTGCGGTCGGTCGGTGGCAGGAGCCCTTCGTCGGAGTAGAAGCGGATGGTCTTCACCGGCAGGCCGGTCCGTTTGGCCAGCTCCCCGATGGTGAAAACCGCTGCGGTGCCCATGAGCTTCATCGTCGACTCTCCAGTTGGTGGAGAGTCAAGCCTGCCAGGTAGCGTTGGACCATGCACTTCACCCGGCCACGCGAGCTGGCGGTGGCCGGCCTCCTGGGTCTGGTCCTGGCCTATCTGCTCTTCCAGGTCGCCTACGGATCGATCCCCGCGCTTCCGCTCTTCGCCGGAATCACGCTGTTCGTCCTCGCGCTCTGCGAGGTCGTGCTCGCCTTCATCGTCCGTTCGCGGATCAAGGAGGGCCGGGTGCTCGCCGCGATCTCCGTCGCCCGATCGGTGGCCCTCGCCAAGGCCTCGTCGCTCGCCGGATCCGCCATGACGGGGGTCTGGCTGGCGGCCTTCGCGTATCTTTTTCCGCGACGTGACGAACTCCTCGCGGCGAGCGGGGACCTCCGTTCGGCGACGGTCGGGATCGGCAGCTCGGTAGCGCTGGTAGCTGCGGCTTTGTGGCTCGAACACTGCTGCCGGACCCCCGAGGGCGGTGATCGGGGCCCCGATCCCGAGCCGACCGGTTAACGCTCGAGAGCCACCGCTCGAAGTACCGACTAGGTCTCGTTCGGATTACTAGAAGGTACGGTGTTGGGCATGACCGGGGTGGGTGACGACTCGCGCGGCCGCCTTGCGGGTAGGCCGTGGCTTGTCGTCGGCTTGGTTCTCGCCGTCGGCGCGACTCTCGCATTGGTGCTTTCCGACGACCTCCGCTACTTGCGGCTGGGCATCGTCGCGGCGCTGTGGGCCGCCTTGATCGGTGCGTTCCTGGCGGTCCGCTACCGCAAGCACGTGTCGCAGAGCGAGGACGCCGTCGCCGAGGCGCAGGCCGTCTACGAGCTGGAGCTGGAACGCGAGATCGCCGCCCGCCGCGAGTTCGAGCTGGAGATCGAAGCGGAGAGCCGGCAGGCCGCCGAGAACCGCTCCCATGACGAACTCGAAGCGCTCAGAGCCGAGGTGAGCGCCCTGCGTGAAAGCCTCCAGTCGCTCTTCGGCGGTGGCGAGGTCCTCCTCGAACGCGTCGCGCTCACCGCGCAGGCCACCCGGATGCGGTCCCTCGACAACAAGCAGCTGATGAGCGCCGGATCCGAAAACGGCAACGGCAACGGCAAACCCCAGTTGATGCCCGCCAAGAGCACCACGATCGACGTCGACGATCGTGAGCGTGAGCGGGACCGCCCGACCGAGATGCTCGACCGGGTCCTCGAACCCGCGTCCGCCCGGGCCGGGACGCCGCCCGCCGCGCGTCGCAAGCCGTCGAACGGCCAGGTCAACGGCACCAACGGCTACGGCCAGAGCAATCAGGTGCAGCGACCGAAGCCGGTCGACGAATCCACTCGCCGCAGCATGCGCAAGGCGGACGCCCGCGCTTCGAAGGCGGCCGAGGCGCTCGCCGCCGAAGCCGCCCGCCGCGAGCGGCTCGAGATGTCCAACCCCGGCATGTCGCCCGCCGAGGTCTCCCGGCCGATGCCGAGGGTCGACGCGCAGCGCAAGACTCCACCGCCGGTGACGCCCGCCGAGGTGTCCCGCCCGTCCATGCCGGGGGTCTCCCGCGCCGAGGCCTCGCAGCCGTCGATGCCCGCTGTCGCCCGGCAGCCCCAGCGCCCGGAACCCCAGCGCAGCGAACCCCAGCGCAACGAGCCGCCTCGCCGTCCGCAGCAGCCTTCGTTGCAGCAGCGGCTCGACGCCGGCACCGTGCAGCGGCCGCCCGCGTCGCGGCCGGAGGAGCAGACCCGCAAGGAGACACCGCCGGTGAAGCCCGCCGCGCAGGCGAAGCCGGTCAAGCGGGTCGAGCCGGACCGTCCGCGGCCGAACCGCGAGCTCGGCCTGACCCGTCCCGGGATGAAGCCGGTCGAACAGTCCCGCCCGGCCGGTGGCACGCCGCCGCCCGCGAACAAACCCGCCGCTCAGGAGCCGATGGAGGCCACCGGCGAGTGGAAGCCGTCGTGGACGCAGGAGCGCCCGGTCTCCGACCTGAGCGCGGCGTTCCCCAGGAAGGACGACTTCCAGGACCGGTTGCGCCCCACGCCGCCACCGAAGCCTCAGCAGTCCCAGCAGTCGGCGTCCCTGCCGCGGCCGGAACCGCGCCCCGAGCCGCGCCGTGAGCCGGAGCCGCCGACCCCGGTGTCGATCCCGGTCGTGTCCGAGCCGCCTCGCCGGGCCGAGCCCGTGCGGCAGCCGGAGCCCGAACCGGTGCGCCGTCCGGCGGCCGAGACCCCGTCGCGGCACGGTGCCGGCGCCGAGGAGCCGCCCGCGGTCAACCTGACGCTGCCCGAAGAGGTCCGCATGACGCAGAACGGCAGCGGTGGACGCCGCCGCCGGGCGGCGGAGGACTCCTCGGTCTCGCTCACCCCGGCCCCGAACGTTCCGGAACCCACCGGTGGCGGCCGTCGCCGCCGTCCGGACGGCGAGCCCCCCGCCTGGCAGAACTCCGAGTCCTCCGGCGGCCGTCACGGCGGCGGGCGGGCGAAGCCGGACGACGAGGCGCCGTCGCGCAACGGGTCGTCGCACAGCCGTCCGGAGACCCCCGCCGCGGGTTCCCACGCCTCCGGCCGGTCGGTGATGGACCTGCTCGCGGCGAACGGCGCGAACGAGTCCACGCCGCGGCGCAGGCGGCGTGCGGAAGACTGACCGCGTACCGACGGTAGGGTGACCCGCTGTGAGCGAGCCTTCCTCCCCGGCGCCCGGTCTCGACCGGCCACGCCGGTCTCGGTCGATCACCGTGCTGCTGCCGGTGCTCGGGCTGATCGCCGTCGCGCTGTGCGGGCTTTTCGTCTTCGGCACGGTGACCGAGAAGGTCGGTTTGCCCGCGGTGACGATCGGGGTGCTCGCGGCGCTGGTCCCGGTCGCCGTGGTGGTCACGGCTTTCCTGTGGGTCGACCGTTGGGAACCGGAACCGCCGAAGCTCCTGCTGCTGTCCTTCGTCTGGGGCGCTTGCGTCGCGACGATCATCGCGTTGCTGCTCAACAGCGGCGCCGAGGCCGTCGGTGACCTGCTGCTCGGTACCGGCGTGGGCGGGAAGATCAGCGGACTGGTCTCCGCGCCCCTGGTCGAGGAAGCCGCGAAGGCCGCCTTCATCCTGCTGCTGTGGTGGCGCCGCCCGATCGAGTTCGACGGCGTCGTGGACGGCATCGTCTACGCCGGCTTCACCGCGGCCGGGTTCGCCTTCACCGAGAACATCTATTACTTCGGCCGCGCCTTCGCCGAGCACGGCTTCGGTGACGGCACGAGCGCCGGCGTGCTCGCGGCGTTCTTCCTCCGCGGCGTGCTTTCGCCGTTCACCCATCCGCTGTTCGCCGTCATGACCGGGATCGGGCTCGGCATCGCCGCGAGCAGCAAGGTGCGCTCGCTGCGGATTCTGGCGCCGATCGGCGGCTACGTCGTCGCGGTGCTGCTGCACGCGCTGTGGAACGGCGCCGCGTTGCTCGGCGGTGCCACGACCTTCCTGAACGTCTACTTCCTGATCATGGTGCCGCTGTTCATCGGGGTCTTCTCGGTGGTGGTCATGCAGCGGCGCCGCGAGCAGCGGATCGTCGCGGCCGCGTTGCCGCTGATGGTCGACGCGCGCTGGATCGCGCCGTCCGAGGTGCCGCTGCTGGCCAGTCTGTCCGGACGGCGGTCGTGGCGGAAACAGGCGCGGAAGCAGTCGGGGCGAGAAGCGGCGAAGGCCGTCGGCCGCTATCAGGCCAGCGTGACCGAGCTCGCGTTCCTGCGCCGCGGCCGGAAGCTCACCGACGATGCGAAACAACGGCAGCGTGAGCTGCTCCAGGTCCTCAAGACGTCGCGGGCCGAGGCCGTGCGGCTGGCAGACGGCGCGCCGCGCGGATGACCACTGTCAGGTGAAGCTGGTCACGAGGACCGGTTCGGACACGGGCCGGAGGGTTACCCTCGCGCCGTCGTCTGGTACCCGCGCCCACCGAGCGGGACTGGAACGAGTTGAGGAGTTTCGACCATGAGCGTCCACTGGCGCACGCCATGATGAGGCCCGCTCGCCTGGCCGTCGGCGTCGTTTCCGCGGGCCGGGTCGGCAGTGTGGTCGGTGCCGCGCTGTCCAGGGCGGGGCACACCGTCGTCGCCGCTTCGGGCCTTTCCAACGCTTCGGTTCGCCGGGCGGAGCGACTGCTCCCCCACGTGCCCCTCCTGCCTCCCGACGAGGTCGCCCGCCGCGCCGACCTGGTCCTGCTGGCCCTGCCGGACGACGCGCTCGCCGGGATGGTGCGCGGCTTCGTCGCCACCGGCTCCCTGCGGCCGGGCCAGATCGTCGTGCACACCTCCGGCGCGCACGGCATCGACGTCCTCGCGCCCGCCGCCGAGGCCGGGGCGCTGCCGCTGGCCCTGCACCCCGTGATGACCTTCACCGGCCGCCCCGAGGACCTCGACAGACTGGCCGCGTGCAGCGTCGGCGTCACAGCCACAGAGGGTGACGAAGCGGCGTGGAACGTCGGTGAGGCGCTGACCGTGGAGATGGGCGCTGAGCCCGTCCGGGTCCCTGACGAAGCGCGAGCGCTCTATCACGCGGCGTTGGCGCACGGCGCGAACCACCTGATGACCCTGGTCGCCGATTGCGCGGAATTGTTGCGGGAGGCGGGAATCGCCCAGCCCGAACGCCTGGTGGCTCCGTTGTTGTCGGCGGCGTTGGATAATGTTCTGCGACACGGGGACCGGGCGCTGACCGGGCCGGTGGCCCGTGGTGACCTCGGCACCGTGCGTGAACATCTCGCGGTGCTGGCCGAACGTGGCCCCGATGTCGCCCCGAGCTATCGCGCGCTGGCCAGGCGCACGCTGGCGCGCGGCGACGCCGCCGGGCTACTGGACGCCTCGGCCGCCGCCGAGCTCGCCGAACTCCTGAGTGATCCCCCAGATCCCGCCGAAGGGCAGCAAAACCAGTGACCACACCGAAATTCGCCCGAGGCACGCTGCACACCTTCCAGCCGCCCGAGCAGGTCAGCAAGGTGACGCGTGCCCTGCACGGCGTCGGCCGCAAGGTCGCGCTGGTGCCCACGATGGGCGCCCTGCACGCGGGACATCGCGAGCTGATCCGCCGGGCGAAGCGGCTGCCGAACACGGTCGTCGCGACGTCGATCTTCGTGAATCCCCTGCAGTTCGGGGAGGGCGAGGACTTCGAGGCGTACCCGCGTCCGCTGGACAAGGACCTCGAGGTGCTGAAGGAGGACGGCGTCGAGCTCGGCTTCCTGCCCAAGGCGTCGGATCTGTATCCCGACGGGGCCACCGTCACGGTGCATCCCGGCGCGCTGGGTGACGAGCTGGAAGGCGCGGTGCGGCCGGGGCATTTCGCCGGCGTGCTGACCGTGGTGGCGAAACTGTTCAACATCGTGCGGCCGGACTACGCCTTCTTCGGGGAGAAGGACTACCAGCAGCTGGTGCTGATCAAGAAGATGGTGCGTGACCTGAACTTCGACACCCGCGTCATCGGGGTGCCGACGGTACGGGAACGCGACGGGCTGGCGTTGTCCTCGCGCAACGTCTACCTGACTCCGGAACAGCGCGAGGACGCGATCGTGTTGTCGGCGGCACTCACCGCGGGTGCCTTCGTCGGACGCGACGGCGCGGAAGCCGTGCTGGCGACCGCCAGGCAGACCCTCGCCGCGCGACCCGCGGTCGAGGTCGACTATCTGGAATTGAGGGGAATCGACCTCGGGCCCGCGCCCGTGGACGGTGAGGCGCGGTTGCTGATCGCGGCCAGGGTGGGGAGTACCCGGCTGATCGACAACGTCCCGGTGATGCTCGGCGCCGCCGTGGATCATCCGGAACACGCGCTGGACGCAGGGGAATAGGGAGAGTCCACGATGTACCGCACGATGCTGAAATCGAAGATCCACCGGGCGACCGTCACCCAGGCCGATCTGCACTATGTCGGATCGGTGACCGTCGACGAGGACCTGATGGACGCGGCGGATCTGCTGCCGGGCGAACAGGTGTCCATTGTGGACGTCACCAACGGCGCGCGGCTCGAGACCTACGTGATCGCGGGCGAACGCGGCAGCGGGGTGCTCGGCATCAACGGCGCCGCGGCGCATCTGGTGCACCCCGGGGATCTGGTGATCCTGATTTCGTACGCGCAGATGGAGAACGCCGAGGCGGCCACGTTCCGGCCGCGGGTCGTCTTCGTCGACGCGGACAACCGGATCGTCGAGAAGGGCACCAATCCCGGTCACGCGCCGGAGGGTTCCGGGCTGCTGAGCGGCACCGTGACGCTGGCCGACGACGACACGATGACCTTCCCGGTCGCCGAAACCGCCGACGCCCGCCGTCTCGACGCGCTGCTGCACGCCGAAAGCTGAGCCCTTGCTGCTCACGGTCGACGTCGGCAACACCAACATCGTGCTCGGTCTCTACGCCGGACAGGGCTCCGCTGATGGCTCCTCGGCGGGAAAGAGTGCCTCGAAGCTCATCGGTGACTGGCGCATGCGCACCGACGCGCGAATGACCGCCGACGAACTCGCGTTGACCATGCGCGGCCTTCTCGGTCCGCACGCGGACGCGATCACCGGGATCAGCGCGCTGTCCACGGTTCCCGCCGTGCTGCGGGAGCTGCGCGTCATGCTTTCGCGCTACTACGGGCGGTTGCCGAAGATCGTCATCGAGCCGGGAGTGCGCACCGGTGTGCCGCTCCTGGTCGACAACCCCAAGGAGGTGGGCGCGGACAGGCTGGTGAACACCCTGGCCGCGCACCATCTGCACCCTTCCACCGCTTGCGTGGTGGTGGATTTCGGGACTTCGACCAATGTGGACGCCATCTCCGCCAAGGGCGAGTTCCTCGGCGGCGCGTTCGCGCCCGGTATCGAGATCTCGGTCGACGCGCTGGCCGCACGGGCCGCGGCGTTGCGCAAGGTGGAACTGGTGCCGCCGCGGTCGGCGATCGGGAAGAACACCGTGGAATGCCTGCAATCCGGCATCCTCTACGGCTTCGCCGGCCAGGTCGACGGCCTGGTGAGGCGGATCAAGCGCGAACTCTCGCCGGGCGGGACCGATCCCGTCGCGGTGATCGCGACCGGTGGCCTCGCACCGCTGGTGCTCGAGGAGTCCGAGACGATCACCGAGCACGCGCCGGACCTGACCCTGCTGGGCCTCCGGCTGGTCTACGACCGGAACCACGCCTCGGCCCGTACGTGACCAAACCCCGAACTCGCGTGATCAGACACGTAACTCGCGTGATTGAAGACGGAACTCACGAGTTCGCCGCCCAATCACGCGAGTTCGCCTTCCAATCACGCGAGTTCCGCCTTCAATCACGTGAGTTCGCCGTCTGATCACGCCGGTCCCGCCTTCGGTCAGCGGCGTGAGGCGACGATCAGCACCCGCCGCGTCATCAGGTCCTGGTTTCGCAGCGCCAGCTCGATGCTCGCCCGCGGTTTCGCCGGATCCGCGCCGGATTCCGCCGCCAAGTCCGCCACGCGCTCCAGCGAAAGTTCCATTGTCCGCTGCTGCCGTGCCCGCCAGTCCGGCGTCTCCTCGTAAGAGAGGACGTCGAAGCCGGCCGCTTCCAGCAGCGGCCGGTGGTCGGGCACCTGCGGCGGCCGGTTCTCCGGTTGCCCGTCGAAGTCCCAGGTCGTGACGAGCAAGCGCCCGCCGGGCACGAGGATCCGCGCGAACTCCTCGCAGGCGCGTCGCTTGTCGGGCGCGAACAGCAGCGCGTCGACGCTCATCACCGCGTCGAACGACGCGTCCTCCAGTCCGGTGTCCGAGAAATCGCCCAACCGGAAGTCAGCCGCCTTCACGTCCATCGCCTCCGCGCGACGCCGAGCCGAAGCCAGCGCCGTCTCCGCGATGTCGACGCCGGTGAGCGTGGCGTAGGTGCGCGCGGCCACCCACAGCCCGGGGCCGCCCCGCCCGCAGCCGATGTCGGCCAGCCGTCCGCCCGGCTCCAGGCGCGCTTCGGCGGCGATGCGGTGCAGGTCGGTCCGGGTCACGAAGCTGTAGGTGTCGAGTTCGGCGGGGTAGTCGTCGCCGTATACCTCGGTCCAGATCTCCGCCGACACCGCGGACGCGGGCGTACCGAAGGCCGCGGTGAAGGTGGCCTTCCAGTCGGTCATCGTTCACGCGCCCGGAAGACGATGGTGGTGAGCGGCAGGTCGAATTCCCCCGAGGCGGTTTCCGGGTTCCGGTCGAGGAATTCCCGTGCCGTGCGAAGCTTGGCTTCGCGTTCCTCCGCCGGAGCCACCATCAGGTGCGAATGGGTGGCGAGAGTCTCCACCAGGGTTTCCGCCGTCCTGGGTTGTTTGTGACCGAAAGCCTTCCTCTCGAACGGCTCGAAGGCCTCGTGTTCCGGCAGCGATTCGTAGTCGCTCAGCCAGCGCCTGCTCGCCGAGGTCTTGATCAGCGCGTTGAACTCCGCCAGCCAGCCGACGGACTCGTCGTCGTGGTTCCACAGCGCGGCAACGACTCCGCCCGGTTTCAGCACCCTGGCCATCTCCGGGTAGGCCCGGTCGAGGTCGAACCAGTGGAAGGCCTGGCCCACGACCACGGCGTCCACGGATTCGTCGGGTAGCGGGATCTTCTCGGCCGTCCCGATGAGCGGGGTCGCCGCCGGGAATGCCTTGGTGAGCTCTTCGAGCATCTTCGCGTCCGGTTCGACCGCGGTGACCGCGAGGCCGAGGGCGAGTAGCCCTCCGGTGAGCTTGCCGGTCCCCGCGCCCAGGTCGAGGACCTGCTTCGGGTCGACACTCGCGCCCGCCAGCCCCCAGGCCAGTGCCTTTTCCGGATAATCCGGCCGATGTGCGGCATAGGCGGCGGCCTTCGCGCCGAACGAGGCGGCGCGGCGGGCGTGCAGTTCGGCTTCGACGCCGGGAGTGGATGAGTTCACGCGAACCAGGTTAATGGAGAGAAAACCGGCCGGTCCGGACCCGGAAAAGGTAATCCGGTTGGCGTAGGGAAGCGGCGGGTTCGTACGCTGTGCGCCATGACTGAAATCCCCGCATCCGAGGGCGTGAGCCCCGACGAAGACCTGCCGGAACAGATGCGGGTGCGCCGGGACAAGCGCGACCGGATAATCGCGGAGGGTATCGATCCGTATCCGGTCGAGGTGCCACGGACGCACTCGCTGGCCGAAGTGCGCGAGAAGCATTCCGGTCTTCCCGTCGACACCGCCACCGGCGAGATCGTCGGCGTCACCGGCCGGGTCATGTTCATGCGCAATACCGGCAAACTGTGTTTCGCGAGTCTCCGTGAAGGCGACGGCACCGAGTTGCAGGCGATGATCAGCCTCGCGAAGGTGGGCGCGGACGCGCTCGCGGCGTGGAAGTCCGATGTCGATCTCGGTGATCACGTATTCGTCTCCGGTGAGGTCATCACCTCCAAGCGCGGCGAGCTTTCCGTGATGGCCGACTCATGGCGGATCACGTCGAAAGCATTGCGCCCGTTGCCGGTTGCCCACAAAGAGCTGGCCGAGGAAACGCGGATCCGGCAGCGTTATGTCGATCTGATCGTGCGTCCCAAGGCGCGGGACGTGGTCCGTACCCGTGCCGGTGTGCTGCGTTCCCTGCGTGACTCGTTTCACGGCCGGGGATTCCTCGAGGTCGAGACCCCGATGCTGCAAACGCTGCACGGCGGCGCGGCGGCCCGGCCATTCGTCACACATTCGAATGCCTTCGACCTCGACCTCTACTTGAGGATCGCGCCGGAGCTGTACCTCAAGCGTTGCGTGGTCGGCGGTATCGAGAAGGTCTTCGAGATCAACCGGAACTTCCGGAACGAGGGCAGCGACTCGTCCCACTCGCCGGAGTTCGCGATGCTCGAGTACTACGAAGCGTATGCGACCTATGACTCCAATGCGGTGATGACGCGCCGGCTCATCCAGGAGGCGGCGCAGAACGTTCTCGGCACTCAGGTGGTCACTCTCGCCGACGGTTCGGAGTACGACCTGTCCGGCGAGTGGACCACGCTCGGAATGTACGAGTCGTTGTCCGAGGCGTTGTCGGAAGAGGTCACCCCCGAGACATCGGCGGACAAGCTGCGTTCCTATGCCGAAGCGCGGGAGCTGGAGCTCGACCCGAAGTTAGGCCATGGCAAACTCCTCGAAGAACTTTGGGAACAGCTCGTCGGAGATCATCTCCACGAACCCACTTTCGTCCGTGATTTTCCGGTCGAGACATCCCCGCTGACCAGGCAACATCGCAGCAAGCCGGGGGTGGCCGAGAAGTGGGATCTGTACGTGCGCGGATTCGAACTGGCCACCGGATACTCCGAGCTCGTCGATCCCGTGGTGGAGCGTCAGCGTCTGGTGGAACAGGCTCGGCTGGGTGCCAAGGGTGATAGTGAGGCCATGAACCTGGATGAGGATTTCCTCCGTGCGCTGGAGTACGGAATGCCGCCGAGCGGTGGTGTCGGAATGGGGATCGACCGGTTGCTGATGGCGCTGACCGGCCTTGGTATCCGGGAGACCATCCTCTTCCCGCTCGTCCGACCCGAATAACCCGTCCGCGTGACAGATACCTCGATCGTTCTCGTAAACAAGATTTGCGTTATGTCTCGGTAGCGGGTATTAATGTCGCTAGACAAAGTCTTCTGTCCGGGGCATGCCCCGTACCAGATCATTCGTGTAAGCCCCCAGCAGGAGGAAACAGATGGCACAGAAGGTGCTCGTCTCTCTCGTCGACGACCTCGACGGCACTGAGGCGGAAGAGACCGTCGAGTTCGGTTTGGACGGTGTGAGCTACCAGATCGACCTTTCCGCGGAAAACGCGGAAGAGCTTCGTGACGCGCTGGCCCAGTATGTGGAGCACGCCCGTCGCGCGGGTGGCCGTAAGCGCACCGCCATTCGTCCGGTCGCCGGTGTGAAGGCCGCCGCCCGTCCCGCGACCGTGGACCGCGAGCAGAACCAGGCCATTCGCGCCTGGGCCCGCAAGAACGGCTTCCAGGTTTCCGACCGTGGACGTATCCCGTCCGAGGTCGTGGAGGCCTACCACAAGAAGAACTGAGGTCTTTCAGACTCAAGGGCCGCCGGGAAACTTTTCCCGGCGGCTTTCTTGTTCTTGTACACGGTTCAAGCGGGCGTACTCGGTGGGCGCCCATCCGGTCACGGAGCGGAAATCCCGGATGAAGTGCGCTTGGTCGCTATAGCCCAGCTCTGTCGCCAGTTCCGCGTAGTCCGGCCGTTCCTCGGCGGCGATCCGTGCCGCCGCCTCGTTCAATCGGTATACCTGAATCGCCCATTTGGGGGCGGCGCCGACATGTTCGGCGAACAGGCGTTGCAGGCTTCGCTGAGACAAGCCCGTTCGACTTGACAGCTCGCCGACTCTGGTAATGACCGGATCGGCCGCGATTGTTTCGACCGCTTCGATGGCCGTCCTGGCCGCGGCGGTGAGCACGGGATCTTTCGCGAGGAGCAGTTCCTCGCACCGGCGGACCATTTCGAAGTCGTTCGTCGCATTCCGTACCGATTCCGTCACCGGTCCGGCGCCGGGGAAGAGATCGGTGAGCGGAACGGAACCGCCGGAGATCATCGTGACCGGGCCGGCGAGGAATGCCCGGAAAGCCCCCGGCCGGAATCGCACGCCGATACCGTGGTCCCGGCCGGCGACGGTGTGGCGGAAAGGTCGTTTTCCCGGCCCGAACGCCCCGGCCGCGGCATGGAAGAACGTGACGTTCACCGCGAGATTGGGCAGTACCACCTGTTCCTGGGGTGGACGGCCGCTCAGGTCCCAGCGCAGCACCCAGTGGTGGTCGACGAACGGGCGCAGTCCCGGCGCGGGCGGATACCGGACGAGCCTGAACTTCGCCTGCCGCGCGTTGACGATCCCCGCCGGGATCCGGTGCCCGCTCACCCCCTCAACCTAACCTTGTCGCGTTTCTTCAAGACAGCGCGCCGGTTCCCGTGAACTCATGCCCCCATGTCCGAACACGCTGCCCTGATCGCCCCCGCCGCCGCGGAATTCACCGGAATCCTGCGCGGGATCGGCGAGTCCGACTTCGCCGCCCGCACCCCGTGTGCCGAATACGACGTCCGCGCGTTGCTGAACCACCTTCTCTACTGGGGTCCCTGGCTCGAAGCGGCCGGGCGCAAGGCGCCGTCGCCCGAGGTGTCCTCCGGTGAGGCGGAGGCGGGGCTCGTCGGCGACGGATGGCTCGATGACATCGAGAAGCAGACGGCGCGGCTCGTGGACGTCTTCGGGGCGCCCGAGGCTTGGCAGGGGCAGACCACCTTCGGCGGCAACCCGCTGCCCGCGTCGATGGCGGGGTACATGGTGCTGGACGAGTTCGTCTTCCACGCCTGGGACCTGGCCAGGGCGACCGGCGCGGAGCTCACCGTTCTCCCCGACGTCGCCGACGCCGTGTACGCCATCGCGCTGGAGATCGGCGATCAGGCCCGGGCGATGAAGGTTTACGGCGACGAAGTGACCGTCGCGGAGGACGCGACGACGTTCGAACGGGCTTTGGGCGCGACGGGACGGAATCCCGCCTGGACCCTTTAACGGATTCGCGGACAGCCGCCGCATTCCGATTCCGCGGGCAGCAGATAGGAGAAACAGCAGCTTTCGCGGTTTCTCGTCCACTCGCGGCGGCCGTCGGCTCCCGATGCCAGCGTCAGCTTCGACGCCGACGTGAGTGGCGGGAACCTCGATTCGAGGACCAGCGCCGCGTCCGCGACCCCGGCGCCCTCGGCCTCCGGGGTCCCGCCCAGCCGTCCCGCCGACCACAGCGCGTTGTCGAGCGCGTCCGTGGCGGCCGCCCACAGTTGCCGCCGCCCCAGCCTCGTCAGCGGCCCGTAGACGTCGATGAACCGGCTCGCGTGCGCGACGAACCGGCCCCGCAGGACGGCCGCCAGCGCCCGCTCGTCCGGGACGACGACGGCCTCCGCGTGCGCAGACCCCGGGTCCGTGGGCAGGCAGTGGAATCCTCGGAATCCTCGGAATCCTCGGTCGAGGACCGCGATCGAATCCGGGTGGGGCCGGTCGGCGCCGATCCGGAACGCCAGCGCGGACGGCGCCAGCGAGGGGACGCGGCGTTCGTGGTGCAGCAGCATCGCGCCGGCGAAGGCCGGGACGTGCAGGTACCAGGACAGGATCCAGCTCGCCGGGATCCGCTCGGGGATCGCAGGGGCTTCCCAGTACGTCTCGGTCAGCCAGCCGGCGAGCCGCTCCCGCCACCGCACGAGCCGGGCCGGTTCATCGAGCAGGTCGCCGCAGCGGACCCAATCCGGCTCGCCCGCCGGCACGTCTCCGCGGAGCCGGGCTTCCCCGGGCATCCTGGAGAGGGAGGCCTGGAGCCCGTCCGCGGGGGACGCGAGCGCGTAGTGTCGTGACACACCGGCCTCCCGTCGTTAGGTACGCCTTACCTTATATACTATCCGTCACTACTCCGGACGGGTGTCCATCCACTGGGCGGACTCGTGTTCGCGCTCAGCGGACAACGTCCGCCGGGCGGAATCCGGACGCGTGTTCGCACGTTGTGCTTGAGGTAAAGGTGCAGGGCAACCGGAAGATGAAAGAGCGCACGGCCGGAGAACGGCCGGGGCGCGAACGGGCCGCAATCAGCCGTAGTGGTACGCCAGCGCGACCGCGTGGCTACTAGAGTGGTCTCACGGTGCTGAATCCATCGCGGTGATGTCACGATGGAAACGGGCCGCCGTCGCAGCAGTCGAGGGAGTGCACATGTTTGAGAGGTTCACCGACCGCGCGAGGCGGGTGGTCGTCCTGGCCCAAGAAGAAGCCAGGATGCTCAACCACAACTACATCGGCACCGAGCACATCCTCCTGGGTCTGATCCACGAGGGTGAAGGTGTCGCCGCCAAGGCGCTGGAATCGCTGGGCATCGCGCTGGAGGGCGTCCGCCAGCAGGTCGAGGAGATCATCGGCCAGGGGCAGCAGGCCCCGAGCGGGCACATCCCCTTCACCCCGCGGGCCAAGAAGGTGCTTGAGCTGTCGCTGCGCGAAGCGCTGCAGCTCGGCCACAACTACATCGGCACCGAGCACATCCTGCTCGGGCTGATCCGCGAGGGCGAAGGCGTCGCCGCGCAGGTGCTCGTCAAGCTCGGCGCGGACCTCAACCGGGTGCGTCAGCAGGTCCTGCAGCTGCTGTCGGGCTACCAGGGTGGCAAGGAGTCGACCGAGACCGGCTCCGGACGCGGTGAAGGCACTCCGTCGTCGTCGCTGGTGCTCGACCAGTTCGGCCGCAACCTGACCGTCCAGGCCCGCGAAGGCAAGCTCGACCCGGTCATCGGCCGCGGCAAGGAGATCGAGCGGGTCATGCAGGTGCTGTCGCGGCGCACCAAGAACAACCCGGTCCTGATCGGTGAGCCCGGCGTCGGCAAGACCGCCGTCGTCGAGGGCCTCGCGCAGAACATCGTCAAGGGCGAGGTGCCCGAGACGCTGAAGGACAAGCAGCTCTACACCCTCGACCTCGGCTCCCTGGTCGCCGGTTCCCGGTACCGCGGTGACTTCGAAGAGCGCCTCAAGAAGGTGCTCAAGGAGATCAAGACCCGCGGCGACATCATCCTGTTCATCGACGAGCTGCACACGCTCGTCGGCGCGGGTGCCGCCGAGGGCGCGATCGACGCCGCCTCGATCCTGAAGCCGATGCTGGCCCGTGGTGAGCTGCAGACGATCGGCGCGACCACCCTCGAGGAGTACCGCAAGTACATCGAGAAGGACGCCGCGCTGGAGCGCCGCTTCCAGCCGATCCAGGTCGGCGAGCCGTCGCTCGAGCACACGATCGAGATCCTGAAGGGTCTCCGCGACCGGTACGAGGCACACCACCGCGTCTCGATCACCGACGGCGCGCTGGTGCAGGCGGCCACCCTCGCGGACCGCTACATCAACGACCGCTTCCTCCCGGACAAGGCGATCGACCTGATCGACGAGGCCGGTGCCCGGATGCGCATCCGCCGGATGACCGCGCCGCCGGACCTGCGCGAGTTCGACGAGAAGATCGCCGACGTGCGCAGGGACAAGGAGTCCGCGATAGACGCGCAGGACTTCGAGCGCGCCGCCCGCCTCCGTGACGAGGAGAAGACCCTCCTCGGCCAGAAGGGCGAGCGGGAGAAGCAGTGGAAGGACGGCGACCTCGACGTCGTCGCCGAGGTCGACGAGGAGCAGATCGCCGAGGTCCTCGCCAACTGGACCGGCATCCCGGTGTTCAAGCTCACCGAGGAGGAGACCACGCGTCTGCTCCGCATGGAGGACGAGCTGCACAAGCGGATCATCGGTCAGGAGGACGCGGTCAAGGCCGTCTCCCAGGCGATCCGCCGCACCCGCGCCGGTCTGAAGGACCCGAAGCGCCCGTCCGGCTCGTTCATCTTCGCCGGTCCGTCCGGTGTCGGTAAGACCGAGCTGTCCAAGGCGCTCGCGGCGTTCCTGTTCGGCGAGGACGACGCGCTCATCCAGATCGACATGGGTGAGTTCCACGACCGCTACACCGCTTCGCGGCTCTTCGGTGCCCCTCCGGGCTACGTCGGCTACGAAGAGGGTGGCCAGCTGACCGAGAAGGTGCGGCGCAAGCCGTTCTCGGTGGTGCTGTTCGACGAGATCGAGAAGGCCCACCAGGAGATCTACAACACGCTCCTGCAGGTCCTCGAAGACGGCCGTCTCACCGACGGCCAGGGTCGTACGGTCGACTTCAAGAACACCGTGCTCATCTTCACCTCGAACCTGGGTACCTCGGACATCTCCAAGTCCGTCTCGCTCGGGTTCTCGCAGGGGGGCGACACCGCCAACCGGTACGAGAAGATGAAGCAAAAGGTCAACGAGGAAATGAAGAAGCATTTCCGGCCTGAGTTCCTGAACCGGATCGACGACATCATCGTCTTCCACCAGCTGACCAAGGATCAGATCATTCAGATGGTCGATCTGATGGCCGCCCGGGTCGAGAAGCAGCTCAAGGCCAAGGACATGGAGCTCGAGCTCACGCCCAAGGCCAAGGCGCTGCTCGCGAAGCGCGGCTTCGACCCGGTGCTGGGCGCGCGGCCGCTGCGCCGCACGATCCAGCGCGAGATCGAGGACCAGCTGTCGGAGAAGATCCTGTTCGGCGAGATCCAGGCGGGCCAGATCATCCTGGTCGACGTCGAAGGCTGGAACGACGAAGAGGGCGAGAAGGACGACAAGGCGCACTTCACCTTCCGTGGTGAAGCCCGGCCCTCGTCGGTCCCGGACGCCCCGCCGGTCAGCATCGGTGCCGGCTCGACCGAAGAGAACGGTGAAGCCGAGGGCGAGTAAGCCCCGGTCGGTTCCGGAAGTGCCCGTCGCGGGTTTGCCGCGGCGGGCACTTCCGCGTTTCGCACGCGAGTTCGCCGCTCAATCACGCGAGTTACGCGCTCAATCACGTGAGTTACGCGCTCAATCACGTGAGTTACGCGTTCAATCACGTGAGGTACGCGTTCAATCACGCGAGTTCGCCTTTCCGCACAGAGAGCCTGCGGGCGTGGATGGCGAACACGCGTGATTGAACGGCGAACTCGCGTGATCAGGGACGTAACTCGCGTGCTTGGAGGCGGAACTCGCGTGATCGGGGGGCGTGAGACGATGCCCTCGGGTCCGGGAGGGGGTCAGGTGGACGTTCTGGCGATCGATTTCGGTACCTCCAGCACGGTGGGGGTGCTTTCGATCCACGGCAGGGGGACGCAGGTCGTCGAAATCGACGGGTCGGTGACGATGTCGTCCGCGATCTACGTCGACAAGGACGACACCGTCTTCGTCGGCCGTGACGCCGAACGCCGGGCCCGGCTGGATCCGAGCCGGTTCGAGGCGAATCCGAAGCGGCGCATCGACGAGGGCGCTCTCCAGCTCGGTGACGTCACGCTGCCCATCGCCGACGCCTTCGCCGCGGTCCTGCGCCGGGTCGGCGAGGAGGCCGAGCTACTCCTCCAGCGACTGCCCGCGCAGGTGCGGATCTCCCATCCCGCGGGCTGGGGCCCGGATCGCGAGCAGATCCTGCGCGACGCCGCGCTCAAGGCCGGATTCGGTACGACGGTGCTCATTCCCGAGCCGGTCGCCGCCGCCGCGCATTACGCCTCCCTCAACCACGGTCAGCGGCCGCCCGGTCCGATCGCGGTGTACGACCTCGGGGCCGGCACCTTCGATTGCGCGGTCGTCGGCGTCAGCGCCCAGGGGTTCGCCGTGCTGGCCGAGGACGGACTGCGCGATCTCGGCAGTCTCGACATCGACCAGGCCCTGCTGGTGCACATCGGCCGCGAGGTGTCGCATTCCGAACCCGCGCGGTGGCAACGGATCCTGCGTCCGCAGTCGGTCAGCGACCGCCGGACGCGCCGGTCGTTGCTGCAGGATGTCCGTGACGCCAAGGAAAGCCTGTCCCGGCACCAGCAGACCGAGATCCCGATGCCGGAGCCGTTCGGCGACGTGCGGGTGACGCGGACCGAGCTCGAGGCGCTCGTCCGGCCGAGTTTTCTGCGCAGCGCCGAACTCCTGGCCGCCACGATCCGTCGTGCCGGGCTGTCCCCGGACCGGCTCGGCGGCGTCTACCTCGTCGGCGGGCCGAGCCGGATGCCGTTGCTGGCGAGTCTGCTGGCGAATCAACTCAGGATCGCGCCGACCACGCAGGATCAGCCGGAGACGGCGGTCGCGTTCGGGCTGCACCACGTACCCGCGGGTGGCGAGGATTCCCAGCTGACCGTGCCCGCCTTCGCGCCGGTCGCGCCGCCGGTGCGGCAACAACCCGTGGAGCGACAACAGCCGCGGCGCCCGCAGCCGCCGCGCTGGACGGCACCCAC
Source organism: Amycolatopsis sp. NPDC041971 (assembly GCF_055588925.1). Classification (NCBI taxonomy): domain Bacteria; kingdom Bacillati; phylum Actinomycetota; class Actinomycetes; order Pseudonocardiales; family Pseudonocardiaceae; genus Amycolatopsis; species Amycolatopsis sp. NPDC041971. Next base: position 27,635 of record NZ_JBVJCE010000001.1, on the reverse strand, counting down.
GCCCCCACCCCTGCCCCCGCCGGGCCGGAGCTGGCGGAAACCCACGACGTACGGCGTCATCGTGCTCGCCCTCGCGGCGATCGTGACGACGATCGTCCTGCTCAGCGGCGGCGGGGAAGAGCCGGTCGCCGGGCAGGCCCCGGCGAAACCGGTGAGCTGCGACCAGCCGGGGGCGAAGGACGCGAAGGGGTTCACGGACTGCCTTCGCCGGATCGCCGCGGTCGTCCCGCAGGGGGACGACTGCCGGGAAGCGCCGGACGCGGCCGCCACGGTGGGGGCGTCGTCGGCGGTCACCTGTGTGTTCTCCGGCGACAAGGCGTCGAACGCGATCAACTACTACCAGGGCGTCGCGATGACCGGTCTGGAGGACGGCGTCCGGCAGCGGATGACCAAGGGCAAGCCCGTGGAGGGCACCTGGGCGGCCGACGGACTCCGGGGGCGCTACTTGGCGGGCGCGGGCAAGCGAAGCGGCATCGTGCTCTTCGGGACCGAAGACGCGCCGTTGAGCGCGATGCTCGTCTCGACCCGCGCCGACGGCACCGCGCGGACGACCGCGGAGATGGTCGAGTTCTTCACCGCGCAGCTCAAGCCCTGATCAGTGCAGGGTGCCCGCGGGCGTCGCGAGGTCCTCGGTCACCGTAAGCGCGGTGTCCACGATGATCTCCAGCGCCTCCGCCGCGCGGTGCACGGCCAGGCTCGGCGCGGTCGTCCGCGCGGCCTGCTCCGGTGTGTAGGGCACGTGCACGAAACCGCCGCGCACGCCGGGAAAGTCGTTGTCCAGCATGTGCATCAGCCCGTAGAAGACCTGATTGCACACGTACGTCCCGGCGGTGTGCGAGACCGACGCGGGAAGTCCCGCGGTCTTGATCCCCGCGACACACGCTTTCACCGGCAGAGTGGTGAAGTACGCGTTGGGCGCGCCGGGGATCACCGGGACGTCGACGGGTTGCGAGCCCGCGTTGTCCGGGACGCGGGCGTCGATCAGGTTGATCGCGACGCGTTCCGGGGTGACGCCGGTGCGGCCGCCCGCCTGTCCGACGCAGATCACCAGTTCCGGCCGGTACTCGTCGATCGCGTCGCGCAAGGTGACCAGCGAACGCGAGAACACGCACGGCAGTTCGACGGCCACGGCGTCGTGCCGCCGGCCGGTGAGCAGGGAAACCGCCTGCCACGACGGGTTCACCCGCTCACCGCCGAACGGTTCGAAACCGGTGAGGAGCACTGACGTCATGCCCTCACCCTAACGTGTGATGGGCCTCAGGCGGCCGGCTTGAGATCCCCGGGGTAGAGGAACTCGGGCGCCGGTTCGGTGTTGCCGTAGAACCACGCGTCGAAGAAGCCCTGGAGGTCCTTGTGCGCGACGCGTTCGGCGAACTTCTGGAACTCCGGCAGGCTCGCGTTGCCGTCGCGATGGATGGCGGGCCACGTCCTCAGGATGCGGTCGAAGGAAGCCGCCCCGATGTAGTTCTTCAGCGCGTGCAGCGCTACCGGGCCCTTCGAGTAGACGTACGTGAACTCGTTGCCGGGCCCCATGTCGTAAAGCTTCCCGGCCCAGAACCGGTCCGTCGCCTTCTGCACGGCGCTCAGGTAGCGCGCCTTGAGGTCCTGTCCCGATTTCGCCTCGGACCAAAGCCATTCCGCGTACGAGGCGAAGCATTCGTTGAGGCAGACGTCCTTCCACTTGTCGACGGCGACCGAGTCGCCCCACCACTGATGGGCGTTCTCGTGCACGATCGTCGGGACGTTGCCGGCCGCGCCCGAGTAGATCGGCCTGCTCAGCGTCTCCAGCGAGAACCCGATCGGCTCGGCGAGGAAGATGCCGCCCGCCGCGTCCACCGGATACCGCCCGAATTTCGACGCCAGGAAGTCGATGATCTCCGGCAGCCGCGCCTCTGCCTCTTTCGTCGCCGCGGGGGTGCCGGGGGCGTAGGCGTTGATGACCGGGGTGCCGTCGGACAGCTTCGTCCGCTCGAACTCCCATTTGTCGATCGCGACCGTCGTCATGTACGGCACGGCCGGGGTCTCTTCGGCCCAGACGTACGTGGTGTTCTTCCCCGAAGTGAACTGCCCGCGCTCGCGGCCGTTCGAGATGACGCCCCATTCCGAGGGAACGGTGACCGCGAGGTGGAAGGTCGCCTTGTCCCGCGGGGTGTCGTTGACCGGGTACCAGGTGGTCGCGGACTTCGGCTCGCCCGCGACGAACGCGCCGCCGGATTTCGCGTACTGCCAGCCGTTCTCGCCCAGCGACGGATCCTCGATCGGCTGCGGCACACCGTGATAGGCGATCTCGGCGGCGAACCGCTCGTGATTCCGCAGCGGACGCGCCGGGGTGATCACGAGTTCGTGATCACCCGTGCGAGTGAATGCTGCCTTCCGCCCGTCGACCTTGACCGAGTCGACGCTCAGCCCGCGCAGGTCGAGGTTGAACGAGCTCAGCGCCTGGGTGGTCCGGCCGGTGATCGTCTGGTGGCCGGTGAGCTGCTTGGTGGCGGGCTCGTAGCCGATTTTCAGGTTGTAGTCGCCGACGTCGTAGCCGCCGTTGCCGTCCTGCGGGTAGTAGCTGTCGCCCGCGCCGTCGGCGCCGGGTTTCCCGGTGCCGGCGAGGGCGGTCCCGCCGCCGAGGACACTCGCGGCCAGAACGGCGGCGATGACGGCCGCACTCCGGTACCTCATGCACACTCCCAGTCGATCGGCTGTCATTCGGTCACGAAAGTAGCGCCGTGACCTCGGCCGTCCGCCCGGAAAGATCCTTCGTGCCCGGATAATCCCCACTTCCGTAGCCTGATCGGAGTCCGGAGTTCGACAGCGTGCTCTGATAAACACAGCCTGATCGGAGTCCGGAACCCCGACAGCGCGCCCTGAGCCGCACAGTCTGTGGGCTACCCGGTTGCGGCTTCTGGAAAGCTGGGGGCGTGCGTGTGACGCTGCTGGGCCCGGTCGGAGCGGAAGCCGGTGACGGCGCCCCGGTCGACATCGGCGGTGCCCGCCTCCGCATGCTCTTGGCCAGGCTCGCGCTGGACGCCGGCCGCGCGGTCCCGGCGACGGTCCTCGTCGACGGTCTCTGGGGCGCGGAGCCGCCCGCCGACGCGGCGAACGCGTTGCAGTCCCTGGTCTCGCGGTTGCGCAAGGTCCTGCGTGCCGATGGCGTCGCCCTCGACTCCGGCCCCGGTGGTTACCGGCTGGACATAGCCCGCGAAGACGTCGACGTGTTCCGTTTCGAACGGCTGGCCGCGGAGGGTCGCGCGGAGCTGGCGGCGGGCCGGGACGCCGGTGCGGCCGCGGTCCTCGCCGAAGCGCTCGGACTCTGGCGTGGTCAAGCGCTGTCCGACGTACTCGAAGCCCCTTTCGCGCAGGCACCGGCGACCCGGCTGGAGGACTTGCGGCTCGAGGCGGCCGAAGATCGCTTCGAGGCGGAGATACGGCTCGGTGGGCACGGCCGGGTGCTGGCGGATCTGAAGGAGGCGGCCGCGCGGAACCCGCTGCGCGAACGGCTCGCCGGGCTGTGGATCCGGGCGTTGTGCGCGGCGGACCGGCAGTCCGACGCCCTCGCCGTCTACGAGGGGGTCCGCGCGGCACTGGCCGATCAGCTCGGCGTCGACCCGTCGGCCGAACTCCGGGAGATCCATCTCGCCGCGTTGCGTGGTGAGCTCGGCCCGCCGCCCGCGGCCGCCGATCATCTCCCGGTCCGGTTGACCAGTTTCGTCGGCCGTGACGACGAGTTGAAGCTGGTCGCGGAACTCCTCGCGGGTGCGCGGCTGGTGACGCTCGTCGGGTCCGGCGGCGCCGGGAAGACGCGGCTGGCCACCGAGGTCGCGACGCGGCATCCCGCGCACGCGCGCGGCCGCGTCTGGTTCGTTCCGCTCGCCGGCGTTCGCGACCCCGGCGACCTGCCCGGCGCGGTCTTCGCCGCGCTGGAGCTGTGGGATCTCGGCCTTGCGCACGGCGACCCGATGCGGCGCCCGGCGGACGCGCTGGCCAGGGTCGTGGAGACGCTCGGCGCCGGCGAATCGGTGCTGGTGCTGGACAACTGCGAGCATCTGGTCGACGCGGCCGCGGAGCTGGCGAACACCTTGCTGCGACGTGTGCCGACGCTGCGCGTCCTCGCGACGAGCCGCGAGGCGCTGGCCATCGACGGCGAGACGCTGTGCCCGCTCGGCCCGCTGTCCGTCCCGGAGGGGACGCCGACGGTCCCGCAGGCGGCAGAGGCGGGCGCGATCCGGCTGTTCGTCGACAGGGCGGTGGCCGTGCGCCCGGACTTCGTCCTCGACGAGTCCACTGTGGACGGCGTCGCGCAGATCTGCCGACGGCTCGACGGGATGCCGCTGGCATTGGAACTGGCCGCCGCGCGACTGCGGTCGATGACCGTCGCGCAGATCTCGCAGCGCCTCGACGACCGGTTCCGCCTGCTGACCTCGGGCAGCCGGACGGCGTTGCCGAGGCAGCGCACGCTGCGTGCCGTCGTCGAGTGGAGCTGGGATCTGCTCGACGACGCCGAACGCGTGCTGGCCAGGCGGCTTTCGGTCTTCGGGGCCGGTGCCGAGGTCGAAGCGGTCGAAGGCGTCTGCGCCGGGGACGACCTGCCGGTCGGGGACATCCTGTACGTCCTCGGTTCGCTCGTCGAGAAGTCCATTGTGGACGCGATGACCGGCGATCACGGTGAGCCGCGGTACCGCATGCTGGAGACCGTCCGGGCGTACGCGGCGGAACGGCTCGACGAGGCCGAAGAGCGAGAACAGCTCACGAAGACGTATCACCATTACTACGCCCAGCTCACCGAGCGGCTGGAGCCGATGCTGCGGACGGCGGATCAGCTCGTCGCCATCTCGCGCTACGACGCGGAGCACGGCAACATCGTGACGGCGCTTCGCCAGGCCATCGACGCGGGTGACGCGGAAACGGCGACGCTCCTGTTCGGGAACACCTTCTGGTATTGGCTGGTCAAAGGCGACAGCGACCGGGTCGAGTCCTTCGTCGCCGAAGTGCTCGCTTTCGGTGACCGGCTGGAGGAGGACTTCGCGGCCGCGTTCCGGGCGATGCGGGAGATCACCGCGATGGTGCCGGGAGTCGGCGACCGCGAAGCCGTGCGGGTGCTCATCGACGACTGCGTGCGGACAAACGCGCACACCCGGTTCGCCGGTCTGGCCATCGGCCTGCCGATGCTGGCCTTCTTCAGCCAGCACAAGGAACTCGCGCATCGCGAGGTCGAGCGGGCGTTGGCGAGCCCGGACCCGTGGGCCAGGTCGGCGGGGTCGTGGGCGCAGAGTTTCATCCTCGCCGACGACGGTGACCCTGAGGGCGCCGACAGGGCCAGAGACAGGGCCTACGAAGGGTTTTCGGCTCTCGGCGACCGCTGGGGCACCGCGATGGCGGTGGGGATGAAGGCGAGCGACATCTCGATGTCGGGCGATCACGAGACCGCGCTCGCGCTGTACCGGCGTGGGCTCGCCCTCGCGCTCGAACTGGGTTCGCAGGACGACGTGATCCAGCAGCGCTGGCGGCTCGCGACGGAGTACGCGCGGGCGGGTGACCTCGAGACGGCGATGCGCGAGATGCGTGACGCGGAGCGCTACGCGGTCGACACGGGCAACGACCAGCTCGCGGTGATGGTGCTGGTGGGGAAGGCCGATCTGCTCAGCCGCGCCGGACGCGTCGACGAGGCGCGCGCGGTCGGCGCCCGGTTCCGGGAGCTGATGGCGACGGTGCCGATGCCGGGCATGTTCGGTGACGAGTACGGCGGGTACATCGACACGGAAGTCGCTCTGGCCGCCGGAGAGCTGGAGGAGGCCGAGCGCGGTGCCGCGATCGTCGTGAAATCCACCGCGGAACGCGGCGACATGCCGGACCTCTCGCGGATCGTCGAGGTCTTCGGCCTGATCCGGTTTCGGCAGAGGCGTCCCGAAACCGCTGTCCGGCTGCTCGGCGCGGCGAAGCTCCTCCGCGGCAGGCAGGACCTCGGGGAACCCGGGATCCGGCAGCTGATCGAAGACCTCAAGGAGCACTTCGGCGAGGAGCGCTACGAAGAACTCCTCGTGCAGGACGCCGGTCTGTCGCGTCCGGACCTGGTGGCCTGGATCAGCCGGGAAGTGAGCGCGTGAAGAAGGGCTCCTCGCCTCGGCAGAGGCAAGGAGCCCTTCACGCGCGTTCCCCCTGACCCCCGTCAGACGCGCTTCCGGTAAGCCCACGTGGCGAGCGGGAAGAAGACCGCGATCGCGGCCGCCATCCAGATCAGCGCCCCGGTCAGCGGGCCGGCGACCGGACCGCCGTTCATCAGCCCGCGCAGCACGTCGGACATCTGCGTCACCGGGCTGATGTCGGCCCACGCCTTCAGCCAGCCGGGCATGGTGCTCGTCCCCACGAACACGTTGCTGCCGAAGGTCAGCGGCATCAGCACCACGAACATCAGGCCCTGCACCGCACCGGGGCTCTTCACCAGCATCCCGACGAACACCGAAGCCCAGCAGAACGCCAGCGCGAACGCGATGACGAGCACGATCGCCAGCGCGAACCCGGCCGGTCCGGTCTGGATCCGGTAGCCCATGATCGTCGCGACGACCATCAGCACGGCGATGCACACCAGATACCGCACGATATCGGCCAGTACGGCGCCGATCAGCGGCGCGGACCGGGCGATCGGCATCGCGCGGAACCGGTCGAACACGCCCTTGGTGACGTCGGTGTTCAGCTGGACGCCGACGGTCATGCTGGCCTGCAGGATGTTGAACACCATGATGCCGGGCACGATGTTCTGGAGGTAGCTCTCCGTACTGCCCATGATCGCGCCACCGAACAGGTAGACGAACATGACCAGGAAGATGATCGGCGCGATGGTGACGTCGGCCAGCTGTTCCGGGTTCTTGCGGATCTTCAGGATACCGCGCCAGGCAAGGGAAAGCCCGTGCCGCACGCTGCTGGACGGTGAAACGTGCCGTGGTGGTGCGGGCATCGCGATGGTCGTCATACCAGGCTCCCTTCCGGAGTCGTATCCTTTGTGGACTTATCCGTCTTCTTGCCGGTCAGCGCGAGGAACACCTCGTCGAGGCTGGGCAGCCGCAGCGCCAGCTCGTCCGCGGTGATCCCGGCTTCGTCCAGCTTGCGGACCAAGGTGGACAGCAGGACGGGGTCGGCGACGGGCGCGGTGAGCAGCCCGGTGTCGTCGTCCCGGTTCGGCCGGGCCCCGGTGAGCCCGGTCAGGATGCGCTCGACGGCGTCGAGATCGGCGAGCGCGCTGGGCCGGACCTGCAGTGTCTGGCCGCCGGTCCGCCGCTTGAGCTCGTCGGCCCGGCCGTTCGCCACGACCTGCCCGTGGTCGAACACGGTGATCGTGTCGGCCAGCTGGTCGGCCTCCTCCAGGTACTGCGTGGTGAGCAGCACCGTCGTACCGTCCGCGACCAGCGTCCGGACCACCGCCCAGACCTCGTTGCGGGCGTGCGGGTCGAGTCCGGTGGTCGGCTCGTCCAGGTACAGCACCTTGGGGCGGCCGACCAGGCTCGCGGCGAGGTCGAGCCGCCGCCGCATCCCGCCCGAGTAGGTCTTGATCGCCCGCCCGGCGGCGCCGGTCAGCTCGAACCGCTCCAGCAGCTCGGCCGCGCGCCTCTTCGCGTCCGCCCGCGAGAACTCCAGCAGCCTGCCGATCAGGACGAGGTTCTCCGTACCGGAAAGGTCCTCGTCGACCGACGCGTACTGCCCGGTCAGCCCGATCATGCTCCGGACGGCCATCGGATTCTTGACGACGTCGTATCCGAACACGCTCGCGTGGCCGCGGTCCGGTCGGATCAAGGTGGCCAGGATCCGGACGGCGGTCGTCTTCCCCGCGCCATTCGGCCCCAGCACCCCGACCACCTTGCCCGCCGGGACCTCCAGATCGACCCCGTCGAGCGCCTTCGTTTCCCCATAGTGTTTGACCAGGCCCTCGGCCCTGATCGCGTGAGTCATCGTTTCCTCCTGTGGATCTCGCCCCGTGGACAAAGGTGCACCCGCCGCCTGGCAGACCGCGCACAGCGCGCTGGCAGTTACTGACAAGGACTGATAAGCGCTGGTAGACGGGGTGTGAGGAGGTTGTGGAGGTGTTGTGGAGAGCGCCGCCATACCGCCGATGATCGGCATACTCGACGTCATGGTGATCGAAGAACGGGTGGTCCGACCGGCGCGCCGGGGTACCGGGCGCAAGCTGGCAGGCGGGCTGCTCATCGCGGCGATCGTGCCGTTCGCGGTGCTGACGGCACTGCGGCTGGTGGGCTACGACGGCAACACCTATACGATCGCGGCGCTCGCGCTGACGCCGTACGCCGGGATCGCGACGCTGGTGCTCGGTGTCCTCGCGCTGGTGCTCCGCCGCTGGTGGACCGCGGTCGTCGCACTGGTGCTGACCTGCACGATCGCGTCGATCGTGCTGCCTCGCGCCTTCGAAGGCGAACAGAAGGCGCTCGGCGGGAAGCACGTCCGCGTACTGGCGTCGAACCTGCTCGGCGGCCAGGCGGATCCGGCGAGGATCGTCGGCTACGTGAAGGAACACCAGGTCGACATCCTGAGCCTGACCGAGATGACGCCCGAGTCGATCACCGGGCTCGAACGGGCCGGGCTCTTCGAGCTCCTGCCGTACCACGTGCTGCATCCGGCCGAGTGGGCGTACGGCTCCGGGCTGGTGTCGAAATACCCGCTCACGCCGCTGAAACTGAGCGGCGATTCGGACGACAAACAGCCCAGCGCGAGCGTGGACCTCGGCGACGGTGTGCGGATCGAGGTCGTCGCGGTCCATCCGGCGGCGCCGATGTGGGACAGGCACGCGTGGGTCGACGAGGCCAAGGACCTGCCCTACGCCGACGCCGAGCACGACATCCGGATCCTGGCGGGCGACTTCAACGCCAGCCTTGACCACGCGCTCCTCCGCGAACTGCTGACCAGGGGATACGTGGACGCGGCCGATCAGCTGGGGAAGGCGTTGCAGGGCACCTGGACGAACGGGAGGGTGCCGCCGGTGCCGATCGACCACGTGCTGGCGGACAAGCGGACGGCCATCGCGGATTTCAGGGTGCTGGAGACACCCGGCAGCGATCACGACGCCGTCTACGCGGAGGTCGTCCTGCCCTGAGCGAGGTCCAGACCGCCCGAACACACGTGTCGTCCCTCCGAGCACGTGTGCGTCCATCCAGTCACGCGAAACCGCCAGCCGTGCACCGGCAGTACGTACCTAAGACACGGTTGGCTCTGACCCGTCCTTGCCACTCACGAGGCGAGCAGCGCGTCCAGCGCCTTGAGGGTTTCGAGGCCGTTACTCGCCAGTGAAACGCCACGGCCGTGTCTGACCTGCGGCTCGCGGGGGTTGATCCGGACCAGGGCGCCGGTCGCGGCGCTGGCCAGTTCCGCATAGCGCCGCACCGTCGGCACGGCCTGTCCGGCGCCGAGTTCCACCACCACGAGGTCGCGATGCGCGCGACGCCACATGGTCAGCTCGTCGAGCTGGGCCTGACTACGCTGACCGAGCCAGTCGTAGTCGCCGAACATCAGGATGTTGGGCCGGGCCAGGCCGCCGCAGCGCGGGCAGGACGGCAGCGGCTCCAGCGCGCGCATCGTGTCTTCGTCGATCGGGACGTCGATGTCGTCGGCCGGCCAGATTTCGCCGGTGCACCGGGCGAGGCACTGCAGGTGGTGGATGGACCCGTGCGCTTCGGCGACGTGCGGATGGCCCGCCTTCTGGAACTGTCCGTCCACATTGGACGTGAAGACGCGGGTGCCGCCGGGTTTGCCCGTTCCCCAGGACAGCAGGAGACCGAAGCCGTCGTGCGGGACGGTGGCGCGGTACAGCGCGAGCCGGTGCCCGTAGAAACCCCAGGCCAGCTCGGGGTCTTCGGCGAAATGTCGTGGGTCGGCGAGTTCGACGAAACCGATGCCCAGCCGCTCGTACGGCGGATACGCCTTCCAAAAACCCTCGTCACCCCGGAAATCGGGCAGGCCGGAGTCGACACCCATCCCGGCACCGGCGCAGACGAGCAGCGCGCCGGCGCCGTCGATCAGTTCCGCGGCTCGTTCGAGCTCACTCACCCGGCTTCGAAGCCTGGACGACCTCGAATTCCAGCAGGTTCGCGCCGCTGGAGACCGGCTTCGCGCGCTCGCCCGCGTGTGCCTCGCGCGCCGGGCCGGACGCCCACGCCTGGTACGCCTCTTCGGACTCCCACTTGGTGTAGACGAAGTAGCGCGACTCGCCGGACACCGGGCGGAGCAGCTCGAAGCCGAGGAAGCCCGGCTGGTCGTCGACGGCGTGCAGCCGCGCGGCGAACCGCTTCTCCAGCTCGGGGCCTGCGCCTTCGGGTACCTCGATCGCGTTGATCTTCACGACAGCCATGCCGCCAGCCTACGACGAAACTCTTTTGCGCGGCGATGTGATGCGTGGGACCTTCGCGGGGATGGCTGACACCAAGATCCACATCTCCGGAGCGAGTGTCGCCGGCCCGGCGCTGGCCTTCTGGTTCACCCGGTACGGCTTCCAGGTGACCGTCGTGGAGCGCGCGCCGACGCTGCGCCCCGGCGGCCAGGCCGTCGACCTGGGCGGAACGACCAAAGAGGTCGCCTGCCGGATGGACCTGGACGAACGCATCCGCGCGGCGTACACGGACACGACCTGCCGGACTACCCCCGCCCCCGGCCGCGTTTAGTCCTCTGAATGCGTCGCTGACGCCACGCATTCAGAGGACGAAACGCGTGGCGAAAGCTCCCAGCGCATTCAGAGGACGAAACGCGGGTGGCGTCAGCCTCGCAGGGTGCCCGGCAGCAGTTCGGCGTCCGGCGGGATCGCCGTGCCGTGGAACCAGGCGTCGAAGAACGGCCGCAGGTCCTGCTCCGAAAGCTTGATCGTGAACGCCTCGAAATCCGCCCAGGACGCGTTGGCGTTCCGGTACGCCGCCGGCCACTCCTTCAGCAGCCGCGCGAACGCTCCTTCGCCGATCTTCCGCCGTAGCGCGTGGATGGCCAGGATCCCCTTGTCGTAGACGCCCCGGAACTCCTGCCCGGCTCCCATATCGACCAGTTTCGGCGTCCAGAAGTCCTTGCTGCCGCGCATGATCTCGAGGGCGGCGCGGTAGCGGTCGTCCAGGTTCTGGTTGTCCCGCGATTCCTGCCACAGCCATTGCGCGTACGAGGCGAGGCATTCGTTGAGGCAGATGTCGGACCACGAATTCAGCGTCACCGAATCGCCGAACCACTGGTGTGCGGTTTCGTGCACCACGGTGATCAGGTCGGCCCATTTCGCGTAGGTGGGCCTGGTCTGGGTCTCCAGCGAGAAATGGATGTCCTCGTCGAGATAGATGCCGCCCGCCGCGTCCACCGGGTACGGCCCGAACTTCGAGCTCAGGAAGCCGATGATCTCCGGCAGCCGCCTGCCGGTGTCGCGCCGGTCTTCGGCGCCCGGCGCGTACGCGTTGACCACCGGTGTCCCGTCCGGCAGTGCCATCCGGTCGACGGTGAACTTGTCGATCGCCACCGTGGTCAGGTAGGCCGCCACGGGCGTGCGTTCCTGCCAGGACGTCGTGCTCCAGCCGTTCACCGAGCTCTGCTGGATCTCGCGCCCGTTCGAGATGACGGTCCAGCCGTCCGGCACCCGGGCGGTGAGGGTGAACATCGCCTTGTCACGCGGGGTTTCGTTGACGGGATACCAGAACGACGCCGAATGCGGCTCACCGACGATGAACGCGCCGCCGTCCTTCGACTTCTGCCAGCCGTTCTCGTTGCCGCCCGCCTTGGGGGTCGCCGACGGGTCGCCGCCGTAGACGACCTTCGTGCGGAAGGTGGTCCCGTTCCGGATCGGCTCGGCGGGCGTCACCACCAGTTCGAATTCGCCCTCGCGGGCGAACTTCGCCGGTTTCCCGTCCACTTCAACGGACTGGACCGTCAAGCCGCGTAAGTCCAAGTTGTACCGATTGAGGTCCTGAGTCGCTTTCGCGATCACCGTCGTGTCGCCGTCGAGACGGCCTTTCCCGGGGTCGTAAGTGATCCCGACCTGGTATTCGGCCGCGTCGTAGCCGCCGTTGCCGTCCATCGGGTAGTACGGGTCGCCCGCGCCCGAAGCGCCAGGCGCCGGGTTCATCGGTGGCGGCGGCGGGGGTGTGGCCGGAGGAGGATCGGCGGTGCAGCCGATAATCAGGGCGCAGACGACCCCCAGGACCAGACCGGCGGCGGGGACACGGCTGCGCATGGAGGGGAGCTTAGTGGTGATCCAGTGCGACGGGTTGATCACTTTCGGCGGCGACGGACCGCCGATCGTCCTTCTGCACGGGCTCATGGGCAGGGCGACGACGTGGTGGCGGGTCGCGCGAAGGCTCGAACCGTACGGCCGTGTGCACGGCCTCGACGCGCGTGGTCACGGACGCGGACCACGCGGCGGGCCCTGGCGCACCGAGCGGTTCGCCGACGACGTCGCCGCGGTGCTGCGGACCTTCGAGGAGCCCGCGGTCCTGATCGGGCATTCGATGGGCGGCCTGCACGCCTGGGTCACCGCGGCGATCCATCCCGAGCTGGTCCGCGCCGTGGTCTGCGAGGACTTCGCGCCGGATCAGCGCGGCCGGACCGTGGACACCTGGCGCGGGTACTTCGAATCGTGGCCGGTCCCGTTCCGATCGCTGGCCCACGTGCGGGAGTTCTTCGGCGACACCGGCGACTACTTCGTCGAATGCGTCGAGGAACGTGAAGACGGCTACCACCTGATCGCGTCCCTCTCGGACCTCTACGAGATCGCGGCGGAATGGGGGCGGCGTGATTTCTGGGAGTTCGTCGAGCGGGTGAACTGCCCGCTGCTCGCGATCGAAGGCGAACGGACCGCGATGCCGCACGGCCAGCAGGCCGAACTGGCCGCACGCGTGCCCGGCGGCCTCGGACGGCACATCGTCGTCCAAGGCGCCGGGCACGTGGTGCACGACGAAGCGCCGGAGACCTACCTCGGTGCCGTCGAAGCGTTCCTCTCCGACGTCATCGGTCAGCCCTTCGCCAGCTGAGCGTCGATCCAAGCGCGCAACCGCGCTTCGCCCGGGTAGCCGATGTTGCGCGAAGACGGCAGTTCGGCGGCGTCGCGGACACCGACCAGCGTCGGCAGGTAGCGGATGTTGTACCGGCTGGACAGCTCCGGGCTCCGGTCGACGTCGACCTCGCCCAGCAGGAACCGGCCGCCGTATTCACCGGCGAGCCGCTCGATCACCGGCTTCATCTGGCGGCACGGCGGGCACCAGGTCGCGCCGAAGTCCATGATGACCAGCTTCTGCCGCGAGATGTCCATGACCTCGGCGTAATTGGCCGAAGTCACCGTCATCACGTTCTCGGCCGTCGGTGCGGCGGAAGCCACGCCGTTGCCGAATCCGGTGATGAGGGCCAGCACGCCGGCCAGCACACAGACGAATCTTTTGAGTTTGGACAAGACGATCTCCTTGGCGGTGAGGAGTCCACTCAGGACGAAGAGGCGGTCGGCAAACCGTTCGAGACCCAGTCTTCGATGCCTTCGCGGTACTTGCGGATGTTCGTGTACCCGAGTTCCAGCAGGCGCCGTCCGACGAATTCACTGTTGCGGCACGGCGTGTTCGCGCAATAGACGACGATCGCGGCGGTCTTGTCCGGGAGCACCGCCGGTGCCAGGCGGTCGGTGAATTCGGCCGCCTGTTCGTACGGGAACCCCGGAATGTTGCGAGCTTCGGGAAGATGCTCTTTTTCGAAATAGGCGACCGGCATCGTGTCGACCACGATCACCGATCCGGCCTCCAGCATGGAGAGCAGTTCCGTACGAGTGATCAACGGCAGCATGGTGCCCCTTTTCGGCAGGCCGTGATTGACGATTCCCATCGTCGGCCGACCGCCGGGACACGCTCTAGTGCCGCCTCGGCATGCCGACGGGTTATCCGGCGGCCAGCCTGCCGTGGCGGTGCAACCAGGTGCGGTACGGCGCCGTCCGCTCGGCGAGCCGCCAATATCCGGCCGTCGCCTCGTTGGCGAGTTCCGTGACGCCGGGCGCGCACGGACCGTCCTCCCGCCAGGCGAGCACATGCCGCACGCACATCGGCGCACCCGCCAGCGGCCGGATGGCCAAGCCGTCCGACGGCGGCCGGGTCGGCTGGACCAGCCCGACGCCGTGCCCGCCGCTGACCAGGTCTTCCCGCGCGGTGTCGATGTCGACGTCGTGCGTGATCCGCGGGTCGAAACCGTGCGCGAGACACATCTCGCGGAACACCACCCGGCAGCCGTCGCCGCCGCTCGAGACGATCCAGTCCTCCCCGGCCAGTTCGCCGAGTTCGATCTCCTCTTCCCCGGCGAGCGGGTGTCCGGCGGGGAGCGCGACGAACGACGGCTCCTCGACCAGGGTCATCGTCCGCACCTCCGGCGGCACCGGGAGGCCGCGCCCGCCGCAGATCATGATCAGCGCGAGGTCGACGCCCCGGTTCGCGACCTGCGCGAGCAGCCGGGTGCGCGAGGTGTCCGCGCGGGTGCGGAACGGTTCGCCCGGCCGCAGGTCGCGCAGTCCGCCGAGCAGCGAACCCGTGATGGCGCTGTCGTTCCAGCCGATCCTGATCGGTTCACCGGTCTCGGGTTCCTGACGGTGGAAGTCGTGCTCCAGCTCGTCGAAGGTGAGCACGATCGCCCGTGCCCGCCGCAGGATCAGGGCGCCGAGTTCGGTGGGCCGCACCCCGTGCTGGTCGCGGTGGAACAGCGGGCCGCCGACCATCCGCTCGATCCGGCGCAACTGATGGCTGAGCGCGGGCTGCCCGAGCCCCAGTCCGGCGGCGGCACGGTTCAGACTGCCGTGGGCAGCGATCTCACAGAGCACGCGAAGATGCCGAACCTGAATCTCCATGACTTCGTATACCGCGACCCGTTCGCGCCCGGCACCTCCGAAAGTCGAGAGCGGCGATTTCTCATAATCCGATGACAACATTCAGTGGCAATACCCGTGCCATCGAGCCGTGGCTACGTTCGGTCGACGCCTCTTCTCCCGCATATCACGCGATTCAGGAGCCGTCTTGCCGCGACCACTGCCGCTCACCGAGCATTGCGCCGATCCGCTGGCGCGGGCCGAGCACGTTTGCTTCGGCGTCAGCCCGTTCAACAGCCATTTCACGGTGGACCGTATCGCCGATCTCGCCCGCTGGGCGATGTCGGCCTTTCGAGGTTTTCATTTCTTCGTCCCGGACGGGCCGTCCGCCTTCACCCTCGAAGCGCTCGGCTACGACCCGGTGCGTGCCACGCAGAAGGCGCAGCGGCAAGGCAATTACACGCGTAACAAGATCGTCCGCGCGTTGCGGCAGGTTTACCCGTCCGATCCGCACAAGCTGATTCTGGACGCCGCGGTGCTCGAATCCGATCCCGCGTATCTGGGCCTGCTCTCCGAGGCGCACCGGCGGTTCGCCACCGATCAGGAGTTCGCCCGGCAATGCCTCGGCGCCACGGGCTGGGTGCTGGACCGGCGGCTGCCCGAAGGCGAACACCCCACGCCTGACCAGCTGCGCAGCGCCGTCCGGTATTTCCTGGCCGAGTTGCCGATGTTCGTCGGCACCGTCGCCGTGGCCGGGGTCGGCAGTTCCGTGTTCGCCTATCACCAGCGGGTCCCGTTCCTCGAACGGCTCTACCGCGGCGAACTCTCCTGGCGGCCACTGCCCGGTCAGGGCTTCGTCGTCCTCGAACAGGCCGTCCCGGAACGGGTGGAGTGACCATGGAACACGACGACTTCTCGTTGCGCAGGGTTCCCGCCGAACGCCGCTACTCCTGGATTTCCGTCGCACTGCAACGGTTCGGGCAGGTGTCCTCGTTCCACCAGTTCCTGCTGGGCGCGGTACTCGGCTTCGGCATGACCTTCTGGGACGCGGTGCTCGCCATCACGATCGGTTCGGTACTGCTGGAGATCATCACCATCCTGATGGGTGTCGCCGGCACCCGGGAAGGACTTTCGACGTCGGTGCTCGCCCGCTGGGCGGGCTTCGGCACCGGCGGATCTTCGCTGGTCGGGCTGCTGATGACGGTGAGCCTGGCGGGTTGGTTCGGGGTGCAGAACGACGTGTTCGCCCACGGTCTCCACGCGTTGATGGGCGGCCCGCCGGTGTGGGTGTGGGCGCTCGCCGGCGGCGCGCTGGTGACCGCGATCGTCGTGTTCGGCTTCCACGCGATGGCCTGGACGGCGTATCTGACGGTGCCCGCTTTCCTCGCGCTGGCGGGCTTTTCGATCATCACCGCCCTCGACGACCATTCGCTGCCCACGCTGATGTCCGAGCCGCCGCCGGGGCCGTCGATGTCGCTGGCGCAGGGCACCACGCTGGTGGCGGGCGCGTTCATCATGGGCGCGATCATGACCCCGGACATGACCCGGTTCAACCGGACCGCGTCCGACGTGGTCAAGCAGACGCTGGTCAGCGTCACCCTCGGCCAGTACCTGATCGGCCTGATCGGGGTGCTGCTCGCGCACGCGGCGAAAAGCGCCGACGTGGTCGGGATCATCACCTCGTCGTCGGGGGTGCTCGGCACGCTGATCCTGGTCACCGCGATCTTGAAGATCAACGACTGGAACCTTTATTCGTCCTCGCTGGGGCTGGTGAACGCCGTCCAGGTGCTGCGGTCCCGGCGGCTGGACCGCACCACCGCGACCCTGCTGCTCGGCGGTCTCGGCACGGCGCTCTCCGCGATCGGCATCCTCGACCATTTCACCGCCTTCCTGACCTGGGTCGGCGTGCTCACGCCACCGGTGGCCGGCGTGGTGATCGCCGAGTACTACGTGGTCCGGCGCTGGGAACCGGTGCTGGAAGCCACCCGCGCGTCCGGGGAACTGCCTTCGACTTGCCCGTCCTGGGTTCCCGCCGGGCTGATCTGCTGGGTGGCGGGGGCCGCGGTGGGCATCTGGCTGCCGTGGGGAATCCCTACCGTGAATTCCGTTCTAGGTGCTTTTCTGCTGTATATTCTGCTCGGCAGACGGACCGCCGCCGCGGTGCTTCCCCCGGCCATGACTTCTTTCGACGGATCGAAAACCCGTTCGTGACATAGGAGTTCGACGTCGTACAACTGGATGTCCACCACCTGCGGGTGATCCGGGCGATCGCGGACACGGGCAGCCTTTCCCGTGCCGCGATCGCTCTCGGTGTCACCCAGCCCGCGGTTTCCGCGCAACTCAAACGGCTGGAGAACATGCTGGGTTATCAGCTGTTCGAGCGGCGCGAGGGCAGCGTGACCCCGACGCCGATGGGCGAACTGCTGTTGCGCCGAACCGCCGCTTTGCTGCCACAGCTGGACAAACTGCTCGAAGACATCGAGCAGCGCGTCTGCCCGAGCGGTCCGCCCGACGTCGTCCGGGTGGCGGCGGTGGCGAGCGCGCTGGTGGCGCGTCTGCCTTCGCTGGTGACCAGGTTGTGGCCGGAGGTCTCCGAAGTGCAGGTCGTGCACGACGACCATCCCGAACGGCTGCTGCCACTGCTGGCTCAGCGGCGCGCGGAGTTGGGGCTGGTCAAGGACTACCCGGGACACGAGCTCGAAATCCCCGCGAACGTGGACACCGAGGTGGTGGTGACCGAGCCGACCTTCGTGCTGCTACCGGAAGACCATCCGCTGGCGCGTGAGGAGACCATCGACCTGTATGCGCTGCGGGACGAAGCGTGGGTGATGGTGTCCGATTCTTCGGCGGCCACGTTCACCAGGTATTTCGTGGAGACCTGCGCGCGGCACGGGTTCAGCCCGTCGGTCGCCCATCAGGTGACTTCGCAGCAGGTGGCGTTGCTGGTGGTCCGGTCCGGCGCGATCGGGCTGTCGCAGCCGATCTGCGATCCGCGGAACCAAGGTCTGGTGACCCGGCCGCTGCGCGGGGAGGTGTTGCCGCGCAGGCATGTCCTCGCGTGGAACAAGGAGACCTTCGTGGCGGGGCGGCGGGCGGAGCTGATCTCCGCGGTGGTCGAAGCGTACTGGGCCGAGGCGAGGACGGCGCCGGTCTATGCCGCCTACCTGGACAGAGGTGGCGCACCAGGGCCGGGGTGAAGGGGACTTTCCCCGCATCGGATGCGGGGAAAGTCCCCTTCGGTCCGGGCCGAGGCCAGTACTCGGGCCAAGGCCGGGTGCTCGTGTCACGGCCGGGTGTTCGTGTCGCGAAAGCCACTTTCGCAGCACAACATATTGGCCTTACCCCTCCTCAAGAGAACGAGGTGGGTTCAGGCCGTCTTACATCCCCGGAAAGAGGAACTCGTCCGGCGGCCGCACCGTGCCGTCCAGCCACGCGCGGTTGAAGTCGACGAGGTCGAGCTGCGTCATCGCGGAGACGTAGAGCTCGAAGTCGTGCCAGTTCTGGTTTCCCCGCGGGTTGATCATCGGGAATCCCGCCATGATCTGGAAGAACACGTCGTCGCCGATGAGACGCCGCAACGCGTGCACCATCAGCACCGCTTTGGTGGTGGGCGCGAATTCGGCCCCCTTGCCGGGATCGGTGAGCTTGGGTGCCCAGAAACCCGCGTCGCCGCTCACCTTGGCCACCATTTCGCGGTACCGCCGGTCCAGGTCGGCTCCGTTCTTGGCCTCGTCCCACAGCCACACCGCGTACTGCGCGACGGATTCGGGCATCAGCGCGTCGCGCCACATCTTGCCGCTCACCCCGGCTCCCCACCATTGGTACGCGGTGGCGTACACCAGATCGGCGATGGTGGCCGCGCGGCCGTACACCGGCCGGGTCTGGGCGCCGTGCGTGTAGCCGAGGGAGCGGTCGAGGAACAGGCCGCCCGCCGCCGATTGCGGGTAGTCGCCGAATTTCCCGGTGAGGAATTCCAGCACCTCGGGCAGCCTGCCGCCGAGCTCGCGCTTGCCCGTCGCGCACGGATGATAGGCGTTGATCGCGGTCCGGCCGCCGGGAAGCGTGATCCTCTCGACCTCCCAGCGCCCGATGCCGAGCATGGCCGTGCTCGGCGCGAGGGCGGTGTCCTCCGACCAGGTGACAGTGTGCCGTCCGGCACCCGCGGGTACATCGGAGATCTGAGAACCGTTGCCCAGCACCGAGAATTCGTCCAAGACGGTGACGGAGACGTGCAGGGTCGCCTTGTCGGCTTCGGTGCCGTTGACGGGGAACCAGGTCATCGCCGAACGTGGCTGCCCGGTGGCCACGGCGGAATCGGCGTAGGCGGACAGCCAGCCGACCCGGCCGCGCGCCGTGGCGATGGGCTCCGGGCGCCCGTCGTAACCGACCACGACGGTGAACCGCCTGCCTTCGACCAGCGGGGTCCGCGGAGTGATCACGAGTTCGTGTTCGCCCGCCCGCCGGAACGTGGCGGCCACCCCGTCGACGGTGACCGACCGTACGGTGAGCCCGCGCAGGTCGAGGTCGAACCGGCTCAGGTCCTGGGTGGCCGTCGCGGTGATCGTCGCTCTGCCGCTCAACAGCATCGCGTACGGCGCGTAGTCCAACGCGAGCGAGTACTTGTCGACGTCGTAACCGCCGTTGCCGTCCTTCGGGTAGTAAGGATCGGGGCCGAGGACGGTGCCGTCGGGCGAGACGTGCACGTACCCGTCGCTGCCGGGTGCCGGCTGAGCCGCCGCCGAAACCGGGCAGGCGCCGATCATCGTGGTGGCGAGCAACGCGGTGCACAGTGGCTCCTGCCACCGAATCCGCACGGTCATGAACGAGCCTTCTCTCTACAGGGGAGGATGCCCGGTCATCGTGCGTACGTCGGCGCCGCGCGCGGCACTGCCAGCCGGTCATGCCACGGGGTTATCCCGGCCGATAACGCCGCGGCATACCCGCCAGGGACTACCCCGCGCCGCGCCGGGAAAGCGATCGTCGGGGCATGCCGCCCCTCCCCGCGCTGCTCGCGCTGACGACGACGGTCTTCCTCGGCTGCCTCACCGAAGTGCTGCCCGCCGGGTTGCTGCTGGGCATGTCCGCGGAGCTGGGGGTTTCGCCGTCGGCCACCGGTCAGCTGGTGACGGTCTACGCGCTCACCACCGCGCTCACCGCCATCCCGCTCACCGGCGCGACGCTGCGCGTACCGCGCAAACGGTTGCTCCTGGCGCTGATCACCGGCTTCCTGATCACCAATCTGCTGATCGCCGTGTCCTCTTCGTACCCGCTGATCCTGGCCACGCGAGTGGTCTCGGGGGCGCTGACCGGGGTGATGTGGTCCCTCGTCGCCGGTTACGCGATGCGTCTCGCCCCGCCGGGACTCACCGGCCGCGCGCTGGCCGTGGCCATGGCGGGCACCCCGATCGGTTTCGCCCTCGGCGTGCCCGCCGGTACCGCGCTCGGCGAACTGGCCGACTGGCGCTGGGCGTTCGCCGCGATGGCGGTGATCACCGTGCCGCTGCTGGCGTGGGTGCTCGTCGCGGTGCCCGCCGTGCCCACCGGGCCCTCGGGTCCGGCGGGCCCCACCCGGCCGCTGGCCGCGTCACGGCTGCCGGGGATGCGGCCCGTGCTGGCGACGGTGGCGCTGTTCTCGTTGGGGCACAACGTGGCCTACACCTACATCGGGCCGGTTCTCGCCGGGCTCGACACGGCGGCGCTGCCGGCCGCGGCGCTGCTGGTGTTCGGTTGTGCCACGGTGGGCGGGCTGGTCGCGGTCGGCTCCGCGCTCGACGGCCGTCCTCGCGCCGTTCTGCTGACCTGCACCGCCGTGACCGCCGCCGCCATCCTCCTGCTGGGCGTGAGCGACGGGGTCCACGCTCTGGTGCTGGCCGCCGCGGGCCTGTGGGGTCTGGGTTTCGGCGGCGCACCGGCCGCTTTCCAGGCCGTCACCGCCCTGATCGCGGGCCCCACGGCCGACGCCGCCCAGTCGCTCACGATCGCGGCCTGGAACGGCGCCGTCGCCGGCGGAGCGCTCATCGGCGGTCTGCTGCTGCCGCTGGGAACGGGTCTGCTCCCTTGGTGCGCCGCCTTGATCGTCCTGTCGCCGCTGCTGTTCAGCCGGCGAGTCGTGCTTTCAGCGCCCGCGGATCGGTGCCGGACCCGACGATGAGCGGCCAGACGTCGGAGCCGAGGAAGCCGGTCTCGTCGGTCGCCGCGGTCGCGCCGCAGGCATCGCGCTCCAGACCGTGCCGTGCCGCCACCGCGGTGACCGCGTCCTTTGTGGACTGTCCGAATAGGCCGTCGACGGGGACGGCGAAACCGCGTGCCCGCAGGAGTTCCTGGGCCATTCGCACCCGCGGCCCGCTGTCACCGGGTTTGAGCAGCGGCCACTCCGGCAGGTCCACCTTGGGCGATGGGGAGCCCAGCAGCCTGCCCACCTCGGCGCGCAGTTCCGGAAGCCGGTTGTACAACACGGTTCCGGGGCATTCGGTCGAGTTGAAGTCCCGGTGTCCCTTGATGAACTTCGGCGAGATGCCGTACCGCGAAGCGATGTACGCGACCATCTTCACCAGCGAGTTCCAGAGCGCCGGCGTGACGTCCTCTTTGCTGTAGAGGCCTTCGTTCTCGATCCCGATGCAGGTGCTGTTGTTGTTGCCCACGTTCGCGCCCAGCACGTGCCGGGTTCCACCGCGCACGATCTCCAGGCTGCGATGCCGCCCTTCGGTGATGTGCCCGCCGCGGCTGTTCGTGAACTGCTGGCCGCTGTCGACCCAGCCACGGGTGTCCATGTGGAAATTCTGGATCGCACGCGACGCCCAGAAGGCGTGTTCGAGCGTGTAGTCGGTGACGTTCCCCGGTTCGACCGTATGGTGCACGACGATGTAGGTCGGCTTGTGGTTCTGCACCTCGATCGTCCCGTTCGGCGGCCGCGCGCCCCACGCGGCCGTTCCGTGGATCTTCGGTTCCGCTATCACCCCGGACGCCGCGTCCGCGGCGGAAATCGTCGCTGTCCCCAGTAGCCCGACGGCGCTTACCGTCAGGCCGCCCTTGAGCGCGGTACGTCGGTCGAAGTCGGCCACGGGCGAAACTCCCATCATGCGCGTTGGCCGGAAAACTAACCCGCCATCGCGTCGATGACAACCATTGACCAACTTTTGTCGTAATGCGTCAGTGTTCACCAGGGAGGGCGAACAGGCCGTCCCCGGTCTGTTCGAGCAGGCCGTCGACCAGCAGGGAGTCGAGACAGCGGTCGCGCTGCCCGGATTCGCTCCAGACGAGATCGAGCCGCGCCTTCTCGACCGGGCCTTCACTGCCGCGCAGAACGTCGAGCAGCAGCCCGCGTACCTGGCGATCGGTCCCGGCGAACTTCTGGACCTGCTTCGCGGGCCCGGCGTAGGCGGGTCTGCCCGCGTGCTGCCAGGCGCAGTCGTCGTAGATCGGGCAGTCCGCGCACCGCGGTGACCGCGCGGTGCAGACGAGCGCGCCGAGTTCCATCAGCGCCGCCGAAAGTTTCGCGGCGGGCGCGTCCTCCGGCGGCAGCAGCGCCTCGACGTCGGCCATGTCGCGGGTGTTCGACGGCGGCCCGGCGTCGCCCGCGCCGTGCACCGCCCTGGCCACCACGCGCCGGACGTTCGTGTCGACCACCGGCGCCCGCTTGCCGTAGGCGAAGGCCGCGACCGCGCGCGCGGTGTACGCGCCGATGCCCGGCAACGCGAGCAGAGTGTCCACATCGGACGGAACGACGTCGCCGTGTTCGGCGGCGATGACGGCCGCCGCGGCGTGCAGCCGCAAGGCGCGGCGCGGGTAGCCGAGCTTGCCCCAGGCACGCACGACCTCGCCCTGCGACGACGCCGCCAGCGCCGACGGCACCGGCCAGCGCGCCATCCAGTCGAGCCAGCTCGGCTGGACGCGCGCGACCGGCGTCTGCTGCAACATGATCTCACTGACGAGCACACCCCAGGCGGTGCAATCCGGTTCACGCCAGGGCAGGTCGCGCCCCACGTCGTCGAACCATTCGGTCAGCACATCCGCGTCGACGCCCACCGCGCCAGCTTAAAACCCCTACTCGACCTCGGTCAGGCGGCCCAGCTTCACGTCGTAGACGAAGCCGCGCACGTTGTCGGTGTGCGGCAGGAAGTCGCTGCGCCGGACGCGACGCACCGACCGGCGCACGCTGTCCTCGACCGCGCGGAACGCCTCGACCGACCAGGTCGGCCGGAGCCCGCTGGCCGCTTCGAGCTCGTCCTTGAAGTCGTCTTCGGTGACCATGGACAGACCGCATTCGGTGTGCTGGACGATCAGTACCTCGCGGGTGCCCAGTTTCCGCTGGCTCAGCGCGAGCGAGCGGATCATGTCGTCGGTGACGACGCCGCCCGCGTTACGCAGGATGTGCGACTCGCCCTGGATCAGGCCGAAGATCTCGAACACCCGGATCCGGGCGTCCATACAGGTCAGAATCGCCACCTGCAGTGATGGCCTCGCGGACGAGCGGTCGCCGGGAGCGACTTCACCCAGCTCCTGGTTCCGCTTGAGCAACACGTCGATGGAGGTCACCGGGTCATGGGAACAGGACGGGGCGGAGGAGGGCAACACTTCGGGGCTCACGTCACGGCCCGAACCAGCGTTCTTCAGCCGTTCGAGGCGGTGCCGAAGTGCGGCCGACCCGCAGTTCCGTGGCCAGGGTGATCACCTTCGGCCCGACCCGGTCGGCCGAGCTGAGCAGCAGCTTGCCCGCCGCCTTGCCCTTCTCGAGCACCGGCTGGTGGACCGTGGTGAGCCCGGACCGTTCGGCCTCGGTGATGCCGTCGAAACCGGTGACCGTCAGATCCTGCGGTACGCGCAGCCCCCGCCGTTCCGCTTCGGCCAGCGCGCCGAGCGCGAGGATGTCGGAAGTGCAGATCACGGCGGTGACCTGCGGATACGCGTCGAGCAGCTGCCGTGCGGCCGAGGCGCCGTCGTCGACGGTGTGGTCGAAGCGCTCGACCACCGGCACGGTCGCCCAGTCGACCCCGGCCGCGGAGAACGCGGCGGCCAGCGCCTCCAGCCGGATCCGCTGGACGTGGAAATGCGCGGCGCTCTGCCGCTGGATGGAGACGAAGTCGTCGTTGCGCTCGCGGGCGAGCCGCATGCACAGCACACCGATCTGCCGGTGCCCCAGCGAGATGAGGTGTCCGGCCATCGCGGTGACCGCGGCCGCGTCGTCCGGGCCGACCCGGTCGACACCGTCCACGCGCGGCTGGTCGACGATCACCGTCGGCACCGGGCGCTCCAGCACGGCGCCCAGATGCGGGTCGTCGTCGGGGACCGAATAGACGACGAAACCGTCGACGCCGGCGCGGTGCACGGCCGCGACGTCCTCGCGGCCGGGGCTCGCCGGGACCAGGTGCAGGCCGACGCCCGCGTCTTCGCAGGCCAGCGCGAGCCCTTCGAGCACGCCGATGGCGGCGGGGTCGCGGAAGGCGTAGGAGAGGTTCTCGGTGAGCAAAAGACCGACAGCGCCCGCCTTGCGCGTCCGCAGTGAACGGGCCACCGGGTCCGGGCCCGGGTAGCCGAGGCGGCGCGCGGTCTCGAGGACGCGACGGCGCAGCTCAGGGGACAACTGGTCCGGTCGGTTGTAGGCGTTCGAGACGGTGGTCCGCGACACACCGAGCTCTGCGGCCAACGACGCCAGTGTCGCCTGCCTCCTGGTGCGGATAGGACGGCCCATCCGCAAACCGTAACGGTTCAGAACGTTTTGCAGAAGCATCACCCGACGTGTGGCAGGTCTCGATTCAGAGTGACCCTGGGTACAGCTCGCACCAGCGCGGCGGGCCCGGTCGGCCGGATGGGGTACAGTTGAATCTGACAACGGTTTCCATTACCCGGCATTGGGGACACCTGGCCTGGGCATCCGCAGGAGTGCAGTAAATGAATTCCCGCCGTACTAAGAGTGTTTTCGCGGCCGTGTCGGCCTTGGCCGTCCTCGCGCTCGGCGCGACGGCTTGCGCGTCCGCCGACAAGGCGTCGACGGGCTCCGGACCGCAGAACGCGTCCGCCGCGAATCCGGGTGGCGGCGAGAAGATCAAGGTCGTCGCCTCGACCGATGTCTGGGGCAGCGTCGTGACCGCCGTCGGCGGCGACAAGGTCGAGGTCACCTCGATCATCCACGACCCCTCGGCCGACCCGCACTCCTACGAGACCACCGCGAGCGACGCCATCGCCGCGAAGAACGCGAAGCTGACGCTGTCCAACGGTGGCGGCTACGACGACTTCTTCTCGAAGCTGGCCGACCAGGCCACCGGCGCGCAGAAACTGGTCGCCGTCGACATCGCCGCGACCGGCAACGAGAACGAGCACGTCTGGTACAGCCTGCCCGGCGTCGAGAAGATCGCCGCCCAGGTCGCCGCGAAGCTCGGCGAGATCCAGCCCGCCTCGAAGGACGCCTTCACCGCCAACGCGACCGCGTTCAAGGGTAAGACCCAGGAGCTGCTGAAGAAGGTCTCCGGGCTGGGCGCCTCGGGGGCGAAGGTCGTCGCGACCGAGCCCGTCGCGCACTACCTGCTCGACAGCGCGAAGGTCACAGACTCGACTCCGCCCGCCTTCGCCGAGGCCGTGGAAGCGGAGCAGGACGTGCCCGCCGCCGCGCTCAACGAGGTCAAGCAGTTGATCGCCGGCAAGCAGGTCAAGGCGCTGATCAACAACGCGCAGACCACCACCCCGGTCACCCGGCAGGTCGTCGGCGACGCCAAGAACGCCGGGATCGCGGTCGTCGACGTCACCGAAACGCTTCCTCAGGGTGTGACCGACTACATTGCATGGATGACCAAGGAAGTGGACTCGCTGGCGGGAGCACTGAAGTAGTGACTTCCGTACCTGCCGAGGCGCGCCCCGCGGTCCATATCCGCGGGGCGAGCCTCGCGTTCGGCTCCAGGACCCTCTGGTCCGGGCTCGACCTGGACGTCGAACCCGGCGAGTTCCTCGCGATCCTCGGGCCGAACGGCTCCGGGAAGAGCAGCCTGCTCAAGGTCCTGCTCGGTCAGCAGGGGCTGCCGGAGGGCACGGTCGAGATCGCGGGGCGGCGCCCCGGCGGGACGAACCGGCGGATCGGCTACATCCCGCAGCAGCGCGCCCTCGACGAGGGCCTGACGATGCGCGGGGTGGACCTGGTCGGCCTCGGCCTGGACGGGCACCGGTGGGGCACCGGGCTCTTCGGCCTTTCGAAACGACGTCAACTGGTGTCGAGGGCGATCGAGTCCGTCGGCGCCCAGGCGTACGCGAAGCAGCCGGTGGGGCGGCTTTCCGGCGGCGAGCAGCAGCGGCTCCGCGTCGCGCAGTCGCTGGTCGGCGACCCCGAGGTCCTGCTGTGCGACGAGCCGTTGCTCTCCCTCGACCTCGCGCATCAGCGCGCGGTCAGCGAGCTGATCGACGAGCGACGGCGTTCGGCGGACACCGCCGTCCTGTTCGTCACCCACGAGATCAATCCGATCCTGTCCTATGTGGACAGGATGCTCTACCTGGTGAACGGCCAGTTCCGGATCGGTAAGCCGGACGAGGTGATGAACTCGGAGACGCTGTCCGAGCTGTACGGCACGCGGATCGAGGTGCTCAAGGTCGGCGGGCAGATCCACGTCGCCGGGGCGCAGAGCGCGCTGTGCGAGGACGAACCCCACCACATCGACGAACAGGCTTCTTAGCGCCGTGGCAGACGAAGTGAGGTCATTCGTGCGGTCCGGACCACACGCGGAACCCGCCCCGGCCGGTGGCCTCGGGATCGGGGCGGCAAGGCGCCTCGGCAGGCCGGCTCGACCGACGGCGCGAACTCGCGCCCTGGCGACGCGATCGCGGTCGCGGGTTCTTGGATAGACACCGTGGACAAAATGTTCGACTTCGCCCTCACCGGCGAGCTACTCGGCCTCGACTTCGTGCAGACGGCGTTGCTCGCGGCCGCCGTCCTCGGCCTGGTCGCGGGTGTACTGGGCCCGCTGGTGGTCATGCGCCGGATGTCGTTCGCCGTGCACGGCACCGCCGAACTGGCCTTCACCGGCGCGGCGGGGGCCTTGCTGCTGGGCGTCGGCGTCGAACTCGGCGGCCTCGCGGGCGCCGTCATCGCCGCCCTGCTGATCGGGATCCTCGGTGGCCGCGAGTCCGAACGCGACTCCGTGATCGGCGTGATCCTCGCCTTCGGCCTCGGCATGGGTGTGCTGCTGCTGTCGTTCTACGAAGGCCGCAGCGCCAACAAGTTCGGCATCCTGGTCGGCCAGATCATCACCATCGACTCGACCAACCTGAACCTCCTCGTCGGTGCCTCGGTCGTGGTCCTGGTGGTGCTCGCGGTGATCTACCGGCCGCTGCTGTTCGCCACGGTCGACCCGGCGGTCGCGACGGCGCGCGGCGTGCCGGTGCGGCTGCTGTCGCTGATCTTCGCGGTACTGGTCGGGATTTCGAGCGCGCTCGGCGTGCAGATCGTCGGCGCGCTGCTCGTGGTCTCGCTGATGGTGACCCCGGCCGCGGCGGCGGCGCGGGTCACGGCGAGCCCGTGGAAGGCGACAGTGCTGTCGATCGTCTTCGCGGAGATCGCGGCACTCGGCGGGATCATCCTCTCGCTCGCGCCCGGGAAGCCGGTCAGCGCGTTCGTCACGGCGATCTCGTTCGTGATCTACCTGGTCTGCCGCCTCATCGCGTGGCTGCGCGGCAGGAGTTCGCGGATCCGCGTCGAACCGACGGCGGCCGCGCGGCCCGCTTTGCGCTAGCGTCCTGAGTCGTTGATCCCCGCCATGCATCCCTTGTGGGCGGTCGCGGGCATGGCTCGTGCCGCGTTGGTCGGGTGGGTCGTGGGGGGGGGGGGGGGGGGGGAGCAAAAAACCCCCCCCCCCCCCCCCCCCCCCCCCCCGGGGCC